>DASZTO010000035.1:0-49126 GCA_035548175.1 Phycisphaerae bacterium | reverse complement strand
AACCCCACATCCGCAAAAACACAACGGCAAAAACCCACCCTTTTTCCCAAAACACCCCCGATACATCGAAGAAAACCCCACCTCCTCCCCCGCCATTTCCCAAAACCTTCACCAACTTTCAAAAAGAATTGAAACTCCCCGGCCCCACACACTCAGCACCCAGCACCCAGCACCCAGCACTCGCCTCCCCTTCCCCCTCCCCCAACTTTCCGCATACAATCCCCCATCCACATCAACCCCTTTTCCGGAGACCCCTTATGCTCGCCCGGCGCAAATTCACACACGCACTCCTCGCAATCGGCCTCTCGTCCCTCCTCCTCGGCGCCGCCTCCGTCGCCCACGCCGATGTCGTCATGCCACTCGCCTGGTACGATAAGCCCGATCAGCCACTCCTCCTCGGCTTCTACTCCGGCCCCACCAAACCCGTCCACCTCGCCGATGACCCCTCCCAGCTCCAAGACGGCTACTCCCCCGCCAAGGACGCCCTCGACGACAAAGGCATGCCCGCCTTCACCCTCTACACCTTCGACGGCCAGAAGATCGAACCCAAAAACCCCACCCCCGGCGCCGATCCCGCCAAAATCAACCTCGACAACATCTACCCCGACATCCGCTCCGGCGGCACCTACATCCTCGTCTGGAAAGATGCCGAACCCCTCGTCATCGAAAACCTCTACAACCCCGGCCAGGGCGCCAAGGAATTCGCTAAGTTCAAAAACGAAATCGGCGGCCTGCCCGACTCCCAGCGCAAAGACATCCTCCAGCGCTACAGCCCCACCGTCCTCCACATCGTTCCCCTCCAATATGCCGTCATCAAGACCGACAAAGGCGACATCAAGGCCACCTTCGCCTACGACGTCGCCCCGCACACTGTCGATAATTTCGTCAGCCTCGCCCGCCAGAAGTTTTATGATGGCACCGTCTTCCACCGCATCATCAAGGGCTTCATGATCCAGGGCGGCGATTCCACCGGCAACGTCGAAGGCCGCGCCGGCACCGGCGGACCCGGTTACGAAATCACCGCCGAATTCTCCGACAAACAGCACGACCGCGGCGTCCTCTCCATGGCCCGCTCCCAGGACCCCAACTCCGCGGGCTCTCAGTTCTTCATCATGCACGCCAAAAACAGCAACCTCGACGGCCAATACACCGCCTTCGGACAGGTCATCGATGGCATGCCCGTCGTCGACCAGATCGCCAAAACCCCCGTCTCCGACGACAACGGCACCGTCAAAGGCCCCAAACCGGTCATCGAGTCGATCACCATCCTGCCCGCGACGCCCGACATGTACGGCATCAAGAAGTAGTGCCCTATGCCCCCCCACCACGCGGTGGCGATTACCGGAATGGGCGCCGTGACCGCCCAGGGCATCGGCGTCCCGGCCACCTGGCAAGGCGTCGCCGCCGCCCGCGACGTCCTCGCCCCCTGGTCCGAAATCGAGCCGGGCCATCCCCTGCGCTCCGTCAAAGTCGCCGCCTGCCCCGCCGACCTCCCCCGCCCGGCCGACCTCCCGCCGCGGTTGTGGAATGCGCTCTCGCGCACGCAGCAACTGGCCTGCATCGCCGCCGACGAAGCCCTCGCCCAAGCCCGCCTTCCCGATCGGCTTCGCGAAGGCGACGGAGAAGAGATCGGCCTGTTTGTCGCCACGACCGTCTGCGGCATGGACAAAAACGAACGCTTCGCCGCCCAATACCGCGAGAATCCCGACAGCGCCGACGTGAATCTCATGCGCCGGCTTCAGCCTTACGAAGTCGGCGAACTGCTCGCGCGGCGCCACCGCATCGCCCGGTCGGCGGCGCTGCGGGAGGTCTGCCTGACGACCTGCGTGGGCAGCGCCATGGCGATCGGCGCCGCCGCGGATGCGATTGCTTTGGGCGAATGCGAGATTGCTTTGGCGGGCGGCAGTGAAGCGCTTTGCCGGGTGGTCTTGTCGGGATTCCATTCGCTGAAAGTCACAGCCCCGGATGGTTGCCGGCCATTTGATGCGCATCGCCCGGGCATGACGGTTGGCGAAGGGGCGGGCATTCTGGTGCTCGAGCATCCCGAGCACGCCCGCGCCCGCAAAGCGCCGATCCTTGCCTATTTGCGCGGCTTTGGCGTGACGTGCGATGCCTACCATATCACCGCTCCCGATCCCGCCGGCGTTCAGGCAATTCGCGCGATGCGCGACGCGTTGGCACGAGCCCATTTGCAGCCTGGCGACATCGGTTACATCAATGCGCACGGCACGGGCACGAAAGACAACGACGCCATGGAAGCCGGCGCGCTCCACGCCGTGTTTGCCGAAAGCCCCGAGCCGCCGATGGTGAGTTCGACCAAGCGCTGCACGGGCCACACGTTTGGGGCGGCGGGAGTGATCGAAGCGATTCTGTGCCTGCAGGCGTTGCATGAAAACCTCATCCCGCCGAACGCCGGCAGCGTCGAAGGCGACGCCGATCCCGCCATGCGCCTTCCTGTTCCGCGCAATCATATATACGCGGGCGGCGAGCGATCGCTGCGCGCGGTGATGTCCACAAATTTTGCATTCGGCGGCAACAACACGGCCCTGGTCTTCGCGCGGGAGGAAGACTGATGGAGCGACTGCTGCATCTTGTGGGCGCCGGCGTGGTGACCGACGAGGTGGCGGCGATCACGGAGTTGGTTGCCGATGCGCCCGGCTGCGAAATTCTCCCTGTGGAAAATGTGGCCGCGCAAGAACGTCTGGCGGCGCTGGCGATCCGGGCCGCCCATCAGGCGTGGACGATGAGCCACTCGGCGGAGGTTTCGGGGGAACAAATTGGATTGATTTGTGTGAGCGCGTGGGGGGCGATCGACGCGACGGTGGGGTATCTCGAGAGCATGTTCGAGGCCGGGGGAAAATTCGCCTCGCCGCGGTTGTTTTCGCGCAGCGTGTATTCGAGCATCGCGGCGGCGGTGGCGATTGCGTTTGGCCTCAAGGGACCGTGCGAAACGCTGGCGTTTGCGTCGGAGGATGCGGTGACGGGGGCGCTTGCGGCGGCGTGGCGGCTGCTGGCGGCGGAGCGCGCGGAGCGCGTGCTGGTGGTGTGGGCCGAGCAGGCCGCCGCCGTGGCTCACGATCTTGCGCGGCGGGCGGCAACGGGTCTGCACAAAAAGGAGTACGCTCGCTACGCTTTGGAGCTGGGGGAGGGGGCGACGGCGGTGATGGTCTCGCGTTCGCCGGGAATCGCGTCGATCAGGCTTCCTGCCGCCGCTGCCGGCGCCTGGGCGGGCAAACCGTTTGCGATGGACTCAGCGGCGGCGTGGGTGCGGACAGCGCTTCCGAAGAGTGTAGGCTGATTTACTATTTTGGACGGATCGCATGCACCGTTGGTTTTCGTGTTTCGCCTTGCTCCTGATTCTGAACTGCAACGCAGCCTATGGTGGCCCTACTCCCCCTGCCGACGAGTTGTTGCGAGCCGAGCAACTTCTCAAAGAGAACGAGCCCGCTAAAGCCCTTGCCACCGCGCGTGATTTTCGGAATCAGCTTCCTCGCGACCGGCGTCTGTTCCTCTGGCGTACGCCTCTGGGCATCACCGGCGGCGAGCCACGCGCAATCATCACCCAGCGTGTGATTTACGTCGCCGTGCGCGCTCTGCCCGGCGAGACTCTGCCATTTTTCCGACGCGATGACCGCCCTATCGTCCCAGCCGATCCCCAGAGTCGGGACTACCTGAACATCACCGCCCTGGACGCTACAACGGGAGAGCCGCTGTGGACGCGCCGCGCAGCACCAGGCGTGCGGCTTGGGGTGGATGACGCCACCAGCGACCTCTATCTGTTGGGGGATCAATCGATCCGGTTTCATGCCACCACGGGCGACACACAGGCGACCGACCCGCCAGCTGACGTCCGTGTTCCCGTCGGTTTGACGAAGTTTCACGCGACGATGACCCTGCCGGAGGGGACGTTCTATGCCGACCTCGGACCGCAGAACCTTTCCACCGTGTCCCGCATCGACTCGCGCTTCACCTATTTATGGAAGACGCGAATTCCGTTCGAACTTTACAGGCCTGGGGCGGAGGTATTGCCCGACAATGGGAGCCCCTCTTCGGATTGGGTTCCTCTCACCCATGACGCCGGCCAACATGCCGGGCCGGTTGCCGTCGCCGCCGACGGCACGCTGCACTTCCTGGATCCCAGCGACGGAGAGATCACGCGGTCCCGCTATGTCGGACGCCGTTTGCTCACAAATCCGGTAATTACGGATAGCGCGGTGATCGTCATCTCCACGGATGTCGCCTACGCGATACCACGGGCGGTGTTTGAGGATAGCGGCAACGACACGGAGATTAACGCGCGGCTGCTGGAAGCGCGCGCCTTGCTCGCGCTCGGGCAAGAGGACGAAGCCGCCGCCGTGATTGAACCGCTGCTAGGCGCCGTGATGCAACGGCCCGAACTTTATGAACTGGCGGCGGAAATCGACTCCCGGACGGGTCATGAGGATCGGTTCATTGCCGAATCGTTGGCGGCGATGGATCTTCGTGCAGCCCGCAGCTCCCCGCAGCTTCGCGAACGCTTCGGCCTTATCGCGCGGATCGCCACCCACGATCAGATCGTTGCGCCGCTGGTGCGAGCGGATGAGCCCATCGCGTTTCCGGTCCGGCGCCAGCCCCAGTCCGCCTATGTGCCTCCCGATGGCGACCCACGGCTATATTTCGCCAACATCAGCGGGCACTTCTTCGCCTTGAATCCTCGCACACTCAGCGTTGATTTTGCGCGGCTGGTGGACGAGCCACTCCGTTCTCTTCGGTTGACCGATCCGACCCTGCCCACCCCTTACCGCCGGCGGGTGTTTATTGAGCTTACCCCGAACCTGCCGGAGGCAAGTCTTATCCTCTCCAGGGATCCACGCTGGACGACCCTGCCTGGGGGGAGCGGCCCGATGGTCTTTGATGGACACCGGCACTACATTCCGCTCCCCGGAGGAGCACTGCGTGTTCTGGATGGCGGCGTGGTGACGGAGCGCCCAGCGCACATTGTGCTGAAGTCTTGGGAACTGTACCTGGGACCTGGCGGTCCATTGGCCGTGTCGGAGGGCAGCGTCTACAGCGTTGACCGAGATCTCCTTCCTGCCCAGCAGCTGTTCACAGTGCCGGCCAAGCCACCATTCATTGAGTCGGGGATTGAATCCGTTGCGGCATCGGACGAGGCCATTGCGGTGCTGGTTCATGACACGAAAGCGCCGCGCGAATACCTGGACGCCAGGCCGATGCGCCTTGAAATCTGGTCGCGCCAGACGCACCAACGTGTCGCGGTCGCCCCGCTCCCGCTGGGTCCTCCGGACCCTCTTTGGCATGCGCAGTGGGTCGTTCCACTGGGGAGCGGTTTTGTTTGTGCGGGCCCCGGGCTTCTCTACCTCGACCCCGCGGGAAACAGGTGGAGTTTTGCCACCGGCTCCTACGAACTTCCTGCGGGACCGCTGCGGTCGAGGTTCGAAGGCTGCGGGTACTTTGGCAATCCGATCGTGCTAGGAGACCGGCTCTTTGTGACTGGAGGTGATGGAGCTCTTTACGTTTTTGATGATGCCTTCATTACAAAGGATGGCCGCCGTCCATTCCCCGCAGCGGCCAGTAGAGACGGCGGCGGGCGGGCAACGCACTGACGGGACCGCCGGCTGCCCGTGCCTGAGCAGCCTGAGCGGTTTTACCGGCGGCAAAGCCGCCAACCACGACTATGTGTCCGAATAATGGCGGAGGATTCGCTAGGGGTCCCGTATTCCATGTGAAAAGCTTCAGCCGGTTGGACGCTGATGCCGACAAACTCTATGATAAATGGATAGTGGCGCTGGCTTTGCCTTTTTTGCACCTGCGAACGTTGTGGCGTATCGCGGGGTGTGGGGTGGCGTTGTCGGCGCACGCAGTCCATCTTGCGCAGGCATAGGAAGCTGAGTACATGGCGAATCAACCGGGCAATGGCGGCGGCGGCGTGGGGAACGGTGGATCGATCGGCGGGTCGGGCGGGGGGAGCGTGGGTGGTGGCGGCGCCGGCGGAGGGGGCGGTGGCGGGTTTCGGGGGCGGAAGGTGACGAATTGCTCGTTTTGCGGGAAGTCGTCGCGGGAGGTGGGGCCGATGGTGGAGGGGCCGAACGACATTTACATTTGTTCGAACTGCACGGAGTTGTGCCAGAACATTTTTCGGCAGGAGAAGCGGAAGGTTTCCGGAAGCCGGCCGATGTTCGGGCAGATTCCGAGTCCGCGGCAGCTCAAGGAGTTCATGGATCAGTACGTGATCGGCCAGGACGCGGCGAAGCGGGCGATGGCGGTGGCGGTGCACAACCACTACAAGCGGCTGGCGCATGCGGATGCGGCGGGCGGGGAAGAGGTGGAGATTGATAAGAGCAACGTGCTGTTGATCGGGCCGACGGGTTCGGGCAAGACGCTGTTGGCCAAGACGCTGGCGCGGTGTTTGAACGTGCCGTTTGCGATCGGGGACGCGACGACGCTGACGGAAGCGGGGTATGTGGGGGAGGATGTGGAGAACCTGCTGCTGAAGCTGCTGCAGAACGCGGATTACGATCTGGAGTCAGCGCAGCGCGGGATCATCTACATTGATGAGATCGACAAGATCGGCAAGACGAACATGAACGTCTCGATCACGCGGGATGTGAGCGGGGAAGGCGTGCAGCAGGCGCTGCTGAAGATGCTGGAGGGGACGCTGGCGAACGTGCCGCCACAGGGCGGGCGGAAGCATCCGGAGCAGCAGTACATCCAGGTGGACACGACGAACATCCTGTTCATCTGCGGCGGGACGTTTGTGGGGCTGGACCAGATTATCGGGAAGCGGCTGGGGCGGAAGATGATCGGGTATGGGTCGGAATCGGCGGGGCGGGTGGAGAGCGATGACGACAAGGGCAAGTTGCTGGCGAAGGTGACGCCGGATGATTTGATTGAGTACGGGATGATTCCGGAGTTCATCGGGCGGTTGCCGGTGTTTGCGCCGCTGGCGCCGCTGACGGTTCCGGCGATGATCCAGATTCTGACGGAGCCGAAGAACGCGCTGGTGAAGCAGTACCAGAAGTTTTTCCAGATGGAGGGTTGCGAGCTGGAGTATACGGACGGGGCGTTGAAGCTGATCGCGGAGCGGGCGTTGAAGCGGGATACGGGGGCGCGGGCGCTGCGGAGCGTGATGGAGGAGATCATGCTGGAGCTGATGTATCAGTTGCCGGATTTGCAGCAGCGGGGGAAGTATGTGATCACGGAAGAGGTGGTTCGGGGAGAGGTGGGGCTGTTCGATCGCAAGCCGATACCGATCAAGGAGAGCGCGTAAAGCGACGTGCGCGGGCAGTGGCATCGGGATGATGCCCCGTGGACTCGATTCGGAATTAGAGGGGAAGCGTTCGGGCGCCCCGTTGGGGCTGGGCAATATCTCTCGTGCTGTTCACCCGGGGTTCCCTTCGGTCACCCCGGGCTATTGACGCGGGCCCCTTTGGGGCAGAGACGTTCGCGCAGTAGAGACATTCGCGCGGTAAAGATTAATAAATATGGCCGGATCATCAGGCGGCATTAGGGGTCGGCGGAATCTTTTCAAAAATTTGATTTGCAGGAAACTTTCGGGCGCGGGGGGGCGTTTTCAGGGTGACGGTGTTCGGAGAGCGCCGGGCGTGCGGGGTTTGGTGCTGGTGTCGGCGGTCAGGGATGGTCGCGGCCGGTGCGGAAGGTCCCTGCATGAATGTTGTGTTGGCCGGGTGCGTGCCGTGCGAGGGGCGGCGCGGGGCCGCGGGCGGGGAGCTGCGTGGGGGCGGGGGTGAGCGGTTGGGCCGGGGTGGAATCCATTTTTATTGCCGGCGGGCGTGGTCGATAACGGAAGTGGGCCAGCCTGTCGCCTGAGCGGGCAGGAGGCCCCATGACAGAGGACGCCGTGATCGACATGGATAACCCGACCCATTGGCCATACGCTCTCGGGGGCGGTGGCGCGGAAGGGTCTGGAGCGGTGCCGGCATTGAGTGAAACGTGGCCGAGTGCGGTGTCGGGAGAGGGAAGCGGGCGTGCGGAGCGTCGGCCGCTGCGTCGCGCGCCCGGGGCGGGGCTGACGCGGCGGGCGTTCTGGACGGGGCTTTCGCTGGTGGGGGTGGTGGCGCTGCTGACGCCGTATAACGATCTGGTGGTGCGGAACTCGCCGCTGATCGGGTATCACCTGCCGATCGGGGCGATGACGCTGCTGGCGTTGATGATCCTGGCGGTGAATCCGCTGTTGCAGTTGGTGAAGCTGCGGCCGTTCGGGACTGGGGAATTGATCGTGGTGTTCACGATGCTGCTGGTGGCCAGTGCGGCGCCGTCGAGCGGACTGCTGCGGTATCTGGAGCCGATGATCGTGTCGCCGGCGTGGATCGGGCGGGATTATCCGTGGCTGCAGCCGATTGCGAAGCTGATGCCGGGGTGGCTGACGCCGGCGCGGGATGCGGGTTCGCCGATCGTGAGCAATTACTGGCTGGGGGTGGATCCGGTGAGCGGTGGGCACATACCGGTGGCGGCGTTCATCATTCCGGCGGTTCTGTGGGGCGTGCTGGTGGCGGCGCTGCTGGGGGCGGCGATGTTTCTGGCGGCGATTTTCCGGAAGCAGTGGGTGTATCACGAGCGGCTGACTTATCCGCTGGCGACGATCCCGCTGGAGCTGATGGCGGCGCCGGAGCCGGGGCGGTGGTACAACCGGCTGTGGCGGAATCCGATTTTGTGGGTGGGGATTGCGGTGCCGGCGGGGGTGTATCTGCTGGGGGGGCTGCATGCGCAGTTTCCGGCGGTACCGACGATTGATCTGCAGTACAACGTGGGGGATGCGTTTGTGGATCGTCCGTGGAACGCGTTGCCGGGGTATATCACGAGTTCGCGGTTGTTTTTGTCGGTGGTGGGGATCACGTTTTTCATACCGTCGGAGATTGCGCTGTCGCTGTGGCTGTTTTTGGTGCTGAACGGGTTGGCGCGGGTGCTGTTTTCGGGCAGCAGCATTGATCTGGACCAGCACGAGCAGACGCGTGCGATGGGGGTGTATGTGGGGTACTTCGGGGGGTTGCTGTGGCTGGCGCGGGGGCACCTGCGGCGGGTGGCGGTGGCGGCGTGGCGGGGGAGCCCGCGGGAGGAAAATGAGCCGCTGACGTATCGGGCGATGGTGGTGGGGCTTGTGGCGTCCGGCGGGGTGGCGTGGGTGTGGATGATGGCGGTGGGGATGAAGGCGGGGCTGGCGCTGCTGCTGCTGGGGGTGGGGCTGATGTTGTGGACGCTGATGGCGCGGATCGTGGCGGAGACGGGGCTGTTCTGGGTGGGGCCGACGTGGTGGCCGACGAATTTTTTCACATCGCTCCTGGGCCCGCGCGTGGTGGACATGGTGAGTTATTACTGGGTGCAGGTGATATCGCGGATATTTTTCGCGGATTTGCGGGAAACGCTGATGCCATATGCGGCCGATGCGCTGCGGATGGGGCAGGAGATCGGGGAGCAGGAGCGGCCGCGGTGGTTTCGGCGGCTGGGGTGGGCGATTTTTGTGAGCGTGGTGCTGGCGGCGGTCATGCAGCACTGGGTGAGTTATACGTATGGGCGGACGGCGCTGGCGGATCAGTATGCGGCGTTCAACATACCGCAGGATGCGCTGCGGGAGACGTATGGGTTCACGCACATTCGGCCGGAGACGACGCCGCGCGCGGAATGGACGAGCTTTTCGTTTGGGGCGCTGCTGGTGGCGGGGCTGATGGCGGGGCGGGCGCTGTTCGTGAGCTGGCCGCTGCATCCGCTGGGTCTGGTGCTGATGAACGCGGGTCCGATGCAGGCGTTCTGGTTTTCGATATTCATCGGGTGGTGCGTGAAGACGCTGCTGCTGAAATATGGCGGGGCGGGTGCGTATCGGCGTGCGCGGGCGTTTTTCATCGGGTTGATTCTGGGGGAGATTCTGTCGGCGGGGATGTGGATGGTGGTGGGGCTGATGTCGCAGGGGGCGGTGCGGTATTCGTTTCTGCCGGGGTAGACGCCCCCCCACCTACCGCTACCTGACGGGCGCGGCTCTGGCGGGCGAGGCTTTGATGGCGGGATCAGTCGAATTTGCGTTTGACGAGCGAGGGATCGGCGAGGGTGGGAAGGGGGATGTCCATGGATTTCATGGTGGCGTCGAGGATGTGGACCATCCAGTAGTCGCGGACCCACTTGTGGTCAGCGGGGATGATGTACCAGGGGGCGTGGCCGGTGGAGGTTTGGCCGAGCATGGCTTCGTAGGCATCCTGGTAATCCTGCCAGTAGGTGCGTTCCTCGAAGTCTCCGGCGGCGAGTTTCCAGTGCTTGTCGGGCTCCTTCTGTCGGTCTTCGAAACGCTTGCGTTGTTCGTCCCTGGAGATGTGGAGGAAGAATTTGACGACGCGTGTGGAAGCGTCGGCGAGGATTTGTTCGAAGGCGCGGATCATGCCGAAGCGTTGCTTCCAGACGTGCTTGTCCTTCTGGAGTTCGGGCGGGAGGAGGTGCTGGGCGTGAACGCGGACGATGAGGACGTCTTCGTAGTAGGAGCGGTTGAAGACGCCGATGTAGCCGCGGGGAGGAACCCTGGCGTGGCATCGCCAGAGGAAATCGTGGCGGAGTTCTTCGGAGGAGGGCTGCTTGAAGCTGGTGACCTGGATTCCGGCGGGATTGACGGCGTCGAAGACTTTGCGGACGGCGCCGTCTTTTCCGGAGGCGTCCATGCCCTGGAGGATGACGAGGAGTGATTCGCGGGCGCTGGCGTAGAGGCGGTCCTGGAATTCACCGAGACGGACGGCGGCGGCGTGGGTGCGCTGGTCGGCGAGTTCGCGCGTGGGGAGGTGTTTGGTGGAATCGGTGGACCAGCGGCGGAGGCGGATTTTGTCGCCGGGGTCGACACGGAGGTGATCGAAATCTTTGGGTTTCATGGCGGCTCCCGCTGGGGATTGGAGAACGTTGCGGGGCAGCGTAAGGCGTGGCGCGTGCGGACGCCAGCGTTTGGGCGCGGCCGGTCGAATTGTGGGCGGTGGGCGGTATAATCAGCGGAATTGTCCTTCCCTTGCTCCAGGAGTGTGCGGCTCGATGGCGAATGCACTGGCGAAACTCGCGCTTGAAGATGGCACGGTATTCACGGGCACGGCGTTTGGCGCTTCGGCGACGCGGCCGGGCGAGGTGGTGTTCAATACGTCGCTGGTGGGTTATCAGGAAATCCTGACCGATCCGTCGTACAAGGGGCAGATCGTCACGATGACTTATCCGCAGATCGGGAATTATGGGATCGCGGATCAGAACGATTACGAATCGTCGCGGCCGCAGGTGGAGGGGTTCATCATCAAGGAGCTGTCGCCGATCGATTCGAATTTTCGGTCGGTGGAGACGCTGGATGGTTATTTGAAGCGGTTCGGGGTGCCGGGGATTGCGGGGATCGATACGCGGGCGCTGGTGCGGAAGCTGCGGATTCAGGGGGCGATGAAGGGGGTGATCTGCACGGAAGCGGGGGTGGTGGAGAATGATGCGGAGCTGGTGCGGAGGGCGCAGGCGTGGCCGGGGATGGCGGGGCTGGATCTGGTGAAGATTGTCGCGCCGGAGAAGCCGTATACGTGGGATGAGAACAAGGGGGAGTGGGCGCAGATTACGGATGCGCAGGGGAAGGCGAGCTGCAACGTGGTGGCGATCGATTGCGGGTTGAAGCGGAACATTCTGCGGAATCTGACACAGTCTGGGTGCCGGGTGACGGTGGTGCCGGCGGGGACGTCGGCGGAGGAGATTCTGGCGTTGAAGCCGGAGGGGGTGTTTGTGTCGAACGGGCCGGGCGATCCGGAGCCGGTGCATTATGTGCAGGACACGTTGAAGGGGCTGATCGGGAAGAAGCCGATTTTTGGGATTTGCCTGGGGCATCAATTGCTGGCGTTGGCGATGGGGGCGTCGACGTACAAGTTGAAGTTCGGGCATCGCGGGGGGAACCAGCCGGTGCAGAACACGGATACGGGGAAGGTGGAGATCACCTCGCAGAATCATGGGTTTGCGGTGGATGTGGCGAGTCTGCGCGATCGGGGCGGGGAGCCGACGCATATCAATTTGAACGACAACACGCTGGAAGGTTTTCGGCACAGGAGCGAGCCGGTGTTTGCGGTGCAGTATCACCCGGAGGCGAGTCCGGGGCCGCATGATGCGACGTACTTGTTTGACTGCTTCAGCGAGATGATCAAGACGGGGCGGAGCCCGACGGCGGAGCAGATGAACGAGGCGCAGCGGCGGCGGAACGCGGTGGGCGGGGGGACGTGAGGAGCGACGGGAAGAGGCCGGCGGACGCAAGACGGATAGCCATGGAATTGCGATGATTCTCGGGATTTTTTACGGGCTGGGGTCGGCGTTCACGCAGTCATTTTCGTATCTGGCGACGCGGCATTTTGTGCAGCGGCGGAGCGCGCGTGGGATGTGGGACCTGCTGATCCTGGGGCACTTGCTGATGGGGGTGATGGGGCTGGTAGGGTGCGTGTGTGCGTGGCCGGCGGGGGCACCGGGAATGGGGCAGTGGGGGATCGCGTGGCCGTTGGTCGGGACATCGCTTTTTTACTTGATCGGGCAGGCGGGGCTGCAATATTCGCTGAAGCACGGAGAGGCGTCGCGGATCACGCCGCTGCTGGGATTCAAGGTGCTGCTGCAGGCGGCGCTGGTCGGGATGCTGGGCATGCCGGGGGGCGGCGAAGGGGCGGCGTTGACGTGGCTGCAATGGGCGGCGGTGGGTCTGTGCGTGGCGGGCGGGCTGTTGATCAACGCGTCGGGCGGCGTGTTTCGGCGGCGGGCCATCGCGGGGGTGGGGTGGACGGTCTGCTTTTTCGCGCTCTCCGATTATCACATTGCGTGGCTGGTGAAGGATCCGATGCGTGTGCCGGGGCTGTCGGCGACGCGGGCGGCGATACTGGGGGCGTCGCTGCAGTATGCGTTCAACGGAGCGATCGCGCTGCCGTTCGTGGGACTGGTGCAGTCGGCCAAGGTGAAGGATTGGCGTGAAGCGTTGCCGTTCGCGGCGACGTGGTTTGGGGCGATGCTGTTTCTGTTCGGGGCAATCGGACAGGTGGGGGTGATCCTGGGGACGATTCTGCAATCGACGCGGGGGGTCATCACGATTATTTTGGCGGCGGGGATAGCGTGGCTGGGGCATGAGCACATCGAACCGCTGCACGGGCGGGGGATCGTACTGAGGCGGCTGGCGGGGGGCTCGCTGATGTTTGTTGCGATCGCTTTGTACGTGATTAAAGAGCCAGGGAACATTAAGCTGGGGGCTGGGAATTCGGATCAGCCGCCGGCTGAGCGAGGCGCGTCGTGGTCTCAGAGAGTTACCACCTTCTGCTGACGAACCGCTATGTGTGCGAGCGTTGTCTGACGCGGTTCTTTTCGCCGCACAGGCGATGTCCAGCGTGTCATGTGTGGGGGCAGGTGCGGCGGTTGACGAATAGTCTTTTTGATCTTGCGGACAGCGAGGAAGAACTGCGCGAGATGATCGCGCGGGGGCAGCGGCTTACGGACGCCGGTTCGTTGTGAAGGGGGCTTGAGGGCGGGAAGGTTTGCCGTTAATCGCCGATGATTCCGTGGGCGCGCCAGTGGCGGCGGGCGAAGTTGCGGGGGGACATGCCGAAGACGCGGCGGAAGGTGCGCGAGAACTGGAAGGGATCGGCGAAGCCGACCTGGGGGGCGACATCCTGCACGAGAGTTCCGGGGGTCTGGAGGCGTTCGAGGGCGGCGCGCATTTTGAGGCGCAGGGCGTATTGCCAGGGGCTTTGGTGGTCGTAGCGGGCGAAGAGGCGGCAGATGTAGGCGGGGTCGAGGGCGCAGCCGGCGGCGATTTCGTGCAGACCACGGAGGCGGCGGTGGTGGGTGTCGATGTAATGGCGGCAGCGCTGGTAGGTGCCGAAGGCTTCGGTGCCGATGGTTCCCAGGGGGAGGGCGGTTTCCGCGATGCGCAGGAGGAGGTGCTCGGCGAGAGCGGCGCAGCTTCGCTGGCGGAAGGGGGTTTCCCGCAGGCCAGCGGAGATCAAATCTTCCCAGAGATGGAGGAGGTCGTCGGGTGCGGAAGTTTGGACGATCTGGCCGGGCTCTGGCGCGGGGGCGCGGAGGAGTGCGCGGGCCTGGGCACCTTCGAGTCCGAGGAAGTATTTGACGAGCGGTCGATCGGAGGCGCCGGCGTGGATTTCATGCGCGACGCCGGGGCCATAGGCGAAGATAGCGCCGGGCATGATGCGATGGTGGCGGCCCTTGGCCTTGAAGGTTCCCTCTCCGCCGGCGACGAATTCGACGGAGAACTGGGGCAATTCCCGGCGCACGATGCGGTAATCGGGAGAGCAGTGTTCGCGGCCGCAGCAGACGACGGCGAGGCGGGGCAAGGCGGGTTTTTGCGTGGGGGGCAGATAGAAGCGGCGGGCTTCGGTGATTTGCAGGGAGAAGTATTCGGGCTCCTGGCGGGTGGGGGCAGGGGCGGCGGATGCGCCGGGCCGAAGCGGAGAGGGGCGGGCGCCGGCACCTGGGCGGCGCGCCGCGGGACGTTGGGTTGCGCTGGACGATGCCTTCATCTTCCGCCAAAACAAGGGGTCAAGAATTGACAGGTACCAGTCAATCGTAGCTATGGCCAGGGGTGCGGGCAACGGAGAGACTTGCCGCGGTGGGTGATCGGACGCGGGGAGCGCCCCCGCAGGTTGAACGGACGGGTCACTTTTCGGGCGGAGAGTTGTTGAGCATGCAGTACCGGCCGCTGGGCAAGACAGGGATGAACGTTTCGGTGCTGAGTTACGGCGCGTCGCCGCTGGGGTCGGTGTTTCGCAGCGTGGCGGAGCCGGAGGGCATCCGCACGGTGCATACGGCGCTGGACATGGGGATCAATTTCATCGACGTGTCGCCATACTATGGATTGACCAAGGCGGAGACGGTGCTGGGCAAGGCGCTGCGGGAGATCGCAAGGGAGCGATATTTCCTGGCGACGAAAGTAGGGCGGTATGGTGCGGAGATGAAGGATTTTGACTTTTCTGCGGAGCGGGTGACGCGCAGCGTGGAGGAATCGCTGGAACGTCTGGGCGTGGATTACGTGGATGTGATTCAGTGCCACGATGTGGAATTCGGCGACCTGCGGCAGATCGTGGAGGAAACGTTGCCGGCGCTGCGGAAAGTGGTGGCGGCGGGGAAGGCGCGGTTTGTGGGGATCACGGGGCTGCCGCTGGCGGTGTTTCGGAGGATTCTGGATCAGGCACCGGTGGATACGATCCTGTCCTACTGCCGTTATTCGCTGAATGACACGGCGCTGGCCGGGCTGTTGCCGTACCTGCGGGAGAAGGGGGTTGGGATCATTTCGGCATCTCCGCTGTCGATGGGGTTGTTGAGCAATCGGGAGCCGCCGGCGTGGCATCCGGCGCCGGCGGAGATCCGGCAGGCGTGCGCGCGGGCGGCGGCGCTGTGCAGGGAGCGTGGGACGGACATTGCGAAGCTGGCGATTCAGTTCGCCGTCGCCGAGGCTCGGATCGCCACGACGCTGGTAGGCACGGCAAATCCGGGGAACATCGCCAACAACGTGCGGTGGGTGGATGAGCCGGTGGATATGGACCTTTTGGCGGAGGTGCAAAGGATTTTGGCGCCGATCCGCGATCGCACATGGCCGAGCGGCCGGCCGGAAAACAACTGACCTTCGCGGCCGACCGCGGGAAGTCCTGTCTTGTTGATTCTTGATTCTGGGTTCTTGATTTTCGATTCTTACTCGATGCGACTGATCGATCTTTCCCAACCTCTCTTTGACGCCTGTCCGAACTGCCCGGCCCATCCGGGGGTGAAGATCGAGGTGGTCGCATCACATGCGCGCGACGGCGCTGAAGGCTGGCACCTGGAGCACCTCTCCTTCACGAGCCATACGGGAAGCCACGTGGATGCGCCGCTGCACAAGATTCAAAGCGGGCGCAGCCTGGATGACATCCCGCTGGAGCGTTGGACGGGCCCGGCGTACATTGTCGATCTGCGCGGCATTGGGGCGAACACGGCGATCACGGTGGAAATGCTGATGTCGCGGCTTCCGAAAGGCGCGCCGCTGGCGGATCACTGGGTGCTGCTGGCGACGGGCTTCGGCGACAAGCGCGCCGCCACCCGGGAATGGCTGCACGAAGCGCCGGTGCTGTCGCACGAAGCGGCGCGATGGCTCGTGGAGCGTCAGGTGCGCGGCGTGGGAATCGATCACTGGTCGATCGGCGATGCGGCGACGCACGCAACGCTGCTGGGGGCTGCTGCGCCCGCGCCGCCGGTGCTGATCGTCGAAGAGCTGCATTTTCCGGAAGAGGTTTTTGCATTGGCGCCGCCGGTGTCGTTTGCGGCGTTGCCTATGAATCTGCGCGGCCACAGCGGAGGGCCGTGCCGCCCGGTGCTGATTTTGCCATGAAAGGCTTGACGCTGATGAAGACGCTCACGCTGCAGGAACCCGGCCGGCTCGTTTTGAGCGACGCGCCGCGCCCGGAGGCGCCCGGCCCGGGCGAGGCGCTGGTGCGCGTGCACCGGGTCGGCGTCTGCGGAACGGACACGCACGCTTTCACGGGCAAGCAGCCGTTCTTCAGCTATCCGCGCATTTTGGGTCACGAGCTGGGGGTGGAGGTGCTGGCGGTGGCGGCGGATGTGGCGCAGGTGAAGGCGGGGGACCGCTGCAGCGTGGAACCGTACGTCAATTGTGAGGCGTGCATTGCGTGCCGGCGCGGGCGGGGGAATTGCTGCGTGAACATGAAAGTGCTGGGGGTGCACATCGACGGGGGCATGCGGGAAGCGTTTGCGCTGCCGGCGCGAAAGCTGCATCGCGCGAACCGTTTGACGTACGAGCAGATCGCGCTGGTGGAAACGCTGGCGATTGGCGCGCATGCGGTGGAGCGGGCGCAGGTGGATCGCGGCGAGACCGTGCTGGTGATCGGGGCGGGGCCGATCGGGATGTCGGTGATTCAGTTCGCGGCGGCGCGCGGGCGTGTGATGGTGATGGACGTGGCTGAGAACCGGCTGGCCTTTTGCCGGGAGAAGCTTGCCGTCGCCGACACGATCAACGCGCGGGAAGAACCGCTGGCGAGAGTGCGGGAGCTGACCGGCGGCGACATGCCGACGGCCGTTTTTGACGCCACGGGCAATGCGCCCTCGATGATGGGCGCGTTGCAATACGTGGCGCATGGGGGGCGTCTGGTGTATGTCGGATTATTTCAGGGCGATTTCACTCTCAACGATCCTGAATTCCATCGCCGGGAGACCACGCTGCTGGCCACGCGCAACGCGCTGCCGGACGATTTTTCGCGTATCATCGGGATGATCGAGGAGGGGCGCATCAGCACCGCTCCGTGGATCACCCATCGCGTCTCGGCGGAGCGCGTTCCGGAGACCTTTCCCAGGTGGATCGCGCCCGACAGCGGGGTGCTCAAGGCGATGATTGAGTTTTGATCGGAGCCCCGCGCCCGTCATTTTTCTGGAGGCCCCATGCGTCTGACCGCTCTTCTGGCCGCCTGTTCCCTGGCCGCCGCCATGCTCGTGGGCTGCGGCGACAATTCCGCGACCACCACCGGACCGGCGGCGACCGGCGCGGCGGCGGGCAGCGCCCGGAAACTTCGGATCGCCGTGGTTCCCAAGGGAACGACATCGCCCTACTGGAAGGCGGTGCACGCGGGCGCCCAGAAGGCGGCCGACGAGCTGGCATCGACGCAGCCGATCGAGATCGTCTGGAAGGGCTCGCTGCGCGAGGATCAATCGGCGGAGGAGATCTCGGTGGTGGAGGACATGTTCAACCTGCATGTCGACGCGATCGTGCTGGCGCCCAACAACGCGGACGCCCTGGCGGGGGTGGTCGATGAAGCGTCGCAGAAGAAGATTCCGGTGGTGATCATCGATTCGGCAGTCAGCTCCAACAAGTACACCTCCTTCGTGGCGACGGACAACAAGAAGGGCGGCTACATGGGCGGGAAGGAACTTGCCAAGGACCTCGGCGGCAAGGGCAAGGTGATCATGCTGCGGTACCAGGAGGGCTCCGCCTCCACCGGCGAGCGCGAGCAGGGAGCCCTGGACGCTCTCAAGGAGAGTGCCGGCATAGAACTGGTGGACGTGAACAAGTATGGCGGCGCCACGCAGGACGAATGCACCAAGGCGGCAGAGAATCTGCTGGCGGCTTATAAGAATCCCGACGGGACGCTCTCGATCGACGGCATTTTCTGCCCCAATCTGACCACCACATACGGCATGCTGCTGGTGCTGCAGGACATGAAGGCCGCCGGCAAGGTGAAGTTCGTCGGATTTGATTCCAGTCCCGACCTTGTCAGCGCCCTCAAAAGCGGGCAGATCAACGGACTGGTGGTGCAGAATCCGATCAAGATGGGGTATCTCGGATTGAAAACGGCGGTAGAGGCGGCCGATGGCAAGACGGTGGAACGGTCCATCGACACGGGCGCGACGCTGGTGACCAAAGAGAACATGAACGATCCGGCGTCGCAGGAAGTGCTCGATCCGCCGGTGGACAAGTATCTGAAAGAGTGAGCGGTCGCCGTGGTGGAGACGCAAGCAACGCCGCGCCTGGAGATGCGGGACATTCGGAAGCGCTTCGGGGCGACGATCGCCCTGGACGGCGTATCGCTGCGGGTGATGCCGGGGGAAGTGCATGCGCTGGTAGGCCAGAACGGCGCGGGCAAATCGACGCTGATGAAGACGCTTTCCGGCGCGCACGCTCCGGATTCCGGCGAGATGTTCCTGGACGGGCGGCCTTACGCGCCGCGAAATCCGCTGGAAGGCCGCAAGCGGGGCGTGGCGATGATTTACCAGGAGCTGTCGCTGGCGCCGCATCTGTCGGTGCTGGAGAACGTGCTGCTGGGGATGGAGCCGGGGACGCTGGGCTTCCTGCACTGGCGCGAGATGAAGCGGCGGGCGCGCGAGGCGCTGGTGGCGCTGGGGCATGGGCATCTGAATCCCTCGCGGCCGGTGGCCGGGCTTTCTCCGGCGACGCAGCAGATCATCGAGATCGCGCGGGCCCTGGCGATCGGCTGCTCGGTGCTGGTGCTCGATGAGCCCACCAGCTCGCTGACACAGACCGACGTCGCGGCGATGTTCGACGTCATCCGCCGGCTCAAGGCGCAGGGCAAGGGGATCGTCTACATCTCCCATTTCCTCGAGGAAGTGCGCACGATCGCCGATCGCTTCACGGTGTTGCGGGACGGCAAGACGGTGGGATCGGGGGATGCCCCCTCGACGCCGGCGACCCGGATGGTGGAGCTGATGGTGGGGCGGTCGGTGGAGCAGCTTTATCCGCGTTCGCCCCGGCATCCGGGCGACGAGGTGCTGCGCATCGAGAATCTCAGCGGGGAGGTGAAGCCGGTGGGCGCCTCGATCGCGCTGTGGCGCGGAGAAGTGCTGGGCATCGCGGGGCTGATCGGCGCCGGGCGCACGGAGCTGCTGCGCGCGGTCTTCGGCCTGGATCGTATTCGCGCGGGCACGGTCAAGCTGGCGATAAACCGGCCGTTGTCGCTGCAGCAGGCGTCGCCGGCGGGAATGTGGAAGGCGTCGGTGGGCATGCTTTCGGAGGACCGCAAGACCGAGGGCCTGGCGTTGACGATGTCCATCGCGGACAACCTCACGCTGTCGGACCTCGCGCCGCTGGGGCCGCCGGGACTCATTTTTCCTGCGCGTCAGCGGTCGATCGCCCGCAAGTGGGCCTGGGCGCTGGCCGTAAAATGCCGGGATGTCGCGCAGCCGATCGGGGATCTTTCCGGCGGCAATCAGCAGAAGGTGGCGATTGCGCGCCTGCTGCACCACGATGTGGACGTGCTGCTGCTGGACGAACCGACGCGCGGCATCGACGTCGCTTCGAAGGCGGCGATTTACCAGTTGATCGACGATCTGGCGGCGGGCAAGGGCGGGGGCAAGCCCAAGGCGGTGCTGGTGGTATCTTCTTATTTCCCGGAACTTCTGGGCATTTGCGATCGCATTGCAGTGATGTCGCGCGGCGTGCTGGGGCCTGCCAAGCCGGTGGAAGAATGGACGGAGCACGCCCTGGTCCTGGCCGCCACCGGACAGGAACTACCCCCACCCTCGCCGGAGGATGCATGAGTTTGTCCCCTTCCGATTCCGCTCCTCCCGGCTTGCCTGACGAGCCCTTCTCTCTGCGGGCGTTCTTCTGGCGCTGGCTGGACATCATTGGTCCGGCCCTGGCGCTGCTGGTGATCTTCCTGTTCTTCATGGCCACGGTACCGGAGTGGCAGGCGTCCGATTTTCATAACTCGCACGATTTTTTCGCCCAGCTCAATCGCTTCGCCAATTTCGACAACATTTCCAACATCCTCCGGCAAAGCTCCATGACCGCGGTCGCGTCGCTCGGCATGACGTTCATCATCATCGCCGGCGGCATCGATCTCTCGGCGGGATCGCTCGCGGCCCTTTCGGGCGTGATCGTCGCGGTGACGCTGAACAAGACCGCCGGTTCGGGGACGTACCTCGCGCTGCACCCCTCGATGTGGCCGCTGGTGGCGATCCTGGTGGGCGTGGGCGCCGGCGTGCTCTCGGGCTTGCTCAACGGCCTGCTGGTGACCGGGCTGGAGATCGTCCCGTTCATCATCACGCTGGGAACCATGATGATTCTCCGAGGGCTGGCCAAAGGCTTCGGCAATGAGACGGAGGTTCACAACAGCACCAACTGGCTTTACACCCTCATCGCCCCTCCCAGCGGCCCGACTCACTGGATGATCTTTTCCCCGGCCATCTGGATCAGCGTGCTGCTGGCGCTGGTCATGGCGGTCGTGCTTAACTTCACACGCTTCGGCCGCCACGTCATTGCCGTGGGCTCCAGCGAGCAGACCGCCCGCCTGTGCGGCATTCCGGTCAACCGCACGAAACTGTTGGTCTACACCCTGGGGGGACTCTTTTCGGGAATCGCCGGCCTGTTTTATTACTCGCGCATCCGGGAAGGCAGCCCGACCGCCGCCGACGGTTTCGAGCTCGATGTCATCGCGGCGGTCGTGATTGGCGGGGCATCCCTCTCCGGGGGGAAGGGTTCCATCTTTGGATCGCTGGTGGGAGCGCTGATTCTCACCGTGATCGCCAATGGCTGCTCGCAGATTCACATTCCTAAATTCGCGCAGCACTTTGTCGGTTCGGAAACGGGGCTGCGCACCTATATTCAGCAGATCGTCACGGGCGTGATCATCATTCTGGCGGTGCTGCTGGATCGGCTGCGGCAAAAGCGGCAGGCGGGGTAATGGCGCCGTTGAAGCGGATGCGCCCTTCCCCCCCCAACACCACCGGCAAAAAAAGAAAAAAGCCACCGCGTGAGAGTGGTCCCGCTCAACACCGCTGTTGGCGTCAAATGGAAGCCCCCGCTTCCGGGACGCGTTCATACGGCCATGAGCCAGACCAGACGGTCGCTACGGGTGTTCCGGCACTCAAGCTGGGGGAGCGTGCTCGACCCCATTTTTTCGGCGAACCCGCGATCGCGACCAACGGTGGCTACGACGTCAGTATACGATTCGCCGGCGTTGGCGGGAAGGAAAAGTTCGCGCGGATTTTGTAAATCTTTGGCCGCCGTCCCACTCGGCAGCTGGCCGACGGATCACGAGCCGTGCAGGTCGGGCAGTGGTCGGCTGGATGCAAAGAGGACCTTGAAAGTCGAGCGCTCGCGCGTGAGAAAGGCATGCAGGACCACCATCCCCAGAAGCCCCACGATGGCCACCGCCACGCAGGCCAGCACGATCTGGAGGATCAGCTGCACCCGCGGCAGGGGATCGATCAGCCACAGGCAGGCCGCCGCTCCCAGGAGGTTGAAGCAGGCGACCGGCAGGAGCACCTTGATGCACAGGTGCAGCACCTGGTCGATGCGCAGGCGCGGGAGGGTCCAGCGCAGCCACATCTGCACGAACACGAGCGCGGCGGATTTTGCGATGAACACCGCGGCACCGGCCGCATTCGCCAGCACCATGTACTTCCACACGATCGCGCCGCCATGCGTTCCGACGAAACGGAGCGATTCCAGATGCGCCACGATGCCGAAAGGGTCGTACCACGCCCCCAGCCAGAGCGACACCTGGATCGCCGAGACCACGAACATCGCCGCATATTCCGCGAAGAAAAAGAAGCTGAAGCGCATGCCCGAGTATTCCGTGTGATACCCCGCCACCAGTTCCGATTCAGACTCGGGCAAGTCGAAGGGGGCCCGTTTGCATGAGGCCAGCGCCGCGATGTAGTAGACCCCGAACGCGAGCATGTTGAACGGGTCGTGAAACAAGAACCATTCGTGGAAGCCGCCCGCCTGGCGCAGCGAAATGTCGTAGAGGTTCAGCGATCCCGCCACCAGCACCGCGCACAGAATGGAAAGCCCCAGCGGGATTTCGTACGACACCATCTGGCAGGCTTCGCGCATGGCTCCATAGACGGACCATTTGTTGTTCGAGGCCCAGCCGGCGAGGATCACCCCCAGCACTTCCACCCCGAGCACCGCCAGCAGGAAGAACACGCCGACGTTCAGCGAGGCGGTGAGCGCGGAGAGGTCTTTCGCCCACGGAACGAACAGGAACGCGGCCAGCGCGGGGGCAAAGGCCAGGTAGGGCGCGAGCCGGAACAGGAACGCATCGGCTCCCGCCGGCAGCAGATCCTCCTTGCCGATCAGTTTGAGGCCGTCGGCAATGGATTGTGCCCAGCCATGGAACCCCCCCACCCGCATGGGCCCGTGGCGCGATTGAATCCTTGCCGCGACCTTACGTTCCGCCCAGATTGAGGCCATGGCCACGAGGGAGACGAACGGCAGAATCACAAGTGCCGCAACCGCCGTTCGTAAGAGCAGTCCCTGCACCCACATGGGCAATGTAAAAAACCAGGCCATTGGCCCATCGTAAGCCCCCCTCTCCCGCGCGTAAACGCCCCGCCGGGGAAGGCTCGCCCCCTTCCGTCTTCGCCACGGCGTTGCCTTCACGGTATCTTCAGGAACCGTCAGGTAGCGTATTGGCAGCTGCGGAGGATGCGCCATGACAGTGGTCGGCGTGGTGCCGATTTTCATGGGGGCGGGCACGGCTCTGCTGCCCACGGTGCTGGGAATCCTGGCCAGCGTGGTGGCGGTGCTGCTTAAGCCGCGCGAGTGGGCGGGGCTCGTGCGGCGGCGTCCGGTGGCGGCGGTCTCCTGGGTGGGCGCGCTGGCGGTCATCGGCGTCCTGGGCGGCTGGATGATGACCCGGACCAAACCGCTCGCCAAAGCCGCCGGCACGGATTGGGCCAAAGTCGCGCAAGCCATTCTCACGCGCCAGGCGGCCGGCGGGAACGTTCCCGTGGCCACCACCGGCGCGTCAACGGCCCGCGCGCACGCGGTGGTGATCGGCGGCGACTATTCCCGATGCAACGTCGTCGGCGCCGCCTCGCCCACCGGTCTGAAAGAACTCTGGCGCTACGCCCCCGATGAAACCATGTTTCTGGCCACGCCGGCCGTCTATGGGAATCATATGTATGTCGCGGGCAGCGTGGCCGGACTCGGCGATTACAGCGGCCTGCTCGCCTGCCTCGACCTTGACACCGGCAAGCGTCTCTGGGCCGTCGATCAGGCCAAACGCGCCGACAAAAAGACCCGCTCCATCAAAGCCTTCTTCAGCTCGCCGGCCATCACCGCCGATGGCAAACACCTGGTCATCGGCCAGGGCCTCCACGCAGATACCGACTGCGGCCTGCTCTGCTTCAACGCCGAGACCGGCAAGCAGGAATGGGTCGTCGGCACGACTTTGCACCTGGAAAGCTCGCCGGCCATCGGCACGGTTCCGGGCGTAGGCGAAATCGCGGTGATCGGCGCGGGGGCCATCGAGGGCACCGATGGCATGCCCACCGGCAATGCGGGCGAAGTGATCGCTGTTCACATGGACGACGGCAAAGAAGTCTGGCGCGTCCCGGTCAACGATCCCGAAAGCTCCCCCGCCATGGATGCGGATGGGAACGTCTACATCGGCAGCGGCTTCAACGGCCAGGCCCTGGTCGCGCTTGCCGGCAAGGATGGCCACCGCCTCTGGACCGCAGACACCGGCCTGCCGATGCTCGGACCGATCACCGTCGACGGAGACTTCATCATCGCCGGCGGCGGCAACAGCGACGTCGTTCATTCCGCCGCCAACGCCCGCGGCCTGGTCGTCGCCGTCGATCGCAAAACCGGAAAGATCGCCTGGCAAACGCCCTTCTCGGATGCGGTGCTCGGTGGGATCGCCGCCCGCGATGGCACGCTCGCCTGCCCCGTGCGCACCGGCGAAGTCGTCGCCCTCTCCGAGAAAAATGGCTCGGTCCTCTGGCGCACGCACATCAGCGGCAACGCCCCGATCGTTAGCGGATGCGCCCTCACAGCCGATCGCGTCTATGCCGTCAGCAACGACGGTTTCCTCGCCATCCTCGACGCCCGTACGGGCAAGCTGCTGGAAAAAACCTATTTCAACGACCAGGCCAAAGCCGGCACCGGACTGACCGTCGGCGACCCGCAGGTCCACGACGGCCGGGTGATTGCCGGCAGCGAAACCGGCGGCGTCCGCCTGTTCGTCGGAACCAGATGACGCCTCTCCGTTGACTCGATTAACTCCATTACTCGAATGCCTCGTATGCTGACCATCGACCTCCAACAAGCGCAGGACCCCGCCATCGCCGGCGGGAAAGGCGCCAACCTCGGCCGCCTGCTCCGCGCCGGATTCCGCACGCCCGGCGGCTTCCTCATCACCACCGAGGCTTTCCGCGCCGGGATGACCGGCGAGGTTCGCACCGCCATCCTCAACGCCTATCGCGCCCTGGGCGAGGCCCATGCCCCCGTCGCCGTCCGCTCCTCGGCCACCGCCGAAGACATGGCCGGCGCTTCGATGGCGGGGCAATACGAAACATTCCTCGACATTCGCGGCGACGACGCCCTCCTCGCCGCCGTCGAAAAATGCTGGAACAGCCTCCGCGGCGATCGCGCCGCCGCATACCTGGCCGGGCAAGGCATCGACCCCGCCCAGGTCGCCATGGCCGTGGTCGTCCAGACGCTCGTGCCCGCCGATGTCGCCGGGGTGTTGTTCACCGTCAATCCCAACGGCCCCGGCGCTGAAATGATGATTGAAGCGAGCTGGGGCCTCGGCGAATCGGTCGTTTCCGGGCGCGTTCAACCCGATGTGCTGGTTGTGGAAAAAAGCACCGGCCGGCTCATTTCCCAGCGGATCGGCGACAAACGCGAAGCCCTCACGGCCGGCGTCGCCGGCGAACATCACGTGTCTGAAGACCTGCGCCGCGCCGCTTGCTTGCACGAAGCCGATGTCCTCGCCCTATGGGAGGTGGGCAAGCACGCGGAGCAGGTCTTCGGCGGGCCGCAGGATATCGAGTGGGCTCTCGCCGGCGGAACGCTCTACGTGCTTCAATCGCGCCCGATCACCACCGTCGGCAAATCCGCTGCCGACGAACTGCTCGCCGAGGAAAAAGACCGCCTCCGCGACGCCTTCGCCCACGCGCGCGGTCCATGGGTGCTGCATAACCTCGCCGAGACCCTCCCTCATCCCACGCCGCTGACCTGGAGCGTCATCCGCCGCTTCATGAGCGCTGCCGGCGGTTACGGCGAGATGTACCGCGACGCCGGCTTCCAACCCGCGGATGGCCTGCGTGATGAGGGATTCCTCGACCTGATCGGCGGCCGCATCTACATGGACCTGTCGCGCGCCGCCGAGATGTTCGGCGAACACTTCGGCTATCGCTACGACCTCGACGCCGTGAAGGAAAGCGGCGACGTTTCCGCCGCCGCCCCCACCGTCCCGCACGGCGGCCTCACCTCGCGATTGCGCGCCGGCCGCATCCTCAAGAACGCCGATCGCCGCCTGCGCGAACTCGCCGCCACCTATGACCGCGACCTGCGCCAGCGCATCTTTCCCGAATTTCTCGCCTGGACTGATAAGGAACGCGCCGCCGATCTGCGAAGCCTCACGGGCGGGCAGCTCGTGATCCTCTGGAATCAGCGAGAACGCATCATCATGCAGGAATTCGCCGGCAAATCCCTCTTGCCCAGCCTCATCAGCGGCCTCGCCCTCGCCGACCTCGAACGTTTCCTCGCCGAGCATTTCTGGGACCTCGACCCCGCCGAAACCGGCCGCGACATTTCCTCCGGCGGCATCAACTCCACCCTCCTGGCCGACCAGGAACTTTACGACGTCGGCAAGGGCCAACGCCCGGTGGAAGCATGGATCGCCGCCCACGGCCACCGCGCCGCCGGTGAATTTGATGTGGCCGCCGCGCGCTGGCGCGAATGCCCCGCCGAAATCAACGCCCGCGCCCGGGAACTCGCGCAAAGTCCCGAAAGCCCGCTCGACCGCCACCACCGCCATGCCGCCGCCACGCAGCAGCGCATCGCCGAGCTTCGCCGCCAACTGTCCGCCGCCGACGCCGCCGCCTTCGACCAGCTCCTGGATACCGCCCGCCGCTACCTCGCCTTCCGCGAGGATGGCAAGGATGTCCTCATGCACGGCTATGGGCTCCTCCGCGACATCGCCCGTGAAGCCGGCCGGCGCCTGGCCATCGGCGACGACGTCTTTTTCCTGTCGCGCGAAGAACTTCTTACCGCCCTGCCCACCGCCGCCGTCGAACGTCACCTCCTGGAGGACCGCCGCCGCCAACATCGCGCCGCCGCCGCTCTCCGCCTTCCCGCCATCATCGACCGCCCCGCCATCGACCATCTCGGCGAGGGCTCGCCGCCCGCGCCCGATGCCGCCGGATGGACCGGCTTCGGCGTCTCCAATGGCCAGGCCGCCGGTCCCGCCCGCATCATCCTTTCGCCCGACGCCCCCGAGGCGCGAAACCCCGGCGAAGGCTTCATCCTCGTCTGCCCCAGCACCGATCCCTCCTGGACGCCCCTCTTCGCCCGCGCCGCCGGGCTGGTTCTCGAGTGCGGCGGAGCGCTCTCGCATGGCGCCGTCGTCGCCCGCGAGCTCGGCCTCCCCGCCGTCGTCGTGCCCGATGCCACCCGACTCTTCGCCAACGGGCAGCTTCTCCGCGTCGACGGAAAGCACGGCTGGGTGGGAACCGCCGCCGAGAACTCGCCGCCCGCGCCAGCATCTCACGACGCGCTCCTCGCCCCCCCGCCGCCCGGCCGCCAGGAACGCCGGTCATGGAAACTCCGCAACATCTTCGCCATCGCCTGGGGCCTTTACCTTCTCGCCTTTTTCCTGCCCGCCACACGCAGCGTTTACTTCGCCACGATGCACGCCCTCGATGCGGTGCTCTGGCCGCTGGTGCGCACCGCCGGCCGCCTCGGCGCGGTGATCATCCTCGCCGCCGCCGTCGCCGCGCTCACGCTGCTGGTCCAGCGGTTTCTCACCGACAACGCGCGCCTGCTGGTCGCCAAACGCCGCGCCGCCGTTCTCCGCAAGGCTGCCGCCACACTTCCCCGCAACAGCCCCCGCCGCCGCATGTTCGAAGCCCAGGCCGCCGGCGCGCAGGGCCGCATCCTCATGGCCGCGATGGTTCCCGTCGGTTTGCTGCTCGGGCCGATGGTCCTGCCCTTCTCCTGGATGAAAGCCCGCATCGGCGAAGGCCCCGCCCCCCAGGCCGGCGCCGCCGTGCAAGTCGTCGCCAGGGTGGACGGCGAATACACCGGCCCGCTGCATCTCGACACCGCCCCCGAGCTCACCGTCGATCCCTCCACGCCCGCCGAACGCTCCATGCCGCCGCTCCGTCAGACCCTCGAAAGCCTCCTCGCCCTCTATCAAAATCCGAGCGCCGCCGGCGATCGCGCCTGGGAACTCAACGTCGCGGACGTCACCCCCCCCGCCGCCGCCCCGGATCTCGACCGCTACCTTGACAACCCCATCCCCGCGCAGGCCGTCACATGGGTCGTGCGCACTCCCGCCGATGCCCCCGGCCGCTACAGCGTTCACGTCGGCGACGCGGCCGCGCAGATCGTCACCGGCGCGCAATTCCCGCCGCCGCTCGCCGAAGCCTCCCCCGCGATCGCCGCCGGCCCCATCCACTCCCTCGCCGTCATCTATCCGCGCCCGAATGTCGAACAATCTTTCTGGCGTCCGTTCCATTTCCTCGGCGGTAAACTTGGCGCCTGGGACGCCGGCTGGATCGGCGTCTACGTCGGCGTCTATGTCATCGTGCTTCTGGTGCTGCGATGGATCCTGCAAGTGGCGTGAGAATTCTGGGAATTACTCGGCGTGAATGCGGAGCCGTCGCTGTACTGCTGCTCCTGGGAGCTTTCTTTGTCCATCTGTCAGGCGTCCGCGTACCGATGGTCCCTTACAGCGTCGAATACCTGAGAGACATGGATAACAATGGCAAGGACAAAAAAATCGTCGCAGCCGAGCAATGGGTCATGGACGACGTACAGGCCGCGCAGGTGGAGCGAGCAACGATCTCGTTCTGGTTTGGCAATACGCTCGCCATCCTCGGCGGCGCCGCATTGGTTATAAGCATTTTTGGCCGCGGAAAGATCGGCCGCAGCCACCCATTGCCGGAAACTCCGGCACAGACGTGAGGAGCCCCCCGTGCGTGTACTCGTGATCGAAGACGAACGCGACCTGCTCGATGCCATCGTGCAATCCCTGCGCGAGGAAGGTTACGCCGTCGACGAAGCCTCCGAAGGAAGGACCGGCCTCTACAAAGCCGCCGGCGTCGATTACGACGCCATCGTCCTGGACCTCATGCTCCCGGGCATGAGCGGCTGGGACCTCCTGCGCGAGCTCCGCAAAACCAGGAAGACCCCCGTCCTCATCCTGACCGCGCGCGACACCCTCCCGGACCGTGTCAAAGGCCTTGATGCCGGCGCCGATGATTACCTCGGCAAGCCGTTCGAATTGCAGGAGGTCCACGCCCGCCTGCGCGCTCTGATCCGCCGCAGCGCCGGCCAGGCCCGCGCCGTCATCGAGATCGGCGGCATCGCCATCGACACCGCCGAACATCTCGTCCGCCAGGCCGGCGACATCGTTCCGCTCACCCCGCGCGAATACGCCCTCGTCGAACTCCTCGCCCTGCACCGGGGCAAGCTCGTCACCCGCACCATGATCTACGACCACCTCTTCGACGAATCCGGCGACACCCTCTCGAACCTCGTCGATGTCCACGTCGCCAACGTGCGTCGAAAGCTCGGCAAGGATTTCATCACCACGCGCCGTGGTGAGGGATACATGGTGGAATGATGGCCGACATGCCCGATATTTCACCCACCCCGCCGGCGGACGCGAGCCGCCCACGCCGGCAATGGCTCGGCGGCCGCTCCATGGCCGGCATCATGCAGGGCTGGTATGGCGGGTTGCTCGGCATCGTCCTGATCGCCTTCGGCGTCGCCACCTACGTCGGCCTGCGCCGCATGGCTTACCAGCGCGTCGATTCAGAGCTCGAACGCGCCATCCAGCTCCTCGCCGCCGGCATTCACCCCCAGCGCGGCGGACCCGGCGGAGGCGGGGTCGGCGGAGGCGGACCAGGACGTGGTCCCGACGGCGGACGCGGCGATCGCGGCGCTTATAACCCCGACGATCCCGGAGACCGCACCGGCCGCCATCCCCGTCCCGACGATCCCAACGCCTGGCCCGATGGCACCGATTGGGCAGGCGGGCCAGGACCCGGCCAGGGCGGCGGCTTCGGTCACGGCGGTCCCTGGCGCGGCGGACCGGGCGGTCCGCCGGACGCCACCATCGAAATCCCTCCCAATACCGCCGGCCAATTCGGCGGCGTCACCGACGATGGCAGCATGTACGCGATCGTCTGGCGGCCCGACGGCTCCATCCTGCGCAAATCCATGGCCGAAAATCCCGCCACGCTGGGCATCCCCGATCCGGGCCCCATCGGTCCGCCCGCCGGCGCCGAAATGGGACGCCGAGGGCCCCCGATCCCGCAGGTGCCGGAGATCCGCCAGCGCGGCGACTTCCGCGAAGCCACGCTCCATGGTCCCTTCGACACCCGTCTCGTGGTCGGCGAGAGCCTGGCGCCCGAGGAATCCACCTTGCGGCATGCCGCGCTGCTCCTGCTCGCCGCGGGCGCCGGGGTCCTGGTCGTCGGCCTCGCCGGGGGTTGGGCCGTCTCACGCCGCGTCGTCCGTCCCATCCAGCGCATGACGGCCATCGCCGGCAAAATTTCCGCCACCAACCTCTCCCGCCGCATGGAGCCCGCCGCGGTGCCCGGCGAGCTCAAGGAACTCGCCGGTGTGCTCAATGACATGTTCGCGCGCCTCGATGAAGCCTTCGCGCAGCAAACCCGCTTCACGGCCGACGCCTCCCACGAACTCCGCACCCCGCTCGCCGTCATCCACACGCAATTGCAGCTCGCCCTCTCGCGCGAGCGCTCCGCCGCCGAATACCACAAAACCCTCGCCACATGCCTCCGCGCTTCCGGCCGCATGAAAGGCCTCGTGGATTCTCTCCTGCTCCTCGCCGGCGCCGATGCCGGTCGTCTCTCCCTCGATCACCGGCGCTTCGATCTTTCCGATGTGGCCCGTGATTGCACAGCCATGGTCGCCACGCTCGCCGCCGAAAAGCACGTCACGCTCGAATCCGACCTCGCCCCCGCCGCCGTCCTCGGCGATCCCGCCCGCATGGAACAGGTCGTGACCAACCTGCTGACCAACGCCATTCGCTACAACCGCGACGGCGGCCACGTGAAATGCAGCGTCGCGGTCGAGGGCGCTTCCGCCTCCAGCCCAGGCGACGCTGTGTTCCGCGTCACCGATACCGGCGTCGGCATTCCGCCGGAACACGTCGGACACCTCTTTGAACGCTTTTATCGCGTCGATCCCGCACGCTCCCGCGAGGCCGGCGGCAACGGCCTGGGCCTCGCCATCTGCAAGTCCATCGTCGAAGCCCACCGCGGCCACATCGAGGTCACCAGCGAGCTGGACGCCGGAACCACCTTCACCGTCCGCCTCCCCGCCGCCGCCCCGGCGCCCGCCCCGCTCCCCGCTTGATAGCCATCGAAGCCCTCGCCTAGAATGCGCGCCGTTCATTCACGCGGCGGCGCGGACTTTTTTCTTGCGAGGACAGCCATGGGTATCGAAGCAGGTCAGGCGGCGCCCGAGTTCGCCCTCGATTCCACCACCGGTCGCACCATCTCCCTCAAAGACCTCCGCGGCAAAAAGGTCGTCCTCTACTTCTACCCCAAGGACGACACCCCCGGCTGCACCAGGGAAGCCTGCAACTTCCGCGACGCCTTCGCCGATTTCGAAAAATCCAACGCCGTCATCCTCGGCGTCTCCCCCGACGATGTCTCCAGCCACCACGACTTCAAGAAAAAATTCAACCTCCCCTTCCCCCTCCTCGCCGATCCCGACCACAAAATCGCCGACGCCTATGGCGTGTGGAAGGAGAAAACCAATTACGGCAAAAGCTACATGGGCATCGAACGCACCACCTTCGTGATCGACACCCACGGCCAGGTCGCCACGGTCTTCCCGAAAGTGAAAGTCGACGAACACCAGGTGGAAGTCCTCAAAGCCGTGGAGGCGGCGGGCTGAATCCGTCGAGAGAGCGCTGATCGCTGACAAGAGCGTTCTCTCGCATTTCGGACGTTTCTGTCGATAATTGGCCCCATGCCCATCCCCATGCCCACGCCTGTCCTCATTGCCTATGGCGTGTTCTTTTTCGCATTGGGCGGTTGCGTCGGCAGCTTCCTCAACGTCGTCATCTGGCGACTCCCCCACCGCGGCCGTGAAATCTTCTATCAGCAAAAACGCGGCCCGCTCACCCTCTCCTGGCCCCCCTCTCATTGCCCCGTCTGCGACGCCCCCATCCGCTGGTACCAGAACATCCCCATCTTTTCCTGGATCGCCCTCCGCGGACGATGCGCCACCTGCGGCACCACCATCCCCATCCGCTATCCCCTCGTCGAACTGGGCACCGCCGGCGCATTCCTCGCACTCTATCTCGCCTACTTCGGCGCCCACTGGCAGCCCGGCTTCGTCGACCTCGGCCGCGACTGGCCCGCACTCGTCGAACACCTCATCCTCATCGCCGCCCTCTTCGCCGGCTCCGCCATCGACGCCGATTACTTCATCATCCCCCCGGAAATTCCCTATCTCCTGTTCATCCTCGCGCTGCTCGCGAATCCCTGGATCGACAGCCCCGTGATCCCGCGCATCGACACCACTTCCACCCTGGCCAACCCCACCCTCGCCGCCACCCTGGGCGTTCTGTTCGCCAACCTGCTGCTGTGGACCAAAACGCTGCCGCGCAGCTTTGCCGAGGACCATCGTACGGAATCCGCCCGCGCCGCCGCTGATGCGCCCGCCGCCGCGGCTGCGCAAACTTCCGCTCCAGCGGTCTGCGATGGCCCGCCTCCCCCTGTCGCTGACGCCGCGCCCAGCGCCCAGGACCGCGTCGCCCCGCCACCCAAGCTCACCCGCTTCGGCTTTTCCGCCGCCGCCACCATCGCCATCATCCTCGCCACCATCCTCTGCGGCCTCTTCTGCCCCGCCAAAGCCGCCGCCCTCGTCGGCCTCTGCGGCGCCATCCTCATCTTCCTCATCGGCGTCCTTCCTCGCGATGCCGGCCAGACCGACGTCACCGATGAAGTCATGGAAGAAATCTCCGGCCCCCAGGTCCGCGCCGAGGTCGCCAAGGAAGGCCTTTTCCTGGGGATCCCCCTCGCCTTCGCCATCGCCGCCGCTTTCATCCCCTGGCACCTCCCCGCCTCCGCTCCCCTCGATCGCCTCCTCGGAACACTCCTGGGCGCCCTCGTCGGCGGCGGCATCGTCTGGTTCATCCGCATCGCCGGCACCATGGCCTTCAACAAAGAGGCCATGGGCATGGGCGACGCCCACCTCCTCATCGGCATCGGCGCTATAGTCGGCGCGCCCCTCATCATCATCACCTTCCTCACCGCCCCCTTCATCGGCATCCTCTGGGCCGTCGTCCTGCTGATCCTCGGAAAGCCCAACGTCCTGCCCTACGGCCCGTGGCTCTCGGTCGCCGCGATCATCAACCTCCTCATCGGAACTTCCATCATCGCCTTCTACGTCGTCGCCATCATGCCCAGTTAGGTGGAACAATCGGCGGCGCAAGGCGGCGCGCCCGCGACATACCAATCACTTGTTGCCGTAGAGGAAGTATTCCATGAGGTCGTGCCCCTGCTGGATGTGCAGGTCGGACTGCTTGGCGGCGGCTTCAGTGTAGGGGAGTTGGAGGTTTTGTTTGGGCGGGATGTTGCTGCCGGCGATGGCGAAGGGGACCGGTTCGTCGTAGTGCTTGCGGGTGAGGCATTGCGTGGCGTGGTCGGGCATGACCAGGATGCGCCAATCCGGATAGGTTTTGAGTTTTTCGAGCACGGGGCCGACGACGTATTTGTCGATGGCTTCGATGGAGTCGATTTTTTCCTGGACGTTGGCCGCGTGGGAGGCTTCGTCGGGGGCTTCCACGTGGCAGCAGACGATGTCGTAGTGATCGAGGGCGTCGATGGTGGTTTTGCCTTGGGCGGCGTAGTCGGTGTCGTGATAACTCGTGATGCCGGGGGAGTCGAGGTTTTTCCAGCCGAGGAGGTTGGCGATTCCGCGGAGGAGGTCGACGGCGGTGATCATGGCGCCGGATTTTTTGAAGCGGCTTTGGAAGGAGGGGACGTTGGCGGCTTTGCCCTGGCCCCACAGCCAGATGTGGGTGGCTTCGTTTTCGCCGAGGTCGCGGCGGGTGAGGTTGATTTCGTGGTTTTTGAGGACTTCGTGGGATTGCAGAATGAGCGAGGTGAGGATGTCGCCGCCACCCCCCCGTCCTCCCTTGGGCATGTATCCCTTGATGGGCTGCTCCGGGATGTCGTGTGGGGGAGTTGTCTTGAGGCCGGTGAAGTCGCCGCCGCGATACGTCATGAGGTTGCGGTAAGAGACGCCCGGGTAAAAGGTGAGCGGGGTGGTGCCGGGGTCGGGGGCGAGGGCTTTGCGGACCTCGTCGAGGAGGATGCGGGCTTCCTTGTCGCCGATGTGGCCGGCGGAGTGATCCATCATGATACCCCCCCGGTCGCTGTCGATAATCGTCACGAGGTTGCAGCGGAAGACCCAGTCGAGATCGGGGTCGAGCTGCAGGCCCATGGCGGCGGCTTCGAGTGGCGCGCGGCCGGGGTGGTATTTGGCGGGGTCGTAGCCCAGGAGGCAGAGGGTGCAGACGTCGGAGCCGGCGGAATAGTTGGGGGGCGTGGTGCGGACGGTGCCGAGTTTGCCGTTTTGGGAGACCCAGTCGATGTTGGGTTTTTTGGCGACGTCGAGTGGGGTTTTGTGGTTAAGGTCGGGGATGGGGGTGTCGGCGGCGCCGTCGGGGATGATGATGACGTATTTCATTTGGACTCGCTTATTTCACGGAAGATTCTTGAGGTCGTTCAAATCTTTATCGCGACCTGCGGCTCTTTTGTTAATTCTGAGATCGGGGAGGCTGATTACTTTCGTCGGGATACCGTCAACGACAGCGGAAACGCGACGGGGGTAGCATTCTTCGAAGGTAACGCCGCTGATTTCCGTGCTGATTTCAATTCGGTAGGGCGGAACCCCCATTCGGACGATTTTTTTGGGGTCAAGAAACCATTCGCGGTTTACCACGTTGCCGAAGCCAAAGCTATTTAAGGCTCGCATGACCCGGTCAGCGTTGGCGGGGTTAACGGCGATCCAGATATCCATGTCAACAGTGCCACGAGGATATCCGTGAACGCCGACGGCATAGGACCCTATGAGAAGGTATTCAACGCTCTCCTCGTTGAACAACTTCAACAACTCTTTGAAGTCTGGGTGGAGGGTCGTTGTATCCATAGAGCGTCCGCCGCATTGATTCGAGAGCCTGTAGACGTTCTTCGATTGTTCGCGCGAGCCAGAATTCTCGTTCGTCGGATTCCGTCAGCGACGTGACGCTCACGGCCGTTCGATCCATTTTTGTAAGCCAGTCGGCCTTCATTTTCTAGGACTCCGAGGAGAAGGATTGGGCCTTCTTACCATCGGTGATTATAGCAGAAATCATGTTGCTATTGCAGCACGCGGATGCGGATGGTGTTGGCGGTGATTTGTTTGAGTTGGTCGATTTCGGTGATGGCTTTTTGGATGTCGCCGTCCTTTGCCTCGTGGGTGGTGATGATGATGGGGACGGGCTGGCCGGCCTTGGATTCGTGCTGGTTGAGGCCGGCGAGGGAGATTTTGTGTTTGGAGAGGATGTTGGTGATTTGGGCCATGACGCCGGGGACGTCGAGGGCGGTGACGCGGAGGTAGTTGCGGGAGATGATCTGGGAGGTCGAGATGAAGGGGAGGGTGCGTTTTTTGGTGAGGAGGGGGAGTTTTTGGAAGAGGAGGGGGGCGGTGCCGAGGGCGATGGCGAGGATGTCGGAGAGGACGGCGGAGGAGGTGGGTTTGCCGCCGGCGCCGCGGCCGTAGTAGAGGGTTTGACCGGCGGCGTGGCCATGGACGGATATGGCGTTGAAGGAGCCGTGGACGTTGGCGAGGAGCTGATCGGTGGAGACGAAGGTGGGGTGGACGCGCAACGACAAGCCGGCGTCGATCTTTTCGCCGATCGCGAGCAGCTTGCAGACGTAGCCGAATTCCTTGGCGAATTTGAGGTCGATGTCGGAGAGCGCGTCGATGCCGGCGCGTTCGATCCGGTCGAAGGGGACTTGCGCCCCAAACGCGAGCGAGGAGAGGATGGCGAGTTTGTGGGCGGAGTCGGTCCCGTTGACGTCGAAGGTCGGATCGCGCTCGGCAAAACCAGCGGCCTGAGCGCCGGCGAGGGCGTCGGCATAGGATTGGCCGTTCTGGGTCATCTGGGTGAGGATGTAGTTGCAGGTGCCGTTGACGATGCCCACCACTTTCGAGATGTCGTTGGCGAGAAGGGACTGGGTGAGCGCGGCGATGATGGGGATGGCGCCGCCGCAGGAAGCTTCGAATTGGATGCAGACGCCGGCGCGTTTCGCGGCGCTGAGGATTTCCGCGCCGTGCACGGCCAGCAAATACTTGTTCGCCGTGACGACGTGTTTGCCGGCTTTGAGCGCCTTCAGGACAAATGTCCGGGCGGGCTCGAGGCCGCCGATGAGTTCGACGACGATGTGCGTCTGGCGGTCCTTGAGGACGGCGTCGAAGTCGGCGGTGGCGAGCCTGGCGGGGACCCCGGCCCGGCGGATTTTGTCGAGATCGCGGTCGACCACGTGCCGAAGTTGCACCGCGAGTCCGGACCTCTGCCGCAGCAGCGACCCTTCGTGAAGCAGTGCGTCCGCAACGGCGGAGCCGATAATGCCGCAGCCCACGACGGCGATGCCGGTGGCGGCGGAAGCGGGTTTGGTGCGGGCGGTGGGCATGGCGTCTCCGAGAAGCGGTGTTTAGGCCGGTTTTGAGGGGGTAAGGATAAGGGGAAGCGGGGTTGGCGCAAAACCGGCCATGCGGGGGCATTAGAACCCAGGAGGTTGGAACGCTCGTTAGATTGTGACATAATGGCCCGTCTGTGAATTGAGCAACTGGAGTCATCTGGCCGATATCCCCCTTCACGCGGGTGCGTTGCCGGCGGGATGGAAGCGTTTAAGCAAAGGAGCGTCGGTGATCGCACAACGGAAGAAGCGCGTGTTAATGGGGTTGGGCCTGGCGGTGAGCTTTGCGGCGGGGGCGGCGCTGGTGCGGGCACAAACGACCCAGCCGGCGGGAGCGGCGGCGACGGCGCCGGCGCCCGATTTCAGCAAACCGATCGCCGTGATCAACGGGCGGGAGATCAACAACGAAGCGTTCTACGGGCTGCTGTTGCAGGTTTCCGGCTATCGCGTCTACGAGGAAGTCCGCGATTACATTCTCATTCAGCAGGCCTGTGCGCAGGCGGGCTTCCAGACCTCGGGCCCCGACTTTGAGAAGCTGGTGCAGGCGGAATATGACCGCGCGCTTGAGAATCTCTCCAAGCAGACGCAGATTCCCATGTCCGAGCGCGGCCAACTGGTGGCGATCCTGAATCAGACCCTCGCCAAGAACAACATCATTCAGCCCGAGTTCCGCCTCGGGCTCGAACGGGCGGCGGGGCTGCGAATGCTGGCCAAGGGCAAGGTCGAGCCCCCCTCCGATGCCGAAATGCAGGAAGCGTTCACCGCGCAGTATGGCGACCGGGTGAAGGTCGACGTCATGAGCGTGGCGGACATTTCGCAGGCGGCCGAGGTCCGGCAGCAGATCACGGCCGGCAAAAAGCCGATGGAAATCGCCCAGGAACGCGGCATTCCCATGCAGGAAATGACCATCGCGAAGAACGCCGACCAGATCGCGGATATTCGTGATGAGGCCTTCAAGCTCAAGCCCGGCGAATTGTCGAACTCGATCCCGAAGAACGGCCGGTATCTGCTCATTTACCTCGTGGACAAGATCCCCGGCCAGCCCGGGGCGAAGCTGACCGATCCCAAGGTGAACGCCGACGTGAAGCAGTTCATCATGGACGTCAAAGAACAGAACTGGATGAACAACCAGCTCAATAACCTGCGCGCGATGGCCAACATCAAGATCAACGATCCGGTCCTCTCGGAAATCGTCAAGGCCAACATCATGGCGGCGCGCCAGGTGAACGAAGCGGCGACGCAGAATGCCACGCAGCCCGCGGGCGTACCGACCCTGCCCGGCGTTCCCGCCGGCTCTCCCGCGCCCTCGATTCCGACCCGCGGCGCGGCGCCCGGTCGCTGATGGAGTTGTCGAGTTCCCTTTCCGAGCCACCGGAACTCGCAAGTTCCGGTGGCTCGGTTTATTTTGGTGAACTCTGTTTCTCCTGAAAGGTTGCAGCCATGGCCGGCGGTTCCAGCGAGCCCTTTACAATCGACGTTTCCACGCGCATTCGGCGTTTGCCGCCCTATCTGTTTGCACGGTTGAACGGGTTGAAGGCCCAGAAGCGGCGAGCGGGGGCGGACATCATCGACCTGGGCATGGGCAACCCCATCGACCCCTCGCCCGATTTCGTGCTCGAGAAGCTCGCGGAAGCCTCGAAAGATGCGCGCAACCATCGCTACTCCGTCAGCGTCGGCCTCTATAACCTGCGGCGCGAGGTGGCGCTGAAGTACAAGCGGCGGTTCGGCGTCGATCTCGACCCCGACAAGGAAGTGGTCGCCACCATCGGCTCCAAAGAGGGCTTCTCCCATCTGATGCTCGCGCTCCTGTCGGCGGGAGATACCGTCATCGTCGGCGATCCCGCCTACCCGATCCATATGTACGCCGTCACCCTCGCCGGCGGCAGCGTGATGAGCGTTCCGCTGGGCAACGACGATGCGTTTCTGGCGCGGATCGAGCACACCCTCCAGAACCTGCAGCCGCGCCCGAAGCTGCTGATTTTCAACTATCCGCACAACCCCAGCGCCATCACGGTCGAACCGGACTTCTGGGAAAAGGCTGTCGCGCTGGGCAAGAAATACAACGTGCTGGTGATCTCCGATTTCGCTTACGGCGAGACCAATTTCGACGGGTACAAAGCGCCCAGCTTCCTCGCGGCGGCCGGTTCGAAAGAGGTGGGAGTCGAGTTTTCGACCATGTCGAAGCCCTACAATATGGCGGGGTGGCGCGTCGGGTTCTGCTGCGGCAACCACGAAATGGTCCGGGCGCTCTCCACCATCAAGGGCTACTACGATTACGGGCACTTCGCCCCCATTCAGATCGCATCGATCATGGCCCTGCGGCACGGCGACGAGTTTATTGTCGAGCAGTGCCGCATTTACCAGAAGCGGCGGGACATCCTCGTGAAAGGCCTGCGGAAGATCGGGTGGGAAGTCGAGACCCCGCGGGCGAGCATGTTCGTATGGGCGAAAGTTGCGCCCAAACACTTGGCCGGGCAGGGGACGCTGGATTTTTGCTTCCGGCTGCTCGAGGAGGCCGATGTCGCCGTGGCGCCCGGGGCGGGATTTGGCCCTAACGGTGAAGGATACGTTCGCATCGCGTTGGTGGAAAATGATTTGCGCATCAAGCAGGCATTGCGCCAGATGGACGCGGCGCTCAATGGCAAGACAAAACATCAGCGACCGAGCAACCGCGTCAACGGGGCAACCCATGCCGGCACGAGCGATCGGCGCGGGCGTGAGGATGCGGCGAACTCGTCCATTATCGGCGGGTGAGGCCCCTTTTCGGGCGGCTCGGCGGTGCGCGGAAATGAGGCAAGCACCTGGAGTTATCGGCGTTGTGCCGACGGTGTGGCGGGGCCGGCGGGGAAACGGCGAAGGCAGGCCGCGGGAGCGTAACTTGCGGCGGGCGCGTGCGTTGATCTGAAGACGGGCCAAGGGAACCTGATGGCAGGCCAGCAGCCGGCAGACATGCTTTTCGAGGCCGCCGTCCATGCCAACATGGGCCGCCTGATCGCTCTGGCGCGAGCGATGCTCGGCGCTCCGACACGGGATTCCAAAAGCCCCGAGGATCTGGTCCAGGATGCGCTGCTCAAGCTCTACCGTGGCCGCGCGTCTTATGACTGGACCGACGGCGGCTGGAGCCTGATGGCCAAGTCGGTGGCGCGCAACGTCATCAGTTGCCGGCGGCGTAAGCTGGGCCATTCGCTCGATGCCGACGAGGCGCTGAGCGATTCCCTGGGCCGCGAGCAGGACCCCGCGGAGCGGGCGATCAGCGCGGAAACGACGGCGGTCATGCGGGCGCGGATCGAAGCGCTGCCCGAGTCGTGGCGACAGGCCCTGGTGCTCCGCGAACAGCAGGGTCTGGCCTATAAGGAGATCGCGGAGCTGCTCAAGGCCACCGAAGCACAGGTCAAGACGTGGCTGCATCGGGCGCGTGCCCGCCTCCTCGGCCAGATGGCGGAGGACGATGAGAAGAAACCCGGGACTCCCGTGCAAGGGGTCCCGCTGAGAAGTCGGCCGCTGCCTGCGACCGAACCCTATGAAACGCCGGAGTCCGGCGATGAGGACTGAATCATGAGCCGCCAGGAAAGGGAAGCATCGCTGCCGTTGAACGACCGGGACCTGCTGGACCTGTACCTGGACGATGCGTTGTCCGGAACGGAACGCAGTGCTGTGGAGCGTCGGCTGGCGGCGGAAAGCGCGTTTGCCGGCTTGCTGTCGCGCATGCGCCGGGAGCGCGAATTGCGCGCGGGAGTGTACACGGGCTATGCGCCCACGCCCGCTGAAGCGCGACAGCGCGCCGACGCGCTGCTCGCGGCCGTCCAGGCGCCCGTCGGACGCATCGGCATCTCGGTCCGCCGATTCTCGGCGGTGGCGGCGGCCGCGGCCGTCGTGGCCGGATCGTTCGTCCTGGGCCGCACCACCGCGCCCGGCGCGACGGCGCCACGGGGCGGCCCAACGGTGGTCGCAAGCTCCGGAGAAAAATCGCTGGCGGAAAGACCCTATACCGTGGTCTACTGGAACAACCTGGGCGAACCTCAGGTGCGGCAATTCGCCAATTCGCCCGACGTTGACGCCTTTGTCACCGATTTGGAAAGCCGCAACGGCGCCAGCGAAGTGGCCTCGGGGCCGTCGCTGGATGAAGCTGATACTTTAAGCCAGCAGGGGTCCTTCTGACGCGCGGACGACATTGATGCCCAAACAGCGGCTTTTGCGAGAGGATCAGGTGTTGCGCGGAACGTGTCTAGCGATGGCGTGTGTGCTGACGGCGGCGGGAGCTGCGCTGGGACAGGCGTCACCGGCGACGCAGCCGGCGGGCATGCACCCGGCGGGGATCGTCGCGGGCGCGGGACCGTTGCCGTCGATGTCGTCGATGAATCCCTCGATGACGCTGGAGCAGTTTTCGAATGCGACGGCGCTGTTGTACAGCGAGATTTCGGCCTCGCTGGTGCGCGTGCGCCTGGATCAGAGCCCGGCGTCACTCTTGCCGCCGGCGCTGTTGCGCGAGTTCCAGGACTGGCGGCGGTCGCAGGCCAACGGGGAAGATGGCGCCGGCGGCGCCGGGGGAAGCGCGGACGGCAGTGGCAGCGGGGGCGGCGGCGGCGGGAATTTCGGGGGGCGCCGGGGCAGCGGGGGCGGCGGCATCGGTCAGGGCTTCGGGGGCAGGGGCGATCGCGGAGGACGCCGTGGCTTTGGCGGAATGGGCGTGGGTGCCGCAGGAGCGGATGCGGCAGGTGGCGGCGGGGCGGGCAGAGCCGGCAACGGCGACGATGTGCTGGGACGCGGCGGCCAGGGAACGGGCGGGACGGTAGCGCCCATCGTCCGCTTCATCGAGCAGAAGGTGGCGGCGCTGGGGGACAAGGATCCCGACCAGGCGGCAACCCTGCGCGGGCTGCTCTTTCGTATCGCGGCGGTCCGCAATGGCATCTCCGGAGACCTCTACGGCGTCGTGATCGACGACAAGGGAACGACCATCGTGCTCACCGGCCTCCTGCGCGAGGCCCAGCAGGATGCGCTGCGCGTGACCGCGCCCGATGGATCGGAGATCACCGCCAAATTTGTCGGCGCTTACCCCAGCCGGGGTTACAGCATCATTCAACTCGACAAGCCGGGGCTGACCCGGCCGGTCGCGATGGCCGCGGGGCGCCCGCCCGCGGGGTCGCTCCTGATGTCCATTCTGGCCGGCAACGGGGCGGCGGGCTGGATCGTGGCGCCGGCAAAGCTCGGCAAGCGGCCGGCGGATGACCGGATACCCCTGTTCGCCGCCGACGACCGCAGCGGGGCGTTTGTCTTCGACACCCAGGGACGGCTCGCGGCCCTGGCCTGGGGTCGCTTTGGACTACCGATGGATAATCTGCGCCAGGATATCCAGTGGATCGTCGACAATCACCGGGATATCCAGCCGCGGCAACTGGGAGTGCGCTATTCGCTCGTCCCCGGCGCGGGTCCGGTCGGCAAGGGGCGAGATGCGGCCCGCGTCGATGCGGTGGCTCCAGGATCGCTCGCCGAAAAGGCGGGGCTGAAAAAGGGGGACATCGTGGTCTCGATCGACCGCCGACCCATCAATCAGTTGCCGCAGATACAGATGGACTTGGCCACGCGATCCGGGATGGTGCCCCTTGGTATCCAGCGCGATGGCAAGGACATCACCCTCGAAATGCCCCTGGACGCGAAGTAGAAACCCATCAGCGTGAGTAGGCCCGGCGGCGCGTGAGCGATGATCACGTGAGCGCTGGCGGCTCAGTTACCCAGCGGCAGCGGCGCGAGCGTCGGAGCCGCGGCCGGGGCGGGGATGGGAGTGGCGTGACTGTCGACGGCGCCGGCCGGAGGCATGGGCGCGATGGCGGGATCGGCCGGGCGCGTGGCCGGCGTGGTCGAACCTTCGGGGCGTCCCTGGCTGACCAGTTCGGTCGAGGTGGGCAGAATTTCAGGCGATTTTTCCAGCGCGAAGGTGGCGTCGATGAGATGTTCCTTCACCATGCCCGCGAGCATTTCGACCACGCGCTGATACGACACGCCGATAAATTTCTGGCTCGGATCGTAATCAGCCGAGTGCGGATCGGGAATGTAACCCAGACGCGCCAGGATCGCGGGCATATCGGTGGACGTGCGCAGGTCCACCGTTTTGTCGCCCTGCGGAGCACGCCAATACAGCATCACGTTCTGGCTCGGCGCCTGGGACGCGGCGGCCGATGCGGCGTCGGTGGCCATCGAGGCGGTCAGAACGCCCGCGCCAGACGCCGGTGACGCCGCCGCCGAAGCCGGATCGGCCGCCATCACGTTCACCGTCAACAGGTTGTCCGGGCTGATGTACAACGCGCCCGCCGGAAGTTCGATCGTCCGGCCGATCAGCGCGATTCGCTGAGCCCCCGACTGGCTGACGTAAATCAGCGGGGGGCTGTCCGAGGGAAGCACGTCCAGGAAGAAATTCTGCCCCACCGTGTAGTGGCGCACCAGCCGCGAGTGAATCGCGCACAGCCCCATATACGCCCGGATGCGCTCGGCGGTGTCGGTGGATGTGAGCAGTTTGCTCAGCGTCAGCGAGGCGCGGGCGGTATCGCCCCGGGAAACCTCGGTCAGCGCGCTGATCGCCTGCTCGTGAAACGGACTGCTGGTGTCGTTGACGAATTCCTGGAGCACCACCATCCCCCCCACATCCTGCATGCCCGCGCCGGCCCGGGCGCACCAGAACCGCACCGCGGGGTCCGGCGAGGTGTACTGCGGCTCAATGTAATCGGGCAGAATCGAGCGCCCCAGCCCTTCGAGCGCCAGGCTCAGGTCCCGGCGCGGGGCGTGCGGATCGGCGAAATCCTTCACCAACTCGGCGGCCTTCTGCTCGTTGAAGCCCGGGACGTCCTGGCGCAGATAGATGTGTTTGACGAACTCGATGAACTCGCCGGGGCGGTCGCGGTATTCGGCAGGCACGTTGAGGTCGATCACCGACTCATTCTGCGCATCCGCGACTCTGTCGATTCCGGGGAACTTGGCGTTGATGGCGCGCTCGATGACCTGCGACTTGCCCAGGCCGGGGCTGAACAGCTGCAGCTCGATGGGGTTATCTTCGGTGACCGTGCCGCCGCCGACGATCCGGCCGCTGCGGAGGACCTTGCGCGTCACCAGCGCATCGGCGCCGGCCGTCGCGCCGCCCGAACCGGCCAGACGCTCGACAGCGTTGGGAATGAAGACCGGCCCGCGCGCCAGCGCAATGGCATGGCTCTGCAGGTCGGTGCCGGCCAGCTTGAGTTCGCTGGTCCACAGCAGGCCGTTGGCAAGCGACGTGGTCTGCGTATTGGGCAACGCGGTGATCTCAATGTCGAACGTGGAGCCTTTGCGCGCCAGTGGCGGGATGACCCCCCGGATTTCCACGGCGGCGATCTGGTTGGTCGAGAGAATCCGCTCCGGAACAATGTCCTGCGTGCCGTAGATGTAGGATCCCGCATTGTAGGTGTAAAGGTCCGCCGTCAGCAGGGCGCGCACGTTCGGGGGCATGTCGCTGGACCCCGTGTTGGGCAGACCGGCGACCAGCCCGATGCCTTCGACGATGGTGGGCTGTGCGTTGGCGACGGTGGCGTATTCGGCGATGGTGCCATGAAGGGTGGGATAGGTGCGCGCGCTGATGGCGTCCTGGGGATCGACGCCGGGCTTGCCGGCGCGGGTGTTCCGCGAGGCGCAACCGGTGAGGGCGGCGGCCAGCGCCGCCAGCGTCAGGGCGCACGCGGCGGTGCGGGAGGGGGAGCTCATCTGCATTCTCCTGCCAGAAATGCGGGGGCGCTCAAGGGGGAACGGCTGCCGGTGGCCACGCCGGGGATCATTGTCAAGAAGAGGCTGAGCCGGCATTGTAAACTGCCGGGAATAAATTACATAGCTTTCGACAAGAAAACTAGGCCCAAGGGGGGAAAAAGGTCGAAGTTCACGGAAGACCGGCCGCCCAGCGCCCCCAACGCACCGCCCGCGCCCCGCTTCGATCAGCCGAAAAGATCTTGCTGTCCCGGGCTCTCATTTTTGGCGTGTTCGAGGATTTCCTGGGCTTCATCCACCAGCTGGCGGACATCGCGAAATTCGCGATACACGGAGGCGAAGCGAACATAGGCGATCGGATCGAGCCGGCGCAGGAATTTCATGACCGTCTCCCCGATGGCCTCGCTGGGCACTTCGCGCTGATAGGTGCGCGAGACCTCCTCCTCGACGGCGTCGACGAGTTTGGCGATGTTTTCGGCCGAGACCGGGCGTTTATAACAGGCCTTCTGTATGCCGCTTAGCAGCTTATTGCGATCGAACGGAACCCGCGTGCCATCCTTCTTGATGACCTGCATGCGGACCGTTTCCTCGATGCGCTCGTACGTCGTGTACCGCCGCTTGCAACCTTCGCAGATGCGGCGGCGACGGATGGCGTGCCCGTCCTCCACGGGACGGGAATCGATGACGCGGTCTTTGTCCTGCGCATGGCAGAAGGGACAGTGCATGGGTGATCCGTGCGGGAATGGCAGGTGGCCTGTGGCCGCTTACCCTAGTCGGGGCGGGTGGGAGCGTCAACTGGGCCGGCCGCGGCGCCCACTCCCTGCGCCGGGAACTTTCCGCGCGCCCGGGCCGTTCTCTCAGGGGCGTCGCAGCGCCGCCGCCACGGTCAAGCTCAGCAGCGCGAGCCGCAGGACGCGCACGACCAGACCTACCATCGGAAATGTCCGATGAGTACCATAGTTTGTTCTTTCCACGCACCAGTTCCCTCGGAGAGGTGACGCCCCCATGGCCAACTCCTACGCCGCCCTTTGTGACGAGTTCTATATCAACATGCGTCTGGGAACCCAGATGAAGATGGCCACCGACCGCGCCACCATCGTCGCGTTCTTCGAGCGCATGCAGCGGCTCTATCCGAATATGGTGAACTTCCACCAGGACGCGCGCCACGGGGAGTCCTCCATCGAGGAAAACCGCGACGGCAACGCCTATCGCTGGTTGTCGCTGGAAGCGAATCGGTTGTCGTCGGGATTTCTAAACCCCGAATCGCCGCAGGACGCCTACAAGTACAACAAATCGGTGGTGGAAACGGTGCCCTATTACCTCGCGATTTCGCCGGTCGATCTGGATTATCTGGACGTGCTGTGGGGATTTGATTTTCAATGCAAGGGGAATCATCACGAGCTGATCGCCGAGGCGCTGCTCGGGGAAAGCCCGATCGGGAAGCTGATGGAAGCACAGGGCGCCAAAGGGATTAACTTTGAATTGTCGGGGATCGTTTCGCTGTCGGAAGATGCGCGCACCCACGCGCGGGTGTGGGTCGAGCCGCGGACGACCCCGAGTCACGTGCGCTCCGGGGATTTTCCGGAGGAGATGCTGTCGCTGTATGTGATCGTGCGGCAGTGGTCGGGAGGCCGCCGGCTGCCGGACCTTCACGAGGTCCACGGCCATTTGATCGAGCTGGGCGAAAAGTTCATCGACGACCATGTGCTCAACCCGTTTCTGTCGCCGATCCGCCACGCAATCGCGCGGCGGAGCTAATCAACGGCGGACGTTTGGCATGCGAGCCATCTTCTGCTAGAATACGTCTTCCTCGGGGCGTAGCGCAGCCTGGCTAGCGCACCAGACTGGGGGTCTGGGGGTCGCAGGTTCAAATCCTGTCGCCCCGAATGAAAGGACGGTCATAAATGACCGTCCTTTCTGCATTTATGGGTGAATCGAAAAGTTCTCCGCGGTTACTTTTGGGGAGGCCTTGACTCGGGCTAAGGCCGGGCTAAGGCGCTCAGGTTGAGCAGGCTATTCCCGAACAAATTACGCGGCACGTGCGTGCCGACGGGAAAATCACCCGTCTATTCGGGAATCGTTGTGCCTTTGAAGTTGAAATCGAATGAGCGGAACCGGCGCGCGGATGGAATGGTATGATGCGCGGAAATCACTTGTCCTTCTTCCGCCGGTGGGCCTTCGCTTCCCAAGCATTGCCCACCAGATTTTATTTCTGCAATGAAATTCGCCGGCATTCACGCTGGATTAGGCGGCCGCCACTCGAAAGTTCTTGCCGGCGCAGCATCACCGCCAGTGTTGGTGGGGTTTTGTCTACAATATGCCGCTGACTAAGAGCGTGTTAATGCGAAGATTGGCTGAGCGAGTGACCACTAAATGGACAGCCCTATGCCAACCTCAATTTGTCCCACTGCCGGACAACTCCTTGGCCATGCCGTGCAGGCATTTCGGCTGGATGAAACATCCGTAGGCGGCTCTGCCTCCGCGTTTCTTTCTGATAAGACTGCCGATAGGTTCTTCAAGGGAAAGTGGGTCCCGGACAACACTCGCAATGAAATCTGCAATTGGGTCGCGGCCGCGGCAATTTACTCCGGCCTCATTTCAATCAACGTTTCCGAGAAGGCACTGCCCGGGTCACCAACCGGAGAACAGTTGCTTGGGCTTGCGCTGCAGCAAATTCTCCAGACTTGGGATTCGACATTTCATTTTGCCGTCTCACGATGGCCACACCCGCATCCGCAGCTTATGGGATTTGCCCTTGGTCGCCAGATCGTGATTGATCTTGTTTGGCGAGTAACGGCTTTGGCAGCACTCGCCGAATCAGGGATGGACTTCGACAATGCAGCCTCTTGGCTGCAACCCGATGGCGGGCGGACGATTCTCGAAATCTGGTTGAAGCGGTATGGTCCCGAAAGAAGTCTCGATTCCTGGGCAGACGTTTTTGAAATTGATGAGCGTACGCTCGACCGATGGCTGTCTCGGGATTCGCCTCAAATCCCGTCCGACAACAGCCTTGGTATGATCGCAAAGGCATTCGCAGCCAATGCTGGCGAGCAAGAGACCAAGATTCTCCGACAACTTAGGTTGGCGTATGGCCTTCATGCACTATGGCGAACGCTAGCAAGCGGTATCGGGGTGCAATTCGCGACAGATTTGGGCGATTTCCTGATACGGCGCGTTCACGCCAACATCGCCCTGTTTTCGAGTGCGCAAGGTCAATCAGATCATTTTCTTCGCCAAGCGCGGAACCTGGTCAATGGTCTCAGCATAGAAACAGCCAGTGCAACAGGTGAGTGGTTGCGGCACGAAGACAACTCACTCTGGCGAGACGATGTCCTTGCTGCCAGTCGAGGGTTGGTTTCCGAACGCCTGACAGGTTGCTTGCGTATTGCTGGTGATTGGCCGGCGACTGCGCAACTCCAACGGGAAGCCTGTGGGAAGTTCTTAGAGATGGAATCTCCCGCAAAGCAAAACGAGTTAATGATGCGGATCGCCTTATGGTGCATGAACGACAACTTGCTCAATCCGGAATTGGTCCAGAGAATCCAGACTGGAGAGATGAAGGTCTTGAAGTTCACCGGCGATGATGAATTCAAGGCGAGGAATCGAGCGATTCAGGCAGAAGCGTTGATAAACCAAGGGGATCACGCTGGAGCCCTTCCACACTGGGCAAGGGCAGTCGAATTGCAGCCGCACAATGAATTGTATCGGTTCTTCCTTGGAACGTGCCTCTGGCAGGCCGGTCGCTGGGAGGATGCCGTCGATCAACTCCTGGAATCTTCCCGTCTGAAGCCAGAATGGGATAAGCCCTTTGTGGAAGTTGCCATCGTCTACTTGAACCGCGCTCGGGCTGGCCACGCAAGGCCGATATCCGAGCAAGCGTCTCCGAGCGGTTTGGTCGTCTGCCGTGAGACGCCCTGGGAGGAATTGGCTCTTCATCATTTGCAGCAAGGGCGGGCACGATTTGAATGCAACTCAGCTTGGTTCAATCACAAATTAGGACTCGCGCTTTCGATGCTCAGGAACTTCCCGAAGGCCCTTGAAGCCTTGAATGCCGCGACTGAACTCGATCCGAAAATGGGGGAAGCGTGGGATCTTGCTGCGGAATGTGCGTTTCAATCAGGCGATAAGGTGAAGGGCCGTAGATACGCGAAGGAAGCGCTGCACCGTGGATGTCGAACCTCCCATGACAGATGGCAAGTGTGACCCGAACCTACGAGATTTGTCCAAAGAAGGCCGCTGAGAAACTCGCTGCCATCAGCAACTATGAGAACAGCATTGGCCGTTGAGTGCACCAACGATCATGCGTGTTCTTGTTCCGCTCGAACGCGTCGGCCTGCGTTAGGCAGAGTGATCGAGCAAGGAGTACCAACCATGTCAAACCAGCAGCAATCCTCTCAATCCAGCGGTCAAATGACCTCCCAGGCGGCGGCCCGAATACAAAGCGCGGAAGCCCGGCAGTCGGGCGGTTCCGTCCAGAAAGGCAGCTTTGCCGCGCGGGCTCAAAGTGCCGCGGCCCGCGGTGGTAGTTGCAAAGGAGGTGGTGGAAAGAGGTGATATTGGAAGCCTATCTTCGCGGCTCGAAATCGAATTCCTTCCAGCGCCAGCCGTCCATGCGGCTGGCGTTGGTTTGAACTTTTGGGGCGACAAACGAGTACGCGGATGTTTGATGTACAATCGCTCGGAAACTTGCCATGCGAAAGTCATAACCACCCAATGTGTCGCGAAAGCGAAATTGCCGTCAGGGTTGCCCGTAACTGGGCATTGCAATTGATCATTTGAGAATCGTTGCCATTGGACTTCCACTTTTTTGCCGTTCGCATCGCTGCCATAGAGACGATGGCTTACACGAGGATAAATCCGATGGACGAGTCCAAACATGAAGAACCACCGCCAGATTCGAAGGATTTGGCCGGGTGGAAGCGGGCTATCGACGAAGGTCGACTCGGCGGAATTCGGCCTGAAGCGATTGTAGCTGCGATTCAGGATCTCGGACCATGCACCGCCAAGTTCGTGCTAAATGCTCTCGCCAAGCACCTCAACAATGTCATGCTTTCAAAATTACGCTCGTTGGTCAGCGCCAGTTACCCAAACAAGGGTGTGAGCGCTACGTGAACCGCATCTTTTTTCTGCGGCGGGAGTTTGTCAGAGTGGGGGGATGAAAAGATCACGAAGAGCGACAAGGGAGAAGTGGCAGCGACTCATCGAGGCCCAGGCAGGCAGCGGGAAGACGGCGGCG
>DASZTO010000034.1:0-69810 GCA_035548175.1 Phycisphaerae bacterium | reverse complement strand
GCGCGTTGCCTGGGTGGAGAACGGTCGGAGCAATCGCATTTGGCCGTTTTCAGGTAATGCCCTTCCAGCGTTGATCGCTAATTCTCACGGATGCGGGGCATTATCCCCGGCAAGCCGGGGGCTATATGCGATTGCCTTGGGAGAAAGGTTAAAGGGGGCGAGATTTTTATTGACAGGTTTAGATTCTTCGGTAAGTTTGGGGCATGGACATGCCGGTGAAAAGTTCGATCAAGCGGTCGTGGGCGACGACGGTGGGGTTTTTGGTGGCGGCGGTGGTGGCGGGGGCGGTGTCGGTGGGGTTGTTCATGACGATTGTGGAGGGGGCGGTGACGGCGGGGATCGCGTGCATACCGGCGGTGCTGGCGTTGATTTTTTTGTTTATGGCGATCGGCGGGGCGGGGGTGGCGAGTTGTCCGGGGTGCGGGGAGAGGCTGACGAATCTGGGGACGGGGTCGAATGAGGCGGTGCTGTGTCCGAAGTGTTTGAAGTATTACGAGGGGACGGGGGGTGAGTTGTGGGCGACGGATATGGGGAAGGTGGCGGCGAGCGCGGTGTATACGACGAAGTTGCCGGAGAAGTTTCAGTTTCCGGAGGGGTGCTGCGTGTGCGGGAAGCCGGCGACGCAGCGGGTGAAGGTGGAGACGCGGATGATGAACGCGTCGTCGGCGGTGACGGCGCCGGCGGTGGGGTATTCGTCGTCGACTGTGACGAGCGTGGAGGTTCCGCATTGTGCGGAGCATAAGGATGGGGCGATGCTGAGCGGGACGTCGAAGGACATGCGGATACGGTTTAGGTCTTATCCGTATATGCGGGCGTTTTGCGAGTTGAATGGGGTGGGACCGGGGTGAGGGCGGGGGAGTAGTCAGAAGTCAGTAGACAGTAGTGAGTAGACGGTAGTCAGAAGTCAGTAGTGAGTAGTCAGTAGATGGGGGGAGGGGTGAGTTATCCACGGGGGGCGGCATGGGGGTTGCAATGGGGGTGGGAGAGGGGTGGCATCGGCCGCTCTGTCGAAAGAATTGCAACCTGCAAGGAGAGAGCTCATGGCGCTCGAGACGCTGGAAGATTTGCTGGTGGACCAGTTGAAGGATTTGTACAACGCGGAGAATCAGTTGACGAAGGCGTTGCCGAAGATGGCGAAGGCGGCGACGAATCCGGCGTTGAAGAAGGCGTTTCAGACGCATTTGGCGCAAACGGAAGAGCATGTGAACCGTCTGGAGCAGGTGTTTGAGGCGATTGGGGAGAAGGCGAAGGGGAAACTGTGCCATGCGATGAAGGGGCTGATCGAGGAGGGGTCTGAGGCGATCAAGGAGAAAGCGGCGCCGGCGGTGAAGGATGCGGCGTTGATCGCTGCGGCGCAGCGTGTGGAGCATTATGAGATCGCGGGGTATGGGACGGTGCGGACGTATGCGGAGAGTTTGGGACATGAGGCGGCGGCGAAGTTGCTGCAGAAGACGCTGGATGAGGAGGGGCAGACGGATAAGCTGCTGACGCAGATTGCGGAGGAGCATGTGAATGAGATGGCTGAGCAGGGGGGTGAAGAGGAGGAGTGACGAGGGTAAATGGCCACGAAAGGCACGAAGGGCGCGAAACGCGACGACGGGAATTGTCCACGAATGTTCACGAATGGACGTGGTGGATTGGGTGGAATGCCAATGATGGATTCGCCGGCATTTTGTCGGTGAGGGGAGACGTTTTCGGGATCGCCATACGAAACGGACGAAAGCTCTTCGTGTTTTGATGTGATTTCGGGGTGGTAGAGGAGCGGTCGCTCGCTGTGTATGCGGGGGCGGCCGCTTTTTTTGGTTGTGGTTCAGGGGCGGATGGTGCGGGAGTCGAGGAGGAAGGTGGCGGGGCCGGTGTTTTCGAGGGAGACGAGCATGTCGGCGCCGAAGGCGCCGGTGGCGAGGGGGACGGGGGATTGGCGGAGGGTGTCGAGGAGGAGGTCGAAGAGTTGGCGGCCGAGGTCTGGGCCGGCGGCTGGGTTGAGGCTGGGGCGGCGGCCTTTGGCGGTTTCCGCGGCGACGGTGAAGTTGCTGATGACCAGGAGGCTGCCATGGGCGGCTTGGACGTCGAGGTCGAAGTTTTTGTCGGCATTGGGGAAGATGCGGAGGGTCAGGAGTTTGCCGGCGAGCCATTGAGCGTCGGCGGGGGAATCGTCTGCATGGACGGCGGCGAGGACGGCGAGACCGGGGCCGATGTGGCCGACGATGGCGCCGTTGACGGAGACGGAGGCGGCGGAGACGCGTTGGATGACGGCGATCATGGGGATTCTCCGATATAAGTGGGGCAGTGTACCCGAGTGTTTGCAACAGGAACCGTTCATGAAAACAGCCCCAAGTCGCAGCAGGGCCGGTAAGAAACTCGCAAAGTTGGTGGGCAAGCAGATGCCGTCGGAGGAGTTGCCGAAGGCGCTTCGGGCGGCGGCGACGGACAATCATGTGCCGGAGGGGGCGGATTTTGCGCGGCAGACGGGACTGCGGTATGTGTCGGACCATTCACCGGGGATTCGGCGAGAGGGGCACAGCGTCAAAACGTTCCGGTATCGGAGCGCGACGGGGCGGGAGGTGAAGGATGCCGCGACGCTTCGCCGCATCCGGTCGCTGGTGATACCTCCGGCGTGGAAGGATGTGTGGATTTGCCCAGTGGCGGAGGGGCATATTCAGGCGACGGGGGTGGATGCGAAGGGGCGAAAGCAGTACCGGTATCATGCGCATTGGCGGGCGGCGCGGGATGAGACGAAGTTCCATCGGATGATTGCGTTTGGCAAGGCGTTGCCGGGGATTCGGCGGCGGACGGCCAAGCATTTGAAAATGAAGGGGTTGCCGCGGGAGAAGGTGCTGGCAGCGGTGGTGCAGTTATTGGAGAAGACGCTGATCCGGGTGGGGAATTCGGAGTATGCGCGGGACAACCATTCGTATGGGCTGACGACGATTCTGGACAAGCATGTGCAGGTGAAGGGGCGGCGGGTGCATTTTGAGTTCACGGGCAAGAGCGGGGTGGATCATGCGATCGACCTGGAGGATCCGCGGCTGGCGCCGATCGTGAAGGCGTGCCAGGATTTACCGGGGCAGGAATTGTTTGCGTATACGGCGCCGGATGGGCATGCGGTGGATGTGACGTCGGCGGATGTGAACGGGTATTTGAAGGAGATCACGGGGGAGGATTTCACGGCGAAGGACTTTCGGACGTGGAATGCGACGGTGCTGGCGGCGAAGGCGCTCAAGGAGATCGCGAGTTTTGATTCGCAGGCGCAGGCGAAGAAGAACGTGATCCGGGCGGTGGAGGAGGTGGCGAAGCGGCTGGGGAACACGCGGTCGGTGTGTCGTAAGTGCTATATTCATCCGGCGGTTATCGATGCGTACATGGATGGGAGCTTGCTGGAGACGTTGGCGCAGCGGGCGCGGGCGGAGATGAAGGAGCTCGGGGCGCTGCGGCCGGCGGAGGCGGCGGTGCTGGCGTTTTTGCAGGAGCGGCTGCGGCGGGAGGCGGGAGGGGGAGGGGGGAAAGCGAAACGCAAAACTCAAAACGCAAAACCAGGGGGGCGCGGGTTGGCGGCTTAGGGGGGAGGCGTGGGGATTGGGAGGGAGCTGCTCGTCTGTGGCATAGGGTTCGCTTCCAGGCAAGGGGACAGGGCCGGGGCGTGAAAAGGTGCGTCTCTGGCGTGGATCAGTGAAGCCCTTTTGACAGGAGATGAGTCATGGCGGACAACATGGCCGAAGCAGGCCGGATGAGTGAAGAACAAGGCAGCATGACGGACAAGGCGAAGGAGATGGCGGGGCAGTATGCGCAGCAGGCGAAGCAGTACGCGCAGCAGGGGTATGAGTACGCAGCGGACAAGACGAAGAAGGTGAAGGAATCGACGGAGGGGTACATTGAAGAGAATCCGTGGTATGCGATCGGGATTGCGTTGGGGGTTGGGGTGTTGTTGGGATTGATGCTGCGTGGGGGCCGCGATTGATGGGGGGGTACGGACTTTTGACGAGCATCTGGGATTGAAGTGGAACCTCCGGCGGATGCTGGGGGTTCTTTTTTGCGCGGGGGAGTGGGGGCGGAGAAACCGGGTGGCGAGTTTTCTGCGTGCGGGGGAGGCGGGAGGGTAGAGTGGGGGGGGGTATGTGGCGGGGCGGGTGCGGGATCCGCGCGAGTTGCGGCGGTGGGATGTGGCGTTGTTGTTGCGGCAGAAGCGGACGGCGGGGACGGTGGCGGGGTTGCGGGAGTTGGCGGCGCGGGGGCCGGGGGCGATCACGGTGGACTATTCGACGGATTATTTTACGGATGCGGTGGCGCAGTCGGCGTTGGAGGGTTGGGGTGAAGCGGTTGTGGGGGCCGGCGTTGCGGCCGTCGGCGCGGTGGTTCGATCCGGGGGAATTTCGTGGGTGGCTGTCGCTGGTGGGGCTGATGGTGTTTCCGATCATCATGGTGTGGAACCGGCGGCACCGGTGGCGGGTTTTTCATGCGGTGATGGCGCTGGGGTTCTCGTTTGTGCTGGTGATTGCGATTCGCTCGTTCGGTAACGGGGATGCGCTGGGGCGTGATGCGCCGCACGGTTCGGGTTCCGGGCTGAAATTGGGCGCCGGTCGATGCGCGGGGGCGCATGTCGACGACCATGATGATTGCGGCAGCGGGGGCATGCTTTCGCCCCTGCCGGGGCGAGCATTCATGTTGATGAGCATCCCACGGCTGCGGCGGCTGCGTCGCCTTGCCGTGGGCCAAAGGCTTTTGGCCCCTACCGGGGCAGAAGTGCCGGCGATATTGGATGGAAGATCAAGCAGTGTTGGGTAAATGGCCTGTGGTCTGGGTCAGGGGGCTTGTTGCATCATTTGGGTGAAGCGGTCGGCGGCGGCGGTGGGGGTGGGGATTTTGTTGGCGTCGAGGTCGGCGGAGAGGGCGTTGGCGGCGGTGGTGAGGGCTTTGAGGCGGGCCTGGAAGGCGGCGGGGGGTTGGGCGGAGAGGGAGTCGACATCGTATTTCCAGAGGTCGCTTTTGGGGGTGCGGAGGAGGCGTTGGGCGCTGGTGGTGGCGGTGGTACCTGTGGGATCGATTTTCCAGGGGTTGCCGAGGAAGGATTCTTCGAGGGCGAAGGATTGGCCCTGGTCTTCGGCGGCTTCGGAGAGGGGGACGCGGCCGAACTTTTTCTCGGCGCGGCAATAGGCGGCACCCATGGCGGCGAGAGCTTGGGCGGCGGCGGCGACGGTTTGGGGGTTGGAGCCGGTGAGGTACTTTTGCACTTCGAGCGGATTGCCGGTGGCGGCGGCGTCGACGAGGAGGTGCATGGCGCCCATGGGGGTGGCGGGATCACGGGGGAGTGCGTCGAGGTCGTCGAGGCGGTCGGCTTCTCGCTGACCGTTTTTGAGGGAGAGGTCGGTGGAGGCGAGGAGGTGGGCGGCGTGGAGTTCGCCGGAGTCGAGTTTGGCGTCGGCGGGATCGGCCTGGGGGCGGAGGGCGAAGTGGTCGAAGGTGACGGCTTGGCGCTTGCGGGTGCACAGGACCCAGTGATCGACGTCGGCGGGTTTGACGAAGACGTTGGCGTCGTCGCGTGTCCATTGGGGGATGTCGTTGCCGGCGGCGAAGAGGGTGCGATTTCTTTCGGCGCTGGTGGCGAGGATGCGTTTGCCGTCCTTGGTGATGGCGGCGATGGAGACCTGGGTTGGGGCGGCGACGGCGCCACGGATTTCGGCGAGGGTGGGGCCGCCGTCGATGGGCTGGATTTTTTGGAGGGTGACGGTTTCGCCGGTGGGGAGGGTGAGAGTTTGGCCGAGGGAGATGGGGTGGTCGGTCCAGGTGGGGCCGGCGATGTAGAGGGTGGCTTTTGAGGCACCGGCGGGGAGGGATTGGATTTGCTGATATTCGTAGCGGGCAGTGTCGGGGATGGAGGGATCGCCGGAGTCGTTGTCTGGGGAGGCGACGTGGAGGGCGAGGGCGAGGGAGCCGGGGGCGATGGGGTTGTAGCGGGTGGCGACGGTGGCGTTGCCGGCGGGATCCCACCAGATGAAGGGGGAGCGGGAGGAATCGCCGATGGCGTCGAGGGAGACTTTGAGGCCGCGGGAGATGGTGCGGGTCCAGCGGCGTTCGACGGCGCGTTCTTCGGAATGAGGGAGGCGGTTGGCGTAACCCCAGACGAGGGCGAGATCGGCATCGCGGCGGAGGCCTTCGGGGCCTTCGGCGAGCCAGCGGTTGGTGTCCTGGCAGGTCGTGAGAAATTGGGCTTCTTCGGCGGGGATGCGGGCGGTTTCGCAGAGGGCGACGATGGTGAGGGGGGTGTTGGGCATTTGTTTGACGGCGCCTAGGGCGAGGAAGGCATCGCCGGGGGTGAGGTCGCCGGTCCAGTGGATGGAGGCTTTGGTTTGGAGCCAGGGGATGTCGGTGGTTTGGGTGGAGAAATCGGCGTTGAGGATGTAGACGGCCTGCTGGACCTGCTGGTTGTCGAAGTTGAGGGAGAGGTGGGCGAGGTTGTTCTGGAGTTCGGCGGTGCCGGGGGCTTGCTGGGCCCAGGGTTCGCCGAGGTTGGCGGAGATGTAGGTGGAGAAGTGGTCGTGGGCGAACTGCTGCATGTTGAATTCCTGCCAGCCCCATTTGCCTTGCCAGGGGGGCGGATTGGCGGGGAGCTGTTCGGGGAAGTCATAGGCCATGGCGTAGTTGGGGTTGTGGGCGGAATCGTGGAGGAGCTTGCGGATATCGGCCATGTGGGCGGTGCGGAGCTCGTAGAAGTTGGATTGGCCGGCGCCTGGAGGGATGGGAGTGGAGAGGGCGCGGAGGCGGTCGGCGGCGGGTTGTTCGAGGAGGAGGGCGTAGGAAGCGACGACGAGGTCGCCGGTGGGCGCGGGGGCAGGGGATGTGGCGACGGCGGCGGGGGCGGCGGCGGTGATGGGGGCTGGGGGATGCTGGGCGTGGGCGAGGGAGGCGGCCCAGAGGGCGATGGCGGCGGCGGAAGCGGAGAGGAGGGCGGTGAGTTTCATGGCGGCTCCGGAAAGGGTTTTGGCGGTTACGGCGGCGAGTGTGGCGGCGGTGGCGGAGGGCGAGGCGGTGAGGGAGGCGAGGAGGGCGGGCGGGGCGCTGCGCGCGGATTCGGCGGCGAGTGCGGTGGCGAGGGCGGCGGCGGCGACGGGGAAGCCGCGGTTGGTGAAGAAGGCGCGGATTTTTTCGAGGCCGCGGAGGGCGCGTTTGCCGGCGGCGGCGGGGGAGATGGCGAGGTGGGCGGCGGTTTGTTCGACGGATTTGTTTTGGAGGTGGCGGAGGAGGACGGCGGCGCGTTCGGAGGGAGGGAGTTTGGCGAGGGCTTCATCGAGGAGGGCGGCGAGGGGGGAGAGGTCGGCGTGGGGCGCGGGGGATTGGGTGGGCATGGCGGCACCTGCGAGGCGTTCGTGGTGTTCGCGGCGGCGGCGGAGTTTGCGAGCGTTGAGGGCGCAGTAGCGGGTGGCTTTGTAAAGCCAGGGGGCGAGGGAGTGCTCTTTGCGGAGGGAGTGGGCTTTGCGGGCGAGGAGGAGGAAGACGGCCTGGGTGATGTCGTCGGCATCTTGGGGGGCGAGGCGATGGGCGGCGGCGTAGACGAGGTTGGCGTGGCGGCGGGCGAGTTCGGCGAAGGCGGGGGAGTTTTGGCCTTCGTGGAGGAATTGCGCGAGGAGGGCGGGGTCGGGGAGGGAAGTGGGGTCGGGGTGTGGCATCATGGAGACAATGTACGGTGCGGGGGCGGCGCAGACATGTTATCGGATTTTTTTTCTGAGGAGGGACGTGCGTATTGGCCGGTCGAGGTGCGGCCTGCGGGCCGTCATGGGCGGGGCGCCCATGCCACGTGCGCGTCTTTTATGGGGCGGGGGTTCGTGTTAGAAGGGCGTGGGAATTTTGAGGAGGCGTGGTGATGGGTGTTCCGGTGATACGGCCTACGGCGATTGCGGTGTACGTGTTTCGGGTGGGGGGGACGGGGGGGGCGGGGTGCGCGGGGGAGCGGCTGTATGAGTTTTTGCAGATTCGGCGGTCGGCGAAGGCGCGGGGGCATGCGGGGTTGTGGCAGACGGTGTATGGGGGGGTGGAGATGGATGCGGCGGGGCCGGAGGGGCGGGAGACGGCGGTGGTGGCGGCGTTGCGGGAGTTGCGGGAGGAGACGGGGCTTGTGCCGGCGCGGATGTTTCAGGTGGAGTATCTGGAGACGTTTTATTTTCGGCCGACGGATGCGGTGCTGCTGATGCCGGTGTTTGGGGTGGAGGTGGGGCGTGAGGCGGAGGTGCGGTTGAACGAGGAGCATGATGGGGCGCGGTGGGTGGGGGAGGGGGAGATCGGGGAGAAGTTCATGTGGCGGACGCAGCGGGAGGCGTTGGGGATTTTGCTGGAGCAGTTGCGGCGGCCGGGGTCGGCGGCGGCGCTTTTGGAGATTGATCTGGGCGCGACGGGACGGTAATGGCACTGGGAGGTGGGAAGATCAACCACGGAGGACAAGGAGAGCAGGGAGGAACCGACCGCCCCCCCCCGACGACGACGTAAATGGCCACGAAAGGCACGAAGGGCACGAAAGACGATGACGGGAATTGTCCACGAATGCACACGAATTTACACGAATTTGGGTGGTGGGATTGGATGGAGCGGGGAGTGGCCGCGGATGGTCGCGGATGGACGCGGATGATTGGATTGGGGGCGGGAGAATGTTGTCGGCGAAGGAAGACGTTTCGAGATAGTCATACGAATCGTGGGAATGGATTTCAGGTGAAGGTTTCTTCCCAGGCGAGGGCGGCGGCGAAGAAGGCGGCGGCGCGTTGGGTCTGGGCTCGCTGCTGCTGGTGATTCCATTTGGCGACCGAGGGGGATTCCGCGGCTTCGTCTGTTGATTTGTGCAGGCGTGCCAGCAGGACGTGGGTGTCGTGGTGTTGGCCGGCGATTTTTTGCAGGTGTTTGAGGGATTTGGCTTCTTTGCGGGCATTTTTGTCGCCGGTGTCGGCGGCGAGTTCGAGGAGGTAGCGGAGTTTTTTGGCGGCGATGCGTGCGGCGTGGAGGGCGTCGGGGGTTTGCTTGTCGGCGGCGAGTTGGAGTGCGTGGCGGAGGGATTTGCGGCGTTTTTTCGCGCGGCGTTGGAGGGATTTTTCGGCGTAGCGCGCGTATTCGAGGGTGGCGGGCAGGAGCAGAGAGAGGGCGGTGGCGAAGGATTTTGCGGCGAGGAGTTGGCGCAATTTGGCGGCGAGGGCGGGGCGTTGGGCTTTGAGGCGGACGGCGAGGGCGTGGGCGCGGCGTGTGAGGGAGGGGGGCATGGGGGCGGCGCGGAGGTGATCGGCCATGACGTCGGCGTCGCGGATGTCTCCGCAGGCGCGGCGGACTTTTCGGAAGGCGGGTTTGATGAGGGATTTGCCGGGATCGTCGGGGAGGAGTCGTGCGGCTTCTTCGAGGCGGCGGAGGGAGACGCGGATGTCGTGGACGGCATCGACGCCGAGGGCGGCGGCGTTTTCGAGCAGTGCGAGGAGAGCGGTGTGGCGGTCTTCGATCGCGCGGGGGAGGGGGCGGTGAAGCTTTTGGCGGGTGGAGGGCATGGGGACATGCTATGCGCGAGGCGGTCGGAGGGAAACCCCGCGCCGCGGGCGCAGGCGGTTCGTATAATGCGTCGCTTTCTACACAGGCGGGGCAGACGCATGGCGAATAAATCATGGCAGGCACGGATTGGGGCGGCGCAGGATGCGCTGGCGGTTTCGTTTGTGGAATCGCTTTCGTTCGACCGGCGGCTGGCGCGGCATGACATTCTGGGGTCGATCGCGCATGCGACGATGCTGCAATCGGTGGGGCTGCTCTCGAAGAAGGATCTGGCGGCGATCAAGGGGGGGCTGCTGGGGATTCTGGCGGATATCGAGTCGGGGAAATTTGTTTTTGATGTGACGCAGGAAGACATTCACATGGCGGTGGAGGCGGCGCTGATCGAGCGGATTGGCGAGCCGGGGCGGCGGTTGCACACGGCGCGTTCGCGGAACGACCAGGTGGCGCTGGACATTCGGTTGTGGTGCCGGGAGGCGATTGCGGGGGCGGGCGGCCTGGCGGAGAAGATCACGGACCTGCAGCGGGCGTTCGTGAAGATGGCGGCGGAGCAGGGGGCGTCGCCGATGCCGTCGTTCACGCATTTGCAGCGTGCGCAGCCGATCGCGGCGGGGCATGAGATGCTGGCGTATGTGGAGATGCTGCAGCGGGACAAGGGCCGGCTGGTGGATTGCCTGGAGCGGATCAACATTTCGCCGCTGGGGGCGGGAGCTGTGGGCGGATCGACGTTGCCGATCGATCGGCGGAAGACGGCGGAGCTGTTGGGGATGGAGGGGATCACGGGGAATTCGCTGGATTCGATTTCGGACCGGGATTTTCTGTGCGAGCTGGCGTTCGATCTGTCGATGATCGCGATGCATCTTTCGCGGTGGGCGGAGCAGTGGATTTTGTATGTGTCGACGGAGTTCGGGTTTTTGAAGATTGCGGATGCGTTTACGACGGGGTCGAGCATGATGCCGCAGAAGCGGAATCCGGACATGCTGGAATTGATTCGCGGGAAGACGGGGGGCGTGTATGGGCAGTTGGTGGCGCTGCTGACGATGATGAAGGGGCAGCCGCTGGCGTACAACCGGGACATGCAGGAGGACAAGCGGTATTTGTTTTTCGCGTATGACACGGTGGATGCGTGTTTGACGATGGCGGCGGCGATCGTGTTGAACACGACGGTGCAGGCGGAGCGCATTGCGGAGCGGCTGGATGAAGGGTTCAGCGATGCGACGGTGATGGCGGAGTATCTGGTGGAGAAGGGGGTGCCGTTCCGGACGGCGCATCATGTGGTGGGGAGCCTGGTGGGGTTGTGCGATCGGCGGGGGTTGAAGCGGCTGGGGGAGCTTTCGCTGGAGGAGATGCGGGGGCAGTCGCCGGCGATCGGGGAGGATGTGTATGAGGCGCTGGGTGCGGCGCGGGTGATTGAGCGGTATCGGTCGGAAGGGGCCGGGGGGCTGAAGCAGCTTGCGGCGCAGATCAAGCGGTGGCGCAAGGCGCTGGGGTGAGGTTTAGCGCGGTTTGTCCTTGCGGAAGCGGAGGAAGGCGTCGAGGGCGCGGCGGACGACGCGGACGCTGGCGTTGTGGACGTGGAGGACGACTTCGCCGGCGCCGGGGGGGCGTTCGGTGCCGATGGGTCCACCGCGGCGGCCATCGAATCCGGCGGCGAGGAGATGGTTGAGGAGTTCTTCGGCCCAGGCGAGGGGCACGTGGTCGATCATGACTTCATCGCCGAACTGTTGTGCCCAGGGGGCGTGGGCGTGCGAAGGTGCGCGCGAGGGCGGGCGTCGCTGAAAGAGCATGAGGGGACCTCCCGAGAAGGCGGTTGCGCTGATGGAAGGACGGAGCGATGCTAAGGGGTGGAGGGTGACGGCGGCGTGGCGGGAAAATGACAAATTGGCAATATATGCAATGCAGCTTGGGAATTGAGGGAGAGAGGGGTTAGAGTGGCGCGATCAGGACAGGCTTTTTTGAGGCAGCAGCCCGCGCGCACGCCGCCGCTCGCGCTGCCTGGAGTTCGCGCGGCGCAGCGAGCGCTATGGCCAGAATTCTCATTGTCGAAGACGACGCGCAGATCGCCGATTCGCTGCAGGAGGGACTTGCGCATGCGGGTTTTCAGGTGGAGCACGCGCGGGACGGGCTGGAGGGGCTGGATGCGGCGACGCGGCAATCGTACGACGCGATCGTGATGGACCTGATGCTTCCGCACCTGGACGGACTGCGGCTGATCGAACGGCTGCGGCGGCTGCGGATCATGACGCCGGTGCTGATTTTGAGCGCGAAGCACACGGTGGATGACCGGGTGCGGGGGTTGCAGACGGGCGGGGATGACTACCTGACGAAGCCGTTCGCGTTTGCCGAGCTGGTAGCGCGGCTGCAGTCGATGCTGCGGCGGGCGTCGGGGACGGCGGAGGCGACGTTTTTGTCCGTGGGCCCGCTGTCGATCGACCGGATCACGCGGGAAGTCCGGCGGAACCAGCAGCGGATCGAGCTGCAGCCGCGGGAATTTGCGTTACTGGAGTTTCTGATGCGCAACGCGGGGCGTGTGGTATCGAAGATGATGATTGTGAAGAACGTGTGGGATTACAATTTCGATCCGCAGACGAACGTGGTGGAAGCGCGCATGTGCCGGCTGAGGGAGAAGGTGGACAACGACGCCTCGCGGCGGCTGATACACACGGTTCGTGGAGTGGGGTATGTCCTGCGAAGCGACGCCTGAGCATCCGCGATTATGGCTGCCGCAGTGCCTGCGTTCGCTGCCGGTGCGTCTGACGCTGTACTACGCGGTGGTGCTGCTGGTGGCGTTGGGGGTGTGTTACGGGGTTTCGTATTGGCGTGTATCGAGCCTGGCGTCGCAGCGTGTGGACGCGTACCTGTCGACGGAAGCGGACGAGTGCCACCATTTTTATGAGCTCAAGGGACTTGGAGCGGTGACGCAGGAAGCGGAGGCGGAATCGCAGGCGGAGGGCTCGCGGGACGTCTATTTTCGGGTATTCGACGGGAGCGGGCATACGCTGTTCGAGACGGCGTCGGGGTCTCTGGCGAGCGCTCCGACGCCGGCTGCGGGCCGGCCGCGGCGGCGTCCGATGTCAGTGGGTCCGGGCGGGAAAGTACCGGCGCGAATGATCGTGACGGACCTGTCGCCGGGCATGTCGCTGATGATCGTGGGCTCGATGGAAAGCGACTACGTGCTGGTGTCGCAATCGATGTCGCTGATTTTCGCGGTGATGGCGGCGACGTGGCTGGCGGCGGGAGCGATCGGGATAGCGGTGACGCGGCACCATCTGCGGGGGATTTCGGCGGTGACGGACGCGGCGACCGCGATAGCGGACGGGAACATCACCCGGCGGGCGCCCAACACGCATCGCGGCGATGAAATCGACCGGCTGGCGACCACCTTCAACGTGATGGCGCAGCGGATCGAGATCCTGCTGCGGAACCTGCGGGACACGAACGATTCGCTGGCGCACGAGCTGCGGAGCCCGCTCACGCGGATGCGTTCCCGCTGCGAGCTCGAGATGCTTCACGGAACTGGCGAGCCGGGGGTGCTGGCGCAGGATGTCATCGAGCAGATCGATCATCTGCTGGGCATCATCAATACGATTCTGGACATGAGCGCGTTCGAGTCGGCGGCCGGTCCGCAGGGGACGCCGCTGGACCTGCGGAAGCTGGTGGCGGATGCGTGCGATCTGTTCATGCCGGTGGCGGAGGACAAATCGGTCGCGCTGGAGCTGGCGATCGTCGATGCGCTGCCGGTGTCGGGGAACCGGGATCAGTTGCAGCGGCTTTTTTCGAACCTGCTGGACAATGCGCTCAAGTACACGCGGGAGGGAGGGAAGGTGCGCGTGACGGGGGAGCGGCGGCAGGGGAACGTGGTGGTGGCGATATCGGATACGGGAAGCGGGATCGCGGCGGATGAAGTTTCGCGGGTGTTCGACCGTTTTTTCCGTGGGCGCAACGTGCAGGGACAGGCGGGGACGGGCCTGGGTCTGAGCCTGGCGCAGATCATCGCCATTTCGCACGGAGGGCGGATTTCGGTGGAAAGCCGGCGGCATTGCGGGACTACGTTCACAGTGCAGCTTCCGTTGTGGCAGCTGCGATCGGGGACGGAGAGCGAGTCGCGGCAGCGCAGCGCGCGCAGCGGGCATGTGTGACGGGGAAGGCGGGGGGGCGGCGGATTTCATGCGTATTTCATTATGTCAGATGATGGAATTGTCATTTTCGCGTCACTTGGGCGTCACTGGAGAAGTTTACACTGCGCGGCGTGCAGAGCCTTCCTCCGACCGCCAGCGCGTCCCCGCACCCCGCCTCGCCGCGATGGACGCCGCGCGCCGTCCTGCTGCTGGTATGCATCGGCGTGGCGATGGCGCTGGGGGCGGGGTGGCAGGCGCACCGCAAGGTGCTCAAGAACATTGCGGCGCATGAGGCGGTGGAAACCACGGATTTCGACCGGTGGCTGGTGGAGATTCCCTCGCATCTGCGGCATCGCGCGGACATCGTCAACGATCGATTTCCCAATCCGCCGCCGGCGATGCTGCTGCTCGCGCCGTTCACGACGCTGCCGCGGGCGTGGGCGCCGCTTCCGTGGGCATTATGCAAGGTGGCGTTCGCGGGGGTGATTCTGGCGTGCGTGCTGCGCATCCTGCGGAACGCCGATGCGCCGCTGGCGCCGGTTCCGCTGTTGTTGATGCTGGCGGCCTGGTTCTGGCCGGTGCTTGGCGACATGCAGGAAGGCCAGACCAATCTGCTGATGCTCGCGCCGCTGGCGGCGGGCCTGCTGGCGGTCCAATCGCCGCGCGGGTCGCGTCAATTCTGCGGGGGCCTGCTGATCGCGCTGGCGGTGGCGATCAAGGTGACGCCGATCATCTTTCTGGCGTACGCGATCGTTCGCCGGCGGCGGTGGATGGTGTGGGGGATGGTGGCGGGGCTTCCGTTGTTTTTGTGGCTGCTGCCGGGCTGTTTCGTGGGTTTCAGGCAGGAGTGGATATGGCTGCGCGACTGGATGCTGGTGATGGTGGTGCCGTACATCGGGGAGGGGCGGATTCGGGTCTTCGAGGGACAGTCGGTGGCGAGTTTCATCACGCGGTTTTTGTCGCACGTCCCGGCGTTTGCATCCGGTTCGGGGGGGGCGGTGGTGGAGCACTATGTGAACGTGGTGAGCTTTCCGCTGGCGGTGTCGCAACGGATCGTGCGTGGGGTGCTGGCGGCGCTGGGGGTGACGGGGCTGTGGTGGCTGCGCAAGCCATTGGGGGATTTCCGTTCGCGGCGGTACGTGGCGGAAATCGCGGCGGTGACGGTGTTCATGCTGTGGGCGTCGGCGTGGACGTGGGTGCCGCACTATGTGACGCTGATTTTCGCGTTGGCGGCGGCGGGTGTGGTGGCGTCGGATAGGGGGCTACCGCGCATGCAGCAGCGGCGTGCGCTGGTTCTGCTGGGCGTGGCCGCGGTGCTGTTTCTGTTCACGTCGGATGCGGCGAAGCTGTTTTCTCCATTGGGCACGGATTACGCGCGCACGTTGAATCTGCCGTTGTGGGCGTCGGTCGCATTGCTGGCGGCGATGCTGCAGCGAGGCGTTTTTCCCGCGGCGGGTGCGGCGAGCGAACGGTCGGGTGAACCTGCGCTTGCTCAGCAGGCGGCGTGATCGGCCGAGCGCGGGATCGCGGAAGCTGGATGTTCAGATATCGGCGACGTCGCCACGGGTGGCGATGATGGGAGGCGGGAAGCCGGCTTGCTGGAGGGATGCGGCGTGGGCTTGGGCTTGTGCGACTTCGCCGTGGACGAGGTAGAACTGGGCGGATTTGAGGGGTTGTGAATAGGCGGTGAGTTCGTGTTCATCGGCGTGGGCGGAGAGGCCGTGGAGGGTTTCGATGCGGGCGCGGACGGGGATCAAGTCTCCGAGGATGGGGACGCGGCGCTGTCCGTCCTGGAGACGTCGTCCGAGGGTGTCGGCGGCCTGATATCCGGGGAGGAGCAGGGTGCTGCGGGGGTCGTGGATATGGTGTTTGAGATGGTGGAGGATGCGGCCGCTTTCGCACATGCCGCTGCCGGCGATGACGACGAAGGTGCCGCGGCGGTCGTTGAGTTCGCGGCTTTCCTGAGGCGTGGTGACGTAGGTGAGGCTGGGGAAATCGAAGGGTTCGAGGAGCTGTCGGGTCTGTTCATCGAGGAGCGGGAGGAAGCGGCGGTGGACGTCGGTGAGCCGGAGCGCGAGGGGTGAATCGACGAAGATGGGCAATGCGTGGGGGATTTGGTTGCTGTTGCGCAGCTCGTGGAGGATTTCGACCATGGCCTGTGTGCGGCCGAGGGCGAAGGCGGGGATCATGAGGATGCCGCCGCGCTGGGCGGTGTCGTTGACGATGCCGGCGAGAATGGCGGGGATGGTGTCGATGGCGGCGTGGGTTTTTCCGCCGTAGGTGCATTCGGAAATGACGGCATCGGCTTCATGGAAGGGATCGGGGTTCTGGACGAGCGGGGCGTTGGGGCGGCCGACGTCGCCGGTGAAGACGAGGCATTTGCCGGTGCGGAGGTTGGTGAGGCGGACGGCGGCGGAACCGACGACGTGGCCCGCGTCGCGGAGTTCGACGGTGACGCCGGGGGCTTCGTGAAACTCGTGGGCCTGCTGGTAGGGGATGGGGACGAACTGCTCGATGGTTTGCCGGGCATCTTCGCGTGTGAAGAGGGGGACGATTTCCCCCTGCCAGGTTTTGTTGGTTTTCTGATTGAGATAGGCGGCGTCTTCCTCCTGGATTTTGGCGGCATCCATGAGCATGAGGGCGGTGACGGCGGCGGTGGCGGCGGTGCAATAGATGGGGCCGCGATAACCCTGGCGGACGAGGTTGGGGAGATTTCCGCAGTGGTCGGTGTGGCCGTGGGAGAGGACGACGGCATCGACGGTACGGGGATCGAAATCGAAGGAGGTGTTGATTTTGCGGGCGAGTGCGCGGGGTCCCTGGAAGGCGCCGACGTCGAGGAGGATGCGTTTGCCGCCCTCGCCGGGTCCGGTGCGGATTTCGTGCTGGGAGCCGGTGACGGTGCGGCAGGCGCCGTGGAAGTGGATTTGCATGGGGACCTTTCCGGAGGATCAGGCGCGGCGATGCAGGGTCTCACACAAGAATTGGACGGGAGCGACCACGCGCCAGGCGCTAAGAAGGCCGCAAGGCACATTGGCGCAAGTCGCGGCGAGAAAGGAAATGAAGGGAGAGCCGATCCGGACCCTCTTCGACTGCAATATACAGTTCGGGGCGCAGGTCGGGGCGCAGACCGGTTTCTTTGAGAACGATGGTGTTCATGGGGGCATTATAGCATCACGTGCGCTTCAGGAGGATGCGCCGGCGGCCAGTGCGCGAAGCCAGTTTTTGTGCGTGAATCCGTCCACGGCCTGATCGCTCCAGCCGGCGGTGGAGAGCGCGTCGGCGATGCGGCGCCAGTGCTCGGGACGCTCGAGGCCTGTCGGCATCAGGATGCTTCCGAAGCCGCTATCGGCGTCGGAGCCCAGGGCGACGCAGTCGCGCCGGCCGGCGATTTGCGTCACGTGCTCGACGTGTTGGACGACGTCCGCAAGCGTCGCGCGCACGCCGCTCCCCGCGTGTTGTGCGTCTGGCACCAGGAAACGCCCGAACAAATTGATGCCGATTACGGCGCCGCCGCTCCCGCCCCGATGCGCCGCGAGCGCGCGAATCTGGTCGTCGGAGAGGTGACGTTCGGGATGTTTGCGGCCCGGCAGCAGGGCCCGGCAATTGGAGTGCGAGGCGACCACCGGGCCGCGCGCTTCGGACAGCAGGGTCCAGAAGGCGCGCTCGCTGAGGTGCGAGACATCGTGTAGGACGCCCAGGCCATCCATCTCGGCGATGAGCTCGCGTCCCGCCGGCGTCACGTCCCCGCCGCTCTGATCTCCGCCGGCGTAGCGCGATCCTTCGGCCCAGGCGAGCGACACCATGCGGACGCCGGCCTTCGCAAGGGCCGCGAGGTCGGCCGGCGAGCGCAATCCCTCGGCACCCTCGAGCGCCAGCACCACGCCCAGGGCATTGGCGGAAGGCGCTTCCACGGAGCCGATGCGCAGCCAGCCCTCGGCCTGCCACTGTCGGTACATGGCCAGTTGCCGCAGCACCGCCGCGTGCGCTTCTTCGGGAGTATCAAAACTCCAGGGGCCGTCATCGGCGGCGACGTTTCTTCGCCGGCGCACGAAGATCGTCGCCACGGCGGCGCGGACGTCGCCCGCGCGCAGGGAGGGAAACGTCACGCCGGCCGGTTGCAGCGTTCCGCCGCAGGCTTCGGGCGCGAGACGCAGATCGCGCCCGTGATCGGCGATGTAGGAAAGATCGAGATGTCCATCGAGCCACATGGGGTGGCATCATCGCAGAAATCGGCGGCATCGCACGTTCCCCGCGCGCCTCCCGCCCGGTCACTTCTTCGAATAGCTCAGCATCAGCATCGTCGTCCCGTTATCCCCCGCGCTCACCTGCACCTGCGCTTTCCGAACATCCTTGGTGTAGGTCATCTGCGACACTCCGGCAACCTCCGTGTCGTCGGTCTGTTCCCATCCGGCATCTTTCATCTGCTTTCGGTAGTAATCGACCAGCGTCTGGTGGTCGGCGGACCCTTGCAGGAGCACCGATCCCTCACCGGAGAGATTGTCGGAGGCGGAGAAGGTGGAGTTCATCCCGGAGTAGACGGGCAGGTCGCTGGGGAAATTCGAGGGCAGCTTGAGGGGCTTTCCGGAGGCGTCGGCGACGTGCCTCGGGGCGGCGTCGCCGGGCGATGCGGCCGCGAGTGGATTGGCCGGCTCCTGGGGCGCTTGCTCGGGCGCGGCGGCGCCGGGACCGGGGGTGTTATCGCCTTTGCCCACGCCGATGATGACGGTGGATTCACTGCCGCTGCCGGTGATCAGGACCGACGCCTGCCGGCCGGCTTTTCGATAGGCCTGGTGCTGCGTGTCGCCGGCGTTTCCACTGTCGGTGAGCGTCCAGCCCTGTGATTTCATGTGGTCCTGATACCAGTCCGCGACATCGCTGGGCGCGCCGCTGCCCGTCAGGCTGACGGTTCCGTTGCCGTCCTTGTCGATGGCGGATTCCAGCGGCTTCATGCCGGTGTAAATGGGGATGTCGCTCGGGAAGTTGGCGGGCAGGGCGCCGATGTTGAATTCGCCCCCGCCGGAGCGGATGGTCAGGCCGCCGGCTTCGTTGCGTGAAATAGGGGACAAATCCGCCGCTGCTTTGGCGGCGCGTCTGGCGACGAGCCAGCATGCGGTGACGCCGCCGCAGCATCCCACGATGATGATCAGCAACACCACGATCGCGATGATCACCCACTTGGACATCCCCTTCGGCGGCGGGGGGCTCGGAGGCATGGAACTGGGAGTGGTCATAGCCGTCCTTTCACAGCGAAGCCGACACCGACATCAGATGCGCGGCGCCGGGGGCGTGGTTATTTGAGCAGGTTCCAGGTTCCCACGATGGGCAGCCGCTTTTTCTCCCCATTGGCCGCGTTGACGATGCCGGTGAGCGTGAGGGCTGCGCAGGCGATCAGCATGACGGGTCCGAGGAGGTGAAAAATGCAGCTAAAGAAATACATCAAAAGGGCGATATTCGCCAGCAGCCAGCCATTGAGCCAGATAAGCACCTGAAGGGCCGCGACCAGCACGATGGCCGCCCACCACAGGATGAAGGTGATGAGGCCCTGGTTGGCGTGGAAGCGCGCGAACGGCGACTTGGGCGCGGCGACCAGCGGTATCACGAAAAAGACATACGCCAGGATGCCCATCGCCTTGTGCTGCTCGGCGTCCTGGACGTCGGCGATTTCCTCGGCCGTCACCGCGCCCGAAGCCGCCGGCTCCTCCGCCGGTTCCTCCCGTGCCCGGGGCGCCGGTTCGATGACAACCTCGGGCGGGACGAAATCGGGATCGCCGGGCTTGGGTCCCTTGCCCCAGCCGTCTCCCGGCGCCCCCTTGATCTCGGCCATGTCGCCGTCGTCTTTGAGCTCGTATGTGCCGTCGTCTTCTGCCATGCAGTCCTCAGGGGAAACCACGCCTAACGATCGAGACGATAGCGCCGCAAAATTACCCGCGCCGTGGCGGCCACGCAATCGACGCGGGGAACGGGGGAATGGCGAGGGGGTGGGGCATGCGGATCATTTGGCGGCGGGACGGGTCTGGGATGCGGCTGGGGGACGGGCCAGCACTTCGTGGCGGAGGGCGACCTGGGTAAGGATGCGGCCGGTGAATTCGCCGGGCAGATAATCGCCGGGCGGATGGAGGCTTTCCACCAGGCCGGCGGGGCCGCGCGCGTACTCGCTTTCCCGCACGGCGGCGATTCCGTCGAAGTCGCGGCAAAAATCATCGATGCTCTCCGCCGCGCCGCGCAGGGGGACGTCGATCGCCTCGGCTGTCAGCTCGCCCGTGACAGGCGCGGCCACCCCCGCCACCCGCAGCTCGAGCCGCAGCTTTTTGCCCACCCGCGGCGCATCCGCCGGGACCATCAGGTAGAACGCCACGCGCATCGCCGGACGCATCATCGGGGCCGACAACTCCGCCACCTTCCCCACGGAGATCCCGCCGGCCGCGGTTGCATCGACCTGCAACCCCGGGAGGTCCCTGGCGTCGGCACGCGCGGCGCCGGCCCAGCGTTCCGTGCATACGACGAAAAACGTGCCATCTTCCGCCTGCGCGAGGTCGTTCACCGTCACCAGCACGTCCCCCCCCGTTCCCACCGTTCGGACCAGCGGCCCGTCCTGCGCCGGAAAGCGGGTCTGCAGACGCTGCAGCGGGTCCACCAGCTCCATGGCGCGCACATCCGGCCAGGCGACGTTCGCCGCGGGGATGGGCGTCGCGCCGGCCTGGAGTGCGCGGGCGAAGGCCTCGGCGGGACGCAGGTCTCCGGAGGCCGGCGCCGGTTCGGTCGAGGCTTGCGTGGCCGGGGCGCTTGCCGGCTGACTCGAGACGGTTTCCGGCCCGCGCTCGATGGGCTTTTCCGGCGGGCCGGGCTCCTTAAAATGCCAGAGGGAATTTCCGTCATCGTAGGTGACGTACACGCCATGGCGGGCGGCAAGGCGGCGCATCCACCGGTCCTGCGTCAAGACCTCATCGCCCAGCCGCAGCGCCCGGGGCAGCGCCGGCGCTGTGGGGGCGGGACTGGCGGCCGGCTGGGTGCTGGGCGCCGTCGGAACGATGGGAAGTCGCGTGGTCGGCGCGACTGCAACTTTCGTGCGCGCCTCAGCCGATTCCGTCGCCGCGCTGGCCGCCGCCTGGCTCCCGTTCGAGCCGGCGCCCATCCCCCCCTTGTGGGCAGCCACGAGCCACGCGCAGGTCGCTCCCGCCGCCACTCCTACGGTCGCCAGGGACATTTTCCAGCCTTTGGTCATAGCCACATCATAAGTTGCCGCCGGCCGGCGGTCAGGGGCATCCACTTCGGTGGTTCGGCCGGACATTCTCCCGTCGCCCGGCCGAGTGCCCGCTCGGCGAAGCTCGATTTTCGAAAAAAGTTGCAAACCTTTCGAATGCGGGTAAATCTACTCAGGAGTCCTCGCCGCTTCCCGCACACGCAGGCAGGCGACGGGGTCTCTCACCGGCGACATCGAACACGTGGGAGCGGGTTCTCACAGCCAAAGCGTTGCTTCAGCCACTCGGCCGCCAACGTTGAGTTTTTTGGGAAGGATCATTTATGTCTGCGCGCGCCCTCTTTCTCGCCCTGGCGGTCGCCGGCCTCTCCGCCGGCCCCCTGTTCGCCGACACCTTCACCTACACGGGCAACGGCAACTGGTCTGACCCGAACAACTGGAAGAGCCAGCTCGTCCCGCCGAATGACCCCGCCACGGCGGTGATTTTCACCCCCACCGGCAGCGGGGCAATCACCTCGACCCTCGACGCCAGCCGCAACTCCTGGCAGATCAACAGCCTGACGCTGAACCGGTCGAGTAACAACTCGTCGAGCATCGCCACCGCTCCGGGGAGTTCCCTGGCATTCGTCGGGAGCAATCCCTTTATCAACGCCGCTTCCGCCTTTGCCACCAGCATCAGCGGAAACATTTCCAGCAGCTCCCAACTCACGCTCACGGGAACCTCCGCCACATCCGCCACCACTATTTCCGCTGACGTCAACGCTCCCGGTTTGCTCATCACCAGCGGCAACTTCCTGCTGTCCGGGAACAATACCTTGACCGACGGCGTCACCGTCGATGCGTCCGGTTTCTCCGGGGCGAGGCTCGGCATTGCATCGTCCAATGCCCTGGGCGACGGACCGCTCAACATCACGCTGGCCAAAAACGGCGGAAACGCCTACGTCCAGCTTACGACCGGCAGCGGAAGTTCCCAGACCTTCAGCGCGCCCATCAACGTCACCGCCGAAGCGGGTACGACCGCGATGGCCCGGTTCACGGCGTCCTCCTATGCGAATCCTTACCAGTTCATTTTCCCATCGCTGTCCGTTGCCGGTCCCGCGAAGATCTCGTTTGAAAGCAATGGCGTTCCCAGCTCTGTGGGTATGACCTTCAATGCGGTCGCGCTCAACGGCAATGCGACCCTGGAAGGCAACTTCACGCTGTCCAACGTCTCCGGAGCGGGCGGACTTACCGTGACCAATAGCGCGTTCGCGCCCAAAAGCGCGGTGATTCTGCAAACCGCGAACTCTTTTACTGGGGGCATCACCACCGGGGGCTTCACCACCCTTATCGCGAACGCGACCGGTTCGCTTGGTGCCGGGCCTTATCAGATCGGAGCTGCATCGACCCTGGTCCTCAACGCGAGCGCCGCGGCGAATTCGGACATCGACGCTTCCCTGGCCACCGTTCAATACAACGCCAACGGCGCCGCAGGTGGACATTTGATCTCGGCCGTGGGACTCAGCTTCGGTTCCGCCGTCACGTCGCTGGGCGGCGACACTTTCAATCTGGCCCACACGGAATATCTCTCCGGCAACTCCACCGCGCTCGCCCTGCTCACGCGCAACGCCAACATCACCATCGGTCCGGGAACGCAAATTGAAAACACCGACGGTGTATTGCCCACCATCAATAATCTCGGCACCGACGCCGACCTGATCCTCGCCCTGCACACCACCTCCCCCTTCAACGTCAACATCGGCGCAGGCACCCCGTGGGGCGGCATCGCCGGCGGACGCGGCGGCTCCTACGTCGGAACCGTCACGGCCCTGTCGAATTTCTCCCTGTCGGGGGGAACGCTGGGCGATGGATCTGCCGGTTCCTTTAATATCCTCGCCTCAACCCCGGTGGTCGTCACCGGGAACGGCGCGGTGCTCAAAAGCCCCTTGAGCGACTACTCCGGCGTGGCTTCTTTTGATGTCACCGGCAATCTCCTGCTTCAATCCGCCAACGCCCTGGGCGGCGGCAATGGCTCTTCGCCCGTACCGCTCAGCGTCGAATCGGCCGGTAATCTTACGATCAACAACAGCCAGGCGATCAATGGCAATCTCACCCTGCACGCCGGTTCAATTTTGGCGATCAACGCGCCCGGACTCACCGGCTCCGGCGTGATCTCTCGCGATCCGGGCGGCGTGACCTTCGCAATTGAAAATGCGGCGGCATTCAGCGGCAGCCAATTGACCCCATCGATCATCACCTCCGCCGACACCGTGATCCTGGGCGTCACGGATTGGGCCATGCTTCCCTCCCTCAATCCCGCCGCCACGTATGTTGTTCCGATGCCTTTCTCCACTCAAAGCGCCGGATTCAATCTCAACGGGGGAACATTGCGGCTGGATGAAAACGCCTCCCTCGTCGCGGCGCCTTCCGGCGACAACACCATTCGCATCGGCAACCAGGGCGCGATGATCCAAACCCAGTCTCTCTACTCCGACCTTCTGCTTGGAAGAAGTGCGAACGCCGTTATCGACATCCCCATTGTGTCTTCCGGGCCGGTAACCTTTGGAACGTTGGACCCCAGCGCTACGAATTTCTTCGCCAGTTCGTCCGGAATTATCGCCCTTACCACCCCCAGCGCCTTGCCCGCGGCCACCGTGAGCTACGGCGGCCTGGCGCTTGCATCCCCCTCCGTGTTAGGAACTACTCCTATCACGCTGGATCACGGCTTCCTCGAGCTGTACCCGCTCGCCCCAGCCTTCCCGGGGAGGACGGCGGTCTATGCCAATTCGATCAACGTCATCGGCGACAGCATCCTCTCAGACGCCACTCAATCGATCGTCGATTCTGCTTTCGCCCAACCCACCGCTTCCACGCTTGCCGTCGGCGATATCCGCCTGGGAGCCGCGCTGCAAGTGAACCCGCGATCGGTTGAGGTGACGATGAATTCACTCACGCCCACTGCCGACGCCACGCTGTCATCGAACTCTTTACCGATCACCATCGGCGCAATTGATGCCGACACGTCGCCTCATACCCTCACTTTCCAGGGCACGCGCGGTATCTCCGAATTTGACGTTACCGGCCCCACCGCCGACACCGGGCCGATCGTCCTGGATGCGGCTTTCCTGTATCTGGGGGGATCGGTCGCCGCATCTTCGAATCCGATCATCCTCACCAACGGAAGTTCCTTTGCGTCCGCTTCCCCGATCGATCGTCCGCTGGTGTTCAAGGATGCCGCCCTGGGCAACTACCTGCCCGGACCGGCGTCCACGAGCGACCTGACGCTCTCCTCCGACACAACCCTGGAATTCGCCCTCAACAGTCCCGGCGACTCCTCCGACACCTCGATCAACGTGCAGGGCAATCTCATCCTTGACGGGTCGCTGTCCCTCCAACCCGGCGCTTCCTTCGGGCCCGGCGATTACACCCTTTTCACCTACACCGGCAGCCTCACGGATAATGGCCTTGATCTCCCGACGGATCCGTCGCTGGTTTACGCGCTCGACACGGGCACTCCGGGCTCGGTGATCCTGCACGTGGCAGCCGTGCCCGAGCCGGCGTGTCTTGCGATGCTCGGTCTCGGCGGCGCCGTGCTGTTGCGAAGGCGGGCGCGCCCGACCCGGCCAGCGTGATTGTTTGCGTTCCGATTGGCGATTCTTAATTTTTCCTCACATCTCCCCGGCCGTTTCGTTAGAATGGGTTCGTTTGTCTGCCCCATCTGGTCGGGAAGGATCATCATGTCCAGGCGAAGTCTCCTCTTGGCGCTCGCGGCAGCGACGCTCTCCAGCCATGCCGCCCTTGCGGATACCTACACCTTCACCGGCGCCGGCAATTGGTCCGACCCCGCCAACTGGCTCAACAACCTCGTTCCTCCGAACGATCCCGCCACCCGAATCCTCCTCGCGCCCGCTTCCGCTCCCCTCAACGCCACGGCCGATGCGGCTCGCGCTTCGTGGGTTCTCAACGGCCTTTCCTTCATGCCGCCCGGCTCCTCCGGCAACACTCTCACCATCGATCCCGCCTCCTCCCTCTCCTTCACCGGGGCCAGCCCCTACATCCAATCCACCGCCAACGTCACCATCAACGGCAATATTTCCAGCGATGCCCCCCTCGCCGTTAACGCCCACCTCACTCTCAACGGCAACATTTCCGCCCCCAGCCTCCTCCTGCAGAACGGAACCATCCTCCTCAGTGGGACCGACTCGCTGCCCAACGGCATCACCTTCGCTCCCGTCTCCACCGGCGTCGATTTCACCGCGGCGTCGGCCGCCGCGATGGGCAACGGTCCGCTCGATTTTGAATTCAATGGGTCCGTGGTGCAGCAGGTAACGCTCCATCTACCCGGCGTCAAGGACGCCACCGCTTCGTTGGCCAATCCGATCGTCGTCAACAGCCAGAGCGCCACCGCCGGGATGGTCGAGTTCGAGGGGCCCGGCAGCGAGACGGGTTACAGCTTCGACCTCCCCTCGCTGACCACCACCGGCCCCGTCGAGCTGATCTCGCTCAACGCCGTCACTTTCGACTCCATCTCCGTCGGCGGGGCGCTTTCCGTGTTCGACAATTTCACCCTTCGCAACGTCTCGGGCGCCGGGTCGATCACGCAGATCGTCAACACCCTCACCCTCGATACCGCCAACACGTTCACCGGCGGCACCACCATCCAGGGGACCGGCGACGCGGTCGCCGCCGCCACCGGCGCGCTGTCCACCGGCCCGGTGACCAACGATGGCGTGCTTTTCCTCAACGCCACCGCCGCCGCCAACAGCGACATCGCCCCCTCCGCGAATTCCGCCACCGGCACCGTCTACTACAACGCCAACGCCGCCGCCAACGGCCACCACATCACCGCCAACACCATCAACTTCGCGTCCACCATCACCGACCTCGGCGGAGATACCTTCACCCTCACCGCCAACGGACTGCTCTACGGCGGTGCCCAGGTTTTCCCCCTGCTCACCCGCGGCACCAACATCGACCTCCCCGCCGGCTCCTCCATCTTTTCCGACGGCACCCTGCCGACCATCCACAACCTCGGCACGAACGCCGACCTCTTCCTCGGCATCAACACCTTCCAGCCCGTCTCCATCACCGTCGGCGCCGGAACTCCCTGGGCCGGCGTCACCGGCGTCACCGTTGGCGCCATCAATGCCACCTCGGACGTCTCCTTTCTCTCGGTCGCCCTGGATGCCGACATCCTCGCTGCCTCCCCCGTCCACGTCACGTTGGTGGGCGCCGGCAACATCTTCAATGATTCCGTGCAGCACGATTTCTCCGGCGCCTCCGCCTTCACCGTCGCCTCCGGCGCAACGCTCAGCCTCAACGCCAACAATGTCCTCGGCGGCGCCAACGGCACCAGCCCCGTGCCCCTCGATGTCGCCGCCGGCGGAACTCTCGTGTTCATGGATGGCTCCGCGCGCGCCGTCAACGCTCCTCTCACCCTCGATGGAGGTTCCACTCTCAGCTTCACTGGGGATTTCTCCGGCGGCCTCCAGGGCTCGGGCGTCATCTCCCGCGACAACGGGCCTATCGCCTTTATCATCGGCAGCCCGGACGCCTTCGCCGGCCCACAGCTCACCCCCAGCTTCACCCAGCCCGGCGACGCCATTTCCCTCGGGGCCAGCAATATTCAAAACCTCCACTCCCTCAACCCCGCCGCCACCTACATCGTGCAAGCCTCCCTCACGCAGTCTGACGATCTCTTCCTCAACGGCGGCACTCTCCAATTCGCCTCCCCCATTTTCACCACGTCCAACGCTTTCTCCGGCGCCGGCACCCTCCACATCGGCGAGGCCGGCGAAACCCTCCTTGCCCCCGGCGACTACACCAAACTCTCTTTCAACACCCCCTTCTCCTCCATCTCCAACCCCATCATCGCCACCGGCCCGCTCACCATCGGCACCACCGATCTCAACGCCGCCACCGGCCATGGCCCCCTCTTCCTCTCCGGCAACAACTCCCTCGGCAACGTCACCGTCCAGTACGCCGCCCTCGGCGTCAATTCCCCCGCCTCCCTCGCCAACGCTTCCCTCACCCTCGATCACGCCTTCCTCTTTCTCAGTTCCGCCTCCAGCCCACCGGCCACGGTCGTCTATAACAACGCCATCACCGTTACTGGCGAAAGCACCCTCACCGATCATTCCGTCCTCTTCGCCAACGTGAACTCCACCAGCCCCGGCCCGCGCCTCACCCTGGACACCATCAACCTCGGCGCTCCCCTCCACGTGATCGTCGGCGCCTCCACCTTCCACATCACCAATCTTCACGTCACCGCCGATACCTCCCTCATCAGCCGCTCCTTACCCATCAACCTCGATACCCTGTCCGAAGATGCCCCGCACGCCCTCCTGCTTCAGGGCGACACCGGCATCACCGGCGCCACCTTCCACGCCAACGCCCTCTCCGCCTTCGCCGGCTCGATCAGCGTCGACAACGCCAGGTTCGTCCTCGCCGCCGCGCAGGATCCCGCCTCGCCCGCCACCTTCGCCGTCGACTCCAATGCCATCCTTGAATTCGCCGACAACTACGATTTTTCCACCTCCGACGATCCCACCCTCACCGGCACCGGCACCGTCATCATCGACCCCGGAATCACCCTGCGGCTCCCCGTCGATACGGCCTTCTCCGGCACCATTGAGGTCAACGGCACCCTCTTCATCGCTCCGCCGCTGGACCCCGACGATCTCAACGCCTCCCCCCATTTCACCGTCCTTCCCGTCCCCGAACCCGCCTCCCTCGCCTTTCTCGGCCTGGCCGCCCCGATGCTGCTTTGCCGGCGCAGACGATAGACGCCCCGCTTCCACCTCTCCATAATCCCCTGCATGAAGCGCACGCCACCACGTCTCTCCACCGCTCGTCTTCGCGGCGGCCATCGGACCGTGGAGCCCAGGCCCGAAAACGGAAAATCCAGGATCCCCGCCACACCCCACGGCCTGCGCATCGCCGCCATCGACATCGGCACCAACTCCCTCCACATGATCGTCGTCGAAGTCACCCCCAACCTCGCCTTCAAAACACTCTCCTCCGACAAAGACCCCACGCACCTGGGCGACGGCGCCCTCGTCAAGCGGCGCCTCACCTCCAGGGCCATCCATTACACCCTCGACGCCCTCACCCGTTATCAGAAAATCGCCAAAGGTCTCGATGCCGACGTCCTGCTCGCCTACGCCACCTCCGCCGTGCGCGAATCTTCCAACGGCGGCGATTTCGTCGATCTCGCCCGCCAGCGCCTCAAGCTGCCCGTGCAGGTCATCTCCGCCCGCGAAGAAGCCCACCTGATTTACCTCGCCGTGCGCTCCGCCATCGATCTGAACAACCACGTAGACATCCATGACGATCACCCGGCACGCGATTCGCGCGGCTGCTCGCTGATCCTGGACATCGGCGGCGGATCGGCCGAACTCATCGTCGCCACCAACGAGCGCCCGCTCCTGCTCGATTCCCAGCCCCTGGGCGCCTCCCGCCTCGCCCAGCAGTTCCTTCACTCCGATCCCGTCTCCAACAAAGACCTCGCCGCCCTCGAGTCCCACATCAAAAAATCCCTCAAGCCCACCCTCCAGCAGATCCGCGAACTCGCCCCGCGCCGCCTCATCGGCACCTCCGGCACTCTCGAGAATCTCGCCGCCATGGCCGCACTCCGCCACGGCGAATCCGCCGCCCGCCACCGCCTGCTCACCCACATGGCCCGCGACGATTTCGACGCCCTCTACAAGCAGCTCCGCAAGCTCCCCCTCAAGGAACGCCGCCGCCTGCCCGGACTCGATCCCGATCGCGCCGCGCAAATCCCCGCCGGCGCCGCCGTCCTCGATCACCTCTTCGATAAGCTGCCTTTCACCCACATCGATGTCTGCGACCGCGCCCTGCGCGAAGGCATGATCATCGATTACATGCACACCCATTGGCCCAAAATCAAGCTCTCGGTGCAATACCCCGACCCCCGCCGGCGCTCCGTCTTCGAGCTCGGCCGCCGCTGCAACTTCGACGAAAAGCACGCCAGCCACGTCGCCGCCCTCTCGCTCCAGCTCTTCGACTCCCTGCAGAAGCTCCACGGCCTTTCACGACCCGAACGCGAGCTGCTGGAATTCGCCGCCATCCTCCACGATATCGGCTGGCACATCGGCCACTCCGGCCACCACAAGCACTCCGCCTACCTCATCAAAAACGGCGACCTCGAAGGCTTCTCCCCGCACGAACTCGACCTGCTCGCCAACATCGCCCGCTATCACCGCAAGTCTCCCCCCAAAAAATCCCACCCCGATTTCCAGGCCCTTGATCCCTCCTCCCAGCTCCTCGTCCGCAAGCTCGCCTCACTCCTCCGCATCGCCGACGGCCTCGATCGCGGCCACTACGCCAACGTCCAATCGCTCGCCACCCGCACCACCGCCGCCAGCGTCACCATCCGCATCCGCGCCCAGCACGACCCCGCCCTCGAACTCTGGGCCGCCCGCCACAAGACCGACATGTTCGAACAGACCTTCCACCGGCACGCCGTCATCAAAACGTGACGCCGCCGTCAATGGCCACGAAAAGCACGAAACACACGAAACGCCGACGAACCCGTCCACAAATCGGCACAAATCGTCACAAATGCGCTGTGGGCATCGTGCCTTGCCCTCAGACATGACATTTTTAGATACTTAGATTTTATTGTCTGGAAGCACGCGCTGCGCTCACCAGCCCAATATGTGCGCCTTTGTGCAAAGTTGTGGACGACCCCCGTCCTGCTTCGTGTGTTTCGTGTCTTTCGTGGCTATCTATGGTTACACGGAGATCGTTCCCGCCGAGCAATCGAGCTGGATGTTCGCCAGCGTGATCCGCACCAGGCCGTCGGCGGTGTTGCCGTCGTTGCCGATGCCATCCATGCCCCACGGATTCCGCAGCGTCGCCCACTCCACGCCGTTGGTGTCGGTATACACGTTCACCACGGTATAGGCGTGGCTGCCGATGAGCGAGGCGCCGCCGGAGATCGTGCTGTTGGTGATGATCGTTACCGCGTGGTTCGCCGTGGCGTTCAGCAGCGTGTTGTAGAGATTCAGCTGGTTGCCCCAGGTCGAGAAAGTGGTGTTGGTCACGCCCAGGTCGGAGTAGGCCGACCCCGTCCAGCCGGAATTCAGCGACGCGTAGGTATTCTGCCCGGTGCGATAGAACGCATAGGCTTTTTCCATCACCATCGCCCAGATCGGTCCGTTGCCGGTCGTGTGCGCGTAATATTCGCCGCCCCAGGGCGCGGACGAGAAGTCCGCATCCACACGCACGTACGAGGTCACCCCGCCGCGCACAAACTGCACCGCATACGTGCCATCGCCCAGGTCCACGGCCATGTTTTCCAGCCGCCCGGGCACCTTGTAGGCGAACGCCTGGATCGAGGCCAGGAAATAGCAATCGCCCACCTGCCCCTGATTCACATCCGTCATCTGCGGACCCGTCCCGAACAACGTCCGGTTCGAGAGGCGCACCGTCGTTCCCGCATCCGTCGGGTCGGGCAGATTCTGTCCGTTGAGCGCTGTGGATATATAGTTCGCGCTGGCTGGGTTGGTGGTGAAAGGTTGATAGAACGACGCCACCTTATGCACGCCGCCCAGCGAAATTTCCGCCGCCGACGCGTTGACCACGTCGCCCGTATCCGCCCAGAACGACGTGTTCACGCCGTTGCCCGTCAGCACGTCCGTGCCGGTATTGCCGATCGATACGATGTAGCTCTTGGCCGCCCCCGCCGCCGTCAGCAGGTTGCTGCCCGCGCCGCCGTAAATCAGCGACTGCACCTGCACCGACCCCGCAACATCCAGCGTGTCGTCCCCACCCAGGCCATAGACCGCCAGTTCGCCGAAGTTCCCCGACACCGTGTTCACGTGGCCGTTCGCCGTGATGATCAGCGTTCCCCCGGATTGCGTCACCAGAATGGAATCGTTCCCCGCGGTTCCCGTGATCGTGAGGCGCATGAGCGATCCCATGTTGGTCTGGGTGATGGACACCGGATCGGTGGAGAACTGGCTGGGCGCGGGGGTAGGCGTGGGATCGGGCGTGGGCGTCGGAATCGGCGTCGGAATCGGCGTGGGCGTTGGCGAAGGAGTGGGCGTGGGCGTGGGATCGGGATGGATGAAATTATTGAAAGTCTGATGGAAGCGATCGAAGAACCGCTGCGCCTGGGAGAACTTGGCATTATTGAACGCCGCGCCGTAGCTCACCCCGCTGGAGGACCCCTCCGTATAGGAATCCAACCGGTAGAGCCGGTTGGTCATGGTGCTCACTTCCTGCGTGAGGGGCGCGCTGCCGGCGCTGGGTGTGACGGGGACCAGGGTCGAGAGCGTCGACAGGTTCAGCCGCGATTCCAGATTTTCCAAAACAAGCTGGCGGGTAGCCTGGGTGCGAGTTCCACGGGTGGCCATAGGCGAACCTCCTGAGTACAGCGCGCTGGCCAATGCGCAGTCCATCGGCCAACAGAAAACAGCACTCAAAAGGTCAGATACATTTCCCCCCCAGGCAAAAATTTGGGCAATTTACCCCGTTATCGGTCAATGTCGATGTGTCAGAACGACGCCCCGGCGCCTTATCGGAACCCCGCCCCGCCAACGCCCGGTAACACCTGTTTGGCAATTACCAATTACCAGTCACTAATTACCAGTTACCGCCGGTCTCCAGCTTCCGCCGGCCTCGCCGCCGCCCCGGCAGCTTTCCCACCGCCGGCAGCTCCTGCACCATCTCCGCCGGCGCCAGGGTTTCGAAGCGCCGCAGCGCCGAAAGCTCGGCCATCAGCGAAAAGCCATGCTCCTGGAAAATCGCATGCGCGATCCGCAGCGTCGCGAAAAATCCCCGGCGACGCAGCGCCGCCAGAAGCTGCCGATCGTACCCGCACAGCGATTCCGCGAACGCCGCCCGTTGGGCCTTCGCCTGTTCGCAAAACGCCAGCAGACGGTCCCGGTCGGCCGTGTCCTCCATCTCCCGCAGCGCCATCGCCGCGATGCGCAAGTGCTCCGCCAGCAGCGCATCGTCGATGAACGGCCGGTGAATCTCAATCAGTCCCTGGAACGCCAGGTGGTGCTGCAAAAAACGCCGCCGCGCCAACGCCGGCCGCGCCTTTAAAATCGGCCTCATCCGAAAGCGAAACAGCGACGCCGCCACCGCGTTCAAACGCCCCGGCCAGGGCAGCGGAAAACGCGCATCGTGCACCGCCTGCAAAAAATTCGGCAATGACCGCAAATACGAAGTCTCCCGCCACCCCGCAAGATCGTACCGCGCCAGGTAGCGCTTCTTGTCCGCCGCAATAATGTAGACCAGCACCGTCGCCCCCACCCCTAGCAGCAGCAGCAATGGCAACAGCCCCGCGCTGGGGTCGGTCGCTGACACACTCGCCGGATCCATACCTCGTGATGCTCCATCCCTGTCGCAACCCGGGGCAGATCGCGACGCAGACCCTTTCATCGGACCATCCTAGCATGCAAAGGTGAGCCCCCCAATCGGCATTTTCCCGCCTCCCGCGCGCCGACCCCGCCGCTCCGCCCCGCTATGATCCCTCCTCTATGAGTCCTTCCTACCCCGAGCCCGGCGCCGAAGCCCGCTTCCGCCGTGAAGCCGGCGAAAACTCGCCCCCCGCTGCCGCGCCGGGCGCCACGGTCATCCTGGCCATCCTCCTCGCGCTGATCTGCCTGCTGATTCGCATGCAGAACCTCATGGCCCTGCCGATCTTCGGCGATGAGGCCATCTATCTCCGCTGGGCACAGTTGATCCGGCAGGGCCATCCCTGGGTCAGCCTCGCCGATCCCAAGCCCCCGCTGCATTTCTGGCTGATCGCCACGGTCTTCAACTGGGCGACCGATCCCCTCGCCGCCGCCCGCGCCCTGTCCATCGCCGCCGCCGCCATCACCATCCCCGCCGCCATGGGCGCCTGCGCCGAACTCGGACATCTCCGCCGCACCAACCGCCTGGGCACGCCTTCCTCCGGCCGCGCCGCCGGCGCCATTGCCGCCATCTTCCTGATCTTCTGCCCCTTCCTGGCCTTCTACCAGCGCCTCGCCACTGCCGACGCTCTCTTCGTCGCCCAGATGTTCCTCGCCGCCTGGACCGCCTTCGCGTGGGCCCGGCTCACTTTCGCGAACTTTCCCCACGCCGCTCGCCGCGGTTGGCTCCCGGTTTCCCTCCTGGGCATCGTGATGGGCCTGGCCATGCTCACCCGCCAGGGCCTCAGTTACACCCTCTGGGCTCTTCCCGTCGCCGCCGCCGGGCTCCATGCCTTTCGCGCCCCCGCCCCGCGTCATCTCCTGCGCCCGCTGCTCCAGTTCCTTCTCGCCGCTCTCCTCGCCGCCGCGATCTGGTGCCCCTATCTCGTCGCCCAGCTTCCCCAATACGTTCACGACGCCCGGGCCGAAGCCCCGCCCGCCGTCACCGTCAGCGCCTGGAACATCGTTCGCCAGCGCATCCTCTATCAGGACCAATTCAGCCAGGCCGACAACCACCTGGCCATCGCCCAGCGCAACGCCGCCCACATCTTCCTGCCCGCCTCCACCGATGCCCGCGGCCGCACTTCCCCCGGATGGCTCTGGCTCTACCTCACGCCCCCGCTCTACATCGCCGGCCTGCTCGGTCTCCTCTGGCTCGCCATCCGCGGCCAGTGGCCCCTCCTCGGCCTGCTCCTGCTGTGGCTCTTCCTCATGCTCGGGCCCATCATCTTCCTGGGCAACGTCGTCTATTCCCGCTACATCCTCGCCGGCGCAGTCCTGCTCCTGATCCCCGCCGCATGGCTCGTCGCCGACCTCCTCTCGCTGGCCTTCTCCCTCCCCCGCGCCGCCGCCCCCGCCGGCTGGACGCTCACCCCCCTCCTCCTGATCGGCCTGCTCATCCTGCCCTTCCGCGACGTCGGCCGCCAGATCAATTCCTGGACCTCCCAAACCCTCACCCCGCGCGACCGCTACCAGTACCTCACCGGCTGGACCTCCGGCCAAGCCACCATGGGCGCCATCCACGCCCTCCAACGTGTCGCCCGCGAATCCAACGCCCCCATCGTGGTGATCACCGATACCGCCTGGGGCCTGCCCGCCGACGCCGCCTGGGTCTACCTTTCCCCCCTGCCCAACGTCCAGCTTTACTTCACCAGCCGCACCCAGGAGCCCCTTCTCATCCCCGCCACCCAGCCCGCCTCCTCCAACCCCGCCGCCCCTCCCGCCGCCAACCCCGCCCCCAACCATGTCTACTGGCTCCGCCCCGAAAAATGGCTCTTTCTCCCCCAGGAGCCCGTTTACATCCCTCCCAACGCCGGCATCTTCTACATCACCAACGACCCCATCCACGCTTCCGACGGCGATCACCGCGCCGCCGACGCTTTACGCAAATTCACTCCGAACCTTCCTGACCCGTGGACGTTCTATGGTATAGAAGGGCCAGTCCCCGATCGGTCCGCTCCCGCCGGCGCCGCGTCCAAATCCGCGCGCGGAGAGGACCAGGTCGATATCTTCCGGTTACAGTAATCCACCCGGAATCGTCTGCTCAGGAGTCTCTTCCATGCGCGCATGGCACGGCGCTCTCTTCCGCCCCGCCCTCCCCGTCACCCTCCTTGCCGCCCTCCCCTGCCTGATCGCCGGCTGTGGCGGGTCGGGGTCCGCCCCGCTGCCCCTCCCCGCCAGCGCAACCCAGGCCGCCACCGTCCCGGGCGCGCTCGCCGAAGCCACCACCCTGCCCTCCTCCACCACCCTTCCCGCGCTCACCGAACCCTCCGACGCGGACATCGGGCCGATCCCGCCCCTCGAAGGCAACGGCATCGTCACCAAAATGCCCGATGGACAGCTTTGGGCCAAGTACCCCAACGGTATCGCCTACCAGAACATCAAAAACGGCGCCTCCCTCGAACCCGCCCCGGGCCAGACCGTTTACATCTTCTTCAAAGCCTACAACGCCGCCACCGGCGAACAGTTCGACCAGAACCCCCAGGGCCGGCCCTACCACTTCCGCCTCGGCTCTAATTCCGTCCCCGAAGGCCTCAATATCGCCGTCTACAACATGCAACGCGACGGCAGAAAACGCTGGTGGATCCCCCCCAACCTCGCCTTCGGAGACAAAGGCATCCCCGGCAAACTGCCCCCCGACACCCCCGTCATCTACGACATCACTCTCCAGCAGTGGGAAGGCCATGTTGTCCACACCCTGAACCTGCGCACGCCGGACCTCATCGGCCCCTCCGCCTATCTCGGACCCAAATCCGTCCCCAGCACGGGCCCCAGCACCGGCCCCGGAACTGCACCGCCGCCCTCCATCGGTCCGTCCGGCCCTCCGAAACCCTGAACCCCCCGCCACGCTTGGGGTCCGCCCCTCCTTTCGCCTACCATAGAGGGACGCTTTGATGTCCATCAGGTCGAATCCGCCCAGCCGGGTCCGGGTTCGCTTTTGCTCGCTTAGAGGCCGCCGCATGCACAGCCCCCGCCGCTCCGCCCGCTCACCCGCCTGCCGCCGTGCCGCCCGGGCCTGGGTGCCGGTGCTTTCGATCCTCGTGATCGCGGTCATCGTGGGGTTGCTGGCGATCGGCTGGCTCCACCGCATGGCCGCCGCCAGCAAAGCCGCCATCGATCCCGCCGAAACCGCCGTGGTCAAACGCGGCACGGTCGAAAAATCCGTCGAGTCCGCCGGCAAAGTCGTCGCCAACCTCGAAGTCGACATCAAGTGCCGCGCCAGCGGCGAAATCATCACCCTGCCCTTCGACATCAGCGACAAGGTCAAAAAGGGCGATCTGCTCTGCCAGCTCGATCCCACCGACGAACAGCTTGCCGTCGATGCCGCCCAGGTCGCCGTGGAAGTCGCCGACGCCAAGCTCGCCCAGGCCCGTTACACGCTCGATGAAGCCCGCGAGAACCTCACCACCACGCGCGAGCTCGATCAAGCCAACCTCGCCTCCGCCAAGGTCAAGGCCGACAACGAACAGTTCAAGACCACCCGGCAGCAGGAACTCTTCGACAAAAACCTCTCCTCGAAAGAAGACCTGGAAACCCAGCAGACCACCCTCGCCCAGGCCCAGGCCGCCCAGCGACAGGCCGAAATCGCCATCGAACAGCTCAAGCAACAGGAAATCGACCTCCAGTTCAAAGACCAGGACGTCAAAATGGCCCAGGCCCAGCTCGAATCCAGCCAGATCAGCCTCAAAAACGCCCAGCAGCAGCTCGGTTACACCAAGGTCATGTCCCCCATCGACGGAACCGTCTCCGCCCTCTCCGTCCAGAAGGGCACCATCGTCGCCTCCGGCATGAGCGGCTTCTCCGGCGGAACCACCATCATGACCCTCTCCGACCTCTCCCACATCTTCATGACCGCCACCGTCGACGAAAGCGACATCGGCCAGGTCGAAGTCGGCCAGGCCGCTCGCATCAAGGTCGCCAGCTTTCCCAACCGCGCCTTCACCGGCAAGGTCGTCCGCAAGGCCACCAAGGGCGTCAACACCTCCAACGTCGTTACCTTTGAGGTCAAGGTCGAAGTCCTCGACGATCACAAGGACCTCCTCCAGCCCGAGATGACCGGCACCGTCACCATCATCGAAGCCAGCGCCGCCGACGTTCTCGAAGTGCCCGAAATGGCCATCGACCGCGAAGGCGCAAAAGCCTTCGTCACCACCACCACCGGCCAGCGCAAAGAAGTGACCCTCGGCCTCGAAGGCACCCAGGACGCTCAGGTCCTCTCCGGCGTCTCAGAAGGCGATCACCTCCTCCTGACCACCGCCGAACTGCCCACCCGCTGGAAGAGTAACCCCAACGGCCCACCGCCCCGCTAACCTCCCTCCCCCCTTTCGTCTTTTGTCTTTCGTCTTTCGCCTTTTGTCCTTCCCATGATGCTCTACACCATCATCGTCGTCTCCCTCCGCAGCCTCATGGCCAACAAGCTGCGCTCCCTCCTGGCCATGCTCGGCATCATCATCGGCGTCTGGTCCGTCATCTCCGCGCTCTCCCTCGCCGTCGGCGCTCAAAAGAAAATCGTCGACCAGATATCCTCCCTCGGCACCAACGTCGTCATGGTCACCCCCGGACAGCGCGGCACCGGCGGCGTCATCACCGGCTCTCAGCAGAACCTCAAGGTCGATGACGCCTACGCCATGCTCACCATCCCCGAAGTCGCTCGCGTCGCACCCGTCGTCCGCGGCTCCGTCCAGGCCAAGTTCGGCAACAAAAATACCCACACCAGCCTCCTGGGCACCGCACCCACCTACTTCGCCATCCGTGATTTCCTGATCGACCGCGGACGTCCCCTCACCGACGCCGACTGCGATTCCAACGCCCGCGTCGCAGTCCTCGGTCCCACCACCGCCAAAAACCTCTTCGGCGACGATTACCTCAACGCCCCCGGCCAGCCCATCGACGTCAAGGGCGTCCAATACCTCGTCGTCGGCGTCCTTCAGGCCAAGGGAGACCAGGGCTGGTTCAACCCCGACGACCAGATCATCGTCCCCTTCACCACCGCCATGACCCAGATCCTCGGCGTCGATTACCTCGCCGAGGTCGACCTGAGCGCCCGCAACCAGTCCGAGCTCGACAACCTCCAAACCAAGGTCACCCTCCTCCTCCGCAAGCGACACCACCTCGCCGATGATGCCGACAACGATTTCAACGTCCGCAATATGGCCGAAATCCTCAACGCCACCGGCACCATCAGCACCATTCTCTCCCTGCTCCTGGGCGGCATCGCCGGCATCTCGCTCCTGGTGGGGGGGATCGGCGTCATGAACATCATGCTCGTCACCGTCGTCGAACGCACCCGCGAGATCGGCGTCCGCAAGGCCGTCGGCGCCACACGCCGCGACATCCTCCGCCAGTTCCTCATCGAGGCCGTCGTCATGTCTGGACTTGGCGGACTCCTGGGGGTCAGCTTCGGCTGGCTCACCGCCCGCGCCATCTCCGCCGCCCAGTCCACCATCACCCTCGTCGTCACCCCCGGCAGCGTCGCCCTCTCCCTCGGTTTCGCCGTCGGCATCGGCGTCTTCTTCGGCTGGTACCCCGCCCTCCGCGCTTCCAAACTCGACCCCATCGAAGCCCTCCGCTACGAATAGCAACTCCACCCCTCCAACTTCTCCGCGCCGCATATATTGCCACGCCCCACCCCGTTTGCTACCATACCCCGCTCGACTTACCGAAAGGCATCACCATGGCTCGTCCCGGAAATAACCACCGCCTGCGCTGGCGTTCGAAGCGTGCCAACAAAGGCCGCAAACCTTCCAAGGGCCGCGTCAAAGGCTGGGGCGTCAAGAACTACCCCCACCTCTACGCCTGAGCCCCAGGCTCCTCCGGCCGGCGCGCGATCATCGCGCGCCCGCCGATCCATCGCCTCCACTTTTTGCCGTGCCCCCATGACCAACCCCGGCACCGCCCCCCCCGCCCCCCTCATTTCCCCCGGTGGCCGCCCCTTCCCTCCGCGCCGCAACCCCATCCGCATGGTCGCCATCGATCTCGACGGCACCCTGCTCACCTCCCGTAAATCCATCACCCCGCGCACCCACACCGCACTCCGCGCCGCCATCGCCAAAGGCGTCCATGTCGTGCTCGCCACCGCCCGCCCACCGCGCTCCGTCCGCGGCTATTACGAAGCCCTCAAGCTCACCACCCCCACCGTCAACTACAACGGCGCTCTCATCTGGAACGAATCCCAGAAGCGCGTCATCGAACACACCCCGCTCGACGTCAGCGTCGCCCGCAAAGTCATCACCTGGGCCCGCAAACGCTATCCCGAAATGCTCGTCTCCGTGGAAATCCTCGACAAGTGGTACACCGACCACACCTCCGACGTCCCCGAATACATGACCGAAACCTCCAAACACTTCACCCCCGATTTCGTCGGCCCCATCGAAGCGTTTCTGACCGTCCCCATCACCAAGCTCATGCTCCTGGGCGACCCCGCCTGGATCGCCGACATCGAGCTCGCCGCCGTCGAGCGCTTCGGCAACGTGATCTCCCAGACGCGCTCCGACCCCCACTTGCTCCAGATCATGAATCCCACGATCACCAAGGCCGGCGGGCTGGCCAAGGTCGCCGCGAGCCTCGGCGTGGATGCCGCCGACGTCATGGCCATCGGCGACGCCCCCAACGACATCCAGATGCTCGAATGGGCCGGTCTCGCCCTGGCCCCCGAGAACGGCTGGGACGCCGCCAAGCAGATCGCCCACGCCATCGTGCCCTCCAACGACGCCGATGCCGTCGGCGTCGCCCTTCAATACTTCGTCCTCAACTCCCCCCGCGCCTGACCCCATGGCGTGGGCCTCCCGCCCATGGCGACGCCTGCGCCGCAAAATCCGCGCCTTTCACCCCACGCCTACTTGTGCGAAACCGCCCGCTACGTTAAGTACAGGACTTGTCGGATTCTCATAAGGACTTTGCCCGCCATGGCCAACTCCGTCCAACTCGTTGTCGATGGCAAAACGCTCGACTTGCCGCTCGTCGTGGGCTCCGAAGGCGAAAAGGGCTTCGATATCACCAAACTCCGCGCCGACACCGGACTCATCACCCTCGACCCCGGCTTCGGCGACACAGGCTCCTGCCAGTCCGCCATCACCTTCATCGACGGCGATAAGGGTATCCTCCGTTACCGCGGCATCCCCATCGAGGAATTCGCCGCCAACCCCGACTTCATCGAGGTCGCCTGGCTCCTCATCTTCGGACGCCTCCCCAACAAGGAAGAATCCACCCGCTTCCGCTCGCGCCTCACCGCCAACGCCCACCTCCACGAAGCCATGAAGCACCACTTCGAAGGCTTCCCCGCCGACGCTCCGCCCATGGCCATGCTCTCGGCGATGATCAACACGCTGGGCTGCTTCCACGCGGAGATGTCCTCGCTCAAAGGCGATGAACTTTTCGAAGAGGCCGCCGCCCGCCTCATTTCCAAAATCCGCACCATCGCCGCGTTCATCTACCGCCGCCTCCACGGCCTGCCCTACATGTACGCCGACCCCAAGCTTCGCTATTGCGCCAACCTCCTCCACATGATGTTCTCCATGCCCCACGACCAATACATGGTCGATCCCGAAATCGAAAAAGCCCTCAACCTCATCTTCGTCCTCCACGCCGATCACGAACAAAACTGCTCCACCTCCACCGTCCGCATGGTCGGCAGCAGCAAGGCCAACCTCTTCGCCTCCGTCTCCGCCGGCGTCTGCGCCCTCTGGGGTCCCCTCCATGGCGGCGCCAATGTCGAAGTGCTCGAGATGCTCGAACAAATCCACAAGGGCGGCCTCACCGCCGATAAGTACATCGAGATGGCCAAGCAAAAGGGCTCCGGCGTCCGCCTCATGGGCTTCGGCCACCGCGTCTATAAAAATTACGACCCCCGCGCCAAAATGCTCCAGGGCATCTCCGAACGCGTACTCACCAAGCTCAATGTCAAAGACCCCCTCCTCGACATCGCCCGCCGCCTCGAAGAACAGGCCCTCAAGGACGATTACTTCGTCGCCCGCAAGCTCTATCCCAACGTCGATTTCTACAGCGGCATCATCATGCGGGCCATGGGCATCCCCACCAGCATGTTCACCGTCATGTTCGCCATCGGACGCCTCCCCGGATGGATCGCCCACTGGAAAGAACAGAACGAAGACCCCACCAGCCGCATCGCCCGCCCGCGCCAGATATACATCGGACCGGTCGGTAAACACTACGTCCCGGTGGATCAGCGCTGACGCCCCCCTTCATCCCGCTTCCATCAGCCGTGCGTCTGTTCATACCACGCGATGGTTTTCTTCAGCCCCTCTTCCAGCGACGTTTTCGCCACGAAGCCAAACCTTTCCCGCGCGCGCGTGGTGTCCAGGCAGCGCCGCGGCTGCCCGTCCGGCTTCGTCGGGTCCCACTCGATTTTCCCGGTGAACCCCGCAAGCTGCGCCACCAGTTCCGTCAGCACTTTGATGGTGATTTCCCGGCCGGCGCCCAAATTGACCGGCTCCGCATCGTTGTACTTTTCCGTCGCCAGCACGATCCCTTCCGCCGCATCCTCCACATACAGAAACTCCCGCGACGCGCTCCCCGTCCCCCATGCCTCGATGTGATCCGCGCCCCCGCGCTTCGCTTCCACGCATTTCCGAATCAACGCCGGGATCACGTGCGACGTGTGCAGATCGAAGTTGTCCCGCGGACCGTAAAGATTCACCGGCAACAGGTAAATCGCATTCAGCCCGTACTGCTGCCGATACGCCTGGCACATCGTCAGCAGCGCCTTCTTGGCGATCCCATAGGGCGCGTTGGTCTCCTCCGGAAACCCATTCCACAACTCCTCCTCCTTGAACGGCACCGGCGTGAATTTCGGATACGCGCAAATCGTCCCCACCTGCACGAACTTCCCGATCTTGTGAATCCGCGCCTGCTCGATCAGGTGCAGCCCCATCGCCATGTTGGCGAAAAAATACCGCCCGGGATTGTCCCGGTTCGCCCCGATCCCCCCGACCTGCGCCGCCAGGTGAATGACCACGTCCGGGTGATGATCGTCAAACAGCTTTTCCGCCGCGGCTTCATGAGTCAGGTCGTAATCTTTGGAACGCGGGATGGTGATATCGGTGATGCCGCGCGAACGCAATTTTTCCGTGACGAATGAGCCGAGAAACCCGGCCCCGCCGGTAAGAAGATAACGCATGCATATCCTTTAGTCGGAGGGAGAAGGCGGAAGGAGGAGTTCCAAGAGGTTGATGAGGGCTGGAATGCGTTGAGTTGCAATTGCCCAAATCTTGGCATGCTGAATTCGGCCATAGGCGTGGGCGAGCACGTGGCGTTGCTTGATGATGCCGGACCACGCGATTTCGGGATGGGCTTTTTTGAACTCACCGGTGACACCATTCGCTGCCTCTCCGATAATTTCAAGGCGGCGCTCCACGGCGGACTGCAAAAGATCATCAGCAATGTAGTCCTGAAGCGTTTTTCCCGCGGTGAAGCGAACCACCCCGCGCGCCGCATTCAACATATCGGCGAGAAGTGCGATATTGCGTTCTTCAGGCCGAATAAATCACCTGATGGGTACGGAGGATTTCATGGCGGCGGTAGGGGTTTTCCAAGGCTTCCTTTTCCACCAAATCGACTCTGCGGCCGAGTGTCGCTTCGAGTTCATCGATCATTTCGGGCCAGCCCACCCAGTAATCCCATTCGGCGTCGGGCTCGAAGGTGACGAGCACGTCAACGTCCGAATCCGCCCGAAAGTCTTCCCGCAGCACCGAGCCGAACAGAGCCAATTCCCTGATCTTCCACCGCCGGCAGAAGTCGCGGATCTTATCCATCGGAATGTCGATATGCGCCGTCAGCATGGCAGTATTCTATCCGTGTTCACCGTCCCGCCGCCGAAGGTGATTGCAGGTGCGCCGCCGCTTGCTTGGCCAGATCCCCCGCATCCTGCGAGTGATCGTGCTCCTTCAACACCTTCTCACGCTGCGCCAGCTTCATGTCCCCCTCTATCATCATCCGCGCCAAATCCTTGAACTTCACCTTCGGCTCCCACTTCAGCACCCGCCGCGCCTTGCCCGCATCCCCCAGCAGCAAATCCACCTCCGCCGGCCGCAAATACCGCGGATCCGTCTCCACATGCTTCTTCCACTCCAGCCCCAGCAGCGAAAAACACTCCTCGATCCACTCCCGCACGCTGTGCGTCTCCCCCGTCGCAATCACAAAATCCTCCGGCTGCTCCTGCTGCAGCATCAGCCACATCGCCTCCACATAATCCCCCGCGAAGCCCCAGTCCCGCTTCGCATCCAGGTTCCCCATGAACAGCTTCTCCTGCAGCCCCAGCTTGATCCGCGTCGCCGCCCGCGTCACCTTCCGCGTCACGAACGTTTCCCCGCGCCGCGGCGACTCGTGATTGAACAAAATCCCGTTCACCGCGAACATCGAATAGCTCTCGCGGTAGTTCACCACCTGCCAGAACGAATACACCTTGGCGCACGCATACGGCGACCGCGGATGAAACGGCGTCGATTCCTTCTGCGGCGTCTCCGCCACCTTCCCGAACATCTCCGAGCTCGACGCCTGGTAAAACTTCACCGGATACCCCGTCGCCTGCTCCAAATCCCGGATCGCTTCCAGAATGAAGATCGTCCCCAACGCGTCCGTCTGCACCGTATACGCCGGCATGTCAAACGACACCCGCACGTGCGACTGCGCCCCCAGGTTGTACACTTCCGACGGTTTCACCTTCGATAAAATATCCCGCAGGCATGCCCCGTCCGTCAGGTCCCCGTAATGCAGCGTCAGGTTCGGATGCGGTGTGTGCGGGTCCTGGTACAAATGCTCAATCCGATCCGTGTTGAATGTCGAAGAACGACGGATAATCCCATGAACGTCGTACCCCTTCGCCAGCAGCAGCTCCGCGAGGTATGAGCCGTCCTGTCCCGTGATCCCCGTGATAAGAGCGCGTTTCGCGTGGCGTTGATCCATGTCCGGTTCCTTGCAAGGCCTGGAGCGATCATTATGGAGATTATCGGCCGGCGAAGCGAGCCGCTTTGGCCTCCCCATGGTTACGTGAACGCCCCGCCTGAGGATGGAAAACTTACCCCGCACCAGATGCGTAGACCCGCTGAGGGCATGGAGGTGACTATGCCGGTCGATGTGTCCGCAGAAGTGGCGGACCCGCGCCGCGATCGCGTCGGATGGTTCCAATGGTGGCCCTCCGCACGCCTGCTGCGCGCCATCCGCAGCTACCAGCGCTGGCGCCCCCGCGGATGGTGGGCCTGGCCTCTCCGCAAACAGGCCCTGCTCCGCGTCCGCCTCTGGAACATCGTCTGCGCCTGCGATATCCCCGTCGACGCGCAGTTCGGCCGCGGTCTCATGCTCCGCCACCCCACCGGCATCGTCATTCATCCCCAGGCCAGAATCGGCGTCAATTGCATGATCTTCCAGGGCGCTACCCTCGGCGCCGGACCCAGGCCCGGCGCGCCCACCCTCGGCGGACACGTCGACGTCGGCGCCGGCGCCAAAATCCTCGGCGGCGTCGTCATCGGAGACCACGCCAAAATCGGCGCCAACGCCGTCGTCCTCTGCGATGTCCCCGCGCACGCCACCGCCGTCGGCATCCCCGCGCGCATCATCCTGCCCGATCCCCCCGCTCCGCCCTCCCTTTCCACTTCCCAACCCTCCCCAAAGTAGGGGTTGTATCGATTGCGTAAAGTGCGTGGATGCCCGCCGGGCGCCGCGTGGACAACTCGTGGACGAAAAAAGGGTGCCCCCGACCCTTCCACCGGCGAAAAAAGGCTGTACGCCAACACCCCCCTCGGGCGATAAGTGGGAGGCATGAATCGGCTTGCAATGATGGGCCGGCGCACCTCTGTTCAGATCGCGCGAATTGTCATTGACACCCGTGCGCCACACCCGTATCTTCGGCGACGCGATGGTTGGCGGCGCTCTCGCCGGCGACATCTCGTTTCGCGGTCGGTTGAACCGGCCACAGCCTCGCGGCGGCGGCTTTCTGCCCCCCGCATGTGCTTCTGTTTTCTGATCCCACGCCGAAAGACGTGATTCGCTGGGCGGCAGGACGCTTCCTCGATTCATTCCGGCGGTGAACCCTGAGCCCCAGACGCGTCCCCACGCGCCCGGTTTCCTATTGCCTCGGGGTCCTCTTGGAGGGGTTATGGCCACGCTCGATGTCGCCGCCCACGCCCAGGCCGTCTGGAAAGAAGTCCTCGAATACATCGCCAAACTCCACTCCTCCTGGGTCCGGCAGTGGTTCGGCGATCTCGTCCCGCTCGAACTCGCCGCCGGCACCCTCACCGTCCGCGCCGCCACCGTCATCCAGCAGCAATACCTCATGGGCAAGTGCCGCGACGTCTTCACAGAAGCCGCTCAGGCCGTCACCGGTAACCTCGTCTCCGTTAACTTCGTCACCGGCGCTAACGCCGGCGGCGGCCTCGCTCGCCTCGGCGATTCCTACGACGACGTCATCCTCTCCCCCGACTACGTCTTCGAAAATTTCGTCACCGGCCCCTGCAACCGCCTCGCCGGCGCCGCCTGCTCCGCCGTCGCCGAAAAGCCCGGCCGCGCCTACAACCCACTCTTCATCCACGGCGGCTGCGGCCTCGGCAAAACCCACCTCCTCCAGGCCACCTGCCAGGAAATCCTCCGCCGCACTCCCGAAGCCCGCATCCTCTATCTCTCCTGCGACACCTTCATCAACCACTTCATGGACTGCGTGCAGAACGGCGACATGAACGAGTTCCGCTTCCGCTATCGTCACGTCGACGTCCTCGTCATCGACGATATCCACTTCCTCACTCGCCGCGACCGCACCCAGGAAGAATTCTTCCACACCTTCAACACCCTCTTCCAGGGCGGCAAGCAGATCATCCTCTCCTCCGACGCCCCGCCCAACGAAATCCCCGACCTCGAAGACCGTCTCGTCTCCCGCTTCAACTCCGGCCTCGTCGCACGCGTCGACCGCCCCTGCTACGAAACCCGCATCGCCATCGTCAGCAAAAAAGCCCGCCTCCGCGGCATCACCCTCCCCGAGGAAGTCATCGCCTACATCGCTCGCCGTGTCGAATCCAACACCCGCGAACTCGAAGGCGCCATCACCAAAATCCAGGGATACGCCATGCTCAACGGCGGCACCTACGACATGGATGTCGCCCGCGCAGCCCTCGGCGACGTCATCCCGCCCTCCGAACGCCTCGTCTCCATCCAGCAGATCATCGACGCCGTCACCCGCTTCTACAACGTCCGCCTCGCCGACCTGCAATCCAAAAAACGCCACAAATCCATCGCCCTCCCGCGCCAGGTCTGCATGTACATCGCCCGCCAGAAAACCCGCTACTCCCTCGAAGAAATCGGCGGATACTTCGGCGGCCGCGACCACACCACCGTCATGCACGCCATCCGCACCGTCTCCGACGCCCGCCAATCCGACGAACAATTCGCCGCCCAGGTCGAACGCATCGAAACCATGCTCCTGCCCGGCGCGCCAAACGCCGCCGCCGCCCAGTCCGCCTGATCCCCCGCCCGTCCCCTCTTTGGGGGCCGCCTCCGCCAACCCACCCTCTTCGCAACCCCCAGGGCCATCCCACCGCCCCCGGACCCCTCCCGCGCCCCCGCGCGTCAGCTGTTCCCCCCCAAGTTTCCCCTTGCTTTTGCCTCTACCCGGCGGCACACTTGTCTCCATCCCGGGAGAAGTATCCACCTATCACCCACGCACCACCCTCGGCGTTTTCATGCCCGCTCGGTCTCAGTGCTCCCGGCTCGCAACGCTTCCCACCGGCCTGCACACCCAGGAGTCCCATCATGCCCCTCGACGCCCTCTGCACCGCCTGCGATAAAAACTACCGCGTCAGCCGAAAACTCGGCGGAAAAACCGTCAAATGCCCCGCCTGCGGAGGACCCATCAAAGTCCCACTCGCCCCCGCCGCCCCCGCCCTCGCCGCTGCCCCCGCAAAACGCGCCGCCTCCCCCGCAAAACGCGCCGCCATCCCGACGCCCCCGCCCGAACCCGACCCCCTCGCCGGCGACTACGACCTCGCCGCTCTCGCCGCCGCCGAAGACAACGCCGCCCCCCTCCAAGATCGCATCTACGTCCCGACCCCCGTCGTCGAGGCGCCGCCGCCTCCCGACACCAGCCGCTTCGTTCGCGTCAAAACCACCGCCTCCCGCAACTCCTCCGGCAGCCTCTCCTTCGCCGGCCTCTTCCTCTATTCCCCCCTCTTCTATCTCCAGGCCCTCGCGCTCATTCTCACGTTCCTCTCTTTCGCCGGGCCGCCCATCGTCGGAGCCCTCGCCTTTCTTTTCGTCATCGTCCTGATTTTCATCACCTTCTTCGTCGGCTACCTCCGTGCACTCATCCTTACCAGCAAACGCTGGCCTGTCTTCGGAATCACCGGCATCTTCCTCCCCGCTTTCTGGGTCGTCACCGCCCTCCTCGGCGCAACCCACATGGACGAACAACTCCAAACCCTGCGCCAAGTCCACGCCCCCGAAATCGTCCTCATCCTCACCCTCATCACCCTCGTCGGCTACATCATCCACACCATCGTCGACTTCCCCACGATGGCCCGCGCCCTCATCGCCGGCTGCTATTTCATCCTCGACATCTTTCTCAGCATCGCCATTGCCGCCAAACTCGTGGAAATCCTCCGCACATTGCCCCACCACTGATCCATTGCATTGTCGCGCTACTTCCCATTCCCATTCCCGCTCCGCATCTTGCCCTTGGCTTCTTGCTCCGAGCGCCCCCTTCCATGCCCTCGCTCTCGTCGCGTTTTTTCATTCCCCCGCCCTGCATTTTTCGTTTCGCCGGCCTGATCATCACTGCTCAGTACAAAGTCTTGCCGTCCGGGGAGTCCCCATGGCGGTCCTTGGCGCCCAGTGCACGAAGGACGAGTCCCTGTCGAGGCGATTCCCTCTCCGATCCTCGCTTTCATGGTAGAATGTTTGCGTAGACCCTTATGCTTACCGACACACAACTCGTCCGAATTGATCCGGAAATCATGGGCGGCATGCCCTGCTTTGCCGGCACACGCGTCTCCGTCGCCGCCTTATGGGATTATCTTGAAGGAACCAGCACCCTCGCTGACTTCCTCGCCGACTTCCCGACCGTCACCCGCGATCAGGCTGTGGCAGTCCTCGAAATGGCTCGCAGCACGCTTCGATGTGCTCGTCACTTCTCCGCGCCGTAACAACCTCTTACCCCCCGCCTCCTCCCTGCTTACCCTCTTCAACGATTCCCCAACCGAAACGCCTCCACGCTCTGCCACAATCGATCCACCATCTTTTCTGGTTTTTCCCTGCATTCCGGCTTGGTGGCGACTGTGCACCGCCTGGCTTTGTTCTTTTCCGTCCCTCCCGCGACAATACCCCTATGCCCCGCTCCCGAAAACCCTACACCCTCTCCGGCGCACTCACCCTCCTCGTCATCGGCCTCGCCCTCCTCGCGCCATCCCTCTTTCACCTCGCCTCCGATCACTCCGCCCATGAAGCCGCCATCGCCGGCCTCATCTGCTCTGGCCTCGCTCTGCTCCAGCTCGCTGAACTCTTCCGCCGCTCCCGCACCCTTCCCACGCAAGAAGTCATGCGCCTCGCCGAAGCCCGCCACGGCCTGCTCACCCTCAGCGAAACCGCCACCGCCCTCGACATCGACCCCGACCTCGCACTCCGCACCCTCCAGGCCCTCTCCAAAAAAGGCATCGCCTCCCAACGCTGGACCGAACTCCGCAAAAATCTCTGGGAATTCCCCGACTACATGACCCTCCCCATCCCCCAATCCATCGAACTCGCGAAATCCCACGGCGGACGCCTCTCCCTCAGCGACCTCGTCTCCAGCGGCCACTCCACCCAAACCGCCCGCGACACCCTCACCACCCTCACCGAAAAAGGCCTCGCCCAACCCGACCCCGCCTCCCCCCAATCCACCCTCATCATCACCACCCAATAACACCCGCTACCCAACGCCACACGTCCAAATTTCCCCGCAAAAAATCCAAGCATCGGCATCCATACGCGTCCATCAGCGGCCACTCCCCGTCCAAATGCCACAGCTACGCGCAAGTCCCTTCACCCCCGCCGCGCCTTCATCTCCCGCCCCACGCTCGCCAGCTCCTCCGCCGTCAACGCCTTGCCCGCCAGCGGAAAAATCTCCCGATCCTCCACCTCCAGATGCCCCCGGTAAAGCTCCCGCAGCGCCGCCAGCCGCTCCCGCATCTCCGCGCGCCCCTCCGCCGGCAACCGCCCTTCCCGCAACCACCGCTCCGCCAGCGCATCCACCTCCCGGTGCAAGCCGTCCGCAAGCACATGATCCGCCTCCAACGCCTCCACCCGCGCCAGCGCCGCATGAACCTCCTCGCCCCCGCACGCCCGCAGCCGCGGAAACAGAGACTCCTCCTCATCCATCGTGTGCCGCGGCGCCGCTTCCCGAAAATATTTCAGCGCCGCTTGCAGCGCCTCCCGATGCGGCACATCCAGCACGCCATCCACCGATTCCTCCACCACCCGCAACAGAACCCCCAGAAAATGCTCGATCCGCCGATGACAGTCCTGCAACAACTCCAACGGCTGCTCAAAACTCGCCTGCCCACGCGCTCCCAAAGACACCGGCATAAAACTCTCCTTCAGAAATGCACCAGATACCCCCATTGAATGAACCGCCCACCCGGAAATCAAATACCCACCACAGCACCATGCATGCTCCCCGCCACTTCCACCACCTCTCGATCCACCACTGTGACAGTCCTTCCCTACTTCCGGCAAAGCGCGGCAACATCCACGCTCGAACCAAGACCACGAAGGCGCCGGCGAGAATACGCCAGCCCCTCTGAAACCCGCCCCTCTTCCCAGATATATTTTCAGCGATCATTGGACGCCGGCACAGCCGCCCTGTCTCCCGCTCTTCGCTTCGCCCCATCATCCTTCGTGTTTCGTCTGGCCTCTCGCCACATCTGTTTCCGACCTCATCCGCAAGATGTCGAAATCCGCCCCCCTCCCCGCCCCCGCAACCCCGGATTACAATCGCCACCCACACGATCCGCTGACTTCACGACGCGACGATTTAACGACTTCACGACATGACGACCCCACCGCCCACCACGAAAGGCCCCGCATGACCACACTCCCCCCCGAAGTCCTCGAATTCGAATCTCTCCTCAAAAAACCCAACGCCGATCCCACCGGCCTCGCCTCTTTCTTCAACTCCGGCCAAATCTGGACTGCACGCGTCCCCGCACGCCTCGACGTCATGGGCGGCATCGCCGATTACTCCGGCGCCAACGTCTGCGAAGCCGTCCTCGGCCGCGGTATGCTCATCGCCCTCCAGCCCCGCACCGATTCCACCCTCCGCCTCCGCACCCTTCAGATCGGCCAGCCGCAGAAAAAATCCCTGCCCGTCGAAACTCGCATCCCCCTCTCCTACCTCGCCTCCGGCGACACCCTCGCCTCCTACGCCGATGTCCGCGACCTCTGCCACGCCAACCCCCTCGTCAACTGGGCCGCCTACATCGGCGGCTCCATCTTCACCCTCCTCAAAGAGGAATCGATCACCATCCCCTACGGCTTCTCCATGCTCCTGCTTTCCGCCGTCCCCATGAACGTCGGCATTGGTTCCTCCGCCGCAGTCGAAATCGGCACCCTCGCCTGCCTCAACGCCTACCTCGGCCTCAACCTCGACGCCCCGCGCCTCGCACGCCTCGGTCAAATGGCCGAAAACCACGTCGTCGGCGCTCCCTGCGGCATCATGGACCAGACCGCCATCACCTCCGGCCGCCAGGGCAAACTCCTCCACATCCTCTGCCGCCCCGGACAGGTCCTCGGCGATGTCGAAATTCCCCCCGGCGCGGGCTTCGTCGGCATCAACTCCATGGTCCGCCACTCCGTCGCCGCCAATCCCTACGCCGATGTCCGCATCGGCGCTTTCATCGGCAAAAAACTCATCAACGCCGCCCGCGCCAAAACCGGCCGCTCCCCCATCACCTACCTCACCGAACTCTCCTCCGCCGAATTCGCCGAATACGCCCCCGAGCTCCCCGAAACCATCCTCGGCTCGCGCTTCCTCGCCGAACACAAAACCCACGACGATCCCGTCACCACCATCCACCCCGACGCCACCTACCGCGTCGCCGGCCCCACGCGCCATCCCATCGAGGAAAACGAGCGCGTCCTGGGCTTCATGGACGCCCTCCGCCGCGCCGCCAAGGGCGACAAACCCGCCCTCATCCAGGCCGGCCAGTTCATGTTCGGCGCCCATGACAGCTACAAAAACAACTGCCACCTTTCCGTGCCCGAAGTCGATTTCCTCGTCGACGCCGTCAAAAAACGCGGCCCCCAGTCCGGCCTCTATGGCGCCAAAATCACTGGCGGCGGCACCGGCGGCACCGTCGCCGTCTTCGGCGAACTTGCCGCACTCGCCCAGCACATCCCCCAAATCGCCGTCGATTACTCCCGCCGCGTCGGCGCCATGCCCGACCTCTTCGAAGGCACCAGCCCCGGCGCCGTCGAATTCGGCGCACGCCGCTACGCCTTCGGCCCCCGCGGCTGGCAAGGCCAACCCGTGTGACGCGCCCAACCTCACCCGTTCTCTGACAACCAAATACGTCCCCAAGGCCGTCCCAAAACCCAAATCAAAACCACGGAGCACACGAAGCACACGGAACTTCCATCAACTTTCCCTCCTCCGTGCACTCCGTGCTCTCCGTGGTTTTAAAATCGTTTCGTGCACTTCGTGTTTTTCGTGGCCATTTACCGCCGTCGAAAACTCTCCGGCGGTCCCAAATAACTCGGCTTCATCCCACCGCAATCCACCACCAGCTTCTCCACCACAACGCCCGGATCCACCATCCACACCTTCAACGTGTGATAGCCGCCGCCAGCAACCGCATGCTTCCACACCACCTCCCGGCAATTGTCCTTCACCACCTTCTCCCAATCCCGATTCCCGTTCTGCGCGTTGTATCCCTTCGGCACCGCATCCACGATCTCCGGCGAATCCCCATCCCACGAAAACGCCACCCGCACCCCGCGCTCCGGATCCACATTCAACGTCGGCCCCAGCAGCGCATGCAACGCCACATTCCCCCCATCAAACAAATACATCTTGTACTCAAGGCAAGGCCCCCCAACTCCTGGCGTCACGCTGCCCGCAGTCACCGGCAAAATCGTCATCCCCGCGCCCGTCCGACCATAATCCTCAATCTTCGCCCACTTCGCCAAACCCGCCGCCACGTTGCGCGTAAAATCCGCCGCCTCCATCGACACCACCCCGTCTCCCTCGACAAACCCCTCCAGATTCGCCGGCGTCACGCCCCCATCCTCCGGCCGAAACGCCTCCACCTTCACAGCCACGCTCTTGCCCGCCCCCGCGATCCGCACCTCCCCGCTCGACACGCCCGCCGGCGCTTTGCTCCAATCCACACCCACCCTCACCCGCGTCTCCGCCGTCACCGTTCCCCCCGCTGGCGAAACCGTGATCCACGGCTCCGATCCCGTGGCCGTAAATGAAAACTCCCCGCGCCCCCGATTGAAAACATCCACAAACCGCCGCTGCTTGTTAAACACATCCATCCGCGCTAACGCCGGCCCCGCCCCCTCATCCTTCGGCCAACTCTCCGCCGACCCCTCCACCGCAATCCCCATCGCCGGGTCCGCCGGCACCTCCATCTCACGCACCGCCGGCATCACATTCCGCGGCGGATCCTGCCAGCTCCGATACCCGATATGCACCTGATCCATAAAATGATCCCACCGCCCGCCGCCCAGCTTGTGGTTGTATTCGTCCATCAGGTCCGCATCCGCCTGAAACAGCGCCCGGGTCTTCGCCGCCCAGTCATTCGCGCTCGCCCGCCCCTGCTGTGCATACAACGCGTTCTTCCCCGCCGCCACATACAGCGCATTCACCTGCGCGCACGCCTTCACCGGAAACAGCACGATCTCATAGAACGCATCCCGCTCCTGGTCCGGCAACTTCGCATACACCGCCTCCGCCCGCTTCTCTAAAGAATCAAAATCCCCTGCCACCCGATCCGCTTCATCATAATTCACTAAACTATATGTTCCGGGTTCCAAAAGCTCCGGCTTCCGCCGCCCGTTGTACTGCGTCTCCTTCGTCAAAATATCCGCGATCTCCCCCGCATACTCCGCTCCGAATTCCCGCTCCGCCCACCGCCGCGTGAAATCGTCAATGTTCTCATTCGTCCACGCCCCGCCATCCCACGCCAGGTGCATGAAGTAATCCAGCGGCAACTCCAGCCCCTTCAAATGCCCCACGTTCACAATCCAAATCCGATCCGCCCCATACGCCTTCGCCCGCGTCATCTCCTCCCAAATCTTCGGCAGCGGATTCGTGTTCACCCACTTGTAATTCCGCGGCCCGCCCACGTAATCGAAGTGATAATAAATCCCCGCCCCGCCCGCGCGGCCCCGCTCCTCCGCCGTCGGTAATCGCCGAATGTTCCCCCAGTTGTCGTCCGTCCACAAAATCGTCACATCGTCCGGCACACGAAAACCCGCGTCGTAATAATCCAGCACCTCCTTGTACGGACACCACAACTGCGGCACCTTCGCCGGATCCGGATTCAACGTCTCCGCAATAATCTTCCGCTGCGCCCCGATGATCTCCTTCAACAGCGCCATCGACTGCTCGCGCGTCCCGCCGGGAATCATCGGCGTGTCATTCGCCCCGCGCAGCCCGATCGTCAGGATGCTCTCGTAATCCTTATTCCGCACCACCCCCTCCTTCCAGAATTCCTGCAGCGTCGCCGCATCCGTGTAGTAATTCCAGCTTTGCCGATGCCGGCGATCCCACTCCTTCTGCGCCCGCAGCATCGGCTCCTGGTGCGAAGTCCCCATCACGATGCCATATTCATCCGCCAGCTTCGGATTCTCCGGATCATCCTCGTTGAACGCGTTGTTCCACATCGCCGGCCATAGATAGTTTCCCTTGAGCCGCAAAATCAGCTCAAACACATGCGCGTAAAATTCGTGATTATAATTCGCCACGTTCGGCATCCCCGCCACCGTCCCGTATTTCTCCTTCACCCAATTAGACAAATCCGGCGCCTCATCGTTGATGAAAATCCCGCGATATTTCACCGACGGCTCCCCCTGCCGATAAATCCCCGCCTTCACAAACAGCGAGTCCTGATGCCGCGGCGTCACATCCGCCCACCAATACCACGGCGAAACCCCGATGTTCTCGCTCACATCATAAATCCCATAAATCGTCCCGCGCTTGTCGCTCCCCGCAATCACCAGCGCGCTCGCCACGCCGGGCATCGGATCGCTCACCACCTGAATGAAGAACGATTCCCACTTCCCCTTCAATGGCGACAAATCGACTTTCCCCGCCTTGGCGAGGGCATCCAGCAGAGCGCTCTTTCCCGCCGTGCCGATGATCACGACCGTCCGCCCGGCCCCCTCGATCTTGTTCACAAGTGAGGCATTGCGCGCCGTGACGCGTTTCACATCGGACCGCAAATCTCCCGCCGCACGCAGGACGCCGGGCCAGTCCTGCGCATCGACCGCCAGCGTCGCCGCGGTGCCGTTGGCGACCAGCGGAAAACTTCCAGCGCTTGCGGCGGTCTCCACGTAAGGCGTCGCGGCCAGCGGATCGATCGCCGCCGCCGACATCCGCACGAACAGCAGCACCGCCAGCACGCCGATCATCCGCCGCACCATATCAATCTCCTTGCCGCTCACGAAGGCTGCACCAGGCGAATGACCTGCGCACCCGCGCCGGGCCGCAACTCAAAATCCCCGACCGGCGCCCCCGTGTCGGCTCGCTCGACATGATAGGTTCCGTGAAATCCGCGAAACGCGCAGCGCCCATCGCTCCCGGTGGTGACGCTGACGGAGGTGCTCCATTCCTTCATCAGGCTTTCGAACCGCCGGCCCTCTTCGTTGATGTTCCAATCCTGATCGAAGAGCGCCGCGTTCGCCCCGCGCCAGGAATTCCCCGCCCAGAACACCCACATCATGATTCCCTGCACCGCCGGATCGCTGTACGCCGTGCGATAAATCAGCTCCAGCTTGTCCGCCCGCACGCGCGGATCGGCGTCCGCCACATCAAACTCCGTGATCCAGATCGGCAGCCCGAGTTTGGCCAGCAGGTCCAGCCGCTGCCGGATCACCTCGGGGTGTTTCAGGATGTCCTCCGTCCACAGATGCCCCTGCACGCCGATGCCGGTGATCGGCGCGCCTTGCTTGAGCAGCCCGCGAATCTGCTCGGCATAGGCCTGGGTTTGCACGCGCTTGAACGACTGATCCACGCTCAAAATGTTGTAATCGTTCGTGAAAAGCTGCACACCCGAATCGAGCGCGTGCGCCCGCTCAAACATCCACGGCCGAATCCCCGCTCCCAGCCGATCCGCGAAAAAACTCCCATGCAGCATCTCATTATCCACATCCCAGCTTTGCACGCGCCCCGCAAAATGCGTCACCACCTCCATCCGCCGCTCCACCGCCGCCCGCAGGTCCTCCGCATCCAGCGCCGCCAGCCACGCCTGCTGCCACTTGTCCACCGCCCAATAAATACAATGCCCCCGCACCTTCACCCCGTTCGCCTCGCACCACGCCGCCAGCGCATCCGCCTGCCGATAATTCACCCGCCCCTGCGCCGGCTCATTCGAATACCACTTCGTCTCATTCTCAAACACCGCCCAGTTGAAATGCTCCTTGAACTCCTCCTGCCACTTGGCATTCCGCAAAAACCCCCCGCTGATCGCCGACCCAAACGGAAAACTCTTCGCCCTCTGCCGAATCGTCAACCGCACCCCCGCCAGCGGCATCCCGGCCGCATCCACGAGCGACACATTCGCATCCCGCTGCCGATACCGCGCGATATCCGCATCCGCCGTGCGCTTCCACGCATCTCTATCGAAAGCCGCACATCCCCCCGCCATCCAAGCCATCGCCGCCATCAACAGCATTCCCACCCACGCCCATATTCCACGTCGCTCGCCCGCGCTGTCCATCACCGCTCCCAAAAGGAACCGCCGAAAAGCGCGTACATACCCGCCCCTTCACCCACACGCAAATGTCACGGTTCCGTCGCCGCGCCCGCCTCATGAAACAACGCCCCCGCAGGCACCGGCTCCAGTTGCTTCCCCGGAAGCTGCCATAGCAAGTTCGCGTGTCCTTCCGCCGTCACATTTCCATAGTCCATCGTCAGCCGATGCCGCCCGGGCGAGAGCGCCACAGGCGACAGGCGCTGTCCCGGCCGGGTCACCGCCGCCACCTCGGCGCCGTCGATCAGCAGCCGGCCGTGATCATCCACGTTGATGCCGATGGCGCGCACGCCTTCCGCCGGCGCCACCAGCACGCCGGTCCATTCCATGGAATAGTGCGGCGGGATGATCCCGGCGGCCGGCGAGGTTCCGCGCCGCCAGAAGGTGTCGATCTGCGCATCGATCCGCGTGGTCACGAGGCTCTGGCGCGACGATCCCTGGTAGACCCGCGCCACCAGCCCCGGCACGAGACGCAGCTCCGCCAGCGACGGCGGCGCACCGGCGACGGCCGCACGGGTGCGATTCCACATCGCCACCCCAAGCCACACCGCCGCGCCCGTCATCATCGCCGCTATCAGCGCCGCGACCGCACGGCGTTTGCGCCAGACGAACCGCCGCGCCCGATAGCCTGACGAAACCGGTCCGGCGGCGACCGCTTCTCCCGCCAGAAACCCGCGCAGGTCCGCCGCCAGCGCGGCCGCGCTCTCATAGCGGCGGGAACGCTCCTTCTCCATCGCTTTGGTGACGATCCAGTCCACCTCGCCGGCCGCCTCTCGCGCCATCTCGCGCACCTCGCGCGCGTGGCGGGGCGATCCGGCGAGCAGCGTGTCGCTCAATTGCCGCAGGCGCACGCTTGGCGGCACCGGGTCCACTTCGCGCACAAGACGGTGCATTTCGCAGAAGCCGACCATTCGCAGCGCCACCGGATCGAGCGGCGCCGCGCCGGTGATCAGCTCGTAGAGCACCACGCCCAGTGAATAGACATCCGTGCGCGCGTCGATATCTCCCCCGGGCTTGCGGGCCTGCTCGGGGCTCATGTATTGCGGCGTGCCGACGAACGCCGCGCCGCCGGCCCCCGCCGCGCCTTGCGTGCGCGTCGTGCGCAGATCGGCTTCCTCATCCGACCACAACGCCTTGGCCACGCCGAAGTCGATCACCTTCACGACCGCCCGTTCTTCGCCCGGACGCCGCATCACCAGCACATTCCCCGGCTTCAAATCCCGATGAATGATCCCCTTCTGATGCGCATGGCTCACCGCATCGCACACATCGGCGAACAGCTCCAACCGCTGCCGCAGAGTCAGCCGCCGCTCGCGCGCTTCATCCGTAATCGCCATCCCCTCCACCAGCTCCATCACAAAGTACGGCCGCCCGCCCTCCGTCGTCCCCGCATCCAGCACCCGCGCGATATGCGGATGATCCATCAGCGCCAACGCCTTGCGCTCCAATTCAAAGCGCGCAATCACCTGCCGCGTGTCCATCCCGGCCTTGATGACCTTGAGCGCCACGCGCAGCTTTTCGCCGCCGGGCAACTGCTCCTCCGCCAGATACACCGTCCCATACCCGCCCTCCCCGATCACGCGCACCAGCCGATAGTTCCCCACCATCTCCCCCGCCAGCAACCGCTCCTCCGCAGGCAATTGCCCCGGCCCAATCTCCGGCGCCCCCAGAAACTCCCCCGCCCGCTCATGCGCCTCCAGCAAACTTTCCACCGCCTCGCGCAGCTCCGCATCCCCGCCGCACAACTCCGCCACCAGCGCCGCACGCTTTTCCGCCGGCACTTCCACCGCCCGCGCAAAAATCTCCCGAACCTGACTCACCGACACCGCCACGCCATCTCCTCGGCAACAACTTACCGCTGCCCCGGTTCCCCTGCGCCCGCCTCACCCCTGCTCCTTTTCCAACGCCCGATACAGCCACGCCCGCGCATACGTCCACTCGCGATCCACCGTCCGCGCCGAAACATCCAGCGCCTCCGCCGTCTCATCGATGCTCAGCCCCGCATAGAACCGCAGCCGCACCACCGACGCCGCCGTCGGCGATTCCTTCTCCAGGCGCGAAATCGCCTCATCGAACGCCAGAATTTCCCCCGGCTCCGGACATGCCGCCAGATCCAGCACGCTCAGCGGCATCCGCTTCGCCCCGCCCCCGCGCTTCGTCCGCCCGCGCGTCCGTGCATGATCGATCAGAATCCGCCGCATCGCTTCCGCCGCCGCTGCGAAAAAATGTCCGCGATTCGCAAACCGCATCGGCCCGGCCAGCCGCATGTATGCCTCGTGCACCAGCGCCGTCGCCCCCATCGTGTGCCCCACTCGCTCCTGCGCCATCCGCCGCCGCGCCAAACTCCGCAACTCGTCATACACCAGCGGCAACACCTCCGACGCCTCCAGCGCCGGCGCCTCCCCACCCGCCCGCTCCCCGGATTCATCCGCTCGATCTTCCGCCGAATCACTCACGGCTCCTCCCCCGCCCCGCGCACCGTCTCCGGCACCGCCTCCATCACCGACAGCGCCAACACCCCCTGCGAACTCCGCGCCCTCCGCCCCACGCCCACCGCCGCCATCACCGCTCCCACTACCGCCAACCCCGTCGCCATCAGCAGCACCGGCTGCATCCCCCAGATCGCATACGCCTTGTTCCCCATGAATCCGCCAAACAAATTCCCGATCGAGTTGATCACCGCCACGCTCGCCGCCACCGCCGTCCCCGTCAGCAATTCCGTCGGCAACGCCCAGAACGGCCCGAACATCCCGAACGCCCCGATCGCCCCCACCGCCAGCCCCCCGATCGTCACCCACGTCGCCCACGCTCCCGATCCCCTGCACCCCACCGCCGCCACCAGCATCCCCACCGCCTGCAGCACGCACGCAAACACCAGGTGCCACCGCCGCTCGCCATGCCGATCCGAGCTCCGCCCGATCAGCACCATCCCCACCGTCGCCACCCCGAACGGTATCGCCGCCAGCAGCCCCACCACCAAGTACACCACATGCTGCGGCGTCGCCTTGTCGATCGTCCCCGCCGCCGTCAGCATCTGCTTCACGATCGTCGGCGTGTAATAGTTCGCCGTGTAGAAACCGAAGATCATCACGGCATACAAAATCGCCAGGAACCACGTGCTCCCCGTGCGAAACGCATCCTCAAGCTGCGAAAGCTCGCTGCCCGGATGATCCTCCTGGTCGCGCGCCAGAACCGCCTCCAGCCGCCCGCGCTCCTCCGCCGACAGCCACTGCGCCTGCGACGGCCGATCGTTCAGAAACAGCAGCGTCACCAGCCCCATCACCACCGCCGGCACCCCCTCCACGATGAACAGCCACTGCCAACTGTGCAGCCACAACGGATGCTTGTCCGCCGCATAAAGAATGAATCCCCCCAGCGGATTGCCGATCACCCCCGCGATCGCCGTCGAAGTCAAAAACGCCGCCGCCGCCCGCGCCCGGTATCTCCGCGGCACCCAGTGCGACAAATACAGAATCATCCCCGGAAAAAATCCCGCCTCCGCCAGCCCCAGCAAAAACCGCAACCCGTAAAACGACCACTCCCCCCGCACCAGCACGAATCCCATCGACACCAGCCCCCACGTGATCATGATCCGCGCGATCCACCGCCGCGCCCCCACCTTCTCCTGAATCAGATTCGATGGCACCTCAAAGAGAAAATACCCCAGGAAAAATATCGCCGCCCCATTCCCAAACACCGCCTCCGTAAACCCCGGCACGCCCCCCGCCGCCACCGGCGCCTGCATGTTCAACTTCGCAATCGATATGTTCACCCGATCCAGATAATTCAGCAAATAACACGCAATGCAAAACGGTATCAACCGCCGCATCACCCGCCCCACCACCCGCTCGTCCGCCGCATCCATCATGCCAGCCATGCCCCGCATGATACCACCGCCGCCACTGCCTGCCTTATCGCGTTCCCACCGCCTCCGAAGCGCTCGATCCCACCGCCCCCTCCGCCGGATCCCGCTCCGGCACCGGGCGCAACCCCTCCGCCACCAGCGCCGCATCCAGCACCGCGTGCGACGTCCCCTTGATCCGGTGCCATCGATAATCCTTCCCCTCCGTGATGCGCACCATGTGGCACGAATAACAAATTTCGATGGTCACCACATAACCGCCCCGCTGCACCCGCAACGCATGCCGCGGCTCAAAGCACTTTGTCCAAGCCCCCTCTTGATCCATATCAATGTCATCCTCAACCGCCGCAATCACCCCCCGCTGCCGCGCTTCATTCCCAATCCCCGCCTTGCCAAAATAATCCCATTCACCAAACTTCCCCCCATGTGGCCACGGCGGCGAATATGCAGCCGGCGCTGGATCCAGCGTATAAATCTCCACCACTTCCGGCCGCTCCAACACCCACCGCGCCCTACCCGGAAACACCCGATCCCGCGGCCACCAATGCAACACCGCTCCCCCCGCCGCCGCCGCCACCCCAACCACCGCCGCACCCACAGCCACCACCCGCCGCATACCCACCTCCTCTCCCACCCCAATCCCGCCAACCACTATCTTACAAACACTGCTCACATCTCGAAACGTCCTCCTTTGCCGACAAGATTTCCCCACCCCAATCCAATTCATCGGCGTCCATCCGCGTCCATCGGCGGCCACTTCCCATGTCATTCAATCCCACCAGTCCATTGGTGTAAATTCGTGTGCATTCGTGGACAATTCCGTCATCATCTTTCGTGCTTTTCGTGCCTTTCGTGGCCATTTACGTCGTCGTCGTCGGTGGGGGGGGCCGTCGCCATCCTCCGTGCCCTCCGTGTACCCCGTGGTTAATTCGGTTGCGCCCTGCCGCCCTGTGTTTCCTCGCCCATCTACCATTTTTATCGCCCCCAAACTTTCCCCTCATCTCCCGCCCCATTTTCGTGCATAATCCCCCCAGCCCCTTCGTGGTCCTTCGTCCCTTCGTCTCTTCGTGTTTCCGCCGGAGAAGTGAATGCTCGCCCGCCTCCACGCCGCCGTCCTTCATGGCATCGACGCCCTCCCCTGCGAAGTCGAAGTCGATCTCGCCGAACGCGCCGAAGCCCTCCCCAAACCCACCATCGTCGGACTCCCCGATACCGCCGTCAAAGAATCCGCCGACCGCATCCGCTCCGCACTCTTCAACTCCGGCTACGGTTTCCCCGACGGCCGCCTCACCATCAATCTCGCCCCCGCCGATCTCAAAAAAGAAGGCAACGCCCTCGAACTCCCCATCGCCCTGGGCATCCTCGCCGTCAACCGCGTCCTCTCGACGCAGGCGATGGATCGCGCCAAGCGCTATCTCATCGCCGGCGAGCTCGCCCTCGACGGCCGCATCCGCCCCGTCAAAGGCGCGCTCCCCATCGCCATGCTCGCTCAGTCCCTGGCCGAGAAAGGCATTGCCGGCGTCATCGTTCCGCCCGACAACGCCCCCCAGGCCGCCGTCGTGCCCAACATCGAAGTCTACAGCGTCGGCGCGCTGGCCGAAGTCGTCGGTTTTCTCAACGGCCAGCTCGCCCTCGAACCCACGCCTCCCGAGGAAAACTCCATCGACGCCCTCACCGCCGCCGACCATAAGGATTTCGTCGAAGTCCGCGGCCAGGAACTCGCCAAACGCGCCCTCACCATCGCCGCCAGCGCGCGCCACAATATTCTGCTCCTCGGCCCCCCCGGCGCCGGCAAAACCATGCTCTGCGAACGCCTCCCCTCCATCCTCCCCCCGCTCACCCGCGCCGAAGCCCTCGAAACCTCCCGCATCTATTCCGCCGTCGGATTGCTCCCCAAGGACCAGCCGCTCCTCCGCACCCGCCCCGTCCGCGCGCCGCATCACACCGCCTCTTCCCCCTCCATCATCGGCGGCGGCTCCATCCCGCGCCCCGGCGAAGTCTCCCTCGCCCACAACGGCATCCTCTTCCTCGACGAGCTCCCCGAATTCCCCCGCAACGTCCTCGAAGTCCTCCGCCAGCCCCTCGAATCCGGCGCCGTCACCATCGCCCGCTCCCACTCCTCCCTCACCTTCCCCGCCAAATTCATGCTCGTCGCCGCCATGAATCCCTCCCACCGCGGCTCCGGAACCCTCGACCCCAAAACCGCCTCCGCCACCGAGCTCGCCGCCATCGACCGCTACATCTCCAAAATCTCCGGCCCCCTCTTCGACCGCATCGACATCCACCTCGAAGTCCCCGCCGTCACCTACCGCGACCTCACCAGCGCCCGCAAAGGCACCGACTCCGCCACCATGCGCAAACAAGTCTCCGCCGCCCTCGCCCTCCAGCGCGAACGCTTCGGCAACACCACCACCTCCAACGCCACCATGTCCAAACCCCAGATCGACCGCTTCTGCGTCCTCGACCAGCCCTCCCAGCTCCTCATGAAACAAGCCATGGAAGAACTCGGCCTCTCCGCCCGCGCCTTCGACAAGGTCCGCAAAGTCGCCCGCACCATCGCCGACCTCGAATCCTCCGAAAAAATCTCTCCCGCACACATCAGCGAAGCCATCCAATACCGCCTCTTAGACCGGAGATGGTGATGAACACCAGCATCTTCGCCGATCCATTCACCTGCCCTCATTTTGCAGACACCGTCTGCAAAATATCAACCCGCATATTTCCCGGACAATGCGGCAAAATTCTTGAATCCGAAGTTGCCAGTAAACCAGCAAGCTGTTAAGCTTGCCATATGAAAACCACGATCGATTTACCCTCCGAACTGGTCAAAGAGCTTAAACTGCGCGCCATCCACGAAGGCAAAAAACTTAAAGACCTCGCCGCCGATCTTCTCCGCCAGGGCCTTCGCTCCACAACCTCTCGTCAGACCCTGCGCCCTCCCCGCGTCATCAAGGATAAAAAAACCGGCCTGCCCGTGATCGTTAGCCGCCCTGCCCCGCCCGGATTGGACGCGACGCCAGAACGAATCGCCGAAGTGCTTCTGCAACAAGAGGTCGAGTGGGCACGTGGATCTTCCTGACACGAGCGTATGGATTGCCATCGCGATTCAAGCCCATCCCTTCCACGCGCAAACGACTGCTTGGTTTGCCCTGCCCCACGCACATGCCTCTATCCTTTTCTGTCGTGCAGTTCAGCAGTCCTTCCTGCGACTTCTCACCACTGAAGCTATCATGCGGCCCTATGGCGTGCTCCCCTACTCCAACGCCGGCGCCTGGCAACTCTTTGACTCCTTCCTCGCCGATCCCCGCATCTCCTTCGCCTCCGAACCCCGCAATCTCGAATCCCATTGGAAGACCTTCACCGCCCGCAACACCGCTTCCCCCAAACTCTGGATGGACGCCTACCTCGCCGCCTTTGCCCTCGCCGGCGGCCACCGCCTCATCACCACCGACCACGCCTTCTCCCAATTCAAAAACCTCAACCTTCTGGTGCTCTAGCGCGCAAACATCCCCCGCCGGCATTGTCCCCACCTCCTCCCGCCCCCCCCCCTTTACTCCACCCCCGTCGAATTCGTGATCTTCCACGCCTCCCCGCTCTTGGGCGTGATCGTCACATTCTCCCGCACCAGCCCCTTCACATAATCCACCGACGCCCCCTTGTCGCACGTGATGTTCACGTTCTTCAGCGTCACATTCTCGATCGGCGATTCCTCCAGCCCTTCCATCAGGATCGCCTGGGGAGCATGTTCGCACGTGACGTCTTCAATCCACAGATTGTCGGCCACCGGCGTCGTCTCGTTCTTCCCCGTCGCCGGAAGCTGCTTCTCATACCGCAGCGTGATCAAAATCGCCTGCTTCTTCACCGATTTCACCGTGATGTTCCGCGCCATGAAATCCTCGAACCCGCCCCCGCGCCCGCGAGCGCTCTTCAACCGGATCGCCACATCCGGACCATCCACAGCGCAATTCTCCGCCAGCACGTGCCGAATCCCCGCCGATGTCTCCGACCCCAGCGTCACCGCCCCGTGCCCGCCGTTCATCGTGCAGTTCCGAATCGTCAGGTTCTCGCATGGCTTATTCCGCCGAATCCCGTCCCCATCCCGCCCGCTCTTGATCGCAATGCAATCGTCCCCCGTCTTGAAGGTCACCCCCTCGATCAACACCGTGTTGCATGAATCCGGGTCGCACCCGTCCGTGTTCGGCCCGCTTCCCGACACGTTCGCGTTCCGCAATGTAAAGTTCGTTGTATACAACGGATGAACCGTCCAGAACGGACTGTTCTTGATCGTCACATCCTCCACCACCACATTCTTGCATTCATACGGCTCAATAAAACATGGCCGATACCCCGTGTTCTTATCCCCGAACACCCGCTCCTCCAGCGGATACTTCCCCTCCCGGTCCTGCGTGTACTCCGCCATCAGCCGCTTCGCCTCCGCCGTCCCGCCCACTCCCTGCCCCGAGCTGCCGCCATTGGGCGAACCCGCGTTCCGCCCTGTCGCGCCCGTGGCCCCCGACGGATTCCGCGCCCAATCCCACCACCACTGCCCCTGCCCGTCCAGCGTCCCCTTCCCCGTGATCCGAATGTTCTCGCACTGATACGCATAAATCAGCGGAGAATAATTCATCACATCCACCGCCTCATACCGCGTCTTCTCCAGCGGATACAACTTCTCCAATGGCTCACCCGCCGAACCCGTCGCAAACTTCACCACCGCCCCCTCATCGATCTGCAGCGTGATGTTGCTCTTCAACTTGATCCGCCCCGTCAAATAGGCCTCATCCCCCTTCGGAAATTCCACGATCCCCCCGCCCGCCGCCGCGCATTCATCGATCGCCTTCGCGATCGCATCCGTGCACAGCGTCTTCCCATCGGCCACCGCCCCCTCATCCGTCACCTTCACCACCTTGTTCGACGGAAACGTCACCTCCGGCGGCAACGGCGGCGGCGTGAATTCCGCGCCGAAACTCGTCCCGCACGCCACCGCCAGCCCCGCCAACACCGCCCACCGCACACTCGTCATCCGCCGCATGGTCGCTCCCCTGGAAAAAATACAAAAAATCATCGGCATCCCGCAGGCCAAGACGTGTCGCCGCCCCAAGACTAACGCCGATCTCTCCCCCATTGTGCCGCGCCCCGCCCCGCACGTCGACAGCGCGACTCCCCCCATTGCGAGATTTCCACATGAATTCCCCCCCACCGGGACCGGCCCAGACGCCGCGCGCTGACGATGACGCTGCCAGTGCCCGCCGATTCCATCCCATCGGCGATCCCCCTTCACCGCGCCGCCCGCCGCGCCACCGCATGCCACCCCAGCCCCAGCACGATCAATCCCAGCCCCGTCATCCACACCCCCGCATCCACCCAGAACGCCAAACCCAGGCAGCCCGCCAATCCCGCCGCCGGCACCACCTGCGGGAATAGCCGCAATTCCCGCGGCAGCCGCAACGCCGCAATGTTCGTCAGCGCATAATAAATCAGCACCATGAACGCCGAAAAACTCCACGCCGTCTTCACATCCCCCAGCAGCGTCAACCCCGCCACCACGGCCCCCATCGTCACCACCGCCACGTACGGCGTCGTCCGCCCAGCATTCAATCGCGCCGCCCCGTGAGGCATGTCCCCGCGCCGCGCCATCGCCAGCAGCACCCGTGATAATCCCAACAGCAAATTCAGCAACACACCCAGCATCGCCGTCATCGCCCCCGCAGCCAGTAGCCACGCCGCTCCCGGCAACTTCAGCGCCTCCGCCACCCCGGTCAACGGCGCCCCGCCCGATGACGCCATCCCCCCGAACGCCCCCGCTCCCACCGTGAACACCGCGCCCGCCGCCACCGCCACATACAGCGCCGCCGTCAGCGCCAGCGTCACCACCATCGCCCGTGGAATCGTCCGGCGCGGATCGTGAACCTCCTCCCCAAGCGTCGCCACCCGCCCATACCCCGTGTATGCCACGAACAGCAGCGCCGCCCCATGCAAAAACGCCGGCATTCCCGCCCCCGCCGGCAACAGCGCCGCCACGGACGGAACCGTCGCCCGCCGCAACGCCGCCGCCGCAAACACCACCAGCGACGCAACCGTCACCCCCACGATCAACCCATTGGCCGCATTCGAGCGCTTCACCCCCGCCACCGTCAACGCGGTCATCAGCCCCGTCACGCCCGCCGCCACCGGCACGCGCAGCGCATACGTCGGCTCGGCATGGCATGCGTGCAGCAGGTACGCCGCGAATCCCAGCGCCGCCGTTGCCGCAGATGCCGACTTCGCCAGCAAAAACAGCCACCCCGCCGTAAACGCCACCGGCGGCGTCAGAAACCTCTGGCCATATTCATACGTGCCCCCCGACACCGGATGCGCCGCCGCCAGTTCCGCCGCCGAAAGTCCGTTGCATCCCGCCAGCGCCCCCGCGGCCACGCACGCCGCGATCACCGGCGTGCCCGCGATCCCCGCCGCCGTCGCCAGCGACACAAACACCCCCGTCCCCAGGATCGATCCCAGCCCCATCAACACCGCCCCCGTCAACCCCACCTGCCGCCGCAACGCCGGATGTGCCGAAACAAACCTATCCACAAAATCCACACAAATCCCCACAAATCCGCCGCCCCCCCTCAGCGCGTCCCCTCAAAAAATCTCAACCCCTAAAAATCCAAACCCGAAAAAAACCGACAGGCAGCATCACCACAGACACACCGCATGCGTGCCCATGAGTGCACATTTGTGGACAATTCCCCCCGTCACCTTTCGTGCCCTTCGTGCCTTTCATGGCCATTGACGTCGTCGTCGGTGCTGGTGGGGGGGGGGGGGTGACCGTCGCCCCTCCGTGCTCACCGTGCGCTCCGTAATTAATTTTTGGCCACAGCCTCACTGCGCCCTGCCCATTCGTGCCCATTAGTGAAAATTTGTGGACAATTCCCGCCGTCACCTTTCGTGCCCTTCGTGCCTTTCGTGGCCATTGACGTCGTCGTGGGTGGGGGGGGGACCGTCGTCCTTCCTCCGTGCTCTCCGTGTGCTCCGTGGTTAATTTTTGGTCGCCCGACCGCGCTGTGCGCTTCGTGGCAACGTCCTCAGAACCCATACGTCAGCGACCGCGCGCTCCCCGCCGCCGTCACGATCGGCTCGATCGGGAACAGCAGGTTCTGCATCGCCACCCCGATCGCCGCCAGCGGATTCAGCGGGATATACACGATGTCGTCCTGCTGCAACAGCACGTTTGCCGTCGAGTCCCCGCGCTGCGTGATGTCCTTCAGATTGATCACCGTCACGTGCCGTTTGTCCGGATCAGGAGACGCCTTGATCACGTAAATCCGCTCCGGCCACGCCAGCCGCGTCGGCTGCGCATCCGCCAATGCCGCGATCAGCGTGTCACGCCCCGTGTAAGGCCGCGGCCCCGGCTTGTCCGCTTCGCCAAAAATGTAGTACTGCTGGCTCTTGTAGGTGACATCCACCTGCACCTTCACATCCTTGTAATACGTCTCCAGCTTCTGCGCCAACAGCGACTCCACCTCCGCAGGCGACATCCCCGCCACGTACACCCGGTTCAGCAGATCCAAATTGATCGTCCCGTCGGGCGCAATCTGCTGCGACACCCCGTTCACCTCCGGCGCCAGCGCCGCGTGGATCGTCAGCACGTCCGGCGGATTCACCGGAAACCGATCCGTCGACACCGTCTGCTGATACGCCTTCGGAAAATACTTCAACTGCGCCCGCTCTTCCTTCGTCGGACCTCCTCCGCACCCCGCCATTGCCAACCCCAATCCGCAAGCCGCCAACGCCAACATCGCAGTCCCAGTCCGAGGCATGAGCGAATCTCCACGCAAAGCAAAATGACATCCCCCCGGAAATTACGAACCCCGCGGCCCCGGGGATTCACCCCCGAAACCGCCTCTTCCCGCGCTATTATGCGAAGTTGCCAAACCCTGTCCAGCCCCGCCCGGCGGTCATTTCCCCCGTCACCGCCTGAACCCGCGCGGCGAACGTCGTGTCCCCCGCCGAAGATACAGCACGTACACGACTCCTGCGGCCGCATCCACCCGGTAATACACCACAAACGGATATACAACCATCGCATGCAACGTCGAAGACCGTCGCCGCGTCCGCCCAACGACTGGAAAGCGCGCAGGCATGGTGGCCAGCGAATCAATCGCCTTCACCACAGCTGCGGCAACCTCGGCGGCGTTTTGCGGCGAGGTTCTCTCAATATATGTCGCGATCTCTTCCAGATTGCTGACCGCTTCGGCAGTGAGAATAACGCGGTAACTCTCGCCCATCGTCCTTCATTTACCCAGAAACTTGCCCAAGACCTTCGCCCGCACCGTCCCCCACTCCTCCACCTCCCCGCGCTCGATCTGATTTTCCGCCCGATCAAGAGCATCGAGCGTCGCATCATCCAGCGCCCCGCCCTCCAGCGCCTCAAGCGCCTCCAGCGCCGCTCGGAAAAGCTCATCCGCCGAACGGTATGGCCCCGCCCTCAGTCGCTCTTCCAGCAGCCGCTGCGTTTCTTCACTCAGTGCGAATGTCATGGCGATCCTCCACACACCACAATAGCAACCGCGGAAGCAGTCGTCACTGCCCTCACACCCACCCCTTCGGCGTACCGATAATACCGGCCCGCCGGCGCACGCCTCCCGCCGATAACTGCTTTCGGCGACGCGCTTCTCACTTACCCCAATTAACTCACCCCAACTCCTGACCGATAAACCCCGGGCAGACAAGCGCAGGTCTTCCTGCCAGGCAGCATCGAGGCACCCATGGACATCGCCACCATCATCGGTTTCTTCATCGCCGTGGCCGGCATCGTCTTCGCCATGTACCACGGCACCGAAGGCGAATTCGGCGTCTTCTACTCCACTGAAGGTTTCGTGCTCGTCATGGGCGGCGCCATCGGTCTGGGCATCATGTCCATGCCCTGGCATGCCGCCAAGGGCATCCCCGCCTACATCAAAAAATGCATCTTCCACAAAGATGTCCACCCCCAGCATCTCATCCAGCAGATCGTCCAGTTCGCCGAAGTCGCCCGCCGCGATGGCGTGCTCGCCCTCGAAAATGCCGTCAAAACCACCGACGATCCCTTCCTCAAAAAAGGCCTCCAGCTCGCCATCGACGGCGCCGATCCCGCCGTCATCGCCCAAGTCATGGACATCGAGCTCTCCTCCATCGAAGAACGCCACCACCATGGCCGCAAAATGTTCGAACTCATGGGCAAGTACGGCCCCGCCCTCGGCCTCACCGCCACCCTCGTCGGCCAGGTCTGCATGTTCAAAAATATGGCCAGCGGCGGTGGCGGCGGCGGTAAGGAAGGCGGCGGTGGGGGGGGCGACCAGGCCGCTTCCATCGCCCACGCTCTCCAGATCGCACTCCTCGGCACCCTCTACGGAACCATCTGGTCCAACGTCATCTGCGGCCCCCTCACCGACAAACTCGCCGTCCGCTCCAAAGAAGAAATGTTCAACAAGCAGATCATCATCCAGGGCATCCTCGCCATCCAGGCCGGCGACAACCCCCGCATCGTCGAATCCAAACTCCTCTCCTTCCTCTCCTCCGCCGAACGCGCCCACATGGCCCCCTCCGAAGGCGACAAAAAGTGACCGAAGAAGTCAGTAGTCAGTAGTCAGTAGACAGTAGTGAGTAGTCGCGCATCGTCGTCCCTTCTGACTTCTGACTTCTGACTACTGACTACTCACTCCCAACTACTCCCCCAAGGTGCCCAAATGGCCAAGAAAAAAGCCGCCGCCCCCGAACCCGCAGGCGAATCCGCTCCCATGTGGATCGTCAGCTTCGCCGACCTCGTCACCCTCATGATGTCCTTCTTCGTCGTGCTCTACGCCATGAAGCAGGGCGGAAAACAGCAGCAGCTCGAAACCGCCGCCGCCATCGCCACCACCTTCGGTTATCGCCCCCCGGATTCCTCCGACGCGCCTCTCGATGAAGAAGCACGCCGCTACCTCGGCATGCCCCTCCACCACCAGGATGCCGGCTACGGCCAGTCCGTCGACCAGGAACAGGGTGCCGAAGGCTCCCATCCCCAGGTCCAAACCATCGGCACCGGCAAACAGGTCGTCACCGGCGGCAAAATCAACTTCGATGTCGGCCAGGCCTCCCTCGACCCCGCCTCCCTCGACACCGTCAAAGCCATCGCCAAACAAATCACAGGCCGCACCAACGTCGTCATCATCAAGGGCCACGTCTCCGCCGATGAAGTCGCCCTCCACCCCGACGACCCCAACGCCATGGGACTCTCCTACCGCCGCGCTGTCGCCGTCGCCGACCAACTCGCCAGGCTCGGCATCGACCGCCGCGTCCTCCGACCCATGCCCTGCGGCCCCTTCGAACCCCTCCTCACCGGCGTCTACGATTCCGCCAGCCTCCGCCAGAACCGCCGCGTCGAAATCTTCACCACCGACCACACCGAATCCGACTACGACAAGCCCCGCACCGTCTCCGCCTCCACCGCCTCCGCCCCCGCCGCCCAATAACGCCGCAAAACACCCCCCGTGTGCCATGCTCAGGGAAGGGCCCCTGAGCATGCTCGGCACACCCCCGTTCCCCACCAAAAACCCCTCCCGGCGCATCCCCAACCCGCGCACCACCCCCACTCCTCGATTCCCTTCCATCCTTTCCCCCCGGTTTGAATTCCCCCCCTCCCCGCAGTATCGTTCGCTCCATGAAATCCGCCCTCCCGCTCACCCTGATCCTCCTCTTCGCCGCCGGCTGCGCCCACGCCGTCCATCGCACCCCCGACCTCTCCCGCGCCCCCGCTCCCTCGCCCCCGCAC
>DASZTO010000033.1:0-47620 GCA_035548175.1 Phycisphaerae bacterium | reverse complement strand
AAATAACGCGACAACGCCGGACCCAACGCCTGAATCTGTGCCTTGGTCATTCCAGACCTCGCTTCCAGGCAGTTCCTTGCCTGATCCATTCTTAACGCACAAAGTGCGGGGAAAATGCAGTTCTTAGCGTTGTAGGATTAGTAATTGGTAATTGAGGTTTGGCTCCGTTTTTTTCGGTGGGAGGGTTTTATGTGGCATTTGGGACGGCAGGAGGAGGGGGCGGGGGATCCGTATGAGGGGGAGCGGCGGCGGATGATTGAGGAGCAGTTGCGGCGGCGGGGGATTGTGCTGGGGTCGGTGCTGGAGGCGATGGAGAAGGTGCCGCGGCATTTGTTTGTGGGGCACGATTATGCGCAGCGAGCGTATGCGGATGAGGCGTTGCCGAGCGCGGAGGGGCAGACGATTTCGCAGCCGTACATGGTGGCGGCGATGACGCAGGAGCTGGGAGTGAAGCGGGGGGATCGGGTGCTGGAGGTGGGGACGGGGACGGGGTATCAGACGGCGATATTGGCGGAGCTGGTGGGGCAGGGGGAGGGCGGGGGGCATGTGTTTACGGTGGAGCGGATGGCGGGTCTGGGGGAGAGTGCGCGGCGGCGGCTGCGGGGGATGGGGTATGAGAACGTGACGGTGTGGGTGGGGGACGGGTCGCAGGGGTGGCCGGGGGAATTGTGGCGTGGCGGGGAGGGTTGGGGGGAGCGGCCGCGGTTTGAGAGGATATTGGTGACGGCGGGCGCGCCGGAGGTTCCGGGTCCGCTGGTGGAGCAGTTGGGGGAGGGCGGGGTGATGATCATACCGCTGGAGGAGGCGGGGCATGGGGACCGGGTGGAGATGCTGACGCGGGTGGAGAAGCGTGGTGGTCGGATAGAGCGGACGCGGCTGTTTGCGTGCCGGTTTGTGCCGCTGGTGGGGCGGCATGGGCATGCGCCGGGGGAGTGAGGGCGGTGGAGGGGGAGCGGCGGGCGGGGTCAGGTGGGTGATTTACGGGTGGGGAAGGGTTCCGTGGGGACGAAGTTGAGGCGTTTGGCCATGGCGTCGAGGCTGGCCCAATCGTTGAGGAAGCGGGCGACGGCGGCGACCTGAGACTGCATGAAGATGGATCCGCGGTAGATGCTGAAGAGCATGGGGGTGACGGGCTGGTATTTCTTGATGTTGAGGACGTAGACGGCGAGGTGGGGGTCGTCGTTGAGGGTGGTGGCGGGGGCGCTGTCGGCGGGAGAGGTGGCGGGAGCGGAAGCGGGGGCGGAGGCGGGGCGGGAAGCGGGCTGGGTGGCGGGGGATTTGCCGGTGAGATTGAAGACAGTTTCGACGAGACCGGGGATTTTGGTGAGGGGGGTGTCTGCGGAGGAGGCTTCGAGACGATCGATGGAGGGGGAGACGTCGGCGGTGAGGCCCTGGGCTTTGGCGAGGGCGAGGAGCTCGTCGGGGTTTTCGTGGGAGGCTTTTTCGGCGAGGTCTTTGGCCTGCTGCTGGTGTTGTCGGTAGAGCTGGAGGCGTTTGAGGTCCTGGACGACGCGGGGGCGGACTTCGTCGAGGGATTTGGGTTCGTGGGCGGGATCGGCGGCGGTGACGCGGTAGACGTAGAGGTTGCCGTCGGCATCGGAGAGTACCGGTCCTTCGACGCCGACCTGGAGGGAGAGGCGCGTGGTGATGGGGGATTTGTCGGGATCGACGAGTTGCTGGACGTCGAGGGCGAGATCGGGGAAGGGGAGGTCGTCGCGGTTGGTGTGGTAGGAGGCTTTGCCGATGCCTGGGAGGGCGAGGAGATCTGGGCGTGCGTTCCAGGCGTTGTGGTCGGTGCGGCCGTAGGTGGGTTTATAGCCGGAGAATTCGTGGACGCTCTGGATGCCGTCGGCGATTTTTTCGTAGGAGGTCCAGTCTTTTTCGGGGACCGGTTCGCGGAAGCCCTGAGCGGTGGTCATGGCGGTTTTCCAGGGTTCAGCGGCTTGAGCGACGGCGCGATCGACCATGCGGTGGAGGAGTTTCCGGGCGCGGTCATCGAGCTGAGCGTTGACGAGCTGGTCGCGGACCTGATCGAAGGACTTGAGGGCGGTGGCGGGCTGGGAGGCGGGGGCGGAGGCGGCTTGTGTAGCGGCTTGTGTAGCGGGTTGCGTGGCAGTCTGGGTGTCGGGCTGGGAGGCGGGGGCGGTGAATTCGTCGGGGTGGTCTTTGTAATACTTATAGGCCTGTTCGACGTCATCGCGGGTGGGCTGGAAGTGTGCACGGACGGTGGCGAAGTCGAACTTGAGCCATTCGACGCGGACGCGGTTGGGGTATTCGTAGCCGAAGGGATAGGTGTGGCCGTCGATGGTGGGGGGAGCGGCGTCGGCGTCGAGGGCGGCGAGGGGCTGGGTATTTTTGTAGAGGTCGAATTGTTTTTGGATTTGGCCGGGGGAGGGCTCGGGGAGGTTGTCGAGGGGTCCATTGTCGGAGAGGAGGGCGTAGTTGAACTGGACGTGGCTGAGGAAGGCGTCGGCGGTTTGTTCGAGTTCCGGGACGGAGACCTGGACGGCGGCCATGGCGAGACCGCCGAGCTTGTGGATGAGGAGGGCGTCGCGGATAGCGGCGCGGAAGTCGGCATCGGAGAGCTGCGAGGCGGCGAGTTTTTTGGCGATGGTGGCTTCGGGGAGGCCGGACTCGCGGACGACCTGATCGATTTCGCCTTCGGAGACGTAGAGGCCGTATTTGTCGGCTTCTGTGAGTTGGAGGAACCAGTGGATGTTGGAGGCATTCTGGTCGCGGTCGTCGAGGGGCATGAGGAGGCCCTGGTTGGGTCCGGTCTGGATGAGGACGCGGAGGGGCTGGAAGAGGCCGAAGGTCTGGAGGATATCCATATCGCGAGCGGCGACGTTGATTTGTCCCTGGGTGATGGTTTTACCGTTGAGGGTGCCGCGGGGGAGGGAGCTGACGTCGGAGCCGTTTTTGAAGAGGGAGGGGAGGGCGAAGGTAAGCATGAGGATCACGCCGATGAAGGCGAGGATGTACTTACCGTAATCCTTCATCATTTGTCGCACGGGGGAGGCTCCGGGAGGGAATGTGGAAACGGGGCAGTGTAATCGAAGGCGGGGCGGGGACCAAGCTTTGGGGAAAGACAAAAGACGAAAGACGACGGGGGACGGGGGACGGGTGATGGACGGACGAGGAAAGAGGGGATGGGGTTAGAGGGGGGGGTGGGTGTGGAGGGTGGGGCCGGGAGGTTGGAAGTTCTGGAGGAGGGAGAGGAGTTCGGCGGGGTCTGGGGAGGACATGAGGAGGCGGCGGTGTTTGGGTTTGATGAGCTGGCGTGCGACGGCGTTGTCGATGAAGGCGAGGAAGTGGTCGTAGAAGCCGGCGACGTTGAGGAGTCCGAAGGGTTTCTGGTGGAGACCGAGTTGTGCCCAGGTGAGGATTTCGCAGAATTCCTCGAGGGTGCCGAAGCCGCCGGGGAGTGCGATGAAGCCGTCGGCGAGATCGGCCATGAGAGCTTTGCGGTCGTGCATGGAGTTGACGATGCGGAGGTCTGGGAGGTCGATGTTGCCGATTTCTTTTTGCATGAGGAAGCTGGGGATGACGCCGGTGACGTGGGCGCCGGCGTTGAGAGCGGCGGTGGCGAGTTTGCCCATGAGGCCGATGTTGCCGCCGCCGTAGATGAGGCTGATTTTCTGGTCGGCGAGGAGTTGTCCGAGGGCTTGTGCGGCGAGGGCGTAGCGGGCGTCTGCGCCGAGGGAGGAGCCGCAGAAGACGGCGAGGGATTTCATGGTTCACCATTGGCGCGGCATGAGAGACAGATAGGCTCGGAGGTCGTGGGCAGCCTTTACAAAGGTGTAGGGAGGCGGCGCGGGCAGATGGAGGTGTACGATGGCATTGCGCAGTTCCCGGACGTGGTGGACGGGATCGATGAAATTGGACGGGAGAAACTTTCTCGCCGCACCGACGGCGTCAATGAGCACACTGACGGGCGGATCAGTGGTTTTGTGGAACGCGTTCGCCCAGAGTTCGCGCAAGGCGGCTTCGAACAAGGCGAAGATGTGGACGAGGAAGGTATTCTCGAGCCGGCGGAGAGTCCTGGGGAGTTCGGGCACATGGATTTGGGAACGGGGGAAGCTGGTGGGGTCCTGTTGGAACTGCAGATACAGGCGCTCGACGGCGATGCGGCAAATGCGGTATTCGCCGGTAATCCCATCGAATTGTGTGAGAATGTCCTTGAGCCTCATGGGGCGGTGAGGGCCGCAGCGAGATTGACGAAGGCTTTTTCGCCCCATGGGAGCGGCCAGGGGATGCGGTCCTCGGTGTAGAGCTTCCAGGCATCCTTCTCGCGGATGAGGAGGAGTTTGCGGAAGCGCAGGAGGCCATAGATGTCGACACGTCCGTCACCGGCGGTGACGTATCGTGCAATGGGTTCGACGACGAGGGCGCCATTACCGGTGTGGACATGGAGAGAAGGCGCGCGATATTTGCCGAGGCGACGTTCTTCAAGCTCGACGGTCGGCCGTTCAACGGGCCACCGGCGTGCTTTGGCCCAGGATTGAATCTGGTCAGCGAGATCGTCGAGGGCTGCTTTCCAGCGGCGGCGTTCGCGAAGATGGGGCGCGGGTGCGGCGACTTGGGTCATGTGGACCTCCAGCAAACTGCTTCATTGTAGCAGGGGGTCAGACGAACTTGTCGACGAGTTTGACGGCTCTGGCGAGGGAGCCGGGCTGGTTGTCGAGGACGGCGGAGAAGAGGCGGTGGAAGGTGTTGAAGAAGTCGCGGAGTTCGGAGACGCGTTTGAGGTAGGTTTCGTGGGCGGCTTTGTCGGCGGGGGCGGCGCCGGGCTCGGGTTTTTTGCCGGCGAGGGCGAGGCATTGGTCGAGGCGGGTGAGCAGGGGATCGAGCTCGCGTTTTTTGCGTTCGCGGAGGATGACCTGGAACATGGTCCAGACGTCGGCTTCGGTGATGAAGAAATCGCGGCGGTCGCCGGGGACGCTGGTGCGTCGGACGATGCCCCAGTTGATGAGGTCGCGGAGGTTCATGGAGACGTTACCGCGGGAGATCTGGAGTTCGTCCATGAGTTGTTCTGCGGTGAGGGGTTCGGCGGAGATCATGAGGAGTGCGTGGATCTGGGCCATGGTGCGGTTGATGCCCCAGTGGTTGGCCATTTGACCCCAGAGGTCGACGAATTCGCGGCGAGCGGCGGCGATGCCGGCGGGGGCGAGTGCGGGCGAAGGGGGTGTGCGGGTGGAGGGGTGATCTGGCATGGCGGAGCCTCGGAAAGGCGTTTCCGGGGCCAGTATAGCCATGGCATCGGGTTTCAGAAAGTTTTGAAGATTCCCTATGGGAGGGGCTCGGCGGCGGTCTGGGGCTTCGGGGAGGGTTTGATGAGGGCGCAGGCGAGGAGCTTTGCGGCCTGAAGGGAGGCGGGGTGAAGGCGGAGGGCTTTGAGGGCGTAGATGCGTGCGGTGGAACGGTGACCTTCGTTAAAGGCGCACCAGCCGGTGGAGAGCGCGTAGCGGAGTCGGCTGGCGCGGTCGGGTCCTGGTCGCCAGTGTTCGGTCATTTCGAATTTGCCGGGGACGTTTCGGCGGGTCCATGCGGCGCGGCAGATGGCGTGCATATTGTCGAGCTGGGCCTGAGAGTGGGTGCTGCTCATGGAATTGTCGTGCTGGCGGTATTGGACGAGGACGCGGGGGATGTTGTGGATGGCGCCGACTTCGGCGAGGCGGAGCCAGAGGTCGAGGTCTTCGGCGGATTCGTAGCGGGGGTTGTATCCGCCGAGGGCTTTCGCGGCGGCGAGGCGGAAGGTGGCGACGGGGTGGGGAATGGAGGTGTGGCCGGCGAGCTGATAGCGGTCGATGTCGGCGTGATCGACGGGGAGGCGAAGGGTGCGCAAGGGGCGGTTTTTGGCATCGATGAGCTGGACGAAGCCGCCGACGAGGACGCAGTCGGGGTGGGCGCGGAGGTAAGCGACCTGATCGGCGAGGCGCGTGGGGGTGCAGAGATCGTCGGCGTCGATGCGGGCGAGGAATTCGCCGTGGGCGAGGTCGAGGCCCTGGTTGAGGGAAGCGACGAAGCCACGATTTTCGCGTTCGATGAGACGGATGCGGGGGTCGCGGGCGGCGTATGTGCGGAGGATTTCGCCGGATCGGTCGGTGGAGCCGTCGTTGATGATGAGGAATTCGAAGTCGGTGAAGGTCTGGTTGAGGACGCTGTCGAGGGTTTGGGGGAGGAAGGGGAGGGCGTTGTAGACGGCCATGAGGACGGTGACAGCGGGCATGGCGGGAGTCTCGCGGACGCGGAGAAACGGATCAAGGTGCCGGAAGTGGATACGGTGCGGGGGAGGGGTTGGATGTGCGTCGGGAGGGAGTCAGGCGAAGGAGGGTGAGCGTTGGAGAGCCGCGCAGGCGAGGAGTTTCCAGGCGGGGATGGAGGTGGGGTCGAGGCGGAGCGATTTTGCGCCGTAGACCAGAGCGGTGCGGCGGTGACCGTGGGTGAAGGCGAGCCAGCCTTGCTGGATGGTGTAATCGCGGCGGCTGCGGCGATCGGGGGCGGGCCGCCAGTGGCGGTCGATGATGGGTCGAGGGGGGAGACCGCGGCGTCGCCAGGCATTGTGGCAGGCGGTGCGCATGGAGGCGAGTTGAAGTTGCTGGCTGGTGGAGGAGGCGGAGTGAAGATGGTCGCGGTAGAAGAGGACTGGGGCGGGGAGGTTGGCGATGAGGCGGAATTCGGCGATGCGGAGCCAGAGGTCGAGGTCTTCGGCGAAAGGGGTATGAGGGTCGTATCCGCCGACGCGGCGGGCGATGTCGGTGCGGAGCATGGCGGTGGGGTGGTTGATGGCGGTGGCGCCGGCGAGATGGAGTTCGTCGAGGGCGAGATGATCGGAGGGGAGGCGCATGAGGCGGATGGGCCGGCCGGCATGATCGATGATGTGGAACCACCCCCCTACCACGGCGACGTCTGGGTGGCGGCGGAGGAAATGGAGCTGGGCGGCGATGCGGTCTGGGGCGGCGATGTCGTCGTGGTCGATGCAGCAGAGGAAAGGAGCGCGAGCGAGCTCGAGGGATTGGTTGCGGACGGCGATGACGCCGCGGTTGGGTTGATTGACGATGCGGATGCGGGGATCGCGCGCGGCGTAGGAGCGGAGGATGTGGAGGGTGTTGTCGGTGGAGCCGTCGTTGATGATGAGGAATTCGAAATCGGTGAAGGATTGGGCGAGGATGCTGTCGATGGCGGCAGAGACGTGGGCGGCGGCGTTATGGGCTGCCATGGCGACGGTGACTGCGGGGTTAGACACGTGGGGACTCCGAGACACACAAGGGGATGTCCGAGGGGGTGCGGGCGCGGGGTGCGAGGGAGGGAGTGCGGAATGGCGGGCGAAGATTTTCGCGCGGAGGAAGAGCGGGAATTATTGGGTGAGCTGCTGAACGAAGAAGGCGATGCCCTGGGGGATGCCGGAGTCGATCATGGCGCGGTAGTGGTCGCCGCGGTTGACGGTGGAGGTGACGATGCGGCCATGGGCGGATTGGACTGCGGCGACGAAGGGGTCGAAGGAGCGGGGATCGACGACCTGGTCCTGGTAGGAGCCGAAGAGGAAGATGGGGGCGGCGGTCATGTGCCCTGCGAGTGAGAGCGGGGAGACATCGCGGGCGAAGGAGGCGGAGCCGGGATGAATCATGTCGAGGGAGGAGATGGCGGAATGGTTGAAGGCGAGGATGTCGACGACGGGACAGTATGCGGCGACGGCTTTGATGCGGGGTTCGCGGGCGGCGAGGGTGAGGGCGAGGGTGCCGGCGGAGGAATGTCCTGCGGCGAAGAAGAAGCGGGGGTCGGCCTGCGGTTCGCGTGCGGTGACGAAGTCGAGGGCGCGGCGGAGGTTGAGGAGGCCGGCGTCGGCGCGTTGGAATTTTTCAGCGGCGGCGGCGAACTGTGCGTTGGAGGCGCCGTCGGGGAGGTTGCCGTCGAGGGAGTAACCGCAGACGATGAAGCCGGCGTCGGCGTAGGGGAGGAGTTCGGGGAGATCGGCGTCGGTGAGGGCTTTTCCGGTGATACAGGGGCTTCCGGCGGGAGCGACGAAGATGCAGGGGGTAGGGCGGCGGGGATGCTGGGGGACGAGCAGTTCGACGCGCATGAGTTCGAAGGAGGGATCGCCGGTGGGGAAGGCGAGGGCGTAGGCGTCGATGCTGTCAGCGGGATGAGTGGGGGCGGGAAGTTCGGGGAAATCGCCGGCGACGGGGGGCGGGGCGTCATTTCCGCCGGCGTGTTTGGCGATGATGGAGGTGGGCGAGAGGAGTGGGGCGATGGCGGTGGGGGCGGGATCGAGGGCGAGGGCGGGGGATTTGCGGGCGTGGCTGACGGCGAGAGCGGCGATGGAAAGGGCGGCGACGGCGAGGAGACCTGCGACGGCGTAGGTGAGGGGTTTTTCCCAGAGGGTGGGCTTGCGTTGCTGGCCGAGGTAAACGCGGATGGCGGTGGGGCGAGCGAAGATTTCGGCGGTAGCGGCGCGAGCGAGGACTTCGCGGAGGTGGTCGAGGGGGATGGAGCTGGGGAGGCCTGCGTTGAGGGAGGTGACGGAGGGATCGGGGACGCTGATGGTGGCTCCGCAGGCGGCGCACTCGACGCATTTGCCGGCCATGGCGTTGCCGAGGCGATAGGCGTGCGCACAGCGTGGGCATGTGATGGCGATGGGCAAGGTGCGTATCCTTGGAGGGGTGAAGGAGCAATTTAATGTGCCATCGGCGAGTCGCATTTGCAACACGAAAATGGTGAAATTTTAGAGCGTGAGGAAAGCGGGGCGGAGGGGCGACGGCGAGGGGTGGGAGGGGTAATTTCGGGGGTGCGAAAGGGGGTTTGGCGGCAACTTTGAGGTCGGGGGAGCGTTGAACGGAGGCAGGCCTGGGGCTGCGGCGGTTGTTTTTCGGACCGGCCCCGGCGTGACGACACACGAGCAATCATGACGCGGCACATGGAAGAAGCAAATTCGGGCGGCGATGAGGCAGTGAGGGCAGCGCCCGGAGAAACTCCCCGGATTCTCCATTCCGCACATTCGGCAAGCGCCGATCCGGGGCCGGGGGCGATACCACGGCTGGCGCGACCGTGGTGGCGGTGGCGGTGGGTGGAAGGGGCGCTGGTGCTGGCGCTGCTGGCGTTGTTGATCGCGGATCGCTGGCGGTTGTGCGAGCAGTTTCTGTTCAAGTGGACGGACGAAGACCAGGCGATCATGTGGTATGGGGCGTGGGAGCTGATGCACGGGCGGATACCGGAGCCGTGCTTTTTCGGTCAGGCGTACAACAGCGTGCTGGAGGGGTGGCTGGCGGTGCCGCTGATCTGGTGCGGGGTGAGCTATGCGGTGGCGGTGCCGCTGGTGACGGTGGTGCTGGGGCTGCTGCCGTTTTTGCTGTTGGCGTATGCGGCGTGGCGGCGGCGGCAATCGGTGGTGGCGGGGCTGGCGCTGGCGGTGCCGCTGGTGCTGCCGACGCGGTATGCGATGATGACGGGGATGCCGCGGGGATTTGTGACGGGGGTGGCGGTGGGAGCGGTGTCGGCGATGCTGTTGTTGCCGCCGGCGGTGAGGCGGGAGCGGATGTGGTGGCAGGTGGTGGGGGGACGCGTGTGGGGGCTGTGGCGGGGGAGGAAGGGAAGACAAGGAGACACGGAGATAAGGAGACAAGGAGAGGCGGGGGGAGAGGCGATGGGAGAGGCATTGGGGGGGCGGCCGGTGATGGAGCTTGCGGTGGATTCTCAGGGGACGGGGGCTGCTGCGCCGGTGTTGACGCTGCGGCGGACGTGGCCGAAGACGCGGTATTTTGTGGCGGGGTTTTTGGCGCTGGTGGCGATTCAGTTGAATCCGAATGTGCTGGTGCTGCTGGTACCGGTGGCGGTGTATGCGATTCTGTCGAGTTTTCTGGAGTGGCGGTTCTGGGTGTTCGGGATTCTGGGGCTGGCGGCGGCGGCGCCTTATCCGTGGTACGTGTACAAGTTTTATTACGTGTGGCACGACGACTATCGGCAGTATCTGCGGGTGCGGGAGTTCACGTGGTCGTGGGAGAATTATCACCGGTACTTCGATGATTACATTTTGCGGGGATATGTGTTCAACGACCTGGTGCCGCTGTGGCTGCCGGAGTGGCACGCGGCGCATGGGTTCTGGTCGGACGACGTGGCGCCCAAGGCGCTGGTCGTGACGGCGGCGGTGATCGGGGTGCTGCTGCTGGTGCGGCTGCGGATCGGGGGGTTGCTTGCGGCGGCGGCGGGAGTTGCGTTTCTGATGACGACGTTTGCGTACAGCCGGATGACGGACGGGCGGGGGACGGTGTCGTTTCCGTATGACCGGATGTACCTGGCATTGCCGGTGCTGGTGGTGTGGCTGCTGCTGCTGGTGAACTGGAAGCCGATGCGGTGGTGGGAGCGGCGGGGGAAAATGTCGGAAGCCGGCGGGGTGTGGACGAAGACGGTGGCGGGGCTGCGGAGTTGGCCGGTGCGTGCGGGGGTGGTGGCGGTGTGCTGGGCGCTGCTGGGGACGCTGGTGTGGGCGGGGTGGAAGGCGGAGCAGCGGAAAGGGGAGGAGTTGCCTGGAGAAATTGCGGAGGCGACGAGCAACGTGGGGATCGTGCAGCCGGTGCGCGTGGAGGACGTGGAAGCGGGGGCGGCCAAGGCGCGGGAGCTGGCGCAGAAGCAGGGGGTGCGGTTGATTCTGGTGGGCAACGGGTGGGAGGGGAAGGCGTGGGCGTACACGCTTCCGGAGCTGACGGGGGTGGAGACGCTGATACCGATGGTGGAGCGTCGGACGTGGCGGATGGATGAGGAGGCGGTGAAGACGGGGGGGAAGGTGGCGGTGTTGAACGGGGGCGGACGCGGGGGCGCGGGCGGGCGCGGCGGCGGACCGGATCGTGGGGGCGGGCGCGGGGGGCGCGGCGGCGGGCGCGGCGGCCGGGGGGGAATGGCGGGCGGCGGCCGGGGGATATCGCCAGCGGCGGCGGAGGAGGAGCCGACGTTCACGGTGGCGGATCTGGGGAAGCATTCAGCGATTTATTTTTCGCAGCTTCGGGGGCTGAAGGTGCGGTGGTTCATACCGCCGGAGGATGCGGATTTGCTGCATCCGGTGGGGAATGAGCTGGCGTTTCCGCAGCGGTGAGATTGAAGGGGCTTGTTTTGCAGAAGACTGTCGTGCGTGGGACATTCCGAGAGTGACCGGGAGCAGGGGATGAGATGCGCCGCACGGACGGGGAGGTGCGCAGGTGCGCGATTTTTCGGATTTTGCTTGAGTGGGAGTGGGGCGACGGGTGTCGAGGCGCAGGGTGCGCCCTTTTTTTGGAGGGGCTCGGGCAGCGGCACGGCGCCTGTTGGGTGACGTGCGAATGTTCGTATGAAAGTGTCGCTGCAGAGATTCAAAGGTGTGAGCATTCAGGGTGACGTCCTAAACTGTCTGTAAATAAAAGCGGTCTGGCATTACGCTCACGGGTGCTTGAAAACCTAGGAACGTAAAGGAAACCAGACCGATGAAAACTCTACCACTTTCCCAGCAGCTTGAACAACTCAAGGAATCCCTTTTGTCAGAGCGCCAGGAGGGTGCGCCGCTGGAGGGGCTTTTGCGCAGGGCCGGCAAGATGGTGATCGAAGAACTTCTTCAGGGTGAGGTAGCCGACGCGTTGGGCCGGGAGTCCTATGAGCGCCGCGAGAACCAAGCGCCGGCGGGTTATCGCAACGGCTACAAGACCCGGCGGGTGAAGACCGGCGAAGGAGCCATCACCGTCGAGGTGCCGCAGGTGCGCGGGCGTGAGGACTTCGCCAGCCGGCTCTGGCCGCTGATCAAGCAGGCCTCGCCGGCATTGGAGAAGATGGTCATCGAGATGTACGCCCGGGGGCTTTCCACGCGCGACATCGAGGAGCTGCTCAAGACGCTCTCGCCCGAGGAGCTCGAGGGCCGGCCGCTCTTGTCGCGCTCGGCGGTCTCGGAGGTGACTGATGCCCTGCTGGAGGAGCACAACGCTTTTGTGGAAAGGGACCTGGCGGGCCATGACGTGGTATACCTGTTTGCCGACGCGGTGTTTGAATCGCTGCGGGCGCAAGGCTGCCGGCAGGCGATCCTGGTGACCTGGGGCATCTGCATCGACGGGGCCAAGGTGCTGCTGCATTTATCGGTGGGCAACAAGGAAAGCGCCGACGCCTGGACGGAGCACTTCCGCAGCCTGGTGAAGCGGAACATGAAAAGCCCCTTGACGATCACCACCGACGGAGCGCCGGGATTGATCAAGGCGGCCGAGGGGATGTGGCCGGAGAGTTCGCGGATCCGCTGCTGGTTCCACAAGATGAAAAACGTCTTGGAGAAGGTGCCCGAGAACATGCACGGGCCGATCAAGGCGCTGCTGCAAGATGTGCGGGAGGCGCCGGATCACGCCACCGGGGAGAAGCGGGCGCGGGAGCTGATCCGGGACTACGGGCAGACGCTGCCGGCGGCGATGGCGTGCCTGGAGGAGGATCTTCAGGCGAGCCTGGAGCATCTGAAGCTGCCGCTGGCGCATAGAAAATGCGTGCGGACGACGAATCTGTGCGAGCGGAGCTTTGTGGAGGAGAGGCGGCGTGCGAAGGTGATCCCGCGATTCAGAAGCGAGCAGGAGTGCATGAAGCTGGTGTATGCATCGCTGATCCGGGCGAGCGCCAGGTGGCAGCGGGTGCGGTTCACGACGTTTGAAAAGGAGTCGCTCAAGGAGTACATCGAAAAGCAGCGCAAGCTGGGCAAGCAGGCGCGTGACCTGCTGCCGGCGGCGTGACACATGGGCATAAGTGAATGAATGGCGGATCGCTCAATTTACAGACGAAAAAAGACTTGACCAGCATTCAGTCTGAACAAAATCTTTCAGTACACTAAACGACGGACATTTCGAAGCGACCATATTCGGATCTAGGAATGCAGCAACCTTGGGATTGAATGTGGTCGGCGAATACAGTGGTTTGGAATTCCGTCCTCTGGATGCCTCAAGCAACCACTCCTTCGGGCTGTCAATCATTTCTGGTTGACGGACTTCATCAATGTCCATCGAAGGAATAGCCCGCTTAATTGCACATCTATCCGCGATCAGCCAAGCCTCAAGCTCTTGGACTGGGACTGCAATGAAGCACGTGTCCATAAATTCTCTACCCAAGGCAGCCCGCACCAGTCTTCGAATATGCTCAGGTGAACTTCTATCGGCATCATGGCAAACAATGAATCTGGTGCAACCCTTCTGTTGGAAAAGTCTCAGGTGACTGAGGGCTTTACGTCGAAGTTCCGCGCAGCCGCTGAACCCTTTGCGAAATACTGTTTGATTTTGACGGCCGGAAATATTGCGGACGAGTTCGACCAAAGACTCAGCGTCCGACCGGTCCTCTCCCAACACGGCGACCATGCGTGCTCCTCATTGTTCTATTGCTTCAATGAAATCCGACAAAGATCCTTCCTCCGCCAGAAACCGCTTTGCTATTGCCGTCTCAGGCTCCGAGAGCGCGTGCACGGAGGTTACGCCATCTTTGGCATGAACAAAAACAGTCTCGGTTGGGGTAAGCATATTCAAAACAGCAGGTGAATGCGTGGCGAATATGACTTGGGTCCGAAAGGAGTACGAGCGAAATATGTCCACTACTTTTTGTAGCAATCCAGAATGAATCGAATCCTCGGGCTGTTCCACCAGCATGACAGATCGTTGATCGAACAATAACGAAACCAACATGCGAATGACTCGCTTGGTGCCCGATGACAGCCGGTTATAGTCAAATCCGTTTCCGGATCCCCCCATCTGATCTGACGGAAAAAACTGAAAAAAGTAGAGCTTCTTAGTTTTGGATCCAGGATCAGATACAGGGGCAGAAGTTACTGGAACATCCACTTCCTGGATGACAATTGAATTGATCAAATTGAGGCCGTTTTCGCCAAGAAGTGACGTAAGCTCGTTGTATACTTCAGATTTCTCAGTCTTAAGATATAGAATTCTAAATGCAACGCTATCAGAAATACTCTCTCCGACCTGGTAACGCTGCTTCCAAGATAAGTATTCAGCCTCTTCGACAAATGGCTTGGGAGCTTCCGACCGTTCCTCCATCGGGTAGTAACCCACGCCTGCGAGAAAGTCTCTTACAGGACGCAGTTTCGCCACACCAACACTCTCGGGCGAAAACATTGACATGATAACATATATAGATGGTATCAGTCGTGACACATTTATCGTTCCTGGACCCACCAAGTGAGCTTGTAACCGATCGTTTGTTCGCTGAAAAAGAATTTCCCCCGTATCGGCCCGATGCAAGGACTCGTTGAGCTGAAAACCGTTGGTTGCAAATGGATCGAATTCAACATGATAGCGGTAGTGATCATTGCCAAGCCGGAACGAAATCTGTGTGTCCATCGCCTGGCCGAATTGCCGCCCTTGCGGGAGTTCCGCGGCGCTGCCACAACGGGCCGCCCAAAAGATAGCCTTAAGAATATTACTCTTCCCTGCGCCGTTCTTTCCTACGAGGCACGTCAGATGTCGGTCAAGATCGACGACTACATCAACACAGGAAGCGAATAACGTGATTTTTGCGCTTTGGAGCATGATTCTCTTCCAGAATGAATTCTTATTCTATCGGCAACAGCCATCATCCGCCATAAAACTTCCGTGCAGCCGCTGGCACACAGGGCCATCGCCGATCCGCCTCCAAAGGCACTCACTTCCTCCGCCCAATGGGACGCTGCCGTGAAGTAAAGGGCGCACGCCCGTCACGCAAGAGGCGGGCCGCGGTTAGGGGCCGGTGCTTGCGGGGAGGGAGCGCAGGTAGGTTTTGAACTGGGTGTCGAGGGTGTCGAGGTCGGAGCCGAAGGAGTCGGTGAAGAGTTTGCGTTGCTCGGTGATGGGGATTTCGAGGAGGGGTTTTTCGTTGTTGTAGGCGGCGAGGAATTTTTCCATGCCGTTGCGGTTGGTGCGGTAGAGGTAGTGGAAGAGGGCCCATCCTTCGGCGTAGATGACTTCGAGATCGTCGTCGGACATGGAGACGGGGCGGGGGTTGACGATGAATTTGTCGAGGGGCATGAGCTTGTTGGCGGCCATGAGTTCGTGGACTTCCTCGACGCGGCCGGGGTTGAGGACGGCGGGTCCGCGGTGGCCGGAGTGATCTTCGGCTTCGAAGCAGCAGGCGAGGCCTTCGGAGAACCAGAGGGGGTAATCGACGAGGCGTTTCTGGATGCCGGTGTTGAAGGCGAGCTGGTGTGCGGCCTCGTGGGTAGTTTTGGTGGAGTTGTACATGCCGAGGGTGTTGCCGACCTTGTTGTCGACGCGTCCGAGTGCGTCGGCGAGGTTGTTGCGCTGGAGAGTGAGCTGGAGGGCGCGGGAGCGGTTGTTGCGGGCGTTGGCGGCGTCGATCTGGGCGTTGAGCTGCTGGAGCTGAGCGCGGTATTTGCCGAGATCGTGGGCGACTTCTTCGGCTTCGGTGCCGGTGGATTCGTCGTAAAAGGCGGAGCGGTTGGTGCGTTGGGAGTAGTAACCGGCGGCCCATTGGAGATCGGCGCCTTCGGTTTTTTTGGCGTATTCGAGGTAATCGGAACGGTTCTGGAAGAGGATGACGACGAGGCGGTGGTCGAGGAACTGGGGGCGGAGCTTGTTCATGGTGAAGTAGGCCATGAAGGCGTCGTAGGATTTTTCGAGAGCGCCGCCGCGTTGTGCGGCGAAGGCGTCGGAGGTGTCGTAGCAGATGACGAAGTGTCGGGAGTTGCGGGTTTTGAAATCGCGGCCGTAGCGTTTTTTGAATTCGGCTTTGAGGGCGTCCTCGGTTTTGGGTTCGAGGGGGAGCTGTACGGCGTTGTCGATTTGCTGGAGGATTTTGTAGGCGGGGCGGTTGTCGGATTCTCTGGAGAGCACATCGCGGGCCATGTCGGAGGCCTGGGCGTACATCTCGCGGTCAAGGGCCCATTGGGCGAGGTCGAGGCGGCCCTGGATGTCGTTATCGGCGAGGGATTGCTGTTTGTGGAGGAAGTCGATGAGGTCCTGGGTGGCCTTGTCGGAGGCGGGGGGGGCGTGGGCGGGGGAAGAGGCGGTGGAGGGAGGCGCATCGCCGATGCGTCCGCCGATGAAGTCAGCGCGGGCGGGCAGTCGCGCGGTCACGACAAGCAGGGCGGCGATTGCCAGCGGAGAATATCGGACGGAGTTGGCCATGGATTGGGACCGAAAAAGTGCTGGGCCAATCATACCTGATCGGGTGATTGAGGTTCCAGCTTGACGGGTTTTTATGGGTGGCGGCATGAAAGACGGTGAGGGTATAGTTGGGCGGGAGGCCTCGAGAGGATTGAATGATTGAGCCGGTGAAAACGAAGCTGTGGTTTGCCCCGGATCGGACCTATCACGAGGCGGAAATCATCGAATTGAATGACGAGCTGATGGCCCGGCAACTGGACGGGCCATGGTGGCTCGAAGAGTGGATCGACGAGGATCTCGCGGCGCAGGAGATAGACCGCCACTGGTCGTGGTCGGATTGCGTGGTCGAGGTGGAGGGAAAGGAAATGCGGTCAGCGAAGGTGGGCGTACGGACGATGGATGGGATGGTCCAGGGGGGGATGGTCATTACCCTGAAGGGAATTGCGTCGCGGTTGGCGCCCGGCGATCAGGCGCTGCTGGTGGAGTGGCTGTTCACGGCGCCGAGGAATCGTCCTTATTTGAGGAACGACGGCGAGGATGCGGGAACAAGATGGTACGGAGGCGTTGGCCATACACTTTTGCGGTGGGGTGCAGCATTGAGCGTGGCCAACGGCTATGATGGTCGAATGAGGCTGGATGCGAGCCCCGATTTTGTGGAATGGTATGCGAATCGGGGCTTTGTTGTCGTGGATGAACAAGGTGTGAATCACGAAGGTGTGTTGTATACGCCGATGGAACTTCCTGCGGAGAGGGCGGGAGAACTGCTGGAGTCTTGACGGTTCGAAGAGGTGCGATGATGAAAAAGAATCGGGAGACAGCGAAGCGGGTGGTGCGTCCGAGTGGGGCGAAGGTTGTAGCGCCGCCAAAAAGCGCGAAGGTTCGTGCCTGGATGGAGGGAGAGGATATGGCTATCAGCGGAGGCACGCACAGCAAGTTCAAAGCCCGAGCGGCTCGTTAGGCAAAGCTCGTTCAGGTGTAAGCGGCCGGCATCTCTGCTGATCAGCCTGCTGATCAGCGCTTATTATTGCGCCATGACCTTGGAGATGGTGAGGATGGGCATGAGCATGGCGATGGCGACGCCGCCGATGAGCATGCCCATGAGGCCGATCATGACGGGTTCGATGAACTGGGTGGCGGTTTTGATGGCGGTGCGGAGGTCCTCTTCCATGTAGGAGGAGATGCGATTGAGGACGTTGGGGAGTTCGCCGGTTTTTTCGCCGGAGGAGATCATCTGGGCGATGGATTTGGGCATGAGGGGGGATTTGAGGAGGGGTTCTGAGAGCTGTGCGCCGTTCTGGACTTTGGTGCGTACGTCTTCCCACATATCCTGGTAGTGGATGTTGCCGGAGACGTCTTTGACGATGCCGAGGCAATCGAGGAGCTGGACGCCGGAGGAGATCATGGTGCCCATGGTGGAGAGGGAACGGGAGAGGTAGAGCTTGTGGAACATGGGTCCGAAGATGGGGGTTTTGAGCTTGATGGAGTCGGCGGTGCGTTTGCCGGTGGGCGTGCTGAAGAAGAAATAGGATGCGGTACTGATGGCGGCGATGCCGAGGATCCAGAGATACCAGTAGGCGATGAGGGAGTGGGAGACGGCCATGAGGACCTGGGTGGGCATGGGGAGGGCGGCCTTGCGGCTGGCGAAGATGGCGGTGAACTTGGGGAGGATCACGGTGAGCAGGAAGATGGTGACGCCGATGGACATGACGAACATGAAGGAGGGATAGATCATGGCTCCCTTCACTTTTTTGGCGGTTTCGCGCTGGCTGACGAGGTAATCGGCGAGCTTGCGGAGCATGGGGCCCATGGTGCCGGAGAGTTCGGAAGCGCGGACGAGGGAGATGTAGTAGTGGGGGAAGACTTTGGGGAAGCGTTCGAAGGAGGCGGAGATGTCCTTTCCGCCGGTGACGTCGGTGTCGACGGCTTTGAGGACAGCGATGAAGGGCTCGGAGAAGACTTGTTCGGAAAGGGCGTGGAGGGCGTCGGAGAGGGGGACGCCGGTATCGACCATGACGGAGAGCTGCATGGTGAAGTTGATGAGCTCTTCGCGGGAGACGCGGGTGGATTTGGTGGCGACGAGGGGGGCTGCGCCGCCGGCGAGGTTTTCGGCATGGGCGCCGGGCTTGGCGGGCTTGATGTCGAGGACGTATTTGCCTTCAGCGCGGAGGGCGCGGGTGGCCTCGGGGAGGGAGGCGGCGGAGATGACGCCGGAGACGGTTTGTCCCTTCTGGTCGCGGGCCTGATAGGCGTAGCGGACGGCGGGCCCGGTAGGGGGCAGGGCGGCGGAGGCGCCGGTGATGGATGCGGCCATGGTCATAGAGCGGTGGCCCTCAGGATTTCTTCGTAGCTGGTGATGCCGGCCTTGACCTTGACGAGCCCATCGGCGCGGAGTGTGCCGATGTTGCGGGCTTTGCACATATCGCGGAGTTTCTGGATGGTGGCGCCGGCGACGACGGCATCGAGCATTTCGGGGTCTGGGGCGAGGAATTCATAGATGCCGATACGTCCGGAGAAACCGGTGTTGCGGCATTTTTTGCAGCCCTTGGGACGGTAGAGGTTGTCGACGGGGCCGGAGGATTTTTCGACGATGTGACGGATATTGAGGGGCGGCTCGTAGGCTTCGCGGCAGGCGGGACAGAGCTTGCGGACGAGGCGCTGGGCGACGATGCCGCGGAGCGATGCGGCGATGAGGTAGGGCTCGACGCCCATGTTGATGAGGCGGATGATGGAGGAGGGGGCGTCGTTGGTGTGGAGGGTGGAGAGCACGAGGTGGCCGGTGAGGGCGGCCTGGATGGCGATGCGGGCGGTGTCGGCATCGCGGACTTCGCCGACCATGATGACGTCGGGGTCCTGGCGAAGCAGGGAGCGCAGGGCGCTGGCGAAGGTGAAGCCGATTTTGTCATTGGTTTGGAACTGGTTGACGCCGGGGAGATTGAATTCGACGGGGTCTTCGACGGTGCAGATGTTGATGTCGGGCTTGTGGAGTTCGTGAAGCGCGGCGTAGAGGGTGGTGGATTTTCCGGAGCCGGTGGGGCCGGTGACCAGCAGGATGCCGTTGGGTTGTTCGAGGATTTTCTTGAAGGAGGTCATCATCTCGTAAGCGAAGCCGAGCTTTTCGAGATTCACGGGGATGTTGCGGTTGTCGATGATGCGGACGACGGCTTTTTCGCCCCATTTTTCGGGCATGGTGGAGACGCGGAGGTCGATGGGGCGGCCTTCGAGCAGGACGTGGATGCCGCCATCCTGGGGGAGGCGGCGTTCGGAGATGTCGAGTGCGGCCATGATTTTGAGGCGGCTGATGACGGCGGGGTGCATCTGGTGGGGCGGGGTGAGTTTCTCGTAGAGCTTGCCGTCGACGCGGAAGCGGACGCGGGTTTTCTTTTCGTCCGGCTCGATGTGGATGTCGGAGGCGCCTTCGCGCACGGCGTTGTAAATGAGGTAGTTGACCAGCTTGATGACGGGGGAGTGGCCGGCGACTTCCTGCAGGTTGGTGATGTCTTCGACCTGGGACTCGACGACGGTGAGGTCTTCGGGGCGCACTTCATCGATGATGTCGTCGATGACGAAGACGTTGGCGGCGGGCAGGTGGGCCTGCATGGTGTTGGCGATGTCGCGCTGCGAGGAGGCGACCACCTGCACCTGGTAGCCGGTCATCTGCTGGATTTCTTCGATGAGGAAGAGATTCGAAGGCTCGGCGAGGGCGACGGTGAGGGTGTTGCGGACGAGGAACATCGGCAGGACGACGTGCTTTTCGACGAACTCGCGCGGGAGCACTTCGATGACTTTCGGGTCGCAGATTTTGGGGGAGACCTTGGCGTAGGGCACGCCGTAAATTTCGGCGAGGGTTTCGAGGAGCTGCTCTTCGGTGATGAGGCCCTGCTCGATGAGGATTTCGCCGGTGAGTTTGTGGCGGCCGGCGGCCTGCTCGGATTTCTGGTGATTGAGGGTGGCGTCGAGGACGTGCTGCGTGACGAGGTTTTTCTCGAGCAGCAGCTGGCCGATGGTTTTGCGTTTGGCGGCGGTGGTGATCATCGAGGCGTCCGGCTCCGGGGGTTTAGGATATGGGCAATATCGGCCATTTTCGGACGCGAGTTTGGTGGGGACAGGTCCACAAATACACACGAATGAACACGAATGACGGATGGTAAATTGGCCACGAAAAACACAAAGGACACGAAAGGGGATTTGAGATTGGGGGAATCAGTCCTGGCGGGACGCTTACCGCTGATCCACATTTGTGTGAATTTGTGTGTATTTGTGGACGTGTTTCCCCCCCCTACCGGCGCGGGTTCAGCGCATGGTTTTGACGGCTTCGGTGACGTCGGAGAAGACGTCGAAGCGGCCGTCGAGGCGGGTGACCTGGAGGATTTTTTTGCAGGTGTCGTCGGGTTTGCAGAGGCGGACCTGGCCGAGTTGTTCGTCGCACTGTTCCTGGACCCAGAGGAGCGTTTCGAGGCCTTTGGAATCGATGAAGGTGGTGGTTTCGAGATCGATGACGAAGAAGCGGACCTTGCGTTCGAGGCGCGCTTCGATGTGCGTGCGGAACTGTTCGGCATTGTCGGCGTTGAGTTCGCCGGTGAGGCTCACGACGGTGACGTGGTCGTAATCTTCGCAGCGCACGGTCATGCGGGGGCTCCGGAAGCGGGTGGGGTCTCAGCCGCGGGCGCCTGGCGGTTGTGCTCGGCGACGGCGCGGCGGTAGGGCTCGAAATCGAGGGTGACGAAGGCGGCGGCGAGGCGGGCGTCGAACTGCACGCCGGCGCAGCGTTTGATTTCGTCGAGAACGGTTTCCAGCGGCAGCGCGGGGCGATAGGTGCGGGTGGAGCTCATGGCGTCGAAGGAATCGGCGACGCAGATGATGCGGCCGATGAGGGGGATGTCTTCGCCGGCGAGGCGGTAGGGATAGCCCTTGCCGTCCCAGCGTTCGTGGTGATAGAGGACGCCGGGGATGATGTCCTGGAGTTGCTTGATGTTGCCGAGGATCTGGGCGCCGATGGTGGGGTGTTTTTTGATGGCGTCGAATTCGGCGTCGGTGAGGCGTCCGGGCTTGGTGAGGACGGCTTCGGGGACGCCGATTTTGCCGACGTCATGGAGGAGTCCGGAGAGATAGACGCGTTCGCATTCCTGATCGGAGAGTCCGATTTTGCGTGCGAGTGCGCGGGAGAGCTCGGCGACGCGCTGCGAGTGGCCGCGGGTGTAGGCGTCCTTGGCGTCGATGGAATGCGTGAGGGCATGAAGGACGCCCATGAAGAGGCCCTGCATGTCCTGATAGAGAGCGGCGTTTTCGAGGAAGATGGAGCACTGGTTGCCGACGTTGCCGAGGAGCTTGAGATCGACGGAGGAGAATTCGGAGTTGTCGGCCTTGTCGATGGCGATGAGGACGCCCAGCGGCCGGCGGTCGCGCATGAGGGGTACGCAGACGAAGCGTTTGGCGCTGGCGGCGAGGCGCGACCAGTCGCAATCCGGGGGAATGTCGTTGTGGACCTGCGCCTCGCCGAGCTTGAGGGCGTCGTAGATGGGCTCGTGGAGTGCGGCGAGCAGCTCATTGCCGCGGGTGGGGCAGTCGCCGACGAGGACAGCGAGATCGGCGAGGACGGGCGCCGGGGCGTCATCTTCGCGGCTGGCCATGGCGACGCCGACGCAGCGGAAGTTGCCGGTGTCCTGGACTTCGCGGCAGACGACTTCGAGGAAGGCGTCGGGCTTCTGGCTGAAGCGCATGCCGGAGGCGATTTTGTGCAGGAGGGAGATTTCTTCGTAGAGCGCGGTGAGCTGGCCGGTGACGCCGGAGAGCTCGGTGGAGGTGGTGGCGGCGAGGTGGAGGTCTTCGTGCATGTGCTCGACGCAGGCGACGAGGGCGTCGACCTGCGGCACGGTGAGCAGGGGGAGCTTGTTGGCCTGGGCGGCCAGGAGGGTGGCATCGGCGGCGGCGCGCTGGGCGATGACGGCGAGTTCCTCGGCGTGGGGATCGATCTGCGCGGTGCGTGCGAAGACGGCCAGATAGCCGGTGAGTTTGCGGCGGCGGACGATGGGCACGATGCGCACTTCGAGGCCGGGGAGGATGGCGAGCGGGCCGACGGGGGAAGCGGGCTCGGGCCGCGCGCGGCAGGCGTCGAGGAGGGCCGGATCGGTGAGGACCAGGGCGAGGAGGCGGGGCATCTCGGGGTCCTGCCAGGCGGGCGCGGCGGCTTTATCGAGGAAAGCGACGTGGAGCCCGGCGGGGCGCCAGCGTTGCGCGAGGCGCGCGAGCATGGAGGCGTTGAGCAGCGCGGCGCGGGAGGCGATGGGTGAGGTTGTGTGGCTCATGGTCAGTTACGTCCGGCCCGGATCAGGCCACGTGCGCCTCCGTGGGGGCCGTGGCCGCATCGCGCGCGTCGAGCAGTTCGTGAACTTTGGCCAGCAGGTCGCGCGGGCTGAAGGGCTTGCTGAGGCAGGCGGTGACGCCGGCCTGGGCGAGTTCCACCTGTTCGAGCGCCAGGCCATGGGCGGTGAGGAGCATGACGGGCAGATGTTTTTTACCGGCCTCGCCGTGGAGCTTTCGGGCGAGGTCGAGGCCGGACATTCCGGGCATCTGATAATCGGTGATGACCAGATCGAGGGGCGTGGACTGCGCGGTTTCGAAGGCTTCCTCGGCGTCGGGGGCGGTGACGACGTTGAATCCGGCGTTTCTGAGCTTGAGGGAAACGACGTGCAGGATGTGCGATTCGTCGTCGACGGTGAGGATCGTTTTCGCGGATGCAGCGCTCATACAAAACTCCTTGCAGTCAGGCGGCGATGGGCAGCGCAAAACCAAACGTGCTGCCCTTTCCGACCTCGCTGTGAACGATCATGCGGCCCTTGTGGATCGCCTCGACGATCTGCCGCGTGAGATTGAGGCCCAGTCCCGAGCCTTTGGCCATATTTTTGTTCTGCTCGACGCGGAAGAATTTCTCGAACAGGTGCTTCATCGCCTCCGGCGGGATGCCCACGCCGGTGTCGGTGACCAGCACGGTGAGCTCGTTGGTGGCGTCGTCCGCGGCCAGCGTCACGCGCACGGTGCCGCCGGCGGGCGTGTACTTGATGGCGTTGGAAACGAGGTTGAGCGCGGCCTGGTAAATCATGTCGCGGTCGGCATCGACGGAGAAAAACACCGGGCTGACCTGGTCGACCAGCGTGATCTGCTTGTCGCGCGCGGAGGGCATGGCGACCTCGAGGACCTGCTTGAGCAAGCCATTGAGGGCCACGGCCTTTTTGTGCACGCGGGTCATGCCGCTTTCGATGCGCGAGATGTTGAGGATGTTGTCGATGAGGCGCGACAGGCGGTCCGCCTCCGCCTGGATGATGTGGTAGAACTCGGAGCGTGTCTTGTCGTCGGTGGCCTCGCCGTCGACGAGCAGTTCGGCGTAGGCCTTGATGCTCGACAGCGGCGTGCGCAGCTCGTGCGAGACGTGCGAGACGAAATCCGTCTTCATCTTGGAGATTTCATCCTCGCGGGTGCGGTCGTGGAGCATGGCCACGACGCCGGCGAATTGATCGGAGTTGTCGATGACGCAGGTGAACGTGACGGAGAAGGTGCGCAGCTTGCCATCATATTCGAGTTGATATTCGGCGGTGCGGCGATTGGTGCGGGCGTGGTTCTGACGCATGTCGGAGATATCGGCGGCGAGGCGCGACGCTCCACCGCTGGACCCGGGCTTATCGGCCAGGAGCAGCGCGATGGGCTTCTTGGTGGCGGAGGCGAGATCGAAGCCGAAGATGGCGGCGGCGGCGGGATTGGCGAGGAGCAGCTCGTCGAAGCCATCGGTGATGAGCACGGCGTCGGAAATGCCCTGCAGCATGATCTGGGATTGGCGGCGCTGGGCGTCGGCGAGGCGGAGCTGGATTTCGAGATTCTTCTTCTGCACCTGGAGGGTGTCGGCCTTGGCGGTGAGTTCGTCGACGCGCTGGCGGAGGGGCGTGAGGAAGGGGGCGAGTTCCTTGTCCCTGGGAAGCGGGTTGGCGCCGCCCGCGGGGGCGAGAATCCATTGGCGTGCGAGTTCGAGCGCGCGGCGGCGGTGGCGGCGGACTTCCTGATGAAGGGCGGCGATCCCCAGGGCCACGCAAGCCGCCGCTCCGCCGACGACGCCAGCGCCGCGCGCGATGGTGAGCGGCGTGTGCGCTTCGTTGCGAGCGGCGAGCCAGTAAGTCGCCCCCACCACGACGGTAATCGCCGTGAGCAGGACAATGGTGATGCGCGCCTCTGCGACTCTCATAGAACTCCAAGGGTCGGTGCCTGCGGTTTGTATCGGCCGCAGGGAGGGTCGGATAAAGCGCAAGGGTGCCCATGTTCACAATTAACGTGACAGGTTCCTCAAAAAGGAGGGTTTGGCGCAGTTATGGGACGGAGGGAGGGTGGGGGGCGGGGGACACAAATGGCTGGTGGGTCACCTCCAAGGGTTGAGGACGCGCGTGCCGCAATGGGCGAAATCAGGCTCGTTGCGAGTGACGATTGTCAGACCGTGCACCAGTGCAGTGATGGCGATCATGGAATCCAACAACGGCATGGTCCAGCCACGCCGGCTGAGATCCGCGATCATCGATCCCCAGCGCTGGGCCAACAGGGAGTCGAACGGAAGGACGCGCTCATGGAATTGCGTTAACAGATCGGTTTGGAACCACTTTTCGAGGCGCGTTCTGCGTTTCCCGGGCTTCAAGAGTTCGATGCCCTTGGATATCTCAGCGATGGTAACAGCGCTGACACAGGCATCTTTGGAGGCGAGATTTGCGAAGAAACGATCGACGTTGGGGTCGGGCCTCTCCCTGGTGATTTCTGACAGGCTGCACGTATCCAGCAGGTATACCATGTCGTTATTCACCAAAAATGGACAGGGCGCTGACGGGGGCCTTGTCCCGCACAAGATTGAGGTTGGACAACGGGGATGGGCAGCGCCGAAGCGCATCGCGAATCGCCCCTGGTCGCTCGGTAGTGGCGTGCGTAGAGAGCACCTTCGGCAAGTCGTCGATCGCGATCACCGCTGCCACATCTTTGCCGTGGCGGGTGATAATCTGCGGCCCTTTGTCGAGGGTTTCATTGACTACCTGGGAAAGCCGGGCCTTGGCGTCCTGCAACTGCCAGCGTTTTTGGGTTGTCGATCTCATTTGATGAAACCTCCTGACTAGTCTGACCAGATTGTACCCGTCACCGGTTCAAGAACCAATTCATGCCTGCCACGCCAGCCCCATCCGGGCGGCCGGAAGGGTGATCACGATGCACGAGAGATTAAGCGCTATAATCGCGCCCACTGCGATCCAATAATGCACGGGCTCATTCTGCCGCGTGAACTGGGCGGAGTCCCATTCCTGCATTGCGCCCATCAAGCCGTGGGGCCCGCGGCGAAGGTACAACGTAAATCGCCGCGTGCGCAGGCTCACCGCCGCCCATATCGTCAGGATGATGATGAGCGGGACGGTGAAGTACGCCATGCGAAGCACCTTGCCTCGGAAGTGCGTCAGCGTTTAATGCGTGCGCTGCCGCCCTTGAAGACGTGCATGAGTTCTTCCCTGGTGATCTGGCTGGAGTCGCCGCGGGTGGTTTGGAGGAGCGCGCCGTGGGCGGCGCCGAGGTTGACGCAGTCTTCGGGGGACATGCCGGTGAGGAAGCCGTAGGCGAAGCCGGAAGCGAAGCCGTCGCCGCCGCCGACGCGGTCTTCGATTTCGAGGTCCTTGAAGAGGCGGGACTCGTGGAACTTGCCGTCGTGGTAGAGGATGGCGGACCAGTTGTTGATGAGGCCGGACTTCACTTCGCGGAGGGTGGTGCCGACGACCTGGATATTGGGATATTTGGCGACGACGCGTTCGACCATTTTTTTGTAGGCGGAGGTATCGAGCGCGCCGAGGTTTTCGGAATCCACGCCTTCGACCTCAAAGCCCAGGACTTTCTGGAAGTCTTCCTCGTTGCCGATGAGGCAATCGACATATTGGATGAGGTCTTTGGTGACTTCCTGGGCTTTTTTGCTGCTCCAGAGCTTGCTGCGGAAGTTGAGGTCGTAGCTGGTGATGGTGCCGCTGGATTTGGCCTTGACGAGAGCTTCCTTGACGGTGGCGGCGGTGGTGTCGGAGAGGGCGGTGAAAATGCCGCCGGTATGCAGCCAGCGGACGCCGCGTTTGGAGAAGAGGCCGTCGAGGTCGCCGTCGGTGGGCTTCATGTGCATGGCGGCGGAGTGGCCGCGGTCATACATGGTGACGGACGCGCGCACGCCGGTGCCGACCTCGGTGAAATTCAAACCGATGCGGTCGGCCTTGCCGACGCCGTCGTAGGGAGCGACGGCGACGTGCTGGACATCGACGCCGACGGCGCGGGCGTGATTGAGCACGAGAGCGCCCAGCGGGTTGTCGACGAGGCGCGAGCTCCATCCGGTGCGCAGGCCAAGGCGCGCCAGCGCGTAGGCGACGTTGTACTCGCCGCCGCCCACCCACACCTCCAGCAGGTTGGCAAACTCGATGCGTCCATGGCCCGGGGGCGAAAGGCGAATCATCGTTTCGCCCAGGGATACCAGATCCAATTGGGCGGCTTCTTTGGGCTTGATGTTCAGCGGCATGGCGGTTCTCCGTCCTGTGAGGAAATTTTCCAGAGGGAGAAGAATACTCGAAAAATCGCCGGCGCAACAGGTTTGGCCCCCCTGCCGCGCGCGGCGGGCGATGCGCGGTTAAGGCTCGGGGTGGTGGCCGATAAAACGGCTCCACATGCCGCGATAGGCCGCCTCGATGCGCCCGGCGAAGTGCGGCGCATCCAGGAGCGGCGAGGCGGCCATGCGCCCGCGCAGGTCTCGGCGCAGGGCGGCGAGCTGCGGCACGTCGCCGGCGAGGCGCTGCGCGATCTGGCCATAGTCCGCAAAGCTTTCACCCGCCAGGCCGGCCAGCCCGACGCTCTCCAGCAAGCTGCGGCCGACGCGCGCGTGGTGCGTCTGGCCCGTGCAGGTCACGACGGGAACGCCCATCCATAGCGCTTCACAGGTGGTGGTCACGCCGTGATAGGGGAAGGTGTCCAGCGCGATATCGATGTCGGCATAGTGGGCGAAGTGCGTGGCGTACGAGGCGGAGCGCCGGCGCAAGTCCAGGCGCGCGGCGTCGATGCCCCGATCGCTGAAGAACCGCATCACCCGTTCCCGCGCCGGCGAATCGGTCATCGATGAATTCTTCAGCAGCAGGCGCGAGCCGGGAATTGAGTGGAGCAGATCGGTCCATAGCGCCAGCAGCGGATCGTTGATTTTGGCCGCCGCTCCGAAGCAACCGAAGGTGATCCTGCCGGTGCGCAGGGCGGGCAATTCGGAGAGCGGCGCGGCGTCGGGCGGCGGTTGATAGCACAGGAAGGGCGGACCGATGCGCCACAGGCATTCGGTGGAAAATGCCTCAGCGCCCTGCGGATCGGCGAGATGATCCGTGAGGCGATACGCGATCGCCTTCACGCCGGTCGTGTCGGGATAACCGAGCCAGGTCGCCTGCACCGGCGCCGGCTGCGCCGCGAACAGCAGCAGCCGATTTCCCGCGGTGTGTCCCGCCAGGTCGACGAGAATGTCGATGCGATCCGCGCGGACTTGCACAGCGGCCTGGGCATCGGAGAGAGCGGTGATGTCTCGCCAGCGCTCGGGACCGGCCAGGTGCCGCAGGCGCGCGGTCATCGCATCGGCGTAAGGCGTCGCGGAATAGCAGAACGGCTCCACGCGCGTGCGATCGTGGGCGGCGAGCAGCGGCTCGAAAAACTCCGCCACCGAATGCCGGCGGAAATCGGCCGAGACGTAGCCGACCCGCAGCACCCTCTCGGGCGACCGATCGACCTGTGCCGCCGGCATGGGTGGGACGCCCGCCGCGTGACGATCGCTCCATGCCAGATGTTCCGCGAAGAGTTGCGCCGCACTGATGGCGGGGTCGTTATGCAGCGTCAGCAACAGGCCGCCGTGAAGCGCAGCGGACGCCGGGATGTCGGCCACGGCCTGTCGTGCCGCCGCGACGGCTTCTCGAGGCAGGCCCCCGCCGAGCAGCGCGAGCACGAGGTTTTCGCGCGTTTGTGTGGAGGCGGGATCGATCGCGGCGGCCTGTCGCAGCGACAGAACCGCCTCGGAGTGGCGTCCGAGCTGAAGCTGCGCCAGGCCGAGGTTGAGAAAACCGATCGCCCACTGGGGCGCGAGGCGTGTCGCCGTCAGCAGCGATTCGATGGCCCTGGCGGATTGGCCCGCGGCGATGAGCGCCAGGCCGAGATTCGCATGCGCCCCGGCCGATGCGGGACGCAGCGCGACGACCTGCTCGGTCACGCGCACCGCGTCGGCAGCCCGTTGCGCATGCAGCAGCGCCAGCGACAGTCCGCTGAGCGCCTCGACGCTATCGGGATGCAGCGCGCGGGCCTGATCGAACAGTGCGGCGGCGTCGTGAGGCCGGCCGGCGGCGAGGCGCGACTGGGCGTCGCGCATCAGGCGTTCGAAGGCATTGGCGGGAATCGCATTGAGCATGAGCGGCCGATGGTGCGGGAAAATGCTCGGGACAGGAATTGAACCTGCACCCCTTTCGGGACGGGAACCTAAATCCCGCGCGTCTGCCAGTTTCGCCACCCGAGCGTTACTGCTATTTTCCCCGCGAAATCCCCGCATTGCAAGAAATTCGCCGGTCATACTGATTACTGTTTATATTTGCACTTAGTTACCTGATGGCATTCACCGGCTTGTGGGTCGCGGCGGAGGAACGTGGAGGGCGGACTGAATGGTGGCGAGGAGGGAGGCGGTGTCGGAGGGGCTGGGGGTGACCCAGTGGGAGTGGTAGATGAGCTTGGGGACGGCGGTGCCGGTTTGGTGGGGGCCGAGGGTGTTGCCGAAGAGTTGGACGGAGGTGTTGAGGAAGCGGGGGATCCAGGGGTTGGCGAGGGCGGAATCGAGTTGGGATTGGCCGACGAGTTCGATGGCTTTGGCGCGGGCGGCATCGAGCGCGCGGGGGCGCCACGATTCGCCGGGATCGGGGGAGAAGAGCCAGTCGTCGAAGGTGGGGAAGGCTGCGGGGTTGGCGAGCCAGACGGCGAGCGCGAGCTTGGCGAGGTCGCAGGAGGTTTTGAATTGGTCGACTTGCTGGGGGATGTAGGGGTTGCAATCCATGTTGAGGGGCGCGGGGCAGAGGACGAAGGCGAGTTGGCCGTGGTAGCGGGCGACGGCGTCGGCGAGGAGGGTGTGGAGATGCTGGCAATGGGGACAGTTGTAATCGAAGAGGAGCGTGACGATGGTGGGAGCGTTGGGGGAACCGATGAGGGGGACGGCGTGGGCGTCGAGGGTGGGCAGAGCGATTTGGGAATCGCCGGCCCGGGAGACGGGTTTCGGGGCGAGGGTGAGTTGGGAGATTACGAGCAGGGCAGCGAGCAGAGCGCCGGAGAGTGTGGGAATCAGTCGCGGCAACGGGGCTTTGGAGAGGGCGAGCGCGAAGAGGAGCAGGGAGATGATGTGGGTGGTCATGCACCAGGGGCAGACGGCGTGGAGAAGAAATTCCTGGACGAAGATGAACCAGAGGGCGCTGCCCGCGGCGGCGGCGGCGAGCAGGAGGATGGCGGCCCAGGCGAGGCGGCGGTCGGCGGGCGGCGTCGAGGGGCCGACGAAGAAGGTGGCGAGGAGGAGCGCGAGGTAGGCACCGGCCGCGAGGCCGCTGACGGGGAGGACGCCGGCGATGGAGGACCACGGGCTGGAGAGGACGGAGTCGCAGGCGGAAGTTGCGGAGCAGCCGATGACGGAGGAGCCGGAGAGAAAGTGGTAGCTGAGGTAAGAGGAGAGGGCGAGTCCGAGGAGGGAGAGGAGGACCAAGGCGCGGCGTGGCCAGGGCCAGGGGCGAGGCAGGGCGATGGCAGGAGGATTTTTTTCGGAGGCGGAGGTCACCGGTTATTTTTGGTTGGAAGCGCCGGGGGAGGCGGTTTGGACGGTGAAATCTTCACAGTTGCTGTCGGTGTCGGCGCCGTCGGTGGTGCGGCCGACGCTGCGGTTGTTCGGGGCGGTCGCCGGTTGAGGGGCGCCGCGCCCCCCGCCTCCGCCACGTCCGCCGCGGCCGTTGACGGGCGAAGGAACGGAGCAGCCGAAGCCCTGGAAGCCTTCGGCTGCCCAGGGATCGACGACCGCGCCGAAGTTGAGGCTGTCGACGATGAGGCCTTTGGAATCACGGAGAACCATGCTGCCGGAGTTGGTGATGATGGGGCCGCCGAAGAGGAGCTGTGGCCAGGGGCCCGGTAAAGTGGCGGCGACAGGGCCCTCTTGCTCGACGACTGCGTCGATGTCGTGGTTATTGTCGAGGGGTTTGTCGAGGGTGATGCCGGTGCCGAGGGGCTGGATCGGTTCGTTGCTGGCATGCACGAAGGCGGTGGCGGGGGTGAAGGAGATTCCGGTGCCGCGCACGCTGAGAGGCATGTTGGAGGAGTGGTTGAATTTGAGGGGGGCGGTGAGTTCGACGGCGAGGGGGCGGAAGTTGCGGAATCCGCGACCGGGACCGGAGGCGGGGCCGCTGGCGGGGGGAGGCGGCGCTTCGACGGACTTGACGGTGACCGTTTCGATGCCGTGGTCTTTGCTGTCGATGTCGAGGCGGATCTGGTCGCCGGGGGAAATGTTGTTGGCCTGGCGGATGTGGAGGGTCGTGTCGCCGGCCTTGGCGGGAGCGGTGAGGAGGGTCTGGGAGCCGGGCTTGCCGACGGCGGTGACGGTGACGATTTCGTAGCGTTCGCGGGAGTTGGAAACGGCGGGGCCGGCGTTGCCGTAGCCGAGGGCGATTTTTTCACCGACCGCGATGCCCGCGGTGCTGGCGACGGGGATGTTAGTCGAGCCGACGGGGATGGTGATGACGGGGCCATCGGGGAGGGGCTGCCAGAGGGTGGTGTGGTTGCCGGCGGGGGTGCCGAGGGCGGTGATGGTGCGGGACTCGCGGGTACTGCCGGTATCGATCTGGAGGGTGTCGCCGACGTTCAGGTTGGCGAAACTGCGGACGTGAATGGTCGTGTCGCCTTTGCCTGCGGGGACGGCGAGGCCGGAGTCGGCGAGGGAGAGGAGATAGAAACCTTTGGGGGCGAGCTTGGTATTGGGAGGAAGGGTGATGGCGGAGAAGATGGCCTGCTGGGCGGCGTGCTCGGTGAGGGTCCAATTGGAGATGTCGACGCCGCTCGAGCTTGCGTTATAGAGCTCGATGAAGTTGGTGGAAAATTCATTGATGCGGATGGGGGAGACGTTGCGGATTTTTTCGGCCGTCTTGTCGGATTGGGATTGACCGTTGGCAGACCACGTGGCGTTGGCGAGAAGGTCGCCGTTGAACGGGGTCCGTCCGGAGGTGACTTTGAAGGTGGCGGAGACAGACGCGCCGGGGGCAACGGGGTCGTTGAATTTCCTGGCGGGGTCGGAAGTCCAGCCGTTGGGAAGCGAGAGGGAAAGTTCGACGTTGGTGGCCGGGGCGCCGGTGCTATTGGTGAAGGTGATGGTGGTGTCCTGCGAGGAGCCGGGCGCGAAGGTTTGGAGACCGGGAGGTGTGGCGACGGCGGACGCCGGGGCGATGCGCACGCGCGGCGCGTCGTAGTGCGCGGCGACGATGTTGGCGTGGAGTTTCTGGTCGGTTTCCTGCGTGGGGAAGGTGCCGCCGGCGGTCATGGCGCCTTCGTAGAAGGTGCCGTCGGAGCCGTTGGAGTTGTCGCCGCCGTTGCCCAGGAGGATGGCGCCCTGCTTGCGCATGGGGTCGTAGGAATGGTTGTTGTTTTGGACGCGGGGCCCGTCGAACATGATCGCCATGTCGCCGGGTTGCTGCGCGTCGCCGCCCATGGTGCGCCAGTGGTGGGGCTCGGCATCGGCGGTCGCCGCGACGAAGCGCCACGTGATGATGGGCAGGTCTGCGCAGAGTTTGTGGTTGGGGGCGTCGGTGACGCAGCCGACGAGGTTGTTTTCCTGATCGGTCATGATCCAGGGGCCGGGGGGCGGGCCGTGATACCAGTTGCCCGCGCTGCCGAAGTAGGCGGTTTCCATGGTGCCGTCGCCATCGTCGTGGCTGTCGGTTTCGGCATTGCCATAGTCGTAGCAGCAGCCGCCGTTGTAGTGGGTGCCATCGACGACCCAGTATTGTCCTTCCGCCTGATCATCGACGGCGGTGCCGTGCGCGTCGTTCCAGCGGAGCCCCATGCCGGGCTGGATGAAGACGCCATAAGCCTTGTGGCCCATGATGGTGATGGGGGCCGCGTCGGCGATGGGAAGGTTGTCGAAGCCGCCCATGGCGGGTCCTGAGAAACCGCCGTGGGGAGGCTGGGTGAGATTGTTGCCGTGGCCGGATTGATCGTAGAGCGTGGTGATCCAGCAGGTGGTGTTGGCGCAGAAGGCGTCCTGGGCGGCGGCGTCGGCGTAACCGCCGGCATCGGAGGCGGAGGATTGGACGACACCGATGTCGAGGGTTTTGTTGTCGGACTGGCGCATGACCTGGTAAAGCGGACCGTTGTAGGCGGCGTAGAGGGCGCGCGTGGAGCTGTGGGCGGCGGTGCAGGGATCGCCGGCGGCGGCGTAGATATCGCAGGGACCTTGCGGGCGAGCGAGAGGTGCGCCTGCGCCGGCTTGCTGTGCGAGCATGAGGGCGGCCGGCGGGAGAACCAGAGCGAGGCCGAGGAGGGCGATGAGGCGTGTGCGGGGGTTCATGGGACTCCTGCGCCTGAAACAAGCGATGAAATGAGCGACGGATGCGGACGGAATTGGATGCGGTGAGACTAAGCGAGGGGAACGGTGGTGGCAAGTTGAGGGCGAGGGGGTGTCCTGGGCGCCGATGGTGTCGCATCCTCACGAAGTCTGCTGCTCCGGAGGTGTTGGGCGTGCGGGATCGAGAAGACCGGGGAGGGCGTTGATGGCGTCGAAGCCGGCGGCGACGGCGTGGACGAGGGGGAGGTTGGCTTCGGGGAAGCGGTAGGTGGTGGCCTGGGCGGGGTCGATCCAGCGGGCGTCGGCGACGGCGAGGAGTTGGAGATCGCCGGTGACGTATTGGCAGACGAAGGGGTGCAGGCGCACGAGGGCGTGGGGATATTGGTGTTCAATCACAGCCAGCTCGCGGACGGGGCGGACGGTGATGGCGGTTTCTTCGAGCACTTCGCGGCAGGCGCAGGCGGCGGGGGTTTCGCCGGGGTTGCATTTGCCGCCGGGGAATTCCCAGTAGCCGCCGAGGACGGTGCCGGGTTTGCGTTTGCAGATCAGGAGGCGGCGGCGGGCGGCGTCGAAGACGATGGCGATGGCCACTTCCACGGGCGCGGGGCGGGCGAGGGCGGAGGGCGCGGGGGAAGGGTCAGGCACGGCGATGCGATTCTCCTGGGTGATGGATCACGGCGTGACGACGCTGGCTTTCAGGGGAGTGCCTTCGCGGACGGGGGCCTGGGTGACGGCGCTGCTGTTGGTGCGATGTTCCTGCGCCCAGACGGTGCGCAGGGGGCAGACTTCCTTGATCTGGTTCATCACCATTTCGTGGACGCCGGCGGATTTTTCGATGTTGATGTGGTCGATGTCGGTGGTGTCGAAGCCGACGTCGGTGGTGCGGAGGTCGATGTTGGTCAGCGGTGTGGCCTTGGGATCGACGACGGTGGCGGGCACGCCGCGCCAGAAGGGGACGGTGTCGGTGACGGGATGGGATTTGTAGACGCAGTAGGCGCGTTTGACGTTGGTGGGAATGGGCGGCGGGGTGACGGGATCGATGAGGATGAGCAGGTCGACGTTGATGTGTTTTTCCTGGAGTTCCTCGCAGACGCGGATCATGTCGTCAGCGCCCCAGGAGTGGCCGAGGAGGACGAGGGGTTCGTTGTCGAACTTGCCTTTTTCTTTTTCCTGGATGATCCAGCCTTTGAGGCGGCGCCATTCTTCGTCGGCGACGGAGACGGCGGGGGCGCCGACCTGGTTGTCGATTTCCTCGGCGAGGCGGTCCATGCCGGTGGAGAAGATGCCGAGCCAGCCGCGCATGCAGTAGATGTGTCCGACGCGGGGTTTTTCGGCGGCGGCGATGCCGACGGTTTTCTGGAGGGGCGCCGGGCCGCGGCCGGTGATGTCCATGCATCCGGGCAGGAGGGCGACGAGGAGCGTAAGGCCGAGGGCGGAGGGGACAAGTCGCATACGGTGGGGCTCCGGAAGATGGTGAATATCCGCGGGTGCGGGCCAAAGCGGAGTATTGTAAGAAATCGGCGGCGTGGAGGGCAATGGATGAGGAAACTCGCGCGGCCTTGGGTGGCGTCTCCGTCGAGCATGCCCAGGGGCCCTACCCTGGGCATGGCACACTTTTCCATCAGGAGGGGATCGGTTGGGCGGCGTAGGCTTTGACGGTGATTTCGAGGCCTTGGTTGAAGTAGGTGTCGGGGGTGTAATCGAGGAGTTGGCGGGCGGCGGAGATGTCGGCGAGGGAGTCGCGAACGTCGCCGGCGCGGGGCGGGAGGTATTCGGGGGTGATATGTGTGCCGAGGATTTTCTGCATTTTGGCGAGCATGGCGTTGAGGGAGATATTTTCGCCGCAGGCGATATTGACGGATTCGCCGGCGAGGGGTTTTTCGGAGCTGCCGGCGAGCATGTTGGCTTTGACGACGTTGCCGACGAAACAGAAGTCGCGGGTTTGCTCGCCGTCGCCGTAGATTTTGGGCGCGCGGTTGTGGAGGAGCGCATCGATGAAAGCGGGGATGACGGCGGCGTATTGGGATTTGGGATTCTGGCGCGGGCCGAAGACGTTGAAGTAGCGGAGGCAGCAGGTGGAGAGTTTGTAGACTTCGGCGTAAGCGCGGCAGTAATGCTCGCTGGCGAGTTTGGCGACGGCGTAGGGGGATTTGGGGGAAGGGGACATGGTTTCGACTTTGGGCAGGACGGGGGTGTCGCCATAGGCGGAAGAGGAGGCGGAGTAGACGACGCGTTTGGCGCCGGCGGCGCGGGCGGCTTCGAGGATGTGGAGGGTGCCGGTGACATCGACATCGTTGTAGAGGAGGGGCTGTTCGACGGAACGGGGGACGGAGCCGAGGGCGGCGAGGTGGAAGATGACCTGGCAACCTTGTGCGGCGGCTTTGCAATCGTCGAGGGTGCGGAGGTCGCCCTGGCGGAAGTCGATGTGGGGTTGGATGTCGCGGAGGTTGTCGAGGGAGCCGTGGGAGAGATTGTCGAGGATGCGGACTTTGGCGCCGGCGGCGAGGAGCCCGCGGGTGAGGTGGGAGCCGATGAAGCCGGCGCCGCCGGTGACGAGGACGGGGAGGTTCTGGTAGGTGAGCATGGGGGGATGGTAGTGGAGGGGGCGGGGCGGGGGCAAGGTGCGCAGGTGGGGGGCAAGGCGCTCATCTCGAAACGCGGCCCTCCCCAGTGCTGAGGACTGTGGGCTAAGGGGACAGGAAGGAGAGAGGCGGTTGCGGAGGTGCGCGTGGGGGGTTAGGTGCCGGCGGAGACGGAGCCCATGGTGCCTTGTTTGCCTTGGCCGGGTTTGAGGGGGGGGCGGCCGACGGCGTGGTAGTGGAGGCCGGCGGCGGTGACTTTTCCGGAGGCGAGGCAGTTGCGGCCGTCGAAGAGGTGGGTGCCTTTCATGAGCTTGGCGACCCTGGTGAAGTCCTGGGAGATGAATTCGGGCCAGTCGGTGAGGAGTGCGACGGCGTGGGCGTTTTTTGTGCATTCGTCGACGTCGGCGCAGTAGGTGAGTTTGCCGCTTTTGGTGCCGAGGATTTTTTTGGCGTTGTCGATGGCCTGTGGGTCGTAGGCGGAGACGGTGGCGCCGGCGGCGAGGAGTGCGTCGATGACGACGAAGGCGGCGGCGTCGCGGGTGTCGTCGGTGTCGGATTTGAAGGCGAGGCCCCAGACGGCGACGTGGGGATTGGGGATGTCCTTGAGGGTGTCGAGGATGCGTTTGGCGAAGAATTGTTTCTGGCGGGTGTTGACGGCTTCGATGCCGGAGAGGAGGAGGGGATCGATGCCGATGGATTTCATCTGGTGGACGAGCGCCTGGACGTCTTTGGGGAAGCAGGAGCCGCCGTAGCCGACGCCGGCCTTGAGGAAGGCGGGCCCGATGCGTTTATCGGTGCCGATGCCGAGGCGTACGGATTCGATGTCGGCGCCGATGGCCTGGGCGAGCTGGGAGATTTCGTTGATGAAGGAGATGCGGGTGGCGAGCATGGCGTTGGCGGCGAACTTGGTGAGCTCGGCGGATTCGCGGGACATGGCGTAGATGGCGTAGCCGCGGTCGATGAGGGGCTGGTAGATTTCGCGGAGGACGGCGTGGCCGTCGTCGGAGGTGGCGCCGAAGACGATGCGGTCTGGCTGCATGAAATCCTGGACGGCGGTACCTTCGCGGAGGAACTCGGGGTTGTTGACGACTTCGATTTTGTGGGAAGAGAGCTTGTCGACGAGGGCGGCGAGCTTGGAGCCGGTGCCGGGGGTGACGGTGGATTTGATGACGACGGTTTTGGGGGCGTCGGCGGCTTTGGCGATATTTTCGGCGGCGGCGAAGAGGTAGGAGAAATCGTAGCCGCCGTCTTTGGCGGGGGGCGTGCCGACGGCGATGAAGATGGTGGAGGCTTCGCGGGTGGCCTTGGCGGTATCGGTGTCGAAGAAGAGGCGGTCTTCGGCGACTTGCTTTTTGATGAGTTCGGAGAGGCCGGGTTCGTAGATGGGGACGATGCCTTCGCGGAGGGATTTGACGCGTGCGGCGTCGACGTCGACGGCCGTGACTTTGTGGCCGAGGGCGGCGAGGCAGGTGCCGGAGACGAGGCCGACGTAACCGCAACCGATGACGGCGATGTTCATAACGAGTTTCCAGTGGTCAGTGGTCAGTGGTCAGTGGCGAGTAGTCAGTAGTCCGTAGTCAGAAGTCAGTAGTCAGAAGACGGAAGACAGTAGTTGGGAGAGGGAGGGGGTGGTGGTTATTTCATCGGATGAGGAGTGGTTGGGAATGAGTGTTTATAGCAGATTTGGGGGGGGTGGAGGAAGGCTGGCCGGTAGGCGGGGGGGGTCGGAATGTGATGCGAATGGGGGGATTAGCGGACGCGGGTGCCGGCGAGGTAGAGGGTGGAGGGGGGGGCGTTTGATTGGAGGAGGGTGTGGAGGGGGTTGGAGGATTGGGGGGAGGAGGAGAGGGGGAAGTGGACGAGGTCGGCGGATTTGTTGGGGGTGAGGGAGCCTGTGAGGTGGGCGAGGCCCAGAGCGCGGGCGGGGTTGAGGGTGATCATCTGGAGGAGGGTGAGGGGGTCGGTGTGGTCACGGTCGTAGAGGAAGCGGGCTTCGTTGAGGGGGGAGAGGTCGGGGTTGGAGGCGAGGGAGTCGGTGGCGAGGCAGAGGTTGATGTTGGCGGCGAGCATGTCGCGGTAGCGGTGGGTGGGCGGGTGTCCAAAGTAGGCGTGGGTGCGGGGGCAGTAGGCGACGGAGGCCTGGGAGGCGGCGAGGAGGGAGAGGTCGTGGTCGGAGCAGTAGTTGACGTGGGCGAGGAGGATGGGGATGTGGGAGGAGGCCTGGAGGAGGCCGGCGTCGGCGGCCCAGGGGATGGGACCGTCGGGATGGGTGGGAATGGCGGCGTCGAGGATGTCGAGCTTGAGGAGGAGGTCCCAGTCTTTGCCGAGGGGACCTGAGAGGTCGCGGAGGAAGGGGGTTTCGTCGGCGAGTTCGGCGAGGTGGATGGCGATGGGGACTTTGTGTGCGAGGGCGGCGGTGACGATGCGGGCGAGGGCGGAGGATTCGACGGTATAAGGGGCGTGCGGGGAGAGGCCGATGTGGAGGTGAGGGGAGGCGTGGGAGGTGTCCATGGCGTTGGCGAGGAGGGGGTCGAGGCGTTGGCGCATTTTGCCGAGGGAGACGATTTCGCCGAAGGAGAGGGTGCGGAGTGGGCCTGTGGAGAGGATGGGGCGTGTGAAGTGGGGGTGGCGGGAGATGTCGCCGAGGGTGGAGACGCCGGCGTCGAGGGAGGCGTGGATGGCGGCGCGGGTGGCATTGGCGATGACGGAGGGGAGCTGGTCGGGGGGCGGGTAGGCGGCCATGAGGTTGGCGACCCAGCGGGTGAAGTGGGTGGCGGCGAGGTCTGCGGCGCGGAGGTAGGAGAGTTCGAGGTGGGTGTGGGCGTTGACGAAGGCGGGGAGGAGCAGGCCGGGGAGATGGGTGTGGGGGAGGTTTCCCCAGGAGCGGCGGAGGTCGGGGAGGTGGCCGATGGCGGCGATGTGGGGGGGCTCGATGACGAGGGCGGCGTTGTGGAGGAGGGGAGGGAGGGAGGGGTCGAGGGGGGCGAGGGAGTCTGCGGAGAGGAGGAAGGGCATGGAGGAACTCGGCGTTGACAGCGGGAGGAATCGGTTGGATTATTCGGGGGCGCGGGTGAGGGGTCAACCTGGGTTGATGCGGTGAGGGTGAGGAGAGTTCCAGGCGGGGATTAGGAGCGACCATGCTGATTGTCGGCGAGAATTACATCGTTAACGTGCCGGAGAAAAAGAAGCCTACGAGCGGGTTCATGGGCCCGGATGATCCTCGATGGAAAAAGGTGGCGCCATACAAAAGATCGCGGCGGCAGATAAAGGGGATTCCGGCGATGTATATGGGCAAGCCGTTGACGCCGGCGTTGCGGAAGAAGGTGGAGGCGGAGCAGGCGAAGCGGGAGGCGGCGCGGAAGCGGCGGGAGAAGCGCAGTAAGAAGCGAGGGGATCAGTGATTGAGGGCGGGGGCGTTGGTGGGGGCGGGGAGGTCTTCGCAGGCGTTTTCGAGTTGCAGGCGGTCGAAGAGGGACTGCATGTGGTCGAGGCGGGAGTGGGCGACGGCGCGTGCGGCGGGGTAGTGGAAACCGTCGCGGAGGCGGGTGTCCCAGTAGCCATAATCGTGCTGTGCTTTCCAGAGTTTGAGGAGTTGTTCGGGGGATTTGGAGGCGGCGTGGAAGGCGCGGAGCTGGTGCCAGAATCCGATGAGGCCGAATTCTTCGAGGCAGAGGGCGTCTGCGAGGAGGCGGGCTTCGGGGAGGGAGGTGTGGCGTCGGCGGTGCTCGCGGAGGATGCGGGTGAGGAGGTCGAGGTCGTCGGGGGGGAGGATGGATTTGAGCTGGTCGGAGGCGAGTTCGATGGCGTCGTTGAGGCCTTGATCGTCGTTTGGTTTTTGGCCATTGGCGGGGGATTGGCCGTGGGGCGAGGGGGTGCCGGCGGGTGTATGGCAACCGCACTGGGCGATGGTGGCGTAGAGGGCGGCGGCGCGAGCGAGGTGGAGGTGGGGGAAGGAATCGGGGGTGAGAGGAGCGAGGCGGTCGATGGCGCGGATGACGCGGAGAGCACGGTCGAGGGCATAGCGCGGAGGGTCGGCGTGGCCGGGGGCTTTAGGCGCCAGCACCTTAGCGGCGGCGGCCTGGATTGCCGCCCAAGCATCCTGCATAGATGACCCTCGTTGCACGCTCGGGTCGGTCTGAGATGGGGAATCAGCCACTTCCCAAGTCCACTCTAAAGGAACGTCGATGGTGACATGACAGGGTGCGCCGATGTTCGGAAGGGAGGGAGCTGTCCTTCGGAAATGCGTCGGCCCGTGGCCGGCGGCTAAACGACGGTCGGAGGTAGCGTCCGAGTTGCGGACGTCGGGAGTCCCTCATTTCACCAAAGACATGCACTACTTCCCATTGGCCCACGCGTAGATAGCCTGGCAGACCTCATCTTGCCAGGAGTTGACGTTTCCCTGGTGTTTGTTGACGAGAATGCTGAAAACGAAGCGGCGTTTTTCGCCGGTGTTGGTATCAATATATCCCGAAAGCGTGCTGACGCCGGAAATATGTCCGGTTTTTGCGTGGATAGCGCCGGCGACGGGCATGGCTTTGAAGCGTGTGCGGAGGGTTCCGTCGTCGCCTGGGGTGGCGAGGGTGTTGACGAAGAGTTCGCCGTCGGGGCGAGCGGCAAGATGGGCAAGGACGGTGGTGAAGGCTTTAGCGGCGACGCGGTTTTTGCTGGAGAGTCCGCTGCCGTCATCGAGGTGGACCCAGTCAGCATGGGCGCCGAGGCCGGTGACGTAGGCTTCGACGGCGGCGGTGCCATTTTCCCAGGAGCCGGGCTCGCCGGTGGCGTCGTGCCCGAGGCGTTTGCAGATGCATTCGGCCATCATGTTGATGGAGTTGGTGTTGGCGCGGGTGATGGCGGCGAGGATGGGGGTTTCGTGGACGGCGAGGAGTTGGGCGGCGGGGATTTTCTGATCGTTGGAGATGCGGCGGACGTCGCCGGTGGAGGTGATGCCGGCGTCGAGGAGGACGTCGCGGAGGACGGTTCCGGTCCAGAGGCCGGGGTCGTAAATGGGGACGGAGTAAGGGTCTGCGCCCGCGGGGGGATTGGAGGCGACGGTGCCGCGGAGTTGGAAGTCGTTGCTGGTGGCGGGTCGGAGGAGGGAGATGCGGGTGGAGGAACCGGGGGAGGCTTTGTTGGTGATGTGGACGTAGGAGTTGTCGGGGAAGATGTTGATGCCGACGCCGGACTTGGAGAGGGTGGGGAGCCAGTCGAGGCAGTTGCAGTTGAAGTTGAGGCCGTCGATGCCGGCTTCGTACCAATCGAGGCGTTGGTCGGTGGGCCAGTTGGGGTGGATCCAGTGGTCGTCGAAGACGCGGTCGTCGATGATGAGGTTTCGGAAGTGGGAGATGCCGGCGTGTTTGAGGGCGTTGGCGAACTGTTCAAAGGGGGCGGTGAGGCGTTGTTCTGGAGCGAGCTTGGCGTCGCCGAGTGCGGGGTCTCCGCCGCCGACGAGGAGGAGGTCATCGCCGGCGCGATAGAGGGTGGTTTTGAAGGTGGCGTTAGGGCCGTATTTTTCGAAGGCGGCGCCGGTGGTGAGGAGTTTGCAGTTGCTGGCGGGGGCGAGGGGTGTGGTGGCGTTGTAGGCGAAGAGGTCGAGGGGGCCTTTGGGGGTGATTTCGGCGACATCGATGCTGATGGACATGCCTTTGACCAGATCAGCGCCGAGGAGCGCGCGGAGGCGTGCGTCGAGGGAGTCGGCGCGCGCGGGGGCGGCGGCGGCGAGGGCGAAGAGGGCGGAGCAGGTGAGACGAAAGAGGTGTGGGTACTGCCGATCCATAGCATGCCGGAGTTTCCGGCCCTCCAGGGGTAAAAGACCCGGGTGCGGGAGCCAGCCGCCCTGATGAGATGCCAACGAGGAAGTAGAGCGGCGTTGGTATCATGGGGCGCGGGCGGCGGTTTCCGCAAGCGCAACGGTTGCGCGAGGGTCGCCTGAGGAGTTAGTCGGCGCGCACGGGGGGTGGTGGCCCACACTTTGCCGGGAGAATTTGGGATTTGCGGTGGCGTTGACCCAGCCCAAGAGGATCGACGGGGGGAAAATCGGGAGGTGTGACCGTGAGCGGCCTGGTGCTGATAGTTGACGATGAAGCGGAATCGCGCGAGGCACTGGGGCGGGTGCTGGTGGCGGAGGGGTATGGGGTGAGGACGGCGGGGGATGCGCATGAGGCGACGCAGGTGATGGGTCAGGAGCAAGTGGATGTGGCGTTGCTGGATATCGATTTGCCGCACATGCCGGGGGATTCGTTTGCGGCGTTCGTGCATTTGAGGTATCCGCGGACGCGGATCGTGTTCATCTCCGGACAGTATGACATGGTGGATCCGGAGCGGTTTGGGGCGGACACGGTGTACTTTCGGAAGCCGGTGGATGTGAAGGCGTTGCTGGAGGCGTTGCGGAATCAGCCGCCGGCGGCGTTGGCGTGAGCGTAAATGGCCACGAAAGGCACGAAGGACACGCAAGACGACGACGGGAATTGTCCACGAATGCACACGAATTTACACGAATGGACGTGGGGGGATTGAGTGGAGCGGGAGGTGGCCGCCGATGGACGCGGATGATTGGATTGCGGGGGGAAGATATTGGAAGGGACTGGGGAAAAATTGGGAGAATGGGTTTAACTCGTACAATATCGGATGGGATGGGTGCGCGCGGGATGGAGGGATTGGGGCGCTTGCAAATTGGGGGGGGAGAGGGCATACTGCGGGACTTCGCCGGGTTCGGCGGCCCTTATGGTTTGGAGAATTTGTCATGGCGTATGCGATTATTGAAGACAGCGGGACGCAGTTGAAGGTGGAGCCGGGGGATCGGTTTGAGATTGACCTGCGGGACCTGGCGGCGGATCAGTCGACGATTACGTTTGACAAGGTGCTGCTGGTGTCGGGGGAGGGCGGGGTGAAGATTGGCCAGCCGACGGTGGCGGGTGCGACGGTGACGGCGAAGGTGCTGGGGGAAGTGAAGGATGACAAGATTTTCGTGGAAAGGTTTACGCGGCGGAAGGGGTTTCATCGGCGCGTGGGGCATCGGCAGCGGTATTTGGCGGTGCAGGTGGAAGCGATCAACGGGTGAGACGCAAATGGCCACGAAGGGCACGAAAGACACGAAAGCCTGGGTTTGGTTTTTGGGTTGACGTGATCGTGGAAGAGTGAATGAGGGCCCGCGACTTCGGTGAAGTCGCGGGCTTTTTTGTTGCGCGGAGTGAAGGCGGGAGGGGCGCAAGGGGGGAGCGCCGCGTTGCGGCGGCGCTAAAAGCGGCGCGGGCGGGCGGGGGTGCCCGTGTTATTTGATTTGCTGGAGGATGAGGGCGCTGGCCTGGTTGCTGGGGACGTTGAGGGCGCCCAGGGCGGTGGCGGCGGCGTTTTTGGTGGGGAGGTCGGTTTCGGAGGAGACTTCCTTGATGAGGTTGTTGACGGCGGCGGAGTCGAGGGCGTTGCCGGTGCGTTTGGCGGATTCGGCGAGCGCGACGAAGAAGGGGGCGCGGAGGGAGGGGTCGGTATCGGGGGAGAGTGCGGCGGCGGCGAGGGCTTGCTGGCCGTCGGAGCTGTTGAGGTGTCCGATGACGGTGGCGGCGCCGCTGGCGACGGCGGGGTTTTTGTCCTTGAGGGCGGCGATGAGGGCGGGGAGTGCGTCGGTGACTTTGTAAATGGACTTGTGGTCTTCGGCGAGGGTGTTGAGGAGGTCGATGGCGGTGGTGGTGTCATTTTTGGCTTGATCGGGGTTGACGGCGGTCTCGCCGCCCTGGTTTCCGCCGCCTTCAGCTTTGACGATGGCGGCGCGGATATCGTCTGGGGAGGCGTTGGCGTCGACGACGGTGGCCTGGGTATTGGCTTCTCTTTGCTGGAGGGCCTGATCGGGGGTGGCCAGGACGATGACGGCGGCGTGGGAGAGGCGCATGTCCTGCTGGCGGGCGGCGTTGATGGGGGCCATATCGGCGGTGGCGGGCACGACGACGGCGGAGATGCCGGCGGAACCGCGGGCCTGTTGGAGGGCCTGTGGGAAGGTGCCGGCGCTGAAGACGGTCATGGCGGGTTCGCCGGAGCGGAGGGCGTCTGCGAGTTTGTTGCGTGCATCTTCATCGGAGGAGACGACGATGACGGTGGCGGGGGCCTGAGCGCCGAGGGCTTCGGCGAGGGTGGGAACGACGCGGAAATCGGAGGGGAAATCATTGGCGGGGTTGGCGCGGGCGAGAGCGAAGGCGGCGCGGAAGCGGACTGCCCGGTCGGAGTAATTGAGGGCCTGGATCAGGGGAGCGTTGCCGCCGGAGACGAGGCCCTGGGTGCCACCGGTGGCTTCGAGGGCGTCGATGGCCTTGAGGGCGAGCGCGGAGTCACGATCGGCGAGGGCCTGTGCGAGGACGGGGTTGACGTAGATGGGCCCGGCGGCGAGGGCGTAGAAGGAAGCTTTGGGCTTGCCTTCCTGGATGGTGGGATCGGCTGCGCCGGCGGGGAGGTTGATGGCCTTGCGGAGGCTGGCGGCGAGCCAGAGGGAGATGGCGGGTCCGTCGTTGGATTCGATTTTGAGGGCGGATTCGGCACAGCGCATGGCCATGACGCTGTCCCAGATGGGGGTGGGGACATCGATGGGTGTGACGTTGTTGAGGCCGTTGTCGAAGGTCCAGACGGAGTTGGTTTTTTCGTCGGGGAAGAGGGGCTGGTAGGAGGCCTTGTGGCTGTAGTAGTTCTGGCCGGCGACGAGGAAGAGGTCGGCGGGAGAAGCGCGTTCGGCAGCGCCGGTGCGGTCGATGCGGTGGATGGCGTCGCTGACGGCGCTCTTGACCTGGGCGTCAGTGGAGGGATCGGCCTGGAGGAGGCGGAGCTTGGGGAGGGCCTGGGGGTAGCCGATCTGACCGATGACATCGACGAGGGTGAGCTTGAGCGCGTTGTCTTTGGTATCGAGGGCTTCGAGGAGGGGCTGGAGGACGGGTCGGCCGATGTCGGTCATGACGCGGAGGATGTAGGGCTGGAGGTCTTTTTTGCTGCTGTTCTGGAGGTATTCGATGAAGATGGGGACGGAATAGGGTCCTGCGGCGACGAGGCGGTCGCGGGCGTTGTTGTAGGCGCGTGGGCTGGTGGCGAGGCGATCGACTTCCGCGCGGATGCGGACGGGATCGCGTGCGACGGCGCGGTAACCGGCTTCGAGGCGGTCGAGGAGTTGTGCGGAGACGTCGCGGAGCTCGTCACGTTTTTCGTTGCGGAGCATGATTTCGCGGGGGTTGCGGCCGTTGGCGGCGGCTTCGAAGGCGGCGAGGAGGTCCTGGGGAGCGGGGTTGGCGTTGAGGAGGGCCTGGGCGTTGGCCTTGGCGAGGTCGACGTTGTTGACGAGGGAGTAGTGGAGGAAGTCGTCGGCGTATTGCTGGAGGGAGCCGCCGGGAGCGACGGAGGTATCGCCGGGCTGGGAGGCGGCGGCGCCGGTGTCGGCGGCGGGCGCCGGGGGCGTGGCATCGGCGGCGGGAGCTGCCGCCGGGGCGGCGTCCTGAGCGAAGAGGGGCCTGGGGTTCCAGGCTGCGGCGATGACCGCTGCGGAGAGGAGCAGAGAGGACCAGAGGGACCGTTGAGAGGGCCGCTGGAGCATAAAGCCTCCTGAAATCAGCGATGCCGCGGGAGAAGCGACGACCAAAAGAAAGGGGGCGCCATCTGTAGGGATGAGCAGCTCACGGCCCGAGAAGGGTGCCGGAGCGGTGTGCCTCCGCCGCGATCTGCTATCCACGCCACCATGGGAGTCTCGGCGTGAGGCCGGGAATCCCGAGAATGGGGCCGATTATAGACGGGGTGCTGTGGGTGTCAAAGAAATAGTGGTGTGGAGGAAGGGGCGAGGTGTGGTGTGGCGGCGCGGAGGTGGCGGCGGGCGGAGGTGAAGGCTGGGCGATGGGGGTTTGGCGATGGGTTTGGTGGCGGGAAGTGGAAGGGGGTTACGAATATTCGCCACATGCAAAAAGGTGCATGGAAGTGGGGGAAAAGACGTTATGCTGAGAGTATGCGCCGCAGCAGTCGGATCAGGAGACATCGGTTGGCGAAGTTCGCTACGCGGTACGTAGCGGCGCCGGTGGTGCTTTTGCTGGGGGCGCGAGTGATCTGGGGATTGGAAGCGGGGCGGCGGCTGGATCGGGTGTATGGGGAGTTGCGGGCGGCTGGGGTGCCGCTGGAGACGAAGAATTTTCTGGAGCCGGTGCTTCCGGACCAGAGCAATGCGCTGGTGCCGGTGCTGCATGCGATCGGGGCATTGGAGTTGACGGAGGCGGAGCGGGGCCTGGTTTCGGGGGAGGGCAAGTCGTTGTCGATGCCGTACGAAACGGAGTACACGGCGGGGGAGGAGGCGCAGCTGGACGGGATTTTTGCGCGGATGGGGCCGGCGTTTGGGGATCTGGATCGGGCGATGGCGGTTCCGGAAGCGCAGTGGGGGCCGGGTCTGAAATCGGCGGCGGGAGGGAGCGGGGGAATGGACGAGGGGGTGCTGTCGTCGCCGGAGGTGTATGAGGAGGTGCGCTTTCTGGCGCATGCGACGGTGCTGGCGGCGCGGCGCGCGCATGAGCGCGGGGATGACAGCGCGTGCCTGCACGGGTTGGAGCAGTCGCTGGCGCTGGCGCGGATCACGGACGCGAATCCGACGTTGTATGGGCATGAGACGGCGATCGGGATTCGCACGGAGACGGCGCTGGGGGTGCAGCAGTTTCTGGGGGATTTGCGGATTGACGGAGCGGACCGGGCAGCGGCGGAGCGGCTGGTGGAGGCGTTCGGGGATGACCGGTCGGTGCAGCAGTCGGAGGTGCGTGCGTTTCAGTTTGAGCTGGCGTATCACCGGGACACGTTGCCGACGGAAGCGCCGTTGAGTTCGTCGTGGCTGCTCAAGCCGCTGGTGGACACGACGGTGGCGCGGCTGCTGGAGATGGACGCATCGCTGCTGCCAGCGGCGGCGGCGCCGATTTACGATGCGCATTTGCTGCCGAAGCTGGGTCCGACGCCGCCGGGGGCGTTGTCGGACATGGTGTTGCCGCCGCTGAATGGGGTGATGGAGACGTTTGAGCGGGCGATGATATTGCAGTCGCGGCATCTTGCGGATGGGCGCGCGACGGCGGTGCTGCTGGCGGCGCGGATGTTTGAGGAGGAGCGGCATCGGCAGGCGCAGGGGGTGTCGGAGCTGCGGGGGTATCTGGGGAGCGCGCCGCGGGATCCGTTTGCGAAGGATGGATCGGCGCTGCGTTACCGGCTGGACGCGGATGGGCCGACGGTGTGGTCGGTGGGGGAGGATGGGGTGGACAATCATGGTCATTTGGCGCGGTCGGCGGGTCGGGTGAGGATTCGGTATTCGCAGAGGGATTTGGTGTATGGGGCGGCGTGGATGGATGCGATGAAGGCGGGGTCGGAGGAAGCGCGCGGGGCGGCGGGGCATGGGGGAGCGGCGGCGAAGGGGGTTAGTGGGGGAGCAGTGACCAGACAGCCATCGCGATGAAGCCGGTGGCCCAGAAGGCGAGATAGGCGAGGAGGAGGATGAGGCCTGCGCTCAGGAGGGGGAAGAGGGCGGTGATGGCGAGGGACCGGAGTGCGCGGTTGCCGCCGGTGGCGAGGGTAAGACCGAGGGATGGTGCGGCGAGGAGTGCGTAGGCGGCGAGGACGAGGAGGAGCGAGGCGAGGGAAAGGACCTGGGAGAATGCGGCGGCGATGCCGGAGGCGGCGACGATGGAGCAGGCTGCGGCGACTCCGAGGAGTGAGACTTCGAGGGGAGCGAGGGCGAGTGCGTAGCAGGCGAGGCGTTGGAGCCGGCGGCGGAGGAGGGGTGGATCGATGAACCAGCCGATGATCCAGCGATAGAGCCAGGCGAGGGTGTGGAGGGAGGTCCAGAGCCAGAGGAAATCAGCGAAGAAGAAGACGCGCCAGTCCATGGAGGCGGCGAGAGGATAGGCGATCCAGGGGGTGCGGCTTTGGATGGAGGGGAGTGCGTTGATGGCGCCGGTGGTGAGGAAGAAGGTGAAGAGTGCGCCGGAGAGGAAGAGGCCGATGGCGAGTGCGATGGAGAGGCTGATGTTGGCGAAGAGGAGCGCATCGCGTTTGGCGACGCGGTTGCGGAGTTCGCGGCCGAGGAGTTGCGGTCGGCGGAGGAGCATCCAGAGGGTGCCGAGGTAGGTATAGAGGCGGCGGCTGCGGCGGCGGTGGACCCAGGGGATGCGAGAGGAGGCGATGGTGCGAGGCCAGTGTGCGCCGCATTCGGGACAACGGAGTGGGCCGGGGTGGAGGAGCGCGGCGCGGAGGTCGTAGCTGCAGGCGGGGCAGAGGAGTTCGATGTCGGGGATGGGGGGGGACATGGGTTACAGCATAGCGGAGGAAGGGGCGGGGCTATACGGGGGCGG
>DASZTO010000032.1:0-18095 GCA_035548175.1 Phycisphaerae bacterium | reverse complement strand
GGCGGGCGGCGGGGAGGATTGCGAAAATGGGTTCACCGGGTGCGGCTGGGGGGAGGCTGGCGGCGGGGGTTGGAGGGGGGGCATGCGGATGAGCGGGGGTGGGTGTGGCGCGCGGGTTGCTTTGTGCTCCTAGTGATGAGGTTCGGGACAGTTTCGTCCTGGCCGTATTTTTAGGAGATACGCGATGAAGGTGCAGACACTGTTGGCGGCGGGGTTGATGGCGGCGGCGCTGGCGGCGATACCGGGATGCGAGACGATGCAATCGAAGATCCCGGGGACGGCGCAACCGGTGGCGATGGGGACGGGCAACACGATGTATCAGGCGGGGTCGGACGGGACGATTTACATTTATGACAAGACGTGGAACAAGATCGTGTACACGGGGCAGGTGCAGAAGGGGGACAACGTGGTGTTGGACGCGTTGGCGGACAAGGTGACGATCGACGGGAAGACGGTGGTGGAGCAGATTCCGCTAGGAGAAGGGAGCCAGTATGAGTTTTTCCTGGATTCGTCGACGCCGACCGCGCGCGGGGAGAAGGTGATTGAGAAGCAGACGGTGATTGAGCGGGAGTGAGAGTGCAATTGGGGTATTGGTGAAATTGGTGCAATTGGAATTGGGGCTCGGCCTGGCGGCTGAGCCCTTTTTGCGCGCCGCGGCGGGTTGAGGGTGCGGGGCGCGGGGGTATAGTGGCGGGGGTTTTTGTGTGGAGGCTTGTGCATGGATGCGGGTGATGCGCCGTTGATGATTTCGGTGTCGGGGGTGCGGGGGATCGTGGGGAGGAGTTTGACGCCGGGGGTGGCGGTGGGGTTTGGGCAGGCCTTTGGCTTTTTTTTAAGAAGTCACAAGTCAGGAGTCCGAAGTCAAAGGCCGGTGGTGGTGATTGGGCGGGACACGCGGCCCAGCGGGATGATGGTGTTTGGTGGGGTGAGCGCGGGGTTGATGTCGGTGGGGGTGGATGTGGTGGATGTGGATGTGGCGACGACGCCGTCGGTGGCGCTGATGGGGCGGTTTCTGAAGGCGGATGCGGCGATCGTGATTACGGCGTCGCACAATCCGATCATGTGGAACGGGATCAAGTTTTTGCGGGATGATGGGATTGCGTATCCGCCGGCGGAGGCGGGCGAGATCAAGCGGGTTTACCTGGAGCGGGCTTGGGAAAAGGAGGCGCACGGGGGATTGGTGGATATTGAGGGACTGGGGCGGTTTTCGACGGATTCGCGGGTGCATGCGCATCACGTGCAGACGGTGCTGGCGCTGTTTGATGTGAAGGGAATTGCGCAGCGGCGATTCAAGGTGGTGCTGGATTCGGTAAATGGGGCGGGATGTGTGGGGACGCCGATGCTGCTGGGGAAGCTGGGGGTGGAGCTGGTGCATATCAATGGGGAGGCGACGGGGCGGTTTGCGCACACGCCGGAGCCGGTGCGGGAGAATCTTGGAGAGCTGTGTGCGCGGGTGAAGGAGAAGCGGGCGGATGTGGGATTCGCGCAGGATCCGGATGCGGATCGGCTGGCGATTGTGGATGAGCGTGGGGAGTACATTGGGGAGGAGTACACGCTGGCGTTGTGCACGTATGGGCGGATGCTGAGCAAGCCGGGGACGGTGTGTGCGAACCTTTCGACGAGCCGGATGGTGGATGACATTGCGGCGAAGTTTGGGCAGACCGTGGTGCGGACGCCGGTGGGCGAGGCGAACGTTGCGGGGAAGATGATGGAGGTGGGGGCGGTGATTGGCGGGGAGGGCAATGGGGGAGTGATTGATTTGAGGGTGGGGCCGGTGCGGGACAGCTTTCTGGGGATGGCGATGATGCTGGATGTGATGTTGCGGACGGGGAAGAAGGTGAGCGAGCTGGTGGGGGAGTTGCCGCGGTATGCGATGATCAAGACAAAGTTTGAATGCACGGCGGAGCAGTCGGGGAAGTTGGTGGAGCGGGTGAAGGAGAAGTTTGCGGATGAGCGGATTGACACGCAGGACGGCGTGCGGGTGGATTGGGAGGATGGGTGGGTGCATGTGCGGCAGAGCAATACGGAGCCGATTGCGCGGGTGATTGCGGAGGCGGCGGAGGAGGGGCGGGCGCGGGAGCTGATCGCGGCGGTGGAGACGCTGAAGTAAGGAAAGATTGGAAAAAATTGGGTCAACTGGTCCAATGCGGGGGAAGGTTCGGCTTGGGGCAGAGGTTGGATTTTGTGATTGTGAATGTGGGGATGTTGGGCGGGATTGGCCTTGGGTTTGTTGGGGTTCTCGTGTGAGTGGCCGTTTGTGGCGGTCACGGATGAGATTTTTTTTGCATTGAAGACACGAGGAGACGGCTATGAAAGTTTCGGCGATTTTGACGGCGGTGGTGTTGTCGGCGGCGACGGCGTTGACGGTGAGTGCGGCCGGTGGCGGCGGCGGTGGGGGAGGCGGAGCGGCCGCGGGTGGCGGGGCGTCGGCAGGCGCGGCCGGGGCGAGCGGCGGGACGAACGCGGGGATGAGCGGGGGCGTGAATGGCGGGGCGAGCGTCGGCAATACGGGCGGCGCCAATGGCGGTCCGAACGCGAATCTCAACGGACCGGGCTCGGGCGCGATCAACGGAGGGACCTCCGGCACGGGCGTGGTGAATGGAGGCACTTCGAGCGGCATCCATTCCGGAACCGCCGGCGGCGCGAACGCCGGGGGCAGCCTGGGCGCTAACGGATCGATCGGCAGCAATGCGACCGGCGGCACCATCGGCGGCACCAGCACGAATACGAACGAAGGGATGTCGGGGGGCGTCAGCGGCGGGACCAGCGGGGCGATCGGCAGCGGGACGACCGGGGCGATCGGTTCGGGCGTCAACGGCGGCGTGACTGGCGGAACGAATTCCAACACGAACAGCTCGGCGATCGGATCCGGGACGACGCCCAATGGAGGCGTGGCGCCGGGAGCGGTGACGCCGGGCGTGCCGGGATCGGGCGCCAACGGCGGGGTGGCGGGGACGGGCGGGACGAACGGGGCGAATCCTAATATGCCATCGACGGGCGGGGTGCGTCCGGTGAATCCCGTGAATCCCGTGAATCCCGGAACACCGGGCAGCGCGATGAATCCGGGCGTACCGGGCGAACCGACGCCGGGGATTCCACCGGCGCCGGGGACGTCGACGACGCCGGGGACGGGAACGTCGGCGAATTCCGGAAGCTCGACGACGAACAACGGGACGGCGAGCAATCGGTGATTGTGTTGGTGAGAGAAGAGGGGCGGTCCGGTTGGGCCGTCCCCTTTTTTATGCGCGTTACTTGAGGTTTTCGGGGTTGAGGCCCTGGAGTTCGGGGAGCGTGAAGCGGCCGTCTTTGCGGATGAGTTTGTCGTCGAAGAAGATTTCGCCGCCGCCGACGGCGGGGTCCTGGCGGAGGACGAGGTCCCAGTGGACGGCGGAGCGGTTGCCGTTTTCGGTTTCTTCGTAGCACTGGCCGGGGGTGAAGTGGATGGAGCCGGCGATTTTTTCGTCGAAGAGGATGTCTTTCATGGGCTTGGTGCAGTAGGGGTTGAAGCCGATGGCGAATTCGCCGACGTAGCGGGAACCGTCGTCGGTGTCGAAGACTTCGTTGAGGTGTCGGGAGTTGTTGGAGGTGGCGTCGACGATTTTGCCGTCTTTGAAAGTCAGGCGGACGTCGGTGTGGGTGACGCCGCGGTAGACGGTTTCACAGTTGTAGTGGATGACGCCGTTGACGGAGGTTTTGACCGGGGCGGTGAAGACTTCGCCGTCGGGGATATTGCGGTGGCCGTCGCAGAGTTTGGCGGGGATGTTCTTGATGGAGAAGGAGAGGTCGGTATCGCGCGGGCCCTTGAGGCGGACGCGGTCAGTTTTTTCCATGAGGGCTTTGAGCGGTTCCATGGCGCGGGACATTTTTGCGTAATCGAGGGTGCAGACGTTGAAGTAGAAATCCTCGAAGGCCTCGGTGGACGCTTCGGCCATCTGGGCCATCGAGGGGGTGGGCCAGCGCAGGACGACCCAGCGGGTTTTATTGATGCGGATATCGCGGTGGACGCGGTTCCAGACGGTCTGCTCGTAGAGTTTCTGCTTGTCGGAGGGGACGTCGGAGATTTCGGAGATGTTGGGGTTGCCGCGGAGACCGATGTAGCACTGGGCGCGCTGCATCTGTTCTTTTTCGACATGCGCGATGGCGTCCCACTGTTCGGGGGTGCCGGCGAGCATGAGGGCGCGATTGATCTCGTTGGATTTGAGCATGACGAGGGGGCGTCCTCCGGCGGCATGGCAGACGCGGATGAGTTCCTTGGTGAAGGCGTGGGGGATGTCGATGGATTCGATGAGAACGTTGTCGCCGGGCTGGACATCGCAGGAGTATTGGATGAGAGTTTCGGCGAGCCTGGTGTAGCGGGCGTCGGGCATGAGGGCACTCCTTTGCGTGGCGGCGGGTTTTATTCGGGGGCATCTTCGGGCACGGACAAGAGGTTGACGCCGGGATTTTCTCTCATGAACTGAGTGATCTGCTCGAGAGCGGCGTTGAGTTCGTCCTGGGGAACCTCTGGGGGAACCAGCAGGGAATCGGAGTCGTCGGCGTCGCCCGCAGCCCCGCCGTCCGGACGCACTGTTCGCAGCGTGTTGACCATCAACACCGTGATTGCCATTCGGATTTCGGGGTGGGGTGTGCGACCGGTGCGCCCGGCCCACTCGGAAATGCGGTTGCAGCCGCTATCGAGCACGGCATCGATGAGGGCATTCAAGCGTTGCTTGAGCGCGGCCGTTTGGCCATCTGTGAGCCCGTCCAAGCCGACCGGGCTTTCCTGGTCGTCGGACTCATCCGGATCCAGTTCGTCGTCATCGTCATTGAAATCGCTGCCGGCCTGGGGAACAAAGGCGGCGGTGACATCATCGCGGTCGAGGAATTCGTGGAGAGGGATGGTCAAGGCACGGGCGAGGTCGGATTTGTAGCCGAGATAATGGAGGCCGCCATTTTCGGCGCCGAAGTGGGAAATGTCCGCGGATTCGAGGTCGAGGTCTCCGCCGAGAATGGCGAGGCAGCGATCGGTCCGGAGGGGTAGATGGAAGGGGTTCATGCGGTTCCAGCGGATGGCGGCGGCGACGAGGTTTCGCGCAGCGTCGGTGGAAATCGGCTTTGAGTTGCCCGCACAAATAATTTTGACCTCTTCATGGTTGAGGTAGAAGCGCGCGTGGGCATCTTTGACGCCGAGGCAGCGGTAATCGATGAGGAAGCCGGCGAAGGCGAGGTAGCCGCCGGCCATGTCCCGGAAAATGGAGAGGCGCGCCATTTCATCCTCGACGCCGCCCTGGATATAGCAGCGAATGGAGGATTCTGGCGCGAGCAGGGCTATGGGGCTGGCATTCCGGCGGCGGCGTGCGTCTTTGGCCCTTTCCCTGGCGCGGGCCTGGCGTTTCTGCTGGCTGCGTTTGGACATGGCGGCGCTCCGTGACGGACGATGGAGAACCATACCTTGCGGGCGGGCGGGGTTCCACTCACAATTGGAAAAGAGGGGAAGGCGGGCTCAGCGAGGTGCGTGATGGCGATGCGTGGCGAGGATGCGTTGGTGATCGATGAGGGGGTGCGGGAATTGGTGCGGCTGGCGGTTCGGGAGGATCTGGGGAGCGGAGAAGGGGGGGGAGATGTCACGGTGCGGCTGGGGATTCCCGAGGCGTTGCGCGGGGAAGGGCGCATTGTGCCGCGGCGGGAGGGGGTGATTTGTGGGACGGTGCTGCTCGGGGAGATTTTGCGCGCGTATGGCCTGCGCGAGGGCGAAGTGGACGTTGGGATCAAGACGGCGGATGGCCAGCGCGTGGGGCGGGGGGAGACGGTGGCAGTGTTGCGCGGGAGCGTGGGTCGGATTTTGACGGCGGAGCGCGTGATCCTCAATTTTCTGGGGCATTTGTCGGGGGTGGCGACGGTGACGCGGCGGTATGTGGATCTGGTGGCGAGGGTGAAGACGGCCAGTGGCCGGTCGCCGGTGATTTGCGACACGCGCAAGACCACTCCGGGGTTTCGGGTGCTCGACAAGTATGCGGTGCGGTGCGGTGGGGGGGTGAATGATCGGATGGGGCTGTATGACGGGGTGATGCTGAAGGACAATCATCTGGCGGCGCTGCGCGAGAAGTATGGCGCGGGGTTGTCGCTGGGCGAGCTGACGGGGCGGATTCGAGGGGAGCTGCCCGGCGGGATTCTGGTGTGGCTGGAGGTGGACACGCTGGAGCAGCTGGCGGAGGAGCTGCGGGGAGAGGGGAAAGGGGCGGATATTGTCATCGTGGATAATTTTTCGACGGAGATGATGCGCGAGGCGGTGCGGATGCGGGAGGGGGGCGGGAGGGCGCGGAGGCGGCCGCTGCTGGAGGCGAGCGGGGGGATCACGGAGGAGACGGTGGCGGCGGTGGCGGAGACGGGGGTGGATCGGCTATCGATCGGGGCGTTGACGCACTCGAGCGGCGTGCTGGATGTGTCGATGGACTGGGGAAGGAGCTGAGATGAGCGGCATGGGGCCGATGACGGAGCGGGTGGTGACGTCGGTGCTGCTGGCGTTGTGGCGGCGGCCGGAGACGACGATGGCGGCGGTTCTGCGGGAGACGTTGGCGCCGGTTCCAGAGGTGCGGGAGGCGCTGGGAGTCTTGCGGGAGCGCCGGTGCCTGATCGAGGAAGAACCGGGCGGAGCGCTGCGGCTGGTGTCGACGGGGCTGGCGTGCTGGCGGGATGTGCTGGAGGACATGGCGCGGCGCGAGAAGCTGCGCGTCGGGCGGCGGGTGATGGTGTTCTTTCGGACGAGTTCGACGAACGATGTCGCGTGGCAGTGCGCCGTCAATCCGGAGATGGACGGGCTGGTGGTGGTGGCGGACGAGCAGACGGCGGGGCGCGGGCGGTTGGGGCATGTGTGGTCGGCGAAGGCGGAGCAGTCGGTGCTGATGTCCGTGCTGCTGCGCGGGGGAGCGAGGGAACGGGGGGGCGTTGAGCGGAACGCGGAGTGGCTCACGATGGTGACGGGGCTGGCGGTGGCGGCGGCGGTCGAAGAGGCGGCGCCGGGGATCGAGGCGCGGATCAAATGGCCGAACGACGTGTTGATCGGCGGTCGCAAGGTGGCCGGGATTCTCGCGGAGCGGCGGGGAGCGGCAAACGAGGAGGCGGTGGTGGTGGGGATCGGGATCAACGTGATGCAGGGGAGCGGGGATTTTCCTGGCGGGATCGCGGAGCGGGCGACGTCGATGTATCAGGCGACCGGGCGGGCGGTGGATCGGCTGCGCGTGGCGGCGGCGGTGGTGCGGAAGCTGGATGCGTGCGTGAGCGGCGGCGGGGCGGGAGCTGGGCAGGGGAGGGGAGAGGAAAGCTGGATTCGCGAATGGAAAGATCGGTGCGGAATGATCGGAATGCGAATCACCGCCCGCAGCGCGGCGGAGGGAGGGGGAGTATTGAGCGGAGAAGTGGTGGATGTCGACCCTTTAGAGGGGTTGGTGGTGCGCGACGCAGCGGGGGCGGTGCATTTTTTATCGGCCCAGAGAACGACGCTGTCGGAGGATGAGCCGCGGAAGGGCCGATAGTCGCGGGGCGGGCGGGGCAGCGGGAGGGGGTATTGCCGGGAATAGTTGCGAGCATTCACTTATATCTTAGATTTGATAAGTAGTGCCCGATTGGGGCTGGTGCGGGGGCGTTGTCGGGATCGAAAAGAGAAGGCAGGTAAGCAGTAGCGCCCATAGGGAGAGCGCGACTTAAGTCAATCGGGACGGCAACCGATGGAAAAGGTGAACGTGATTCTCACTGCCTGCCCGGCAGGGGAGTCATCCGCCCCGCACGGACGCGGGGGCACTTGGCGACGGCAACGTCGACAGGCGGCGAAAGGAATCAGGCCCGCCTGCGAAACGACCGGAGCAACTACCCGCGAAAGGGGGTGACTGGGCACTAGCAGAGCGATAGTGGCAAGCCTCGCCGCACTCGCATGAGCGCGGCCGTCGGGAAACCGGCTCGGAGGCATCCACGGAACCCCCCCCGGCCAAGAGAGAGCTTAGAGCATTCAACATCAACCCGGAACCCTGTAACCAGAACCTCGAGAACACCTGAAGAATGTTCAACCTTACGGAGACACACATGAAGCGCAAGAATACACGCGGCTTTACCCTCGTCGAAATTTTGATCGTCGTGATCATCCTGGGCATCCTGGCGGCGATCGTGATTCCCCAGTTCACGAACGCCAGCAACGACGCCCGCAACAACTCGGTGCAGTCGACCCTCCAGACCGTTCGCAGCCAGATCGAGCTGTTCAAAATCCAGCATGCGGATACCCCGCCGGTGGCTGCGGGCATGTGGACGATCCTGCTGGGCAAATCCAGCACGACGGAAACCGGCTCGGCTGCGGCCACCGGCACGAACTTTGGGCCCTACCTGCAGCAGGCGCCGGTGAACCCCCTCAACGGCCAGACGGCGGTGGGCGCTGCGGCCGGCACCAACGTGGGCTGGGTGTACAGCACCTCGGCCACCGGTCAGTACACGATCTCGGCGGTCAACACGACCGGCGGCGGCACGCTGACCTACTAAGCTCTCAAGGCACGATTGCTCTGCCCCGCCCCCGGCGCCAGACGAACTGGCGCCGGGGCGGTCTTTTTGCCGACCTGAATGGCCGCGGAAAAAACGAAGGACACGAAACCGGTGGCACGCACTGCGGTGATCCCTCCGTGCCCGCACCGGACGCGAACCGGTCCACGAATGGGCACAAACCGACAGACATCTTCTGGGGGTAATAGGAGATTCATGGGGGTGGGGCGGGCGAGGGGATCGTTCGAGTTTAGTTCATGGGGAGGTGGAAATGGCCGATAAGAGGGGTGGGGAGTGTTTTTATGTGACAGGAACGTGATCGAATGACGTACGCGATCAACGGGATATTGAGCGGGCGGCGTGGGGGCGTCGGGGAGGCGGGGCCGCGCAAGCTGGCGTGGTGGATGTACCTGCTGCTGGCGCTGGCGGCGGTGGGGGTGTACGCCAACAGCCTGAAGAACGGATTTGCGCTCGACGATGTCGCGATCATTCAGCAGAACGCGCATGTGACCGACCTGCACTGGGCGGAAATCTGGACGGACAATTATTGGCCCAAGGAAGATGGCGTTCCGCCGGACGTGCTCTATCGGCCGCTGACGATCTGGACCTATCTGGTCAACGAGTGGATGTCGCCCGGCGGCACCTTCGGCTATCACCTGTTCAATGTGCTGGCCCATGCGCTGGCGACGGTGATGGTCGCGGCGCTGGCGTGGCGCCTGTTCGGAAGCCGCGCGGTGGCGGTTGTGACCGGAGCGCTCTTTGCCCTTCATCCGCTGCACACGGAGGTGGTGGCGAACACGGTGGGGCGGGCGGAAATCCTGGCGGCCATCTTTTCGCTGGCGGCGCTGCTGGTGTACCTGCCCGACTGGGGCGTCTTCGGCGAGGTGCGCCTGCAGCGGCGCGGGTGGTGGCATGGGCCCATCGTGGCGGCGTGTTTCTTCGCGGCGATGCTGTGCAAGGAAACGCCCGTGACGCTGATGGTGGCGTTCGTGTTCATCGACGTGTGGATGTGGTGCCGGGCCGACAAGAGCGGCCGGCCGGGCATCTGGCGGTGGCTGCGCGGGCGCGCGGTGCGGTACTACCTGCCGGTGGGCGTTCTGTTCGGCGTGTACCTGGCGATGCGCGTACACGCATGCGGGCTGATGCAGGCGCTGCACCAGACGCACCCCATCGTGAATCCGCTGGTGAAGGCGACGATTCCCGAACGCCTGGTCACGCCGTTCGTTTTGTTCGCGAAATACCTGGCGCTGACGGCCTGGCCGCGGTTGCTGCTGGCGGACTATTCGGCGCCCAGCCTGATGCCCACGGCGAATCCGTTCGCGCCGCTGGCTCTTTCAGGCATCGTGATCGCGGCGCTGATCGTGTGGGCGATGGTGCGCTGGTGGCGCAGCCGGCCTCAGGTGGTGCTGGTGCTGGCGCTCTTCATCTGCGCGTATGGACTGATCGCCAATCTGCTGCTGCGGATCGGGACGATTTTCGGCGAGCGCCTCTTCTACTGGCCGAGCGTCTTCGTGCTGATGCTGGCGGCGTATGCGGCGGTGCGGGCGTATGAGGCGCTCCAGGGGATGTCCTGGCGGCGCGCCGGGCGCATCGCGATGGGATGCGCGGCGGCGGTGGCGGCGGTGCTGATGTGCGTGCGGACGGTCACGCGGAATACCGACTGGCAGGGAAACATTCCGCTGTCGATCGCCAGCGCCCGGGACAACCTGGGATCGGCCAAAACCTGCTATTGGGCGGGAATGACGATGGTGACCGACGGTCCCGAGCCCTGGATGCAGGAATTCGGGGCGGACCTGCTGAAGCGCGCGGTGAAGCTGTACCCCGGCTTCGGCGACAGCTATTTCGAGCTGGCCAAGTATTACGGCCGGCAACAGAAGCTGGCGACGTCGCTCTATTACCTGGGCAAGGCGGCGGAGAATGAGCCGGGATCGCAGCAGGTGCGTTTTGCGATCGGCTCGGTGGAGCGGGATCTTGGGTCGCGGAAGGAAGAGAGCTACATGCCGGAGCTCGAAGCATGCGTGCGTGAACACGCGAGCGACGGGCCGTCCGAATTCATCGTGGCGCTGGCCTATGTGGGGCAGAAGAAGTGGGACCTGGCCAAAGCGCAGTGTGAAAAGGTGTTGAAAGCGGAGCCGCACTTTCACGAGGCCGGAGCGCTGCTGGCGGTAATCGAGCATGAGACGGGCCATGGCGAAGAGGCGGTGACGACGCTGCGGACGTACGTGATGAACGTGCCCTTCGCGCTGGACGCCCGCTGCCTGCTGGCGCAATACCTGATGGAAGAGGATGCGGCGAAACATCCGCACGCGCTGGATGAGGCGGCGATGAACCTGGACAAGGCGGCGCAGCTCGGCGACGTGCCGGCGATCCGCGGTTTGCGCGGCGAGCTCTCGAAGAAGCGCGCCTCGGCCCGGGCGACGGGGGAATCGGGACGGGTGGCGGCGGCGGAGGGGAGGGTGCGGCCGTGAGCGGAACTATGCGCGATCGCGGCAGGCGGGCGTTCAGCCTGGTGGAAATCCTGATCGTCGTGGTGATCATCGGGATCCTCGCGGCGATCGCCGTGCCCAAGTTTTCCAATGCGGCGACCCTTTCGCGCGAGAACTCGCTGAAAGAGGATTTGCGCTTCCTGCGCACGCAACTGGGAATCTACAGCACGCAGCACCTGGATGTTTATCCGGGCTATCCCGGCGGCGACACGAACCAGACGCCGACGGAACAGACGCTGGTCTCGCAGTTGACGCAGGTGACCGACGACGCGGGCAACTCGTCGGCCACGGTCACCGGCGCGTACAAGTGGGGGCCCTATTTGCCGCAGATGCCGGTGGATCCGGTCAATGGCTCGGGCAGCGTGAAAATACTGGGCCCGGGGGACGCGTTCGTGGTGGATGGGATGTCGGGGTGGCTGTATCAGCCCGCCACGGGGGAATTGAAGGCGAACGTGCCGGGGGAGGATTCGTCGGGGCAGCTTTTCTCGGACTATTGAGCGGATCGCGGCGGGAGCGGAGGGCCGAGGCAGGCGCCGGGTCTCGCCGGAACGGGGGAGTTGCGACGGGATATTCATACGGTGGCTCGGGTTGTCCGATAGTTCACATGGATTGCCCATTGATGGAGATGCGCGATGGAAAGCTTGAGCAAAGAACGGTCGGTGCGGTTGCTGCTGAGCGTGGTGGCGGCGCTGCTGGCGGCGAACCTGTTCATCCAGCATGGCGGCGGGCCGCGCACGGCGATGGCTGCGGGCATTCCGGATTCGGGCGCCCAGATGCAGCTCGTCGTCGACCAGTTGAAAGAGCTGAATACCAAGGTGGACAGCCTGAACAGCTTTCTGCAAAGCGGGAAGCTGGTGGTGGATGTGAAGGACCCCAAAGGGGACAAATGACGGCCTCCGCGCTGCCGGGGCGAGAAGGAGGTTGCGGCAGTCGCGGCAGGTGGCGGGTCACCCCTCCCTTGAGTTGTTTGTAGAAGGGTTGGTTCATGCGGCTGTTTGATACGGACCAGTGCCCGATCGGGATCGATCTGGGCGCGCACTCGATCCGGGTGCTGCAATTCCGGAGGTCCGGCGAAAAGGAAGGCGGAGGGGCGGGACCGTTGGCGCTGCAGGGCGCCTGCCGGGTGGAATTGCAGCAGACGTCGGCGGAAGTGCGCGTGAAGACGGCGCTGGAGCAGGCGCTGGAGATGGGGAGTTTTTCCGGGAAAAACGTGGTTCTGGCGTTGCCGGCGGCGAGCGTGCAGTCGAAGTCCGTGCGGTTGCCGCAGATGCCGGATTCGGACCTCGACCAGGCGCTGCAGTGGGAGGCCAAGGAACGGTTTGGCTTTGAGCTGGCCGATGGAAAGCTGGCGTGGTTCCGGGCGGGCGAGGTACGGCGGGGAACGGAAGTGAAGGATGAATTGCTGCTGTTCGCGGCGCGCGGAGAAACGCTGAGCGCGCCGATCGCGGCGGCGACGGCCCTGGGATTGAAGGTCGCGGCGATCGATCTGGCCCCCTGTGCCGCCTACCGGGCGTGCAAGCGCGTGGCGGGGCCGGAGCTGATGTCGATCGTGGATATCGGGCAGGGCGGCAGCCAGTTCATGATGACGCGCAACGGCGAACTGGTGTTTTACAAGCACATTGACATTGGGGGGCGGACGATCAATGAAGCGGTGGCGCAGAAGCTGGGCATCAGCCTGGCGGAGGCGGCGAACCTGCGTTTCCGGCTGGATGAACCGGGCGCGGAAGCCGCGGAGGGGATGGCGGGCGAATCGGCGCCCTTGAACCAGGCGCTGCGGGACGCCGTGCGCACGCCGCTGGAGGAACTGGCGCGGGAGCTGGACATGTGCATGCGGTATTTCGCGGTGACGTTTCGCGGAACCCGGCCGGACGTGATCCATCTGGTGGGCCGGCAGGCGGATTTGCCGCAGGTTGGCTCGATTTTGTCGGCGGCCCTGGGCGTAAGGATGGAGGCGGCGCAGCCGCTGCGGGGAGTGGCGGAGCTTGGGGATGTAGCGCGGCCCGATCGGTCGGCGGAATGGGCGGTGGCGGCCGGATTGAGCTTGTACCCCGTGTCAGCGCGAGCGCGGCGGGAGGAGGCGGCATGAAGACGGTCAATCTGTTGCCGGAATGGTATTTGGCCCAGGCGCGGCAGCGGCGCCGGACGCGGATGCACGTCGTGCGGATGCTCTGCCTCGCCGCGGCGCTTGCCGGAACAAACGTCTTCGTGGGGCGGCATGTCCAGGGGCTGCGGCAGCGCGACCAGGCGCTCTCGGCGACGCTGGCGGCGACGCCGGATGTGGCGGCTGATGTGAGCTCGCGCGAGGCGGAGCTGGCGCGGCTGGAGAACATCCAGCTCGCCTATCGGGAACTGGGCAGTCCCGTGCCAATGTCGGCGGTGATTCAGCAGATTCAGAACGAGATGACGCCGGGCATGGCGCTCTCGAAGGTGGCGGTGGAAGTGCAGCCGGAGCCGGTGAAGGGCTCCGGGGTGGTGGGCAACACGGCTTCGCCGCCGCGGTTCCATGATGTGGCGAAGCTGACGGTGGAGGGTGTGTCGCCGAACGACACGCAGGTGGTGCAGTTGATCGGGAAGCTGACGACGAACCCGCTGTTCACGGCGGTATCGCTGAATTACACGCGGACGGAGGCGGTGCGGGATTATTCGGTGCGGCGGTTCGAGATTCACATGGAAATGGATGTGGAGCAGCTGGGGACCGAGGATGCGCCGGGAGGCGGCGGGCCCAAAGCCGTGGCGGAGGGCAATCGGCCGTGAGTGAACAAGTGCAAAACGCATGGCGGCTGGGTCAAAGGGCCGGGGATGTTGAGAGGTGCGAACATGGCTGAAACCGTGGCGAAAAAGGCGGGCAAGGGGCGGTGGATCGGCGGCGCGTATGCGGCGATTGTGGGCACCTTCGGCGTGCTGATCGGCGGCGCGCTCGTGCATGGGCATGTGGTCGAAAAATCGATCGGGGCGACCGAGGCGCAGATCGCGCAGCGGCAGCAGACGCAGGTGGCGCTCACGGGGCTGGATCAAAAGATCAAGCTGATCAAGCTGCAGGTGAACGATTACGACCGGCTGGTGTCGCCGAACCAGGACCTGGGAGAGTTCTTGAAGCAGTTGAACCAGGCGCGGGATCAGGTGGGTCTGCGGGATGTGACCATCAGCACGCTGGCGCTCACCACACGGAACAAGTCGCAGGAGCTGCCGATCGCGATTCGGGGGACCGGCACGTTTGCGCAATTTCATGACTTCCTTCAGCGGCTCGAGACGCTGCCGCGGATGAGTTCGGTGAAGCACCTGCTGGTGGAAGCGGCGGACCCGTCGATGTCGGGCAAGGTGTCGATCGAGTTGACGCTGTCGATTTACAGCACGAAATCCTCTTGACGTACATGGCGACAAAAGGCGCGAAAAGCAGGAAACGAACGGGGGGACCTGTCCACAAATAGTCGCAAATTTGCACGAATAGCTCTTTGGTGGAGTCGCGCTGGCGGGCGATGGCTCGTTTTTGTCTGTATATTCCCGGGTGATGTAGCGGTTTTAGCTGGTCGGGTCTTTGCGGACGTCGGCGCGGGTTTGCGAACGGCCGGGTGTGAGGGGGAGTTCGTGTTGAAGCGGGGCGGATTGGGATTTGATCTGGGATTTTTCGGCGTCGGAGAGGATGAGGGGGACGCGGTAAAGGAAGCGGTCGGCGGCGCGCTGGCAATCGGCGATGACGCTGAGGCCGTCAGGGGAGAAGAAGGCGTCGTGGACGCGCGTGCCGGCGAAGGTGAGGGGGGAGATGGCGATGCGGTTGTCTTCAGTGTCGCCCGTATCGCGGTTGAGGAGGATCACGCCGTTGCCGACGCCTTTGGCAGGAACGACCACGAGGGGAAGGACGGGGTGGTAGCAGAGGTGGGCGGTGTCGGCGCGATCCTTGAGCGGGTATTCGACGGGGCGCTGGTTGAGATCCATGGCGTCCCAGGCGGGCAGGTCTTTGGACTGGAGCGGGTAGCCGGTGAAACTGAGGTAGGTGACGCGTTTGCCGTCGGGAGAGACGCGGACCCCGCTGCCGTTGCCGCCGGCCTCTTCGATGCTCTGGCGGAGGCCGAGCTGGGAGTCGGTGACGTCGAAGCGCAGGAGCATGTCGATGTTGCCGTAGGTGGGGGTTTCGATGATGTTCCATGCGGGGTCGATGAAGAACTGGGAGCCGTTTTCGTAGAGATCGCGCAGGCCCACCCAGAGGTGGCGGCCGGTGCGATCGAAGGCGAGGAAGCTGCCGGCGAGATCGCGCGGGGTGGTGACCTGGCCGGTGGTTTCGTTGACGATGACGATGCGGTCGCGCGGGACGGTTTGGGCGGCCTGGACGGCGACGAAGGTGCGGGGCTTGCCGGGCATGAGGGCGACGTCCATGAGCTTCTGATAGGAGAGGGGGACGGTTCTTGTGACCTTGCCGGTGGCGTTGTCGAGGATATCGAGGATCATGGGGTTGGTGCGGACGCCGACGACGTAGCCATCGCGGAGGCCGATGCGTTCGTAGGCTTTGGCGAGCTGGAGGTCGTGGGTGACGGAGGTGCCGTCGGGGCCGAGGAGCCGGAGATGCTGGCCGTCGATCAACGCTCCCCCGAGGGTGTCGGGCCCGGTGGCGTATTCGTGCTTTTTGTCGGCGAGGGGGAGCGTGAGGAGGGCGGCGATGCGGGCAGGATCGTTGCTGGCTTCGGCGGCGATGGCGGCGGGGGCGACCTGGAAGTCCCAGCGTTCGAAAGATTCTTTATTATCTTTCTTCACGGAGATGATGGCGCGTTGGCGGCCGGCGTCAGCGCGGGCGGGGGTCCAGGAGACTTCGCCGGTCGGGGAGACGGTCATGCCGGTGGGGCCGGTGATGAAGGCGAAAGTTGCGCCTGAGCCGGCACCGGTGAGATTGGCGTGGGCGGGTTGGCCTTCGATGAGGATGGCGGGCGGTGGAGGGAGGGATTTGAGGAGATCGGGGAGTTCGCCGGTGAGGTCGACGGGGTTGCCTTGCTTGATGGTTTCGCGTTTGAGCGAGGTGCCGTCCCAGTAGGTGAGTTGGAGGCTGCGGGGGCCGGTGTTTGCGGAGAAGGGGTTGCCGAGGGTGTCATCGTTGGCGGTGAAGGCGAGGTGGTTGTTGACGATGGCGTCCTGGAGCGTTTCGGTTTCGTCGAGGTGGTAGGAGGCGAGGGACCAGCGGGCGGAGACGATGATGAGCCCGTCGCCGAAGGTTTTGCGGAGGTCGTCGATGTTGGAGGCGGGTTGCTGGGCGGGGGCATTTCCAGCACGGCCGGCGCGGGGGCCTCGGGCTTGAGGACCTGCGCGGCCGGCGCGAGGGCCGCGCGCGGGCGCGGGGGACTGGTCGGCTTGGCCGGCCTCGGCGTCCGGGCCCTGGGCGAGTTCGGCGATGGCGTCGCCGAAGCCCCATTTTTTTCCTTCGTCGGCTTTTTGATACTTGATGTCGTTGCCGACGGCGTACCAGATTTGGAGTTCCTGGATGGCGCCGCCGGCGACTTCGCCAAAGGTTTCATGCCCGACGAAAACGGCGAGGCCGTTGCCGTTGACCATCTGCTGGAGCTGATCGGTGACATCCTTCCAGCGGACATCGGCGCCGAAGCGCGCGTCGAGGACGATGAGCCCGGTGGGATATTTTTTGCGGAGCTCGGCGAGGCGCTGGTCGAGGTGGATCGTCTTGCCGTCGCGCGTGATGGTGTGGTCGGCGCCGCGAGCGGGGGAGGGATCAGCGGTGAGAGCGTCCGGGGGGCCTATGGAGGCGTCGGTCTGGCCGCGGAATTGGGCGGTTTTGGCGACGCCGTCGAGGGTGTAGGAGAGAATAAGGGTTTTGCGTTGCTGGCCGGCGATGGGGGGAAAGTCGCTGCCCTGCACGCGCATCTGGAGGTGATCGTTCTGGACTTTGGATTGGACGATCTTGGTGACATCTTCCCATTGATTGCCCAGGCCCCAGCGGGCCTTGACGATGACGAGGCGGGGTTGGGTGGCGGCGGGCTGGGTGGTGGGCGTGGATTGGGCGGCGGCGCACGTGGCGGAAGCCAGCAGGGCGGCGGCGAGGGTGAGGCGACGGATCATCGGGCAAGTCCTTTGGCAGGGAATACGGCACATCATACATGTTTCAGGCGACGAAATGAGGAGAGCGACGCCAGGGTTCCGAGGCAAAGGAGGATCCGCGGGAATGGGGCAACGTGGGGGGTGAATTCTGGAGGGCGGTTATAGTGCAAGCGCTTGGGGGCGGACTGCGAGGGTAACTGGGTGGAGACGGATGAGGAATTGGTGGCGCGGGCGAATCGGGGGGAGCGTGGGGCGTTTGAGGGGTTGTATCGGCGGTATCGGGAGTGGGCGTATCGGTTGGCGTGGCGGTGGTGCGGGCAGGCGGAGGATGCGCAGGATGTGGTGCAGGAAGTGTTCATCTGGCTGGCGGGGAAGTTTCCGGGATTTGAATTGCGGGCGCGGTTGACGACGGTGCTCTATCCGGCGGTGAAGCACACGGCGCTGGCGGTGCGGCGGAAGCGGCGGCGTGAGGTGGTGCGCGCGGAGGTGCCGGAGGTCGAGGGCCAGGAGATTGAGCGCGGGGAGGGGGAGTTGGCGGTGGTGTTGAGCGGGTTGAGTGCGGCCCATCGGGAGGTGATCTTGATGCGGTATGTGGATGAGATGACGGTGGAGGAAATGGCGGCGGCGCTGGAGGTGCCGGCGGGAACGGTAAAGAGCCGGCTGCATCATGCGGTGGGGGCGCTGCGGGAGGATGCGCGGGTGCGGCGGTATTTTGAGCGATGACGCCCAAGAGAAACACGAAGCGGCGAAGGGTACGAGGGACTCCGAATATTTTCTTTGAACGTTTGGCGTGGCGGGGGTGCTAAACGGAGTGAGGGCCTTATGGCAGAGCAACGGGATGAGTTTGGTGTGCCGGAGGGATTGGCGGAGGGGTTGCGCGCGGCTTATCGGGGGTCCGGTGGGGTTGAAGAGAAGGTCGATCGGGCGGTGATCGGGGCGTTTGGGCGGCGGCGGGCAATGCGCTGGTGGTGGGGTGGGGCGGTGGCGGCGGGGGTGGCGGTGGTGATTGGGGGGGGCGTGTGGTGGCAGATGGAGGTGCGCGAGAGGGGGGTGGCGGTGGCGGCGGCGGAGGGGGCT
>DASZTO010000031.1:0-36313 GCA_035548175.1 Phycisphaerae bacterium | reverse complement strand
CGCGACACTCAAGCCAAAAACGCCAAAGCCCGCGCCTGCCACGCCAACGCTCGTCAGAAACAATTACGCCTTCTGAAAGTCCGCGTCGAGACACTCCGTTGTTGCATTCCGCCGCCGAGCGGATAGCGTTGTAGGACTAATAATGGCGGGGCAAAATAAAAAGGCGCGGCCTGCGCAGCGCCTCTTCAAAAGACCGCTTCTCTTCGCCATCCCCCTTCCCGCGCGCTAAAACTTCGCCGCAAATGCCTTCACGTACGCATCCCACTGCTCGTTGTTGTGGAAATCCAGACCGTTGGACCAGCACGCGCCGGCGTAGTAAGTGAAGGGGACGCCCGGCTGGGCCTTGATCAGCAGCAGGTTATCCGAATCGGTATGCACCTCGCCGGCGAGCTGCGCGGGATTGACGATCTCCGCCGCGCCCATATAGCCGTTGTTGTTCTTGTCATCCGGCGCGGAATCGGCTTTGTCCCAGTAGGTGATGCGGCCGTTGCCGGGATGGCCGAGGATGCCGTCGGTCACGCCATGCGTGGCAAGTCCGACGCCCACGGTGATTTCGCCGGGCTCGTTGGAATAGAGGGTGGTGGTGATGCGGTTGAGGTTCGAGCCCATGGGCAACGTGATGACGGTGACCTGCCACACCTTTCGGCCGGGCGCGCCGGGATTGGAGACGGGCTCGGCGGGCGTGGAGACGCGCCAGGGGGCGTAGGTGACGCGGAAGGAGACGTAATCCGGCCCATTGTGCAGGATTTTGTACGTGCCCCAATCGTGAGAGACGTAGAGCTTTTTGTCGTCGGTGTCCCAGACGCCGACGCCGCCGGCGCCGCGCGATGCCCCGGTCTTGTATCCATCCATGCCTTCGCCACGGTCATAGTGATACGCATGTTCGCCGGCGGCGTACCACTTGTTAAGGATCGGCGTGCGGACCTTTTTGCCCCAGGCGTCGATGCCGGAGGAGAAGGGCGGGGCGGCGGTTTCAAGTTCCGGCCCGTAAATGCGGAAGGCGGTGCGGTCGTTTTCCCAGGCGATATCGTCATCACGCTGCGGGAAATAGCGGACGTACGCCCGCGGCGCCGTTCCTTCCGGCTGCACGGGAAATGCGTTTTCACTCACCGCGCCGGACATCGATCCGGCGCTTGCGCAAGCGCCCAGTGCGGCGCACCCGAGCACGGCGGCGACAAGGCGAAGATGGCATTGGCGGAGGCGGCATTGCATACACGAAGCTCCTGAAAGTTTTCAACATAACGCGCAGAAGCGGCAATCACACCGCTCCTGGAAACTATCCAATACCCTCACTTCGATTCCGGCAAGGATGCTTTATCAAGAAGCATCTGCGCCAGATTGTCGGCGGCTTTGTGGTTCTGCACCGGCAGATGCAGGTCCGGCCAGTTGGCGTCGATGTACTCGTTGTAAACCCACGGATCGCCCACCGCAAAGACAAAGCCCTTGCCCACCTCGGCCGTCGCGATAACCACATCCTTGCCGGGCCCGGGGAGACTTTCCTTCGGATCCTTTTCGACTTCGAACAGTGGCTTGGCCGGCGGCGACACCGTGATCGTCGAGATTTCCTTCATGTAAATCATGTCGATGCCGTTGAACAGCGGGCTGTCCGGGAAATGATCGCGCTCCCGCGTGAACACCGCATGCGGACGATCCGTCGGCCGCGGCGCCGTATTGCGCAGGTTGCCGTCGAACTTGATCCCAAACTTCGTCGCCAGGTCGTTCAGATGATCGAACTCAGAGTTGTTCTTGTCATTGGCCATCAGGAGGAGCACGCCGCCGCTCTTGACCCAATCGACGATGGTGTCGATGGCGGGCTGTTCGATGTAATTGGGCTTGCCGTTGGCGGCATTTTTGGGCGTGCTGGGGTTGACGATGATGTAGATGGATGTCTTCTTGAGATCGTCCATCGTGGGCGCATGATCAAGCTGCTCGATTTTCGCGCCGTGCTGCTTCCACACCTCGCCGAACTTGGAAAAGCCGCTGAGTGCGGTGTCGGTGAAAATGTAATGGAACTGCTGGCCGTTCTTTTCCTGGTGGTTATAGAAGGTGTCCAGCGTGACCACCTTGCCGGAGGGCGGCGCCGCGGGAGCGGGTGCGGCCGGGGCGGGTGCGGCGGCACAAGCGAGCGTAGCGGCGGAGGCCATCACTGCGGCGCCGATCAGGATCGAGAGCGATTTGGCAGGCATCGAAGGGCTCCTTGCAATGTTTCAGCGATCTGGTTCAATTCAAGAGTGTTGCAATAACGAAATAGCAGACTTCATTTCTTCGCATCGTCAAGACGGATCATCTCCGCGCCGGAGAGCAGAAACCCGCCGACAGCATAGGGCATGGAGGCGTCCGGTTCGACCGATTGCGGGCGGTCCGATACTTTCTGCACCGAGCCGATCAGGCCGCTGGGCAGGATATGCCCGGCAAGCGCGTCGAAGGCTTTGCGCGCGGCGGGCTCGAAGGTCGTCCGGTCGAGCAGGCCGTGATTGATGCCCCAGGTGAACGCGAAGCAGAAAAACGCCGAGGCGGAGCTTTCGGGCGCCGGCGCCGATTCCGGATCCAGCAGGCTCACGCGCCACATGCCGTCCGGCGGCTGAAGCGTGCGCAGCTTTTCGCACATGTCTTTGAACAGCGCCTCGTACTTGGGCCGGGACGGATAATCCTTCGGCATATACGCCAGCACGTGCGCCAGGCCCGCCACGACCCACCCATTGCCCCGGCCCCAGAAAACCTTCTTGCCGTTCGGGGTTTTCTGGTTGATGAAGCCCCCGTCGCGATAGAACAGATGCTCGTCCTTGTCGTAAAGCTTGGCCGTGGTGATCCACCATTGCTTGTCCATCGCGTCGATGTATTTGGGGTCGCCGGTGACGGCCGACAAGCGGGTGAGCGTGGGCGGCGCCATAAAGAAGGAATCGCACCACCACCAGGGCATCGGTTTACCGTCACGGGCCAGGTTCACCGCCCAGGCACGCTGATTTTCCGGCGTCGGGTTGTCATAACCGGCGACGACCCGGTCCATCTGCTTGATGAGATTATCCAGCTTCGACGGATCATTTTTGATGAGCGCCAGATCTATATAAAGCTGGCCGATGCAGTCGTTGTCGGCGTGTGCTATTCTGGGCGATCCCACCGGCTGAAGCGACCAGTCATACTTATCCGCGATGGCGACGGCGGCCTCCAGATATTGCGGATGGTTGTGGCCCAGTTCCGCGCCGTATAGCGCAGCCAGGCCCGTGTAAAACGCGCCGGCAATCCAATCCGCCGGCGGCTTGTCGCCATATTGCGCAAGCTGCGCATCGGCCATTTTTTCCATCAGCGAAAGGATTCTGGCGGGGTCATGGGAAACTTCCGACGGCGCGGGGCCATCAGCGGCGCGAAGCGACGCCGCGCCGGCCACCAGGCACACAGCCGCCAACACATGCGGCGCCCGGGCCCACAATCCCTTGGCGAAGACGCTCCTGGGGATGAACGATGGCATCATACGGAAGGCACCTGGTCCACGGGGAATCCCTCGCCGCCATGAAGTTTCACCGGCGTTAGTCGAGGCGCCAGCAGGTGAATGCACACGAAGGCCAGAATGTACACCGTGCCGGCGATGATGAACATGATCAGATAGGACCCGGTGATGGTTTTGACCCAGCCGGCGCCCGCCTGCACGATAAAGCCGCCGATGGCCCCGGTGAGGCCGCCGAGGCCGACCACCGATGCGACCGCCCGTTTGGGGAACATGTCGGAAGTCAGCGTGAACAGATTGGCCGAGAAGCCCTGGTGAGCGGCCGCCGCGATCCCGATCAACGTCGCCGCCACCCACATGTGCGGCGTGAGCGGGGCGTAGCAAACCGGCAGAATACAAATCGCGCAGGTAAGCATGGCGATCTTGCGGCCGGCATTGGGCGAAAAGCCGATCTTCATCAGGATCGACGACAGCCACCCGCCGCCGATCGAGCCAAAATCAGCGAGTACATAGATCAGGATGAGCGGGCCGGCCAGGCCGCTGAGCTTGACGTGAAAAGTCTCTTCAAAAAACTTGCCCGACCAGAACAGATAGAACCACCAGATCGGGTCGGTGAGAAACTTTCCGACCATGAACGCCCAGGCCTGGGGGTGGGGAATAATGTGCCGCCAGCGCACGGCGACCTGAGGCGCATTGACCGGCCCGTCCTCATTGATGACGGCGACTTCGGCGGCGTTTGCGAAGCGGCTCTTTTCCGGCGTCCGATAGAGGACCAGCCACAGGACGATCCAGATCGCCGCCAGAAGCGGCGTGATGAAAAACGCCGCCGGCCAGCCATAATGAATCTTCACCGCATCGCTCACCGCGTGTGCGGGCGTCGTGGCGGCCGCGGGCGTCATCGCATACATGTACCCGCCCCAGGCGAGCACCACGATCGGCACGGAGAAAGGCGCCAAAATGGCGCCGACGTTCGACCCCGCATTAAAGATACCCGTGGCCGTGGAGCGTTGGCGCTGCGGAAACCACTCGGCGACGGTTTTGATCGCCGCGGGAAAATTCCCCGACTCGCCAAATCCCAGGAAAAATCGCGCCAGCCCGAATCCCAGCGCCGTCCGTGCAAAGGCCGTCCCTATCCCCGCGCAGGTCCAGATCACCAGCGAAATGGCATACCCCACGCGCGTGCCGACGATGTCGATGAATCGCCCCATGAAGATGAAGCCCAGGGCGTAAGCCGCGGTGAACGCCGCGTTGATATATCCGAACTGAACGTCGTTCCAGCCGATGTTCTTCTGAAGGTCCGCCGCGAGCACGCCGAAGATCGAGCGATCGATGTAATTGAGCGTCGTGACGTAAAAGAGCAGGGCGCAAATAATCCAACGGAAATTCGTGGGACGCTGGCCCATCCCCGGGGCCACCAGATCGGGATCCGCGACGGGAGTCACATTGGGATTGGTCATTTCGTTCCCTCACAGTGCGCACGAACCACAGAGGCGAAGCACGCGGATGGGCCGGCGAATCACCGTCCGAGCCAGCCGCCATCCACCGGCAAAATCGTGCCGTGAACATAATTGGCCGCCGGACTGCACAGATAAACGACTGCGCCGACGAGGTCTTGCGATTCTCCCCACCGCCCGGCGGGAATTCTCGCAAGAATCGCGGTGTTGCGATTTTCATCCGCCCGCAGCGCCGCCGTGTTGTCCGTTGAAATGTATCCCGGCGCCACCGCGTTCACATTCACCCCCTTGCCCGCCCACTCGTTCGCCAGCGCCTTGGTCAACTGCCCGATGCCCCCCTTGCTCGCCGCATATCCCGGCACGGTGATGCCCCCCTGAAACGTCAGCAGCGACGCCGTGAACACGATCTTCCCGCTGCCCCGCGCCACCATCTTCCGGCCGATCTCGCGCGACAGAATGAACTGCGAATTCAGGTTCACCTCGATCACCTTGTCCCACATCTCGTCGGGATGTTCCGCCGCGGGCTTGCGAAGAATGGTCCCGGCATTGTTCACGAGGATATCGATCGCCGGATGCGCCGCCGTGACTTTTTCGATGAACGCATGGAGCGCCTTGCGGTCGCCAAAATCACACGCATAGCCCGTGAACTTCCGCCCCAGCTTGGTCACCGCTTTTTCGACGTCCGAGCCCGCCTCCAGTGTCGCCGATACGCCGATGACATCCGCTCCCGCCTCGGCCAACCCCACCGCGATCGCCGCCCCGATCCCGCGCTTCGCCCCCGTCACCAGCGCCGTCTTCCCGTCCAGTTTGAATTGATCCAGTATCACATCGCCTCCACCATACGGCTCCTGACTTCTGACTTCTGTCTACTGTCTACTGACTACTGACTACTCACCGCAACTCCGCCACCTTCACCCCATCCATATCATCAAACGCCTGATTCTCCCCCCCCATCGCCCAGCAGAACGTGTAATTGCTCGTCCCGCAGCCCGCATGGATCGACCAGCTCGGCGAAATCACCACCTGCCGGTCGGCCACCACCAGGTGCCGCGTCTCCTGCGGCGCCCCCATGAAATGCATCACCCGCACGTCCGGCTTGATGTTGAAATACAGGTAAATCTCCGAACGCCGCGCATGCGTGTGCGCCGGCATCGTGTTCCACACGCTCCCCGTCTCAAGCTGCGTGAAGCCCATCACCAGTTGGCAGCTCTTGATCCCCTCCGCGTGGATGTACTTGTAAATCGTCCGCTTGTTCGCCGTCGCCTCGCTCCCCAGCGGCACAGCAGCCGCATTCGCCTTCTTCGCCTGCGTTGTCGGATACGTCGCATGCGCCGGATACGAAACCAGATAATACGCCGCCCCCTCCCCGCTGAACCGCACCTCTTTCACCCCCCTGCCGACATACAGGCAGTCCAGCGAATCCATCTCATATGTCTGCCCGTCCGCCGTCACCGTCCCCTTGCCGCCGATGTTCAACACCCCCAGCTCGCGCCGCTGCAGAAAAAACTCCGCCCGCAGTTCATCGGCCGTTCCCAGCGTCAACGCCTCCCGTCCCGCCGGCACCGCCGAACCCACGATCGTCCGGTCCACATCACAGTAATTGAGCGCAATCTGCCCCGGTGCGAACAAATCCTGAATCAAAAACGTTTGCCGCAACTGCGCCGTCGACAGCCCCATCGTGCGCTCGGGATCCGGCATGATGTACATCTTCATCGCAACTCCACCGCTCAAAAGGACGTGGGGACGTGCTCCGCAGCGTCAAACCGACCGCCGCGGTTCGGGATTCGCATAATACAAGGAATTCCCGCGCCGTCCACTCCGCGACGCTGACCGTGGCATCGGCGTCCCGCAGCGTCTCGCCGATGTTCGACGCCCGAAGCGCACCCGCGGACCGCCACGCGCCGACACGCCCCCGCCACGGTTTCAGCACGACTTCGGCGAGTTGCTCCACCCCAGCATCCGGCTGATCTCATGCCGATGCCGCGTCACCCACTCATACACCCCCCACCCGATCCGCCGCACCGCCCCGATCCGCATCACCGGCACCAGCCACCGATACCCCGGCAACAACCGCGTCAGCCCCACCACCGCGTCATACCCCTTCCGCACCCGCCCGTCCGGATACAACAGATGCACGCTCTTCATCGCCTGCTGCGGCGGAATCTGCGGAAACTTCGCCAGCGCCGCCGGGTCCGCCGCATCCACCGGAATCACCGGCACCCGCGGATGCCGCGCCAATACCGCCCGCATCGACCGCCGGCACAACCCGCACGTCCCATCGTAAAACAGGTGATAAGGATGGATCATCTCAGCCTCCGTTTCACTTCCTGCGCCCCGCAACACCCATGCCCCAATCCCCCAGCCGTCCCAAAAAATCCCCCCTCCAGCACCACTTTCTCCCGCCGCACCCGCCAATCGCCGATATAATGACTCGCTTTCTTGACTTTGACATCGCACCTTCCGATGCTGGTCGAATTCAACCCGCGGAGATGACACCCCACGATGGCCTCGCGGCATACCCCATCCCGGCTTCCCGTCCTCCTGGGCCCACGCGCCCTGGCCGTGCTCTCCTGCGCCCTGGCCCTCATCGCCGTCCAACCCGCCATCGCCGCCCCTGCCGCCGCGCCCCTCGCCAAAGTCGCCAGCCTCCAATTGCCCGCGACCTCCGGCGCCTCCCAAGCCGCCACCCGCGACGATCGCCGTACACCCCTCCGCACCACCGCCGCCGCCTCCTACCTCGCCACCCGTCGCCTCCATATCCTGGCCACCCTCGATATTCTCCAGCGCCTCATCGCTGTGGAGCTCCAGCCGCCGGTCTTCCAATCCGTGCCGACATTCCTGACCCCCCCGGAGCTCCTCGTCGAGACGCTGCCCACCCTCCCCCCGCAGCTCTTCCAGCCCCCGCGCGGTCCTCCCGCCCCGTTCTCCCAGGAACGCGCCTTCCTGCTCACGCGCACCCTCCTCGCGCCGCCGATCGCCTGAACATTCCGCCCCCGCCGCCATGCCGCTCGCGCTGCGCACCGATTCGCACCGCATCGCCCTGGCGCATCCCCATCAACCTGTTCAGGCTTTTCATTTCCTCCTCTGATCTTCAAAGGACCGTCCCATGGTCGCCGCTTCTTTCAACAAAGTCATGACCTCCCTGTTCGGTTCCCGCAACGAGCGCCTCATCAAGGCCTATCGCCGCCGCGTCGAGCAGATCAACGCCCTCGAACCCACCATCCGCAAACGCTCCGACGCCGAGCTCAAGGCCCGCACCCAGGAGCTCATCGCCAAGTTCCGCGACGCCGAATACAACCACACCCCCATCTCCGACGCCGAATACCTCCCCGAAGCCTTCGCCATCATGCGCGAAGCCATGGACCGTCAGATCGGCCTGCGCAACGCCTTCAATCCCGAGTACGGCTTCAACCCCGACACCCTCCCCACCCAGGAGCTCAAAGACCTCTACACCGACGTCAAATTCAAATGCGTCGGCGAGCACGACTGGCGATTCGTTGAAATCCCCGTCGAACTGTACGACGCCCTCCGCTCCGTCGTCCCCGAAGACCGCCCCCCCTTCCGCGCCCGCCCCTTCGACGTCCAGCTCATCGGCGGCATGGTCCTCTACGAAGGCAAAATCGCGGAAATGGCCACCGGCGAAGGTAAAACCTTCGTCGCCCCCCTCGCCTGCTACATGATGGGCCTCACCGGCAAGCACACCCACGTCGTCACCGTCAACGACTACCTCGTCCGCCGCGACGCCTCCTGGGTCGCGCCCGCCTTCTACGCCCTGGGCATGACCGTCGGCTACATCCAGGCCTTCATGCCCAACGACGCCCGCAAGCAGATGTACGGCTGCAACATCACCTACGGCACCAACTCCGAGTTCGGCTTCGATTACCTCCGTGACAACATGAAAAATTCCGTCGCCGACCAGGTCCAGGGCGCCCTCGACTTCGCCATCGTCGACGAAGTCGACTCCATTCTTATCGACGAAGCCCGCACCCCGCTGATCATCTCCGGCCCCGCCCACGACGACGCCCCGCGCTACAAGGCCGCCGACGAAGTCGTGCGCAAGCTCATCGAAGCCAACAAACCCTGGGACCGCGCCAACGACGCCGTCGAAGAGCTCAAGCGCAAAATCAAAGGCCTCCAGGGCGAAATCAAAAACAGCTCCGACTCTGACAAAACCAAGGCGATGGAAAAAGAACTCGCCGCCGCCGAGGATGCCCTCCCCAAAGCCGAGGAAAAGCTCAAAACTGTCACCCAGCTTTACGAAGTCGAACACGACCGCAAGTCCGTCCACCTCACCCACGAGGGCATCAAGGTCGCCCAGGAATTTGCCGGCGTCGGCAGCTTCTACATCGGCTCCAACATGGATTGGCCCCACCTGCTCGAACAATCCCTGCGCGCCCACGTCGTCTATCGCAAGGACAAGGAATACGTCGTCGAGCGCGACCCCCACGACAACGAAATGTCCGTCATCATTGTCGACGAATTCACCGGCCGCAAAATGGTCGGACGCCAATGGTCCGATGGCCTCCACCAGGCCGTCGAAGCCAAGGAACAGCTCAAAATCAAGCCCGAAACACAGACCATGGCCACCGTCACACTCCAGAACTTCTTCAAGCTCTACAAACGCCTCGGCGGCATGACCGGCACCGCCATGACCGAGGCCGACGAGTTCATGAAAATCTACAAGCTCGACGTCGTCAAAATCCCCACCAACCGCCCCCTCGCCCGCAAAGACTACGAAGACCTCATCTTCATGTCCGAAAAAGCCAAGTGGAACGCCATCGTCGATCAGATCAAGGACTGTCACGAACGCGGACAGCCCATCCTCATCGGCACCACCTCCGTCGAAAAATCCGAACGCCTCTCCCAGATGCTCATGCGCCGCCACGGCATCGAGCACGAAGTCCTCAACGCCAAGAACCACGAACGCGAAGCCGACATCGTCGCCCTCGCCGGCCAGCAATACGTCAACAAAAACAACCAGACCGTCGGCCGCGTCACCATCGCCACCAACATGGCCGGCCGCGGCACCGACATCAAACTCATCGGCGGCGCCCCCGAAGCCGGCGGCCTCTATGTGCTCGGCACCGAACGCCACGAGGCACGCCGCATCGACAACCAGCTCCGCGGCCGCTCCGGCCGCCAGGGCGACCCCGGCGAATCCCGCTTCTACCTCTCCCTCGAAGACGACCTCATGAAGCTCTTCGCCGGCGACTTCGTCCTCAAGGCCCTCCAGCGCCTCGGCATGAAGGAAGATGAAGCCATCGAGCACTCCTGGGTTTCCAAATCCGTCGAACGCGCCCAGAAAAAAGTCGAGGAACGCAACTTCGGCATCCGCAAAAACCTCCTCGAATACGACGAAGTCCGCGACGTCCAGCGCAACTATTTCTACAAACGCCGCCAGACCATCCTCGAAGGCCTCAACCTCCGCGACGTGATCTTCGAAATCATCACCGAATCCGTCGACGACGCCGTCGTCCGCTATCTCGACGCCGACTACGTCCCCTCCGAAATCGCCGAGTGGGCCCGCGAGGATTTCAACTGCGTCATCGAGCCCCAGGACCTGCACGACAGCGAATTCGCCCTGCTCGAAGCCGTCATCAAGGACCGCGCCCGCGAAGAGGCCCGCTCCTCCATCACCACCTCCCTCGACGAGTTCATGGACCCCGATGCCGATCCCGAAGACTGGAATTACAAAGGCCTCTCCGAGTGGGCCCACGACCGCTTCGGCGTTCAGGTCTCCCCTTCCCAGCTTCAGCGCATGGATCGCGACGGCATCCGCGAAGCCCTCATCGAAGCCGCCCTCGAACAGGTCGAGCAGAAAGACTGCGCCGCCATCCAGCCCTTCCTCGTCAAACACTACGCCCAGCACCAGCTCGCCGAATGGGCCAATACCAAGTTCGACGTCCAGATTCGCCCCGAAGATCTCATCGGCAAAACCCCCACCGACGCCGCCGACTTCATCCTCGAACGCGCCCACGAATCCTACGCACGCCGCGAAGTCGAATACCCCGTCGAATACGCCCTCGAACACACCCTCGCCGGCGGCGGCACGGAAAATATCTACGCCTCCGAGCAGCTCGCTAACTGGCTCGTCGGCAAGTTCGGCGCGCGCATCACCGGCGACGACATCCGCTCGCTCCCCATCCCCGATCTCCACCGCCGCCTCGTCGGCATTTCCAAAAACGCCACCGACACCATCGACCGCGAAATCGATCAGGCCATCGCAAAACTCCCCGAATCCCCCGCCCTCGCCGCCTGGGTCACCGCCCGCTTCCGCATCCCCCTCCAGCCCAACGAATTTGAAAACGAGCCCGTCGACTCCCGCAAAAAACGCCTCTACGAATGGGGCCACGCCTTCCTCCGCTCCGAGCTCACGGAAGTCGAACGCGCCGTGCTCCTGCAGATCTACGATTCCACCTGGAAAGACCACCTCTACGCCATGGACCAGCTCCGCGAATCCATCGGCCTCCGCGGCGTCGCCGAACGCGACCCCCGCATCGAATACAAACGCGAAGGCTCACGCCTCTTCCAGGAATTCATGAAGGGCATCCGCGACAAGGTCACTGACGTCATCTTCCGCGTCCGCATGCAGCAGACCAACGTCATGAAAAACGTCTACACCAACCCCGTCGAATCCTACCAGCACCACACCAGCTACGCCGTCGCCACCTCCGATGCCGCACAGCAGGTCCGCGCAGAACGCTCCGGAGAACCCGCCCCGCTCCCCGCGGACACCCCCCCCGCCGCCGCACCGACCGCCACCTTCGTCAACGAAACAGTCAAAGTCGGCCGCAACGACCCCTGCCCCTGCGGCAGCGGCAAAAAATACAAACAATGCTGCGGCCAGGCCGCGTAACGCCCGCGCCCATGCGCACCGGATAAATCGCCATGCCTCCAAGCGCCCTCGAATACCGGACGCCCCAAATGCGTCCGGTCTATTCCCTCGCCGCCGCCGCCTGGGCGCTCGCCGCCGTGCTCCTCATGATTGCCGCCCTCTGGATCACCTCCGGCTGGCTGGCTGACCTCTCCATCCTCTTCAATCACCGCCTTCCCTGGACCACCCGCGCCGCCGCATGGCTCGCCAATATCTTCGACATCCGACGCGGCTTCTGGCTCGCCTCCCTCGGCGCCGCCGCTTTCTACGGCTTCCTCGAACCACACGGCCACCGCCCGCAGCGCCCCCGCGCCGCGGCTCATAAAATCATCGCACTGCTCCTCTGGACCCTCACCCTCGTCCTGTTCACGGCCGCCGCCCTCCTCTCTCCCCTGCTCAACTTCACCCGCGGTCTCCACCCCAAGCCCGACCCCTTCGGCCAAATCCCCTGCGCCTCGTGGGCCTCCATCTACGTTTCCATCGCCCATGACCAGCAAGTCGGCGACGACCTCAACACCGCCCTCGAAATCGCCAACGACTCCGCCGTCACAGACTGCGATTTCCCAGGCGTCGGCACCCTCCATGTCGTCGCCCCGGATTTCCACGGCGAACTCCGCGGCGCCCAGGGCAACGGCCCCTACGTCGTCGTCCTTGAAGACGCCAGCGGCGCACTGGCCATCGTCAGCCCCCCCGACCTCGGCGGCAACCAATTCGATTTCGACGGCAGACAATTCCTCACCACCTCCTGGCATGACGGCGGAGGGCAATTCGACGTCTGCACGTACCGCTGGAACGGCCACACCTTCCAGCTCGTCAGCCAAAAAACGGAAACCCCCGTGGAAACCGACGACACCCAACCCTCCGACACCCACCCCACGCCGTAGCCCGAAGCCCGCACAACGCCCCCACTGTGGTACACTATTTACAGAGGTGCTCCATGACCATCAAAGCAATCTACGAAAACGGTGTCTTCCGACCGATTGATGCTGTCTCCTTCCCGGAACATACCGAAGTGGAGTTCGAGCCACGCCTCGCTCATCCACCACTTAACACGTCACCCGAGGGCATGGATCAGATTTACGCGTTGCTCATGCAGACCTTTGACGACCCTTCCTCTCCGGGAAACCTGGCGGAACGGCATAATGAGCACCAGCCATGAAACAGGTTTTTCTCGACTCCGTCGGCCTCATCGCTTTGTGGGATCTTCACGATCAATGGCACGATACATCACGGCAAACATTCGATCTCCTTCTGCCGTCGCGAGCAACTCTGGTGACCACTGAACTCGTCCTCTTTGAAACCGGCAACGCACTATCGAGAACTTCCTTCCGTCACGTCGTGAACGACTTTCGGACGGCGCTCCTCCATGCCCATAATCTCTTGGTGGCCTCCGATTCCGAAATCGACCGTGCGTGGACCCACTATGTGCGCGGGGATGCTTCCGCCGCCGGTATCGTCGATCACATATCCTTCCCGGTGATGCGGCGGCGGCGCATCGTCGATGCCTTTACCAACGACCGCCGCTTCAAAGTCGCCGGATTCACCACCTTATTCTGATTCCTTTGTCGAGTCTTTTCATGCTCCCCATCGTCGCCATCGTCGGCCGGCCCAACGTCGGCAAGTCCTCCCTCCTCAACTTCCTCGCCGGACGGCGCATCTCCATCGTCGATCCCACCGAGGGCGTCACGCGCGACCGCGTCTCCACCCCCGTCCTCGCTGGCGATCACGCCTTCGAGCTCACCGACACCGGCGGCTACGGCGTCATCGACAAGGACAACCTCACCGCTGATATCGAACGCCAGATCGCGCTCGCCGTCGATGAGGCCCGGCTCATTCTCTTCGTCGTCGATACCAAGGCCGGAAAAGTCCCCCTCGATCAAACCGTCGCCGATTACCTCCGCACAAAAAACAAGCCCGTCCTCCTCGTCGCCAATAAAGCCGACGGCGAAAAACTTGCCCAGCAGACTGCCGAGTTCTATGCCCTCGGCTTCGGCGACCCCGTCCCCATCTCCTGCACCACCCGTCAGGGCAAGGACCGCCTCCTCGCCGAAATCGCCAAACGCCTCGATTTCGCAGACGCCCCCGAAACCCCCCAAAATCCCGAAATGAAAATTGCCGTCGTCGGCAAACGCAACGCCGGCAAGTCCACCCTCATCAACACCCTCGCCGGTCAGCCGCGCGTCATCGTCTCCGAAGTCCCCGGCACCACGCGCGATTCCATCGACGTCCGCTTCGAACGCGAAGGCCATTCCTTCCTCATCATCGACACCGCCGGCGTCCGCAAAAAAGCGAAGATCACCCGCGACGATCTCGAGTTCTACGCCTTCCACCGCGCCCAGCGCTCCATCCGCCGCGCCGATGTCGTCTTCATGCTCATCGACTCAACCGTCGAAATGGGCGACGTCGATCAAAAACTCGCCGCTTACATCGCCGAGGAATTCAAGCCCTGCGTCCTGGTCATCAACAAGTGGGACCTCGTCGAAGGCAAAACCTCCGCCGACCAGTACGAAGAATACATCGGTGAAATCCTCCCCCAGTTGGATTACGCCCCCATCGCCTTCATCAGCGCCAAACACCAGCACAACATCTCCGAGCTCATCCAGCTCGCACAGGTCATGCACGCCCAGGCCGCCACACGCCTCCCCACCAGCCAGCTCAACCAGGCCGTCGAGGAAATCCTCGCCCTCCGCGGACCCTCCTCCCCCACCACCCAGAAGGTCAAAGTCTACTACGCCACCCAGATCGACGTGCACCCCCCCACCCTCGTCCTCTTCGTCAACAATCCCGATCTGATCACCCAGGAATACCGCCGCTTTTTCGTCCGCCAGCTCCGCGAACGCCTCCCCTTCTCCGAAGTCCCCATCCGCCTGCACGTCCGCAGTCACCACCGCAGTTTCGAATCCGCCTCAGCGCCGCGAAAGACCGCCAAAAAAACCCGATCCGCCCCCCGCCGGGCCCCCCATGCCGCCCCGCCCGCCAGGCGACCCCGCAAAGGCTCCTGATCGCCTTTACCCGCTCTTTTGCGATTGCGCATTGACCCTGCACGCCATCACTTCATAAGATGCACCATTCTTGCATGCAAACCAAGGTGTGGTGACTTCATGAGCAATTCCCCGCGGTCCTTCGCTCGCATCGTCGCAATCATCATCCCCCTCGCCGTCGGCGGCGCTCTGGCGCTTCATCACGCCTCCGCCCAGACCGAACAACCCGAAAAGGCCGCTACCGCCCAGACCTCTCAGGCCCAGGCCGCCGTCTTCGATTACGCCGACCAGATCACCCGCCTCGTCGAAAACCAGAAAATCGACGAACTCGCACACCTCAATCTTCCCCCGGCCGGCGCTGAAGCCGTCAAGCTCGGCGACTGGGCCAAATCCTACGCCGGCGAAATCCAGCAGCAGGAAACCGAACGCACCAAGGAATACTCCGACGAAGTCGCCAAGGCCCAGGATTACTTCAAACAGGACAAATTCGACGAATCCATGGCCCAGGTCGTTCAGGCCTATACCATCGCCAAGGATCAGGCCGCATTCCTCAACCTCGACTGGGTCAAAGACCTCACCGCCAAGGTCGCCAAACGCGCCTCCGATTTCGAGCAGCAGGGCAACTGGATCGAATCCCTCCAGCTCTACACCGACCTCAACTCCCTCTACGAAATCGACACCCGCTACAAGGCCGATACCCAGCGACTCGCACGCCGCGTGCGACTCCTCGCCCTTTACACCCCCAAGACCCTCTTCGACATGCGCAAGGCGCTCGACGAAAAAACCGCCAAGGAGGACGGCACCACCCTCCCCGCCGACTCCGCAGCCGACGCTGCCGCCACCTTCCCCGACTGGCACGACTACGTCGAAGGCATCACCTTCGACATGTGCCACGATTCCCTCACCCGCGCACGCAATGACTGGGTCGAACAAACCAGCTACGACACCCTCATCCAGGGCGGCGTCGATTCCCTCCGCCTCTTCCTGACCACCCCCGAACTCGCCAAGGAATTCCCCGGCCTCGGCGACGCCCAGGCTCGCGACGAATTCGCCAAGACGCTCGATGGCGCGCTCGCCAAGCCCGCCGACGGCAAAGACCTCGACTCCGACGACGTCGACCGCATCCTCAAAGGCCTCGTCGCCTCCTCCGAACAAACCGTCAAGCTCCCCGCCAACGTCATCCTCATGGAATTCACCGATGGCGCCATGGAAAAGCTTGACCCCTTCACCGCCGTCATCTGGCCCCACGAAAAACCCGAATTCGACAAGCAGACCCGCGGTAACTTCGGCGGCGTCGGCATCCAAATCTCCCTCGACAACGCCCAGCTCAAAGTTATCTCACCCCTCGAAGATACCCCCGCCTTCAAAGCCGGCATCCAGGCCAATGACGTCATCACCGCCATCAACGGCAAATCCACCGTCGGCATCACCATCGATCAGGCCGTCCAGGCCATCATGGGCGATCCCGGAACCACCGTCGATCTCAAAATCAAACGCTCCGGACAGCCCGACAAGGACTACCAGCTCCAACGCGCCATCATCCACGTCTCCTCCGTCAAAGGCTTCCGACGCGATCCCAGCGACGAATCCCAGACCCGCTGGGACTTCATGCTCGATCCCACCAACAAGATCGGCTACATCCGTATCACAGGCTTCCAGGATGACACCTCCGAAGAACTCCGCACCGCCCTCGAATCCCTCAAACAACAGGGCATGCGCGGGCTCATCCTCGACCTCCGCTTCAATCCCGGCGGCCTCCTCACCCAGGCCATCGATATCTCCGACATGTTCCTCCAGAAAGGCGTCATCGTCTCCACCCGCGGCCGCTCCGAAAACGTCCGCCCCACCATCGCCCGCGCCCATGAAGACACCGTCGTCCCCCCCACCATGCCCTTGACCGTCCTGGTCAACCAGTACTCCGCCTCCGCCTCTGAAATCTTCTCCGGCGCCATGAAAGACCTGCACCGCGCCCTCATCGTCGGTCATCGCTCCTTCGGCAAAGGCTCCGTCCAGAACCTCATCCCCATCGGCGGCGACGTCCTCAACCCCAAGGCCTTCATCAAGCTCACCACCTCCTACTACTACCTCCCCGATGGCGAGTCCCTCCATCGTCGCGACGGCAACACCAAGTGGGGCGTCGATCCCGACGTCGCCGTCGATCTCACCCCCAAGCAGCTCAACGACCTCCTCACCCAGCGCCGCGACAGCGACATCATCCACAACGGGCCCGCCACCAGCCCCGCCACCACCACCGCCGCTCAGGACGACACCCAGCTCGATACCGCTCTGCTCATGATGCGACTCCAACTGGTTCAGTCCCACGCCTGATTGACCGATAACCCTCAGGGGCTCGTGCCTCCCCAGGCGCGAGCCCTTTTCTTTTTCGGAGTCCGCGTGTCCCGCCGCATCGTCGCCAACACCGTCGCCACCTCCTTCGCCTGCGCCGCCGGCCTCTTCGCCATGTGGGCCTCCGCCCGCTACCTCCGCGCGCCCGCCGGGCTCCTCGATTGGGCCATCCTCCTCTTCTCAGGCCTCATGACCGGCACCTTCATCTTCTTTCTCACCTGGGGACACTTTCAGAAAGACCCCACCCCCGACGAGTCCCCGCATTAATCCCTCCCCCGGTCCCCTCCCTCACCGCCCCCCGCCGATCCAGTGCCACACGATCAGCCCCTCCAGCCCCACGATCATCCCCGCCGCCACCGCCCACCGCATCCACATCTTCCCCCACGACCGATACTCAAAACTCAGCTTCGGCGCATCCGCACATGGGCTCGCATCATAAGCCCGATCCAGCGCCCACTTCCGCACCGCGCACGCAATCAATAGCTGCGCATCGAACGGCCGAATCCCCATCCTCTCCGCCGCCCGCGCCAACCGCTGCCGACGGTCGAACCGGATCAAGCCCCCCTCCACGCACTCATACGCCATCCGGCTGAACCGCTCCGCCACCCCGCTCTGATACGTCCCCATCGCCCGTGCCAGTGTCGGCCAACGCTCCGCAACGATCGTCCCGCCGGCGCGCCAATTTTCATCCTCCCCGCCCGCGCTCGCCGATACCTCTGACGGAACTCTCGACACCCCTGCTCCTCCTGCGCGCCGTTTGCTTCCACTTTTCCCCACAGGTATTCTAACTTCAGTTTCCCCAGCCGGCCGAAGAGCTCCGCCCGCTCCCCTCCGCCGTAGCGTCTACGCCGTTTATGCCGCCTGTTGCACCAACGCAACACGCCGTGCCCAGTCCGTCCCCGCGGCATTCCAGGACCCCCTCCATGCCTCCCCCTCCCTCACCTCCCCCTGCAAAACACCTCATTATCAGACCCTCCCCGCTCTCGCGCATCCCCCGACCTCGCTCCCGACGCGCCTGGCTCGCTCTCCTCGCCTCCCTCCTCCTCCTCGCCCTCCTCACCGCCTGGCTTCTCTCCCGCGCCACCCCCTCCTGGTACGTCCCCCTCTCCGCCTCCGACAACCGCGTCATCGACGACGCCTACAACGCTCAATCCAAGCTCCTCGAAATCCACAACGCCCTCCAACGCACACCCCTCGGCGACCAACGCTGGACCATCTCCCAGGACGAACTCAACGCTTTCCTCGCCGTCAATTTCCCCTCCTCCCCCACCCACGCCGGCGCCTCCGCGCCGCCCCTCGTCTCCGACCCCTTCGTACGTCTCACCCCCGGGCTCGTCACCATCGCACTCCGCACCACCCGCGTCTCCTCCTCCAATCCCAACGGCGGCGTCGTCTCCGTCTCCTTCGTCGTCGATTCCACCATCGCCTCCGACGGCTCCCCCGTCGGACACGTCCGCGTCGCCTCCGCAGCCGTCGGACGCCTCCCCATCCCCGCCTCCGTCGTCCAGTCCAAAATCCGCCAGCTCTCCCCCACCATCATCACCCTCGCCAACGACGCTATCTCCCGCCAGTTCTCCACCTCCACCTCCGCAGCCCCCGCGCGCGTCCCCGACATCGAAACCGCCATCCACGCCATCGTCGATGGCCAGCCCTTCCCCCTCCGCTTCACCGCCGACCGCCGCACCGTCATCATCCACGAAATCCGCGTCGACAACGGCTCCCTCTCCATCACCTTCTCCCCCCCCACCCCCGCCGCCGTCCGCCCCCGCCCCCTCCACTGATACCTATCCACAAATGCACACAAATCAACACAAATGCCCGCCACCTGCAGCACATTCCTCTCCAAATGATCCCCCCACCGCTAGAAGCTCAATAACCCCGCCCCTCCCCCGGCTCGCCAATTCCCGCCACAAACAATTTGTGAAAATTCGTGAACATTCGTGGACAATTCCCCGTCGTTTCGTACCTTTCCTACTACAATCGCGCCAATTCTTGGCGCCGCAACAAAATTCCTGGATCCGACTTTCGTGCTTTTCGTGCCCTTCGTGGCTAATTTACGTCGTCGTCAGCGGGGGCGGGGGGACCTCGTCGTCGCCCCTCCGTGCCCTCTGTGTACTCCGTGGTTAACTTCGGTTGCGTCTTCGCCGCGCCATGTTTTTCGTGGCCATTTACATCGTTCGAAGTTCGATGAATAAATCAGAAATCTCCCACATCCTCGCCTCCGCCGGACTCCGCCCCCAGCATCACTTCGGCCAGAACTTCATGATCGACCAGAACATCCTCGCCGCCATCGCGGACGCCGGCGACATCCACCCCACAGACCTCCTCCTCGAAATCGGCCCCGGCGTCGGCAACCTCACCCGACTCCTCGCCACCCGCGCCCCCCAGGGCCATGTCCTCGCCGTCGACATCGACACCAAGCTCCTCCCCGCCGCAAAACGCCATCACCAGGATCTCCAAAACGTCTCCTGGCTCAACACCGACGCCCTCGCCGGCAAGCACGCACTCGACCCCACCCTCATCGCCACCCTCCGACAACTTCGCGCCCAGCACCCCGACAGCGCCCTCAAACTCGTCTCCAACCTCCCCTACAACGCCGCCAGCCCCCTCATCGCCAACCTCCTCCTCCTCATCTGGCACGAAACCCATTCCGTCAATTCACCATTCACCATTCACCATTCACTATTCTTCGATCGTGTCGCCTTCACCGTCCAGCACGAAGTCGCCCTCCGCATGGCCTCACCCCCCGACTCCCGCGACTACGGCCCCCTCTCCATCCTCATCCAATCCCTCGCCTCCGTTCAAATCCTCCGCAAAATCCCCCCCGGCGCCTTCTGGCCACCGCCCAAAATCCACTCCGCCCTCGTCCTCATCACCCCTTCCCTCCAAAAAATCCGCGACCTCCCCAACGCCCCCGCACTCCAATCCCTCCTCCACGGCCTCTTCTCCCACCGCCGCCAAACCCTCTCCAACGCCCTCAAACACCACCTCCAACACGCCTGGACCCCCGCCCTCAAGCAATCCCTCCTCGACCACGGATTCCCCCTCGCCGCCCGCCCCGAAACCCTCCCCATCCCCGAATTCCACCGCCTCGCCGCCATTCTCCACGCCGCCGGAACGTCATAGCGTATTGCTTTCTGCAGCAAACTGTCTTACCATGCCCGGATGGTCACCGTCACGGTAAAACTTCCCGCCGACATCGCCGCAAAAATCGAAGCCGAAGCTCGCGCCAGGCACGTGCCAAAATCCGTGCTTATCCGCGATTCCCTCCAGCAGCGATACGCTCCCCTTCCCGCCTCTCGAAAGAAACACCCCGCCCCCACCATCTTCGACCGCACCCGCCATCTCGCCGGCTCCGTCCGCCTCGCCCCGCGCGATCTCTCCTCCAACAAAAAACACCTGGAGGGCCTCGGTGCCTGAACGAACCTTCCTCCTCGACACCGGCCCGCTCGTCGCTTACCTCAGCGACCGCGACGAACATCACCGATGGGCCATCGAGCTCTTTCAGCAGATCAACTCCTCCCTCATCACCACCGAACCCGTCCTCACCGAAGCCTTCTATCTCCTCGGCAAAACCAAAAGCGGCCCCGCGCGCCTCGCCGACTTCTGTGCCGCCGGCGTCCTCAACATCCCTCTCCGACTCCTCGATGAACTTCCCGAAATTCATCCCCTCCTGCAAAAGTACCGCAACGTTCCCATGGACCTCGCCGACGCCACCCTCGTCCACCTCGCCGACCGCGACCGCAACGCCATGGTCATCACCACCGACCGCGACTTTCTCATCTACCGCACCCGCTCCCGTCGTCAAATCCCCCTCATCGCCCCCTTCGTCACCTAAGCACCTGTTGCAAAAATAAAAAATCTTTCGTGTTTTTCGTGCCTTTCGTGGCCATTTACGCGTTCCCTTCTTTCGCTTGAGTCCCATGTCCGACTTCCTCCATCTCAACGGCCAACTCCTCGCCTACGACGACGCCCGCATCGCACCCGCCGACGCCGGCCTCCTCCACGGCGCAGGACTCTTCGAAACCATGCGCGCCAAAAACGGCAAAATCTTCCGCCTCCGCAACCACCTCCAGCGCCTCGCTACCTCCGCCCACGCCCTCAACATCCCCTTCGCCCTCTCCGAATCACAACTCGCCGAAATCACCACCGACCTCCTCGACGCCAATGGTTTGCTAGACGCAAGACTCCGCCTCACCCTCACCCGCGGCGACCTCCATGAAGCCACCGCCGAAAATCCCACGCCCCCCGTCACCCTCCTCCTCACCGCCGCCGAATTCCAACCCTACCCCGCCGCCCTCTACGAAAAAGGCATGACCGTCATCCTCTCCCGCTTCAAACAAAACCCCGAATCCCCCCTCACCGGCCACAAAACCACGAGCTACTTCGACCGCCTCCTCGCCCTCCGCGAAGCCCAGGAACTCAAGGCCGGCGAAGCTCTCTGGTTCACCCCCCACACCAACCTCCTCGCCGAAGGCTCCATCTCCAACATCTTCCTCGTCACCAATGACGGCATCCTCGCCACCCCCCCACTCGCCATCCCCGATCAAACCAATCAGCGTCTTTGTCTTCCGGGAATCACCCGCCAACTCGTCCTCGAACTCGCCACTGCCGCCAACCTCCTCCCCCACGAACGCCCTCTCACCATCAACGACCTCCTCACCGCCAAAGAAGTCTTCCTCACCAACGCCATCATGGGCCTCATGCCTGTCATCCACATCGAAAAACACACCGTCGCAGACGGCCAACCCGGCCCCCTCACCCAACAACTCCGCACCGCCTACGATCAAGCCCTCGCCGGCGAAACCCGCTGACGCGCCTCAACCTCACTCGTCCTCTTCCATCGCCGACAACAACCGGTCAAGCGCATCTTCCACAAACTCCCGCGGCGCCTCCCCCGCATGCGATGCCCCGCGCTCGCGCCAATCGATCCTTCTCACATCATCACAAAACAAAATCCCCTCCCCGCTCGGATTCCCCGCCGTCGCGCCAATCATGCCGCCGGGAATAAATTTCGTATTCCCATAGCGCGGGTGCGACGCATGTTTGAACTTGCTCGTCCCGATCAGCACGATCGCCATCCCCGTCTTCCGGTTGTAACTCTGCGGGCTCATCACCAGCCCGAAATGCGGCCCGGCCATCTCCTCCCCCGCCGATGGCGACGCGTTGAAATGAATGAAATCCCCACGCTTCGGATAATACGTCCGATGCCCCGTCACACCGTCTCCTTCCCCATACGCGGGAAATCCAGATCCTTCGGCGGCTTCACATATCCCTTCAGCAAATCCTTCAGCTTGTACCTGCTCCGCCGCCGCCGCTTCGCCTCCACCGCCTTCAACCCGTCAATCTCAATAATCATCCCATCCTCAATCGACCGCGATTGCGCAAACGACTTCGGCAACCGCACCCCGAGACTATTCCCCCACTTCGTCACGCGCACATGTGTCGCCATCGTGGTGCCTCCTGGCTGGATATACAAAATGATACCATTCGCCCGGGATGCCGTCCAACCCCGTTCCTTGTCTTCGTCTCCACGTGCCAGATAATGCCGTGCGTCCTCTGTGACTCTGTGCCTCTGTGGCAAAAACACCTCTCCGCCTGCGATGGAGCCCCCATGAAACCTCTCCCCTCCGCACCCCGCCTCGCCCCCCAAAACCTCTGGATGTCCGGCCACATCCCCAAAGACGCCCTCCCCCTCTCCGCCTTCGCCGACGCCATGGACAAAATCGCCCCGCCCCACCTCGCCGAATCCTGGGACAACGTCGGCCTCCTCTCCGGCCACCGCACCTCCCTCATCAAACGCGTCCTCCTCGCCATCGATCTCACCCCGCAAGTCCACGATGAATGCCTCAAGAAAAATATCGACCTCCTCCTCGTCTACCACCCCCCCATTTTCAAACCCATCAAGCACCTCCGCATCAACGGCGACGAGCCCCCCGCACTCGCCGTCGCCCTCGCCTCCTTCGGCGTCTGGATCTACTCCCCCCACACCGCCCTCGACACCGTCGATGGCGGCACCAACGACATCCTCGCCCAACGCCTCGGCGCAAAAACCACCGGCTCCTTCTCCCACTACCCCGCCCTCGGCCAATACCTCAAGCTCGTCACCTTCGTCCCCGAAGGCCAGCTCGAACAGGTCGCCGACGCCGTCTTCAACGCCGGCGCAGGTCACATCGGCCAAAAAGCCAAATACACCCGCTGCTCCTTCCGCTCCGCCGGCCACGGCACCTTCAAGGGCGACGATTCCACCAACCCTGCCGTCGGCTCCCCCGGCAACTACGAAGTCGTCCCCGAAGTCCGCTTCGAAACCATCCTCCCCGCCCACCTCGCCGGCGACGTCGTCTCCGCCCTCCGCTCCGCCCACCCCTATGAAGAACCCGCCTTCGATCTCCTTCGCATGGAAACCCCGCCCGAACAGGTCGGCCTCGGCCGCTACGCCGACCTCCCCAAACCCGAACCCCTCGCCGCCTTCGCCCAGCGCTGCAAAAAAGAACTCAATCTCCCCGCCGTCCAATTCCTCGGCAACCCGCGCCACAAAATCAAAACCCTCGCCATCGTCGCCGGGGCCGCCGGACGCATCCCCCTCGACCTCGCCAAAAAACCCTACGACGCCCTCCTCACAGGCGAACTCAAACACCACGAACAACTCGCCTACTCAGCCGCCAACATCCCCGCCGTATTGCTCGGCCACCCCGACTCCGAACGCCCCATCCTCCAATCCCTCGCCCAACGCCTCAAACACCAACTCCCCTCCCTCTCCCTCACAATCTCCCGCGCCGACCGCTCCCCGCTCCAATTTGCGTAACACCTCTCTGGATTGCCCCGCCGCCTTCCTGTACAATCCCCGATTCGCCTCGCGCCACGCTCATGCGAGCGCCGCGCATGCGCTTGATCCATCCGCCCCCACCGGGCCACTCACGGAGTATCACATGCATTACCCCCACAAGGTCTCCAACCGCAAACGCGTCCGCAAAATCGGCTTCCGTGCACGCATGAAAACCAAAAAGGGCCGCCAGATGCTCAACCGCAAACGCCGCACAGGCCGCAAGCTCAACGTCGTCTGAGCCGCACCTTGCCCCGCTCCGCCTCGCCCAAATTCGCAACCTTCCGCGGCCCACCCCCATCAGCGTGGGCCGCCCTCCTTTTTGCACCCTTTCCCTCTCCCCCTCACCACCCCCCTGACCGATAATCCCCCCGCCCTCACCCCTCACCCCTCACCCACTCACCCACTCACCGCTCAGACCTCAGCACTCAGGATAGACCTTGCCCAGCTCCGTCGTCGATCTCCTCCCCCCCGAATACCAGCACCTCTGGGGTGCCGCCGCCGCACTCCTCGCCCTCACCGGCCTCCTCCTCTGGGCCACAGGCGTCAAAACCGGACGCATCCTCGCCGCCCTCTTCTTCGGCATCGCAGGTGCCGCCCTCGGAGCCTGGCTCGGCATCGCCGCTCTCGACCTCTCCCCCTACACCGGCGGAATCACAGGCCTCGCCGTCGGCCTCATCCTCGGGGCTCTCGCCTACCGCTTCCTCCTCCCCATCGCACTCGCCCTCGCCGTCACCGGCATCTATCTCCGCTGGCAGGCCCCCCTCACCGCCGCCCCTCCCCAATCCGCACCCGCCACCGTCCAGGCCGCCGATCTCGAAATCACCCTCCACTCCTCCACCACCCCCGCCACCACCAACCCCCGTCACACCCCCGCCCTCGCAGATGCCGCCCACTTCCTCCAGCATCAATGGAACATCCTCCCCCCTAAGACCCAAACCCGCACCGCACTCCTCCTCCTCACCACCCTCGTCGCCGGCTTCCTCTTCTGCCTCCTCATGTTCCGCCGCACCGCCATCCTCATCACCTCCTTCCTCGGCAGCCTCGCCCTCTTCCTCGGCCTCCGCGCCATTCTCCTGCTCTACGCCCGCCCCTACGCCCACTACATCCCCGCCAATTCCCTCTACCGCTACGCCATCCTCGCAGGCCTCACCCTGATCGGCGCCTTCATCCAGTGGCGATCCTTCCGCCGGTACACCCCACCGCCGCGCAAACCCGCCCCACAACCCGCCCCGCCCCCGGTCCCCGCAAAATAACCGCCCCTTCCACCGCCACTTTCCCTTCAGATTTCCGCCCCCCTTCGCCGATGCTGCTCCACAGTGGTCCTCCCGGCTGGCTCCCCTGTTCCCGCGCCGGGACCACGGAACGGAGTTCCGCGCCATCCAGGGAAGCCGGAGGACCCACCGCGCCTCACCGCGCGGCTTTCTCGGAGGCTCCCATGCTCCACCTGCTCGCCGCACAAGCACTCCCCGCACAGGACCGAATCCTCGATTACCTCACCAACGGCGAAGTCTTCTTCCCCGCCGCTCTCCTCATCATCGGCGTCCTCGTCGTCATGTTCGGCTTCCTCGCCTACCGCTGGATCGTCGTCTTCAACTGCGTCGCACTCGGCTTCTATCTCGGAGGGCTCCTCGGTCAACGCGCCCAGATCGCCACCGCCGCCGCAGTCCTCGGTGCCCTCCTCTTCGGCGCCATCTCCTGGCCCCTCATGAAATACGCCGTCGCCATCTCCGGAGGTCTCGTCGGAGCCATCGTCGGCATGGCCATCTGGGCCTACTGCGACCAGCCCATGGCCATGCTCTGGGCCGGCGCACTCATCGGCCTCATCGTCCTCGGCATGCTCTCCTTCATCCTCTTCAAAACCTCCGTCATCCTCTTCACCTGCGTCCAGGGCGCCCTCATGTTCGTCCTCGGTGCCGCCGCCCTCTTCATGCGCTACACCCCCTGGTCCTCCGAAGCCCAGGACGCCTTCTCCCACCGCCCTATCCTCATGCCCCTCTTCGTCCTCTCCATCGCCTTCCTCGGCATGATCTGGCAACACCAGAAGCACGGCCTCTTCGGCAACGACGGCGCCCCCGGCGGCGGCGCCCCCAAACCCGCCACCACCGCCGACAAAAAATAGTGCCCCTCCCCCTCCCACGCTACAATGCCGGCTTCCCCTCCCGAGGTGCCCCATGACCCCTCCGCGCTGGGCCGCCGCCACCGCCCTCCTTCTCACCGCCACCCCCCTCCTCGCCGATTCTCCCCCCGCGCCCACAATCCAGCTCGCCTCCCAGCAAGTCAGCGCCGCCGGCTCGGAATCCACAGTCTTCGGCGGACTCCTCTGCCGCGAACTCCAGCGCCAGGCCGTCCTCATCGCCGCCCGCGATCAGCTCCGCCTTCCCACCCGCGACGCCACCCTCAACGAGCCCTTCGCCAGCCCCTCCCCCGCCGCCCTCACCATCGCCATCGAAACCCACAACGTCCGCACCCAACGCTCCCTCGTCATCCTCGCCATCCCCGCCGCCAGAACAACCGACGCCGCCTCCCCAGCCAAATCCCTCGGCCGCGCCGAATTCCCCCTCGACAAAACCCCCTACGCCAACTACCCCGCCTTCCTCGCCGCCGCCGAAAAACAGTCCCGTGATGAATTCCCCGCCCTCCTCCGCAAGGCCCCCGCTCTCGCCAGCCTCACCCCCGCCGACGCCCCCTGGACCGACGCCCCCGCCTCCCCCGAAGCCCTCGCCGCCCTCCGCACCCTCACCGTCTACTCCCAATTCACCGCCGCCCGCCTCCTCCACGCCCAAATCCACGACACCGGCGAATCCCCCGCCCGCCTCGCCGCCCTCTCCCAGGCCTACGCCAACCTCAGCCTCCTCACCCAGCCACTCTGGAACGCCGACGCCAAAGCCTTCGCCGCCCGCGCCCTGCTCTACGCACAGCGCCTCACCGTCAAAGACCACAACTCCCCCTTCGCCCTCTACGCCCGCGCCTACGCCTTCGCTCTCGCAGGCCTCCAGCGCCCCGCCCTCGACGATCTCGCCGCCGCTCAACGCGCCCACGCCGATCCGCCCCCCCAGCCTCCCGCCTGGCTCCCCGCCATCTCCGCCTTCGCGCGCGATAATCTCGATGACGAACTCGCCGCCGCCAACCTCCCCAACGCCGGCGAACTCCCACACCTCCTCGCCGCCGCCATCGCCGCCGATGGCTTCGGCATCGACCGCACCACCCAGCTCGCCTCCGACGCCCTCCAAATCGACCCCGCCACCTTCTTTCTCTCCGAACTCCTCTTTCACACCCATCAGCCCGACCTCGGCTCCAAAATCCCCGACCAGGCCCTCCACGCCATCCCCGATGCCCTCCGCACCGGCGCCGCGCCTCTCCACCTCCCCGCCCTCGCCGCCCTCGACGATCCCTCCCTCGCCGGCGACCCCGCCGCCCAATCCGGCGCCGCCATGAAGGCCCTCTTTGCCGCCGCCAAAACCGACACCGCCGAACCCTCCCTCGCCACCCTCGCCTCCCTCCTCAGCGACGAATCCTTTCTCGCCGCCACCGACCAGCTCATCTTCCGCCGCGACTGGGATGACCAGGACGACGACACCATCAAAGCCGCCGCCGACGCCCTCAAGCCCGCCTGGAAATTCAACCCCAGCGCCGATTACCCGCTCTCCCTCACCGCCGAGCCGGAATCCGACGCCCAATACAAAATCCTCCAGCGCTTCCATCCCCACGACCCCGGCCGCTGGACCTACGACGACGTCTCCCTCTACACCGACACCCTCGATAAACTCGAACGCAACGACGGCGTCCACTGGTATCAGACCGCCCTCGCCGGCCTCGACCTCACCCCCTTCGATTACACCACCAGCATGCTCGACTACCTCCCCGATGAAGACGACAAACGCGCCCTCGCCGCCTATCAGCTCAATCCCAACTCCGCCATCCTCTTCGAAGCCTGGCTCCGCCACGTCCCCATCACCAAACGCCGCGAAGACCTCCCCCTCACCGAAAAAACCGTCGCCGACGCCCAGGCCCGCTTCCCCAACCGCCCGCGCATCATGACCCTCGCCGGCGAGTGGGCCTGCGACGTCGACCAGTTCTCCCGCGGCATCGCCCTCATGGACCCCGCCATGAAAGCCCAGCCCTCCTTCTTCACCGCCGCTCCCCTCGTCGCCGCCTATCTCCATGTCAACAAACCCCAGCTCGCCAAAGATACCGCCGACCTCGCACTCGCCCTCGACGACCCCCAGCTCAAAGGCGCCCAGCTCGCCGACGATCTCGCCGGTACCCTCCTCGCCCAGCACCACCCTCAGGACGCCTGGTTCTACGCCAAAATCGCCCTCAACAGCGACGCCGCCTGGACCTACAACCTCGCCGCCGCATGCCAGGAACAGCTCGGCGACCCCGATGCCGCCGCCGATCTCCTCCATCAGGAACTCAACCTCTACCCGCAAAATGCCTCCGTCTGGTACCTCTGGGCCGCACGCCGCCACCACCCTTCTCTCCCCGACGCCAAGGCCGCCGCCGACGCCTACGCCGCGGCACACCCCAACGATCCCATGAACGCCTACACCGGCCTCGCCAACAACGATTTCCACGCCGCCCTCAAAGCCTACGCCAAAAACGAAAAGAACTTCACCGTCGACGACTGGGTCATCTACACCACCTTCGCCGCCCTCGCTCACGACAAGCACGCCACCGACCTCGGCCTCCTCCACATGGAAACCATCAAGTCCCCCTTCGGTGAACGCCTCGCCGACGCCGTCCAGAACGATCGCTCCGCCTGGCAGCTCGATGCCCTCGATGTCCAGTTCCAGGAAGACTGGCGCGACCTCCACGCCTCCGACCACCGCCAGCTCGCCGCCGCGCTCCTCGCCGCCACCGGTCACCCCGACCTCGCCCTCCCCCTCCTCAAACGCGCCGTCCACATGGGTCACACCGTCAGCCTCAACTACTTCCTCGTCGCCGACGCTCTCACCGCCCTCTCCCAGGACCCCGACAAGCTCGCCGCTCAGCCTCTCCCCAATCCGCCCGACCCCGCCCCCTTCCGCGGACCCTGGCTCGCCACCCTCAACAACGACGCACCACAATCCTGGACCCTCAACCCCGACGGCTCCGTCACCTCCACCGGCCCCTTCCCCCACGGTAGCTGGACCGCCGACGACCGCCGCCTCCTCATCCTCTTCGCTCCCAATGCCTGGGCCGTCTTCCCACTCCGGAACGCCGCCCTCGCCGCCCCCGCAAAAGGCAGCTCCCCCGCAGGACCCGACACCGCCCAGCTCGCCCCCGCGCCCAGATAGACCCCCGCCCCGGTAGCAAAAATCCCTCCTCCCCGTTATCGTTATCCCTCCCTCGCCCCTCCCCTTCGAGGTCCCAGTGACACACCCTGCTCCCCCCTCCCGCTACGCCCCTCAGCCGCCAGCCAACGAAGGTCCTACCGCCGTCGGTCTGCTCGCACTCGTGCTCGCCTGGCTCGTCCCGGGTCTCGGACACTTCCTCATCGGCCAGAAAGCCCGCGGCATCATTTTCGCCCTCACCATCCACATCCTCTTCGCCGCGGGTATGCTCATCGGCGGACTCCGCGCCATCAACCCCCCCGAACAAGCCATCTGGACCTACACCCAGATGCTCGCCGGTTGGCCCATGCTCGTCGCCAACCGCCTCCAGCACGACGCCGCCTCCCAACAGAAAAATATCGACAACCAATACGAAGCCAATCGCCCCCCACTGGGCATCACCGCGCCGGAACAACACGAAAGCTCCCAACGCCGCATCGATTACGCCGCAAAAGAATTCGCCGACCACCCCTCCCTCACCTATCACCCCAAGGTCCAGGATATCGGCGCCGTTTACTGCGGCATCGCAGGTATGCTCAACCTCCTCGTACTCTTCGACGTCCTCCTCCGCATCACAGGCTCCCAGCGAGAACTCCCCCCAGGCAAACGCGCCGCCTTCGATACCGATGAACCCGATCCACGCGCCCCCGCCAATTCCCCTCGAGGTGCCGCTTGATCCTCGCCTTCACACCCCTCATCGATCCCCTCACCGCCCTCTTCCCCCACATGGACAGCTTCTGGCTCTGGCTCGTCGTGCCCCTCGTCATCGCCATCAGCATCATCTACAAGGGCACACGCATGGAAAACCTCCGCAAGCTCCCCAGCCACGTCTTCATCATGTCCTTCCAAATCCTCATCGTCATGATCGCCGCCGCCATCCTCCTCGACCTCTTCTACTCCCTCATGACCCACGCCGCCTGATAAGGTCCTCCCTGGCCACACGGCTCATCCTCAAGCTTCTACCATCGGTGCCCATTTGTGACCATTTGTCGACAATTCCCGTCCCCTTTCGTATGACGATCGTGCCAATTCTCCGCGCTGTAACAACATTTTCAGATCACAACTTTCGTGTTTTTCGTGCCCTTCGTGGCCAATTTACGTCGTCGTCTTCACGTCATTCCGCCCTCGCAAAAACCTCCCCACAAACGGTACATCCCCCACCTCCGGCATCCCCATCAGCTTCGTCAACCCCAGGTATATCCCCGCGCTCACCACGATCAACGCCGGCAACTTCACACCCGCCGTCAACAACCGTGGCATCACACCCCCTCCATGCCCCCCCTCCCACGGCATCCGTATCGCCGCGATCGCCAGACCCGCCCCCGCCATCACCAGCGTCGCCGCCAGCTCCCGCGCCACATTCCCCATCAACCGCTTCACCCCCAGCGGCCCCAGCCGCTTGCGCAAAATCCCCAGCAATATCGCGCTCTGCATGATCGCCGCTATCGTCGTCGATAACGCAATCCCCCCCTCCTTCAGCGGCCAGATCAGCGTCAAATTCAACCCGAAATTCAGCACGATCATCGCCAACGCCACCTTCGTCGGCGTCTTCGTATCCTTCAGCACGAAGAACACCCGCGTGATCACCATCTGCGCCTCGAACGCCCAGATCCCCAGGCAGAAAAAAATCGCCGCCCAATACGCCCGATTCACATCCGCTTCCGTCACCTGCCCCCCCAGATACACCACCGTGATCAGCGGCTTGGCCACCAAAATCATCCCGAACGATTCCGGTATCGACAAAAACAGCGTCTTGCCCAGCCCCGTCACCAGCAGCCGCTTCAGCTCCTGCACGTTCTTGTCCGCCGCCGCCTTCGCCATCGGTGGAAAAATCGCCGTCGCCATCGCCACCCCGAATATCCCCACCGGCAACAGATAAATCCGCTGCGCCACCGACAACTTCGCCCCCGCCCCCGATTGCATCGCCACCGAAAACACATGCCCCAGCAGCGTGAAATGCCCCGCCCCGCCGTGCCCGTCCGATGAAAACCACCACGCAATCTGCGTGTCCATGAACGTGTTGATCTGCACCGCCGAATACCCCAGCGCGATCGGTATCATCGGCACCAGCACCGCACCCAGCCCCGACTTCGCAAATCCAAACACCGGCCGCAGCGACAGACCGCTCCGCCGCAGCGTCGGCACCATCATCAGCACCTGCACGAACCCCGCCGCCACCACCGCCGTCGCCACCCAGAACACCCGCTTCTCCACCGGATATTTCCGCGACATCACCAGCACCGACAACCCCGCCGCCGCCGCCATGAACACGCTCAAAATGATCGGCATCAACGACTGCGCAGTGAACTTCTCGTGCACCGTCGCTATCGCCCCCATCAACGCCACCACGCACACCATCACGCAGTACGGCAGCATGATCGCTATCATCGCCGCCGCCATCCGGTTCGGCCCCAGCACGCTCGGCGACAACGCGATCGGCACCAGCACCATCTCCCCCGCCAGCGTCAACGCCGACAGCACCAGCACCAGCAGCGTCAGCGTCGCATTCGCCAGCTTCCCCGCTTTCTCCGGCCCCTCCTTGTGCAGCACCTCCGTATACGCCGGCACGAACACCGCCGTCAGCGCCCCCTCCCCGAAAATCCGCCGAAATAAATTCGGAAACTGAAACCCCATCCAGAACGCCGCCCACGTCGTGTCCACCCCGATGAAATACGAGCACGCCTTGTCCCTCACCAGCCCCGCCATCCGCGACACCAGCGTCAACCCCGACATCAAATTCGCATGTCGTACAAACCGATCCGAAGCCATGAATCTTCCACTCGACGCCAACCCAACCCCCCCATTATCGGCCGCCCCCTCCCCCTTTCGTCTCTCGTCTTTCCTCTTTCGTCTCCCCTTTTCGTCTTTCGTCTTTCGTCTTTCCCCTTTGCGTTTTGACTCCCCCCCTACCCCCCCTCCCCCTCATGCGACTGCAACGACCAGTGAAACGCCGTGTAAAACCCCGAAATCGCCCCCGGCACCCCCGCCGCAAAATAATCGATCGGCAACGCCCGCGCAAAAAAGATCCCCGGATGCCCAGGATACGCCTGCGGACCCGTCAACCCCGGATACCCCGCCGCATACAGATACCCCGCCGCCGCCGCCACCGGAACCGCCGCAAACTGCACCACCGCCGGCACCGTCGGAAACGCCATATAGCTGCACAGCGTCGATGCGAAAAAACTCGCGAACATCGCCACCACCACCTGCCCCTTCGACTGCGATTGCAGCAGCACCAGCAAAAACACCAGCGCCAACGCCGCGTTCGCCACCACCGCCAGCACACCCGCCAGCGGACCCCCCAGCTTCCCCGTCCCCAACGCCCCCGACACCTGCTCCGACACCCCCATCGCTCCCGCCTTCCCCGACGCCAGCCGCCGGCCGCGACTCTCCCGCTCCCCGCTCCCCACCGCCCGCGCCATCATCGCTCCCACCTCCTGCGAGTGCCTCGTGATCCACCGCGTGTTCGCAAAAACCTGATCATGCAGAAACCGCGCAAACGCCTCCGCCAGCAGAAACAGCACCGTCCAATGAACGCACTCCAACGCCAGCAGCCGGCACGTCGCCCCGTACGTCGCCGAGTCCACCTGCGCATACCTGATGATCGTGAACACCTTCCCCCCACGCACCGACAACGCCACCAAGCCCAAACTCCCGCACCAAAGCCCCTGGTGCGGCGAATCCGGATGACAAATCAACGCGCTCACCCCCGTCGCCACCAGCAATATCACCGCCAGTCCCGCCAGCTCCAGCAACGCATGATGCCCAGGCCACACCGTCAGCGACACCCCCGCGTAATCCGCCGGCGGAGACGCCACCAGCCATCCCAGCGTCCAGAACAACACCCCCGATATCCCCACCCCCGCCACGTACCGCACCCGCCGAAACACCGTCCCCCAAAAACTCTCCGGCATCGGCGTCACCGGTAACGCCGCGTCCGCCGCCGATATCGCCGGGGGTCCCGTCATCGAACAACTCTCCCAAAACCCAAATCGCCCGCGACGCACCATCACGCCCGGGCCCCCTACACTATCCCAAACCCCCCCCACACGCCACGCCCCCCACCTTTCATCTTTCCCCCCCTTTCATCTTTCATCTCCCGTCTTCCGTCTTCCGTCTCCCGTCTTCCGTCTTTTGTCTTTCCTCCCCCTCACACCCGCTTCTCCTTCCACCTCCCCCTCCCCACCACCCACGTGCAGAACACCGCCCGGTAATTCAAATCCAGCACGATCGCCGCCCACACCGCAACCAGCCCCCACCCCACATCCCCCATTCGATCGAACACCCACATCAGCGGAAACACCACCGCCGTCCGCAACGCGATCCCCGTCAGCGAACACAGCATCGGCGACACCGTGTCCCCGGCCCCCTTCAAACAGCTCGACATCACGATCGACACCGCAAACCCCGGTTGCGCCAACCCCGCCAATATCAGCGGCGCCGTCCCCGCCAATATCACCCGCGGCGAATCCACCAACCACCCCAGCATCACCTTCGGAAAGAAAATCATCGGCAACGCCGTCAACCCCATCGTCAGCACCGTCATCCGATTCGCCAGCTTCGTCGCATGCAACGCCTCCCCAGGTTTCTTCGCCCCCAGATACTGCCCCACCAGCGCCGAGCACGCGATCCCAAACCCAAACCCCGGCAAAAACGCCAGCGACTCAATCCGCAACGTCGCCGTGTGCGCCGCAATCGTCGTCCCCGATACACCGAACGCCGCATCCGTCGGCGCCGTCACCAGGTTCACAATAAACATCTGCCCGCCCCACAAAATGCACCCCTCCGCCCACGACGGTATCCCAATCCGGAACACCCGCCTCAGCAAGTGCGGCCGAATCCGGAAATGCCGCCGCCGCAAATGCAACCCCGACCGCGAATTCAACAGAAAATACAGCGTCGTGAGCCCCGCCACCGCAAACGCGCACAACGTCCCGATCGCATTGCCCTCGATCCCCATCTCCGGCAACCCGAACCATCCGAACGTCAACGCCGGCGACGCCACCCCGTTCACAAAAAATATTGCCGTCGTCACCAGCATCGGACGCAGCGTGTCCCCCGCACCGCGCAAGCACGCCATCCCCACCTGCCCCAGCGTCTGCATGCAGATCGTGAACGACATGATCCGCAGGTATTCCGTCCCCAGCGTCGCCGCCAACCCATCCAGCCGAAACAAAAACGCCACCAGAAACGGCGCCAAACTGAAAAACACCACCGCAATCACCACCCCCACCACCAATGCCCCCGAGCACACCGTCCCCGCCACACGGTTCGCCAGCCTCGGCCGATTCGCCCCGATCGACCGCGCAATCACCGCCATCGCCCCCGCGTTGAACGCCGCCGTCATCAGCCCCGCAAACCACTGCAAGTACGTCATCGCCCCCACCGCCGCCGCCGACGCCGCGTGATACTCCGCCGTCTTCCCCGTGTGCCCCGCCACCACCGTGTCCGTAAAACCTATCCCCGCCGACAAAAACTGCTCCACCAGCGTCGGCAACGCCAGCGACAGCAACACCCCCACCGACGCCGCACGCTCCGCATAATTAAACCGCGCCTTCCCCCGCCCAGCCCGCGCCGCCGTCACCCCCGCCGCAGGCTGTGGCTGCGCCGCCCCCTCCACCCCCGGCTGCACCCCCGCGCTATCCGCCGCCACCTCCTGCAACTCCGGCGCACCCACAATCGATCGCTTCACCGACATACATTCCCTGCACCATCACACCCCCATCATACCCGCCCCCTATTCGTCCTTGCTCATCGGTCACTGGTCACTGCTCATTTGTCATTTGTCATTTAACCATTTGTCATTTGCTAAGCTCAAACGCCCCATGCACCGCCCGCAGCGCCTTCTCCGCATCCCCCTTCGCAATGATGCACGAAATCCGTATCTCGCTCGTCGAAATGTTCTGGATATTCACCTTCTCCCGCGCCAACGCCCCGAACATCTTCGCCGCCACCCCCGTGCTCTGCTTCATCCCCACGCCAACCACCGACACCTTCGCCAGGTCCGTATCAAACGTCGCCGTCCCCCCGCCCAAATCCTTCAACTGCTTCTCCACCACCACCTTCAAATCCGCCACATCCCCATGCTCCACCGTGAACGAAATGTTCGCCGTCCCGTCCGGCGTCACGTTCTGAATGATATCATCCACCACCACGTTCGCATGCCCCACCGCCGAAAAAATGCTCGCCACCACCCCCGGCCGATCCGGTATCCCCTTCAAACTCACCCGCGTCAAATCCTTCTTCAACGCACACCCGCTCACCACGATATGTTCCATCGCCGGAGTCTCCGCCACAATCATCGTCCCGGGTTCATCCGTCTGCGAATGCCGGACATGAATCCGCACATTGTACTTCTTCGCAAATTCCACCGCCCGCGTCTGCAAAACGCTCGCCCCCACGCTGGAGAGTTCCATCATCTCGTCATAACTGATTTCCCGGATCAGCCGCGCATCGCTCACCACCCGCGGATCCGCCGTGAATATCCCCGCCACATCCGTGTAGTTCTCGCACACATCCGCATGCAGCACCGCCCCGATCGCCACCAGCGTCGCATTGCTCCCCCCGCGTCCCAGCGTCGTCACATCCCCGCCCGCCGTGATCCCCTGGAACCCCGCCACAATCACAATCTTCCCCGCATCCAGCTCCTTCAAAATCCGCTCGTGCGCAATCTCCTTCACCCGCGCCTTGGAAAAATTCTCATCCGTGATCAGCCCGATCTGCCCCCCCGTAAACGAAATCGCCTCATGCCCCTGCGCATGGAGCGCCATCGCAATCAGCGCAATCGTCACCTGCTCCCCCGTCGCCAGCAATTGATCCATCTCCCGCTTCGGCGGCTGCCCCTGCGTCTCCCCCCACACCTTCCTCGCCAGCTCAATCAATTCATCCGTCGTATGCCCCATCGCACTCACCACAACCACCACCCGATGCCCCGCCTCCTTCGCCCCCACAATCTTCCGCGCCGCCTTATGTATCCGCTCCGGCGTCGCCACCGACGTCCCCCCAAACTTCTGCACCACAATGCCCATGCTCTTTTCCCAAAGAAAACCAGAGCCCGGCAGTGTAGAACATTCCCCCC
>DASZTO010000030.1:0-29120 GCA_035548175.1 Phycisphaerae bacterium | reverse complement strand
AGCAGATTCGCGCCGCGTATCTCTGCGATGACGGCCGGGCGGAAAAATACTGGAATCTCCCCCGTCCCCACCGCCACGCCGTCGGCGGCGGCCGGCTGAATTCAGCCGCCGCTTAGGGTGCAAGTACGGACATGCACCCGGTTTGGCGGGTTTGCGAGAAGAGGGTGGGGTGGGAACGGCTCATGCGGATCCGCATTGTCTCAGCGGCCTCTGGGCCGGCGTGGGCGGGGACGCGCATGCCAGGAGTGACAACGCGCATGCCACGAGTGACAATCTGTTTTGCGAACCTTGCTGGGGCGGGCGGGAACCGCTAGAGTGAACCGCTTGGCCAGACGCAGGCGGGCTGCCCCGGTTGGTGCTTATAGCGCCTGCGTGCAAGAGTTCACAGGAGTTGCTGTCATGGCGAAGTTGCGTGTTGGGATTAACGGGTTTGGTCGGATTGGGCGGTTGGTGTTCCGGGCGGGGGTTGGGGATCCGAACATTGAGTTTGTGGGGATCAACGATCTGGTGCCGCCGGAGAATCTGGCGTACCTGCTGAAGCATGATTCGACGCACGGGCGCTACAACGGGAAGGTGGAAGCGTCGGCGGAGGGGATCACGGTGGACGGGCATTTTGTGAAGTGCACGGCGATCAAGGATCCGGCGACGCTGCCGTGGAAGGATTTGAAGGTCGATTACGTGGTGGAATCGACGGGGCTGTTCACGGATCGGGAAGGCGCGAGCAAGCACCTGACGGCGGGGGCGAAGCGGGTGGTCATTTCGGCGCCGGCGAAGGACAAAGAGACGCCGACGTTCGTGCTGGGCGTGAACGAGAGCAAGTTCAACAAGGAAACGGACACGATCGTTTCGAATGCGAGCTGCACGACGAACTGCCTGGCGCCGCTGGCGAAGGTGATCAACGACAGCTTCGGGATTGAAGAAGCGCTGATGACGACAGTGCACGCGGCGACGGCGACGCAGCCGACGGTGGACGGTCCTTCGAAAAAGGATTGGCGCGGCGGTCGCGGGGCGGGACAGAACGTGATTCCTGCGGCGACGGGCGCTGCGAAGGCGGCGACGCTGGTGATTCCGGAATTGAAGGGGAAGATCACCGGGATGGCATTCCGGGTTCCGACGCCGGACGTGTCGGTGGTGGATCTGACGGTGAAGGTGAAGAAGCCGACGTCGATGGCGGAGATCAACGCGGCGATCAAGTCGGCATCGGAAGGGGCGATGAAGGGGATTCTCGGGTATACCGAGGAGCAGGTCGTGTCGACGGACTTTGTGCATGATCCGCGGTCGTCGATATACGATGCGACGGCGGGCATTGAGCTGAACCCGACGTTCTTCAAGCTGGTTTCGTGGTATGACAACGAGTGGGGTTATTCCAACCGCGTCGTGGACTTGCTGAAGTTCATGGCGAAGAAGGACGGGATACTGTAAGGGGCGTTTGCGGCAGGATGCAGTGAATGAAGCCCGCGCGAGATGTCGCGCGGGCTTTTTTGCTGGAGCGTTTTGCGGAGCGCCGACGTTGCCGGTGGTTCGGGTCGGTGGTACTATTTTTCGCTTGCGCGGGGGCGTGGGGATTTCCTGGCGTGAGGAGAGTTCATCGCATGCGGATTTTATTGACGACGGCGAGTTTTCAGGAGACCCCGGGGCGGCATCACGAGGTGCTGGCGCAATCGGGATTTGAGGCGGTGCGGGCGAAGGGGCCGCTCTCGGAACAGCAGATGCTGGAGCTGGTGACGAAGGATGGGGGATTTGATGGGCTATTGAACGGGGACGACCAGATCACGGCGAAGGTGATCGATGCGGCGCTGCCGCGGCTGAAGGTGATCGCAAAGTATGGGATCGGGCTGGATTCGATCGACGTGAAGTATGCGACGAGCAAGAAATTGCCGGTGCTGTTCACGCCCGGGGTGAATCATACGACGGTGGCGGAGCACACGTTTGGGCTGATGATCGCGCTGGCGAAGCATTTTTGGCCGAGCCTGCGGAGCACGAAATCGGGCGGATGGAAGCGGATCACGGGGAGCGAGCTGGCGGGGAAGACGATTTCGGTGCTGGGCGTGGGGCGGATCGGGAAGGAAGTGATCAAGCGGGCGAAGGCGTTCGATATGAACGCGATCGGTTATGACCAGTATTGGGATGAGGCGTTTGCCAAGCAATATGATGTGAAGCGCGCGGGCACGATCGAAGAGGCGGTGACGCAGGCGGATATCGTGTCGCTGCACATGAACCTGGATGAATCGAATCGCGGGTTCATCAACAAGAATCTGATCGGCAAAATGCGCAAGGGCTCTTACATCATCAATACGGCGCGCGGCGGGTTGGTGGTGGAGAACGACATTGCGGAGGCGTGCAAGAGCGGGCACCTGGGCGGCTACGGCACGGACGTGCTCAATGAGGAGCCGCCAGCGAAGGATCATCCGTTCACGCAGATCGACAACATTCTGGTGACGCCGCACATTGGGAGCCGGACGTTTGAGAGCGTGGAGCGGCAGGCGTTGCGGGCGGTGCAGAATATCGTGGAGTTTTTGAAGGGCGGGAAAGATTACATTCAGGCGAACAAGTTTTGAAGCATGGCAAACCTGGGCGAAAATGACTATCGGAGCGGGGCGTACGAGCGGCTGCTGGAAGCGCAGAATCTTCAGCGAAGCAGATTGTTTGCGGGCGCGATTTATCTGGCGGGACGGGGTGTGGAGGGGATGCTGCGAGCGGTCATATGGAAGGGAGACGTACACATCAAAGCCGGGCGGAAGTCGCTGGAAACGGGTCATGACCTGCGTGATCTGCTGACGGAGATCGCGAATCTGGGTCTGCTACGGCGTGACGACCGGGACGAACGGTTTCGGGTGAACGTACACAGGGTAGCCCGGTTATGGTTCAACGACATGCGTTTTGTGCCGTCGAGGTACGTAGAAAGGCGTTGGCGGAGAATTGGGGCCATTTCCGGCCGGGGGAATTTCAGCCAAGCCGCCGTCGAGTATCATGGCTGGTGTCTGGAAGTTGCCAAGCGCTGTGAGGCATTATGCGATCAGTGAGCAAGAAACGGCTGGAGGGATTGTTGACGAAGGAGCTGAAGCTGGCGGATGCGAGCTTTCGGCTGCAGCGGAATGGTTCGCGTTGGAGCGGGTCGATCATTTCGCGCTCGTTTCGCGGGCGTGATGACCTGAAGCGTCAGCGGCAGATCTGGGACGCACTGGAAAATGCGTTTGGAGAGGATTCACGGCAGGTGGTGGGGATGTTGTTTGCATACACGCCTGATGAATGGGATATGGATTTGGAAGGTTTGCCGGCGCGTCCGCAACGGGCTCGCCGGCCATCGTCAAACTGAATGCACTTTGGAGCTTGAAATGGATAAAACGGCTGTTGCGGATGTCGGATTGATCGGTTTGGCGGTGATGGGCGAGAATTTGGCGCTCAACATGGCGGACCATGGGTATAAGGTGGCGGTGTATAACCGGACGACGGAGGTGATGAAGAAGTTCATCGCGCGGGAGAATCCGCCGGGGGGGTTGGTGGGGTGCGAGACGCTGGAGGAGTTCGTGGCGGCGATCAAGAAGCCGCGGAAGATCATCATTCTGGTGAAGGCGGGGCCGGCGGTGGATGCGGTGACCAAGCAGCTTTTTGCGGCGGGGGTGGAGCCGGACGACATTGTTGCGGACTGCGGCAATTCGCTGTTCACGGATACGATTCGGCGGGAGAAGGAGTATGCGAGCAAGTGCAAGTTTTTTGGGTCGGGGGTTTCGGGCGGGGAAGTGGGGGCGCGGTTCGGGCCGTCGATGATGCCGGGGGGCGATCCGGATTCGTGGAAGCATTTGAAACCGATCTGGGAGGCGGTGGCGGCGAAGGTGGACGCGAAGACGGGCAAGCCGCTGGAGGATTACGCGCCGGGGAAACCGGTGGTAGGCGGGGTTCCGTGCACGGCGTACCTGGGGCCGAACGGGGCGGGGCATTATGTGAAGATGGTGCACAACGGGATCGAATACATCGACATGCAGTTGATTTCGGAAGCGTACACGCTGATGTCGAACCTGCTGGGGATGAAGGCGCCGGAGATCGGGAAGGTGTTCGAGCAGTGGAATACGGGCGAGCTGGACAGCTATCTGATTCAGATCACGGCGGACATCCTGCAGCAGCACGATCCGGTGCATAAGGAGGGATACCTCGTCGATTACATCCTGGATGCGGCGGGGCAGAAGGGCACGGGGAAGTGGACGAGCACAAACGCGCTGGACATGGGGATACCGGCGAACGCGATCGCAGAGGCGGTCTTTGCGCGGTGTCTGTCGGCGTTGAAGGATGAGCGCGTCGAGGCGAGCAAGGTGCTGAAGGGCCCGGCCAATGCGGCGAGCGCGGAGCAGGCGGCGCAGTGGTTTGGAGGGAAGCGCGAAGATTTGATCGCGGCGATCCGAGATGCACTGTATTGCTCGAAGATTTGTGCGTATGCGCAGGGTTTCCAGCTGATGCGGGAGGCGCAGAATGAGTACAAATGGAAGCTGAATTTTGCGGAGATCGCGGCGATTTTCCGCGGCGGGTGCATCATCCGGGCGCGGTTCCTGCAGAAGATCACGGACGCTTACACGGCGAATGCGAACCTGGTGAATTTGCTGCTGGATCCCTATTTCAACGAGCAGATTCAGATGGGGCAGGGGAATTGGCGCAAGGTGGTGGCGCTGGCGGCGACGAACGGGGTGGCGGCGCCGGCGTTCATGTCGGCGCTGGCGTATTACGACGGGTATCGGTCGGCGCGGCTGCCGGCGAATCTGCTGCAGGGGCAGCGGGATTACTTCGGGGCGCATACGTATGAGCGTGTGGATGCGCCGCGCGGGAAGTTTTTCCATACGGACTGGCCGGAGAAGGGGCGGCCGCAGATTGACATTGTGCCAGGCAGTGGGGGGGGGCACTGAGACCGGGTGTGACAGGCTCTAATTAGGTCAGGCGTGAGGTCTTCGATATAATTTCACCGAGGAGACTGACCGTGACCACGATGGCGCCGAGCTATCACCGCCGAAATGATCCGGCGGTGGGTGCGCGCCTTTATTTGTTTACGGTGGAAGAATACTTTGCGCTTGGCGAGACGGGTATTCTGCCGGAAGACGACCCTGTCGAATTGATAGGGGGCGTTCTTGCGATTAAGAGCGACATCGTGCCGCCGTATGGCGTTCCCGTGGGCATACCACCACGGGAGATCTGGCCTGAGGGCGCGGCATGGACGAACCATCCGCTACGTCGTCTGACGGTCAGGGAATATGCAAAGATCGTTCGTGCGGGTATTCTCGATCCGACGAAGCGTCACGAACTGATCGAAGGCTGGCTCGTTGAAAAAATGAGCCGCAATCCCCCACACGACTATGTGCTTTCGTCGATTCAGGACCTGTTGGGTGCGGCGCTACCCGCAGACTGGTACCTGCGTGTGCAGATGGGGGTAACGCTGGATGAAAGCACGCCGGAGCCAGATCTCGCGGTGGTGATATGGCCGCGGACTTACTTTCAGGAGCGGCATCCGACGCCGGGAGAAATCGGGTTGATCGTGGAGGTGGCGGATACGACCCTGCCGCTGGATCTGGGGCCGAAGCGCCGGTCCTACGCACGGAACGGGGTGTCGCAATATTGGGTTGCTGATTTGGCGAATCGGCAACTTCACGTATTCAGCGATCCCAGCGGTCCGACGGATATGCCGGCATTTGGCCAGCACCGGACACTCACGCTCAATGACCAGGTGTCGCTGAACATCCTGGACAAGCTGGTCGCCGAGTTTGCTGTGCGCGATTTATTCGGCGTGCAAGGCTGAAATGGTTGCTACTTTTTCCAAGGAATCTTTTGTGCCCACGAATTACATTCTTCCGACCAATGTTCATAACGCTCTTGTCGAGGCGGCTTATCGTCATCGCGGCTACACCGAAGATGAAGCCGCTGCGGGGGCGAAGTTTTCGGAGTTGACGGCGTGGCACGGCATCAAGACGCACAATGCGATCAAGGCGCTGCATCTGGATGAGTTGTTCGGGTCGAAGGCCGGCGGGTGCAAGCCGGGGGCGCAGATCACGAAGATTCCCTCGAAATACAAGGCGGTGGAGAAGTGGGATGCGAACCGGAAGCTGGGGCAGGCGACGGCGTTTGCGGCGATGGACCGGTGCATGCAACTGGCGGATGAGTATGGGACGGGGATCGTCGCGGTGGACAATGCGTTTCATTATTTGTGGGGCGGCGGGTATGTGATCGATGCGGCGAAGAAGGGGTACGTCGCGTACACGGCGTGCACGGCGGCGCTGGCGGAGGTGGTGCCGTTCGGCGGGCGGTATCCGACGCTGGGGACGAATCCGCACTCGTGGGGATTTCCGACGACGGAGGAGATCGGGTTTCCGATCTGCATCGACTGGGCGACATCGGTGGTGGCGATGGGTAGGATTCAGCAGTTTATTCGTGAAGGCAAGGCGGTACCGGAGGGCTGGGGCGTGGATGAGGCGGGGAATCCGACGACCGATCCGAACAAGGTGAAGGCGCTGTTTCCGTTCGGGCAGCACAAGGGGTATGGGCTGTCGCTGATCGACGAGTTGTATGCGGCGTATATTGGCGGGTCGACGCCGACGATTCGGAATCGGTGGGACAAAGTGCCGGCGGGTGAGAAGGGGACATGCTGTTTTTATTTCCAGTGCACGCGGCCGGATGCGATCGCGGTGGATTTCGTGAAAGGGCGGACGCAGAAGGACAACGTGAAGGCGGTGATTTCGGACATTCTGGGGCATGGGAACGAGAAGGCGATTTTGCCCGGGCAGATGGAGGCGAACGCGGCGGCGCTGTCGGCGAAGCATGGGGGGTTGCTGTTTACGAAGGCGGAGATCGATGCGTTCGGGGAGATTGCGAAGGAGGCGGGGTATAAGTTTGACGCGGCGGGGCTGAAGACGGTTGAAGCGTGAAGGAGCGTGGAAAAGGCCCTCATGACCGGCGGATCACGCGGGCAACTGGAACCTACCGGCCAGAATTGCCGGCACAGTGAGGTCTTCGTCCAATTCTTCCCAGCGGATCGCGGAGCCGTTCAATTCCAAGGTGACCATGCGGAGCTGTGCGTCAGCGGCGTCGCGCAGCCGGTTGAATCGGTGGGCGGGGAAACCAACGATCCGACCATCGCCGAGTTCGAGAAAGACCATTCTTCCATCAAGCCAGACCCGGATCGCAACGGGTTCCGCCGTCCGCAGGGCATCAGAAGCCATGGAACTCATGATATTTCCCCAACAACAGGACTCGATTTTCAAACACGTAATGTGCCTTGGCTCTCCGGCGACCTCACGTGAATGTGCGGCGGCTCGTCGCCTTCATGGGAGTAGAAGTGGAACCGATACTTCCCAATCCGCAGAACGGTCGAACCGTCGTAGGTGGGGTGGTTTTGCGGGTGCTAGACATTGGGGTGCGGGTTTAGGAGAATGGCGGGTCTGGGGTGATGGGGGGGGCAGAGCAGAGGCGGCGGTGACGTGGCGCGGCGTGGGCCGGGCGATGGCGCTTCGAGAGAGCAAAGAAGGGACAGAGCGAATGGCAGGAATGATGGCAGCGAATCATGTATTGGGGGGCGTGTTGGGGCAGGCGACGGCGCCGCTGGTGGGTCCGAGCGGCGGCGGGGCGGCGCCGATGGTGGGGCCAAGCGGAGGTGGGGCGACGGTGGCGCCGGCGGTGAATGCGCCGGCGGTGACGGAAGGGACGGGGAGCACGGCGACGGGGACGGCGGGGACGGCGGGGACGACGACGGGGACGGGAGCGCCGGGGACGAATGGGACGCAGCCGGCGGAGAAGCCGGGGTTGTTTCAGGGGATCGAGGGATTTTTGCCGGTCATTTTGATGATCGGGCTGGTGTACGTGCTGTTGTTCCGGGGGCAGAGGAAGGAAGAGAAGAAGCGTAAGCTGATGGTATCGGAGATGAAGAAGGGGGATCGGGTGATGACGATCGGGGGGTTGGTGGCGAAGGTGGTATCGGTGGATGGGGAAGAGGTGGTATTGAAGATAGATGAAGCGGCGAATGTGAAAGCGACGTACAAGAAATCGGCGATCCAGCAGGTGCTCGGCGGCGAGGAAAAAGCAGCGAAGTAAGGAGAGAGGTTCGTGCGGCGGCAGGGCGCGCGGGGGGGCGTTCCTGAGGTGGAGCCCCACGAACCTCATGCGTTATGAAGAATTCATTGTTGTGGCGATATGCCGTCATTGCGGTAGTGCTGGCGGCGGCGATATTTTCGGTGTCATTCTGGCCGCTGCTGCAGGGGATAGACCTGGCGGGTGGGACGTCGCTGCTGTATGAGCTGGACCTGTCGAAGGTGACGTCGACGACGACGAATCCGCAGCAGCTGGCGGAGCAGGTGATCGATGTATTGAAGAGGCGGGTGGATCCGAGCGGTCAGAAGAACCTGATATGGCGTGTGATCGGGGGGAAGCGGATTCAGGTGCAGATGCCGCTGCCGGGGAAGGAGACGCTGGCGGCGCGGAAGGCGTTGGATGACGCGGAGGCGGCATTATACAAGACGTCGCTGAAGCAATCGGAGATACAATCGGCGATCTCGAAGACTGGGGAAGCGCGGACGAAGGCGATCGATGCGTTGGCGCCGGAGGGGACGGATCGGCACAAGCTGCTGGTGGCGTATGCGGAGGCGCAGGATGCGCTGAATGCGGCGAACGCTGCGGAGTCGAAGTATTCGGTGGACAAGGTTCCGCCGGAGGTGCTGGATGAGAAGGTGAAGGCGGAGGAGGCGGTAGCGTCGGCGAAGGATGCGATCGATCGATCGAACGTGGACGTGGCGACGCTGAAGACGGTGGTGGAGGCGTCGGACAATCCGAAGAACAAGGCGGCGCAGGCGGAGCTGCAGAAGCTGCTGGACACGCACAAGGCGCAGCAGAAGGAGATTGCGACGTATCTGGCGGCGCATCGGAAGCTGATATCGCTGAACGGCGGCGGGGTGGAGGATCCGGCGGATTTGCAGCGGATGATCACGTCGTCGGGGGTGCTGGATTTCCGGATCACGGTATCGCCGGAGGATTTGGGGGTGACGGGGAACAGCGGCCCGACGGACGCGTATGAGAAGGCGATACAGAGTTTGAAGGACCACGGTCCGAACGACCAGTTGAAGCTTGGGGAAGTGACGGCGCGGTGGTTCCAGATCGATCCGGCGAGCACGGACAACTTCATCGATCCGGTGACGAAGTCGCCGCTGTCGCAGTTTATCGTTCAGACGTGGGCGGGGCAGCCGTATGTATTGTGCTGGGATGATGCGGTACACACGTTGACGCATGCGGAGGGGAAGCGGTCGTGGAGCGTATCGGCGGACAAGCCGTATTTCGATCCGGGGGAGGGCGGGGAGGTAATGCCGTTTTCGATGGATGCGGTGGGCGCGTCGTATTTGGGGGAGATGACGGGGAGCAATCAGAACAAGCCGATGTGCATTTTGCTGGATGACAAGGCGATCACAGCGCCGCGGATAAACAACCGGATATCGGATCACGGGGTGATCACGTTCGGATCGGCGACGCCGACGCGAACGATCCAGATGATTCAGAAGGAAGCGGAGGGGCTGAAGCAGATCATGGATGCGGGCTCGCTGCCGGCGACGCTGCAGCGGGAGCCGATTTCGGTGGTGGAAATCACACCGGACATGGGGAAAGACAACATCGACGCGGGGATACACTCGGCGGTGTATGCGGTGATCGCGGTGGTGGCGTTCATGCTGCTGTACTACACGATCACGGGGGCGTTTGCGGACATCGCGCTGATGTTCAACCTGTTGCTGGTGCTGGCGGCGATGGCGTTCCTGGAGGCGACGTTCACGCTGCCGGGCATTGCGGGGCTGGTGCTGACGCTGGGCATGGCGGTGGACGCGAACATCCTGATCAACGAGCGGATTCGGGAGGAGCTGCACAAGGGGGCGAGCCTGTGGATGGCGGTGCGTCAGGGCTATGACAAGGTGTTCTGGACGATTTTCGATGCGAACCTGACGTGCAGCTTGACGAGCATCGTGTTGATTTACGTGGGCAGCGAAGAGGTGAAGGGGTTCGGGGTGACGCTGCTGATCGGGCTGGCGATTCACATGTTCACGGCGTTGTTCGTGACGCGGACGCTGATCATGACGGCGATCCGGTGGGGTGTGGTTCGGGCGATCGACGATCATTCGGTGGGGGAATACATCCGGGAGATTTTGACGTTCACGTGGCTGCGGAGCGGGCATTGGCCGTTCATGCGGGTGGTGACGGTGACGAATTTCGACTGGATCGGGAAGCGGCATATATTCTGGGTGGTGTCGTCGCTGATAACGATCGCGGGGATCGTGGCGTTCGTGATGCGCGGGGATGACAAGTATGACATTGAGTTCCGCGGCGGGACGCAGGTGACGTTCCAGTTGAAGGAGTCGCCGGGCGGGGGATATCTGCAGCAGGACCAGGTGCGGAAGCGGATCGAGAATCTGGCGGACGAGCCTGGGCTGGCGGATTTGCGATCGGCGCGTGTGTATGGGGTAGGGAAGCCGGAGGAGCATCGGTTTGAGATGCAGACGACGATAGCGAATCCGGCGGGGGATCCGACGTACGTGCAGAAGACGTTGTTGACGCCGCTGGCGAATGCGTTCAAGGACGTGCTGGACATCACGCCTGCGGAGACGATCACCGGAGACAAGCCTGGGGATGTGATGGATCAGCGGCAGCTGGGGACGCTGATGGACCGGGGTCTGGTGCGGCCGATCAAGGCGGGGGCGCTGGACCAGAATTTCGCGGACGCGGGGATAAGCGGGATACCGAACCGGGACGTGACGGATTTCATGGGCGGGACGGCGATCGTGCTGGAGAACATCAGCCCGCCGGAGACGGCGGCGAAGCTGGAGGATCGGATAAGGGCTGCGCGGCAGAGTCCGGATTCGCACGTACCGTACCGGTCGTTCAAGATCATTCCGGTGACGGCGGTGGCGAGCGGAGGGGGTGCGGCGAGCGCGCCGGCGAGCGGTCCTGCGGCGACGGGGGCGGCGGCGAGCGAGGGGAGCGTATCGACGGTTGCGGCGACGGAAGATGACAAGCGGCCGCTGACGCGTGCGGTGATGGTGAGCGTGGATCCGTCGAAGTTGTATAACGAGCAGGACGATTCGCTGTGGCAGGACAACGCGGCGAGCGAGTGGGGGATCGTGCGGCAGGCGATGGAGCGGGAGAGCCTGTTCGCGGGGGTGACGACGTTTGACGCGGTGGTGGCGGGCCAGGCGAAGATGCAGGCGCTTTTGGCGATCGTGCTGTCGCTGATTCTGATCGTGATTTACGTGTGGATCCGGTTTGGCGGGATTCGGTACGGGATCGGTGCGATCATGTCGCTGGTGCACGACGCGGTGGTGGCGGTGGCGGCGACGGTGCTGTCGGGGGTAGCGTACAAGTACATTTTCCACAACGAGCCGAACTGGTTTTTGCTGAGCGATTTCAAGATCAACCTGACGATGATCGCGGCGTATTTGACGATCATCGGGTATTCGGTGAACGACACGATCGTGATCTTCGACCGGGTGCGCGAGCTGCGCGGGAAGGCGCACGTGCCGCTGACGTCGAAGCTGGTGAACGATGCGATCAACCAGTGCTTCGGTCGGACGATATGGACGACGTTCACGGTGTTCATCGTGGTGCTGATCATGTATGTGTGGGGCGGCGAGGGGGTGCGTGGATTTTCGTTTGCGATGCTGATCGGGGTGTTGACGGGTGCGTATTCGACGCTGGCGATAGCGAGTCCGATGCTGTTGACGACGGCGGGGAAGGCGGATCGTGAGCCGGAGCGGGGGTTGACGCGGGCGAATCCGTTCCGGAAGGAGCAGGCGGCGGAGAGTGTGGAGTGAGGACGAAAGACGAAAGACGAAAGACGAGAGACGGAAGATGAAGGGGGGGAGATGTGGGGTGCTGGATGCGGGGATAGAGTTGCGATAGGCTTGTGGGCCTTAGCCCCGGGGAGGCCGGGGAGAACGATTGGAGAGAGTTGATGCGCACCGATTTGAAAGTCGGTTTAATTTGTGCGTTTGTGCTGCTGCTGGCGGTGGTGGCGTATTTCGCGTTTCCGGGTACGCCGAAGACTGAGCCGGTGGCGAACACGCCGTCGAAGGGGCTGACGAGCGGTACGTCGGGGAAAGAGCCTGCGGGGGGGACGGTGGCGGTAGCGCCGCCGGCGTCGTCGGGGCCGTCGGAGTCTGTGGCGAGCGGATCGGGATCGGCGGGGGGAACGGGCGTGTCGCCGATGCTGGCGGCCGGGGAGCCTGGGGGGGCGACGACGGGACCTGCGGGCGGGGGATTGATGATCGGGAATCCAGGCGGGGCGGGATTGCCGAGCGCGGGGAGCGGCGGAGGCTTGTCGGTAGCGCCCTCGACGGGACCGAGCGCGGGGGGCGGGATGGGCGCGGGGTCGCTGGGCGCGCCAGGGAGCCTGGGGACGTTTGGCGGCGCGGGACCGGCGGGGAATACGACCACGGGCGGGGAGACTGGGCCGTTGGCGGCGGGCGGGAGCCGGACGGGCGATGTGACAGCGGGAGCTGGGATGTCGACGAGGGGTGGGACGGGGCGTAACGGCGGGACGGGTAGGAGCGGTCGGCGCGGTGGATTGGTGGAATCGCCGCCGGGACCGGTGGGAGTGCCGTTCATGCCACCGGCGGGCGGGACGGAGACGCCGGGGGCGTCCAGCGCGACGGGCGGGACGGCTGGAGGCGGCTCGACGTATACGGTGGTGCGGGGCGACGTGCTGACGGCGATCGCGCGGAAGAACCACGTGACGCTGGCGGCGATCGAGGCGGCGAATCCGGGGATGAATCCGAACGTGCTGAAGGTGGGGGCGAAGATTCACGTGCCGGCGTCGACGGCGTCGGCGACTGGCGCCCGGTCGGAGCGGACGGCGGGCGGGACGGGCCGGTCCGGGACGACGGGGCGTTCGGGGTCGACGACGCGGCCGGCGGCGGCGGGTCGGACGGCGGGCGGGGCGGCGAAGGCGGGGTCTACGTATGTGGTGAAGAAGGGGGACACGCTGCGGAAGATTGCGAAGGCGGCGTATGGGGATGAGGGGGTGTGGCGGCGGATCGCGCGGGTGAATCGGGGGAGCTTGAAGAATCCGAACGCGCTGACGGCGGGGCAGGTGTTGAGGCTGCCGGCGAAGTGAGCGAGTGGTTACGAAGCTGAGGCCGCCCTTGCCCAATTGGCTGGGCGGCTTTTTTATGGGCTTTTTGGCGCAAGGGAAGTGCAGATGCTGGACATCAAGTTCATTCGGGAAAATCCGGAGGCGGTGCGGAAGGGGGCGGAGCTGAAGGGGATGAAGGGGGCGGCGGAGAACGTGGACAAGCTGCTGGAGGTGGATGGGCGGCGGCGGGCGGTGCAGGGGAAATTGCAGGAGTTGCAGACGGAGCAGAACAAGGCGAGCAAGGAGCTGGGGCCGTTGATGGGGCAGTTGAAGAAGGAGCAGGATGCGGGGAAGAAGGCCGAGCTGGAGAAGAAGATCGAGGGGTTGAAGCAGCGGCCGGCGGCGATCAAGCAGGAGTCGGCGGCGCTGGAGGAGGAGTTGAAGAAGCTGGAGCCGGAGGTGGAGGGGTTGCTGCTGACGATCCCATTGCCGCCGGATGAGGATGTGCCGGTGGGGAAATCAGCGGAAGACAACGTGGAGATGCTGAAGTGGGGGGAGCCGCGGAAGTTTGAGTTTGAGCCGAAGAGTCATATTGAGCTGGGGAAGAGCCTGGGGTTGTTTGATGTGGATCGGGGGGTGAAATTGGCGGGGTCGCGGTCGTATTTTCTCACCGGGCGCGGGGCGCTTTTGCACCATGCGGTGCTGCGGATGGCGCAGGACTTCATGGTGTTCGAGCAGGGATTCACGCCGATGACGGTGCCGGTGCTGGTGCGCGAGGCGGCGATGCGGGGGACGGGATTTTTTCCGGCGGGGCGTGAGCAGGCGTACCGGGTGGGGGAGGTGGATGATCCGGCGGAGGAGGTGCGATTTTTGACGGGGACGGGGGAGGTGGGGCTGACGGCGTATCACATGGATGAGATTTTGTCGGAGGGGGAGTTGCCCAAGACATATGTCACCACGAGCACGTGTTTTCGGCGCGAGGCGGGGACGTATGGGAAGGACACGACGGGGTTGTACCGGATACACCAGTTCGACAAGGTGGAGCAGGTGGTGATTTGCCGGAATGACAAGGAGGAGAGCAAGCGGTGGCATCGGAAGATGCTGTCGTTTTCGGAGGAGATGCTGAAGCGGCTCAATCTGCCGTATCGGCTTTTGCAGTGCTGCACGGGGGATCTTGGGGTGAAGAACGCGAGCATGATTGACGTGGAGACGTGGATGCCGTCGCGGAACGGGTATGGGGAGACGCACAGTGCGAGCCGGTTGTACGATTTTCAGGCGCGGCGGTGCAATTTGCGGTACAAGACGGCGGAGGGCGGGGGGGGGAAGACGGTGTTTTGTCACACGCTGAACAACACGGTGATTGCGAGCCCGCGGATATTGATACCGATTCTGGAGAATCATCAGAATGCGGATGGGAGCGTGACGGTGCCGGAGGTTTTGCGGAAGTATATGGGGGGGATGGAGCGGATTGGGGCGACGACGTAAATGGCCACGAAAGGCACGAAGGACATGAAAGGGGACCGGTCCACAAATTTGCACAAATACGCACGAATGGAGTGAGTTGGCAATCAGGGTGTCGTGGCGGCTGCGGGGATTGTGACCCGTTGGAGGTGGAGGGCGAGGGTGAGGCGCGAGGGCTCGGAGGAGGCGGGGGGTGTGAGTTCGGCGGAGATTTGGCCGTCCATGAGGTGGATGAGGCGTCGGCAGAGGCTGAGGCCGAGGCCGGCGTGGAGAGCGGGTTGAGCGCGGGAGGAGTCTTTGCGCCAGAAGCGTTCGAAGAGGTGGGGGAGGTCGCCGGGGGAGAGTGCGGGTGCGTCGTTGGTGATGGCGAGGCGGGCGTCTGGGCCGTGGTGTTGGATGGCGATGTCGATGGCGGCGCCGGCGGGTGCGTAGGTGACGGCATTTTCGAGGAGGTTGCGCAGGACGATGCGGAGGAGTTCTTCGTCGGCGCGGACTGCGAGGCGGTCGTCGATGTGCCAGCGGACGTGGATGTTGCGGGCGTGGGCATGATCTTCGAGGGCGCGCCAGGCGGTTTTGAGAAGGTCGGCGGGGTCGACGAGGGCGGCTTCGTGGGAGAGATCGCCGCCTTCCGCGCGGGCGAGCATGAGCATGTTCTGCACGAGGGACTGCATCTGGAGGATGATGTCCATGGTGCGATCGATGGCGGTTTCATAGGCGGCGGGATCGCGGGTGCGGGTGCGGCAGACTTCGAGGGTGGCGCGGATGCCGGCGAGGGGGGTGCGGAGTTCGTGTGCGACGTCGGCGGTGAAGGCGCGTTCGCGTTCGAGTGCGTCGGCGAGACGTTGGAGCAACTCGTTGAGGCGTTCGACGACGGGAGCGAGTTCGTCGGGGAGCCCGGCGACGGCGAGGCGTGTGGCGGGGTTGGCGGCATCGACGGCGGCGATGGCGCGGGAGAGGCGTCCGACGGAAGCGGTTCCGCGGTGGATGACGACGCCGAGGACTCCGGCGAGGAGTACGAGTCCGGCGGCGGAGAGGCCGGCCATGGCCCAGCGGAGGTCGGCGAGGGTGCGGTCGAGGTCTTCGCTGCCCTTGGCGACGGCCAGGGCGGCGGCGGGCGGATCGGGGGGCTGTGCGTTGGGGTTGCGGCGGTCGGGGTCTGGGCGTTCCTCGACGACGGGGAGGAAGGTCATGGTGAGGAGGCGTCCGCGGCGGCCGTCGGGGAGGGTGGTCCAGGCGACGGTGGATTTTGGGGGAAGGGGAGCGAGGTCGGAATTTTGGAGGGAGGGGGAGCGGACGAAGGGTTTGGCGGCGACCCAGACTTCGAAGTATTCGGGGCGCTCGTGGGCGGAGAATTCCCACATGGCGGCGGCGTTCTGGTCGAAGATGGTGCGGCGGCCGTGCCATTCGACCATGGAGGCGATGGCGGCGGCTTTGGCGCGGAGGGTGTCGTCAAAGGCTCCGAGCAGCTCGTGGCGAGCGAGAAGGTCGAGGGCGAGACCCAGGAGGAGAAAGACGGCGGCGCAGGTGAGCGTGGTGCCGGTGAGGAGTCTGCCGCGCAGGGACTTCATTCATAGATCTCCCCGCGATCAGCCAGGAGGTAGCCTTGTCCGCGGCGGGTATGGAGGAGGCGGACGAGTCCGGGTCGTTCGATTTTTTTTCTGAGGAGTCCGACGAAGACGTCGATCACGTTGCTCTCCAGTGCGGCATTGGCGTCGTAGACGTGTTGCCAGATTTCGGTGCGCGAGACGACCTTGTTGGCGTTGGCGGCGAGGTATTCGAGGAGGGCGTATTCGCGGCCGGAAAGTTCGACGAGGAGACCAGCGCGGCGGACTTCGCGGCGTGTGAGGTCGATTTCGAGATCGGCGATTTTAATGGTTGTGCCATGGGTTTCATATTTTCGGCGTACGAGGGCGCGGACGCGGGCGACGAGTTCTCCGAAGACGAAGGGTTTGACGAGGTAGTCATCCGCGCCGGTGTCGAGGCCCTGGATGCGGTCCTGGGGGGCGTCTTTGGCGGTGAGGACGAGGATGTGTGCGGGGCAACCGGCGGCGCGGAGTGTTTTGAGGACGGTGAGGCCATCGATCTGGGGGAGCATGAGGTCGAGGACGATGACGTCGTATTCGTTGGAGCGGGCTTTCCAGAGGCCGGACTCGCCATTGTCGGCGGCATCGACGGCGAAGCCTGCTTCGGAGAGGCCCTGGATGAGGGCGTCGCGCAAGGGTGCGAAATCCTCGACGATGAGTACGCGCATAGGGGGCTTTCACGTGGGTCGCAGAAATGGGCGGCGGCGACGATGAGCGAATGGTGGCAGCCGACGTGGGCGTTGGAAGCTCAAGGCCAGTGTAGCCCGGTATGATGAAATGGACATGAAACATAGATGCGACCGGCGTCCGGGTGAAGCGTTATACTCATTGTCGCATTTTCCCAAAGAGTATTGGAGCGGGACTCTGATCCACCCCGGAAGAGGACCGTTCTGGATGGTAGGAACACGGCCGGGACGCCCGTGCCACGGGGTTGATCAGAGGTCCGGAATGTCGATCGGCTGCGTGCGCAGGGTGTTGATTGCGGGCGTGTTGCTGGCGTGCGTGGGCGCGGCGGCGGGAGGGGGCAATCCTGCCGCGGCGCGGATGCAGCGCATGCTGACGACCGATCAGCAGCAGATCACGCAGGCGCAGGGGGCGCTGGACACGGCGAGCAAAGCGCTGGCGGATGCGACGGAGAAGCGGCTGCGGGATTTCGAGCATTCGCCGGAGTTGAAGGCGGCGCAGAAGGCGGTGGACGAAGGGGTGAATAACCTGGAGGCGACGCGGCGCAGCGTGCTGGAGACTTTGCGGCAGAGCCCGGCGTATACGGAGGCATCGGCGAAGCTGGCGGTGGCGAAGGCGAAAGCGGCGGATCTCACGGATCGGGGGGCGAGCGCGGCGGATATCGCCGGGGCGAGCAAGGAAGTGGATCGGCTGGATGCGCTGATCAATGCGCTGGAGCAATCGGCGCTGGCGGGCGATGCGACGATCAAGACGGCGCGGGAGACGCTGGCGGCGGCGAGCAATGCGCTCAAGACGATGAAGGACAAGTTCGCGGCGGATGGGGCGAGCGACTCGACGCTGGCGTCGCTGAAACAGGCGCGCGATGACGCGCAGAAAAAGCTTACGGCGGCGCAGGACAAGATGGAGGCGGATCGGACGAAAATGGCGTCGCAGGGGAATCGGGGGGGGTAGGGGGGGCGGGTTCAATTGGGGTATTGGTGCAATTGGTGAAATTGGGGAGGGGGGCGGGGGGTGGAGAGTTTTCAGGGGGGGCTGGAGGGGGCGAGGCCGAGGGGGTCCTGGTATTGGCTGCGGGCTTCGGAGGCGTAGGTGTCGAACCAGGCGGCCATGGGTTGGGTGTCGGCTGTGACGGGGTAACCGGAGTAGCCCCAGGCGGGGGCGATGAAGGCGGATTGGTCGGTGAGGGTGACGGGGGTGGTGGGTCGGCCGGCACCCTGGAGGGCGAGGGTGGCGGTGGATTGGTTGGCGGAGATGTGGACGCGGGTGGGGAGGTCGGATTGGTAGGGGAGGCTGTTGAAGCCGTCGGTGGGAGCGAGGATGGGGTTGTCGGCGAGGGCGGGGGAGGCGGCGACGGTGGCGTCGCGGTAGGCGTCGGATTCGGCGTTGAAGACGTTGCGGATGCGGGCGCCGCCGAGTTTGAGGTTGGCGCCGACGAGGAAGAGCATGGTGAGCAGGACGGGGATGACGAGCATGAGCTCGATTTCGGCGGTGCCGCGGTAAGGGCGAAGCGGGCGCTGGCGGGGCGATGGGAGCGGCATGAGGAGCCTTCGAAAGGGGTTAGTGGAGCATGACTTGGTTGAGGGCATCGGGGTCGGTGCCGGTGATGCCGGCGTCGTTGAAGTATTGGGCGAAGTCGGGGTTGTTTTGGAGGGCGTCGGGGAGGCCGTCGGAGAGGCTGAGTTTGGATTGCCAGCTCCATCCGCCGACGGTGGAGAGTCGCCAGGCGCGGGGGCAGGCGATGAATTCGCCGCCGTCGTAGGGGACGGGGGAGACGACATCAAATTGTTCGGAGCCGCCGTAGGAGTCGTTGAATTCCATCCAGTTGAAGGTTTCGGCCTGGGCGAAGGCGACGAGCTTGGTGGGGGAGGCACCGAAGATGGTGGTGAGGAGGGGCTTGGCGGCGGTTTGGGGCAGTTCTCGGGCGGCGGCGAGGACGGTGAAGCTGGAGAGGCGGTCGTCGCGGCCCATGCCACGGGAGGGCGGGACGACATCATTGGGCGGGGTGATTTCGTAGGGCCAGGGGCGGGAGACCATTTCGGCGGCGATTTCTGGTGCGGCCTGATCGGCGGCTTCTTCGATGACTTCGCGGGCGATCTGTGCGGCGAGGCCGCTATACATGGCGCGGAGGTATTGCTGTTTGCCGGCGTTATCGAGGAAACCGCCGCCGAGGGATTGGGGGTCGGCGCGGACGAGGGCGCTCAGGACCTGGTTGGTGACGCCGATCATGTTTTGGGAAATGATCTGCGCTCGCGCGGCGGCGGTGGCGCTGGCGAGCATGCCGTTCTGGGCCCAGTCGGGGATGGGGCGTAGGCCGTAGGTGGAGAGGACCATGAATTGTTTGGCGGTGCCGAGGTTTTCGAGGACGGTGGTGCGTGCGGCGCGAATCTGGCCGACCCAGGTGTTGACGGCGAAGGGGCGGGTGAAGCGGTCGTAGTAGGCGGCGAAACCGTTGAGTGCGTTGGCGAGGGCGCGGACGCGCGAGGTGTAGTTGCCGGCGTGCTGGTTGTAGATGGTGACTTCGGAGCGGTAGGCGGCGTCGGCGCCGGCGGGGGCGGTGAGGCGCGGGAGGACGGGGATGGATTCGCGGACGCCCTGGGGATCGAGCTGGGAATCGATCAGGCGTGGGGGGAGGGGCTGGACGTTGTCGGTGCCGAAGCCGCGCATCTCGGCGAGTTTCTGGGCGAGTTGCTGGCGGAGGAGATCGATCTGCTGCATGTAGGTGGCGTTGAGGGTGGCCTGGTCGGTCCAGACGCGGTTGGTGAGGTAATGCTCGATGGGGAATGCCCAGGAGTGGCCCCAGCCGCCGGGGACGTTGCAGCTTACGAGGAAGCTGCCGGCGATGGAGGGATATTGGGTGGAGACATCGGCGGGGACGGGGGCGACGAGGTCGGGATGCCAGATGCGGTTGTCGAGGGTGTTGGGGTTGATGGGGTCGATTTCGACGATGGGGCTGAGGCCGGCGGCGATGGCTTCGGGGAGATACTCGGTGCGGATGGAATCGATGTGGCCTTCGACGGGGGCGGGGACGTCGGCGGTGACAACGGGCGCGATGACGTTTGCCGAACCGTCGGGATCGTCGAGGGGGCGCTGCGGGGTGGCGAGGGTGATGTCCGTGCGGTGGAAATCGGCGAGGGATTGGCGCTGGCGATCGACGACGTCGGGAAGTTGGCTGGCGACATCCTGCTCGGCCTGGAAGACCTGCTGTTCGTGGGATTGCATCTGAGCATCGACGGGTTGGGAGGTGGCGGGGGCGGTGCGCTCTTCGAAGGCGGACAGGACGGCGAGTTGCTGCTGGAGGCTGTCGATGATGGCCTGGAGCATGGGGGCGTCCATGGGGGAATTGACGAACTTGGCGACGAGCTGGCGGAGGCCTTCGCCGTTGGGACCGGGGGGACCGGGGCGCTGGGCGTAGTTCGCGGGGCCGCCGTTGATGTAGGTGTCGTTGACCCATTGGAGTGCTTCGGAGGCCTGGCGGAGTGTGAACTGGTACTTGGCGGCGGCGGTGGGGTCGGGGAAGTCGAGGCCGGCGGAATCGCCGATGACGCGGGCGAGGGCGTCCTGGGTCTGGGCGTATTCGGAATCGGCCTGGGTGAGGAGACGCTGGAGGGTGTTGCGCTGCTGCACGAGTTGGGGGTCGCCGGTGGCGAGGAGGCGTGTGGCCTGGGCGAGCTCGGAGGTGAGTTCGCGTTTGATGGAGGCGTCGGTGGGGGGGACAGCGCGCCAAACGGCTTCGGCGGCGGCATCCTGGGCGATGATCATGTTCTGGGCGGCTTCGGCGTTGACGTCGCGGGTCATCCAGGTGGCGGCGCTGTGGGCGGCGGAATCGGCGGCGGATTGGACGGCCTGGCGGCGCATGGAATATTCGGCGGTGTTCCAGAGCATGCCGACGATGGCGACGAGGCACCAGAGGGTGAGGAGGACCAGGACGCTGATGGCGCCTGCGCGGTCTTCGTGGAGTTTTTGGAGCCAGCGCATGGTGGATCCTATTGGGGCCAGCCGTTGGTATCGGTTTGGGCTTCGCGGCCGTGGGAGAGTTGGACGTCGGTGGTGGCGGAGAGGGTGAGGATGCGGCCGGAGACGCCGGCGATTTGGGCGTTGCCGCCGATGAGGCGGTTGACGGCGGGGACGGTGAGGAGGAAGGGGTAGGTGACGGTGATGCGGATGCGTTGGCCGCGGGAATGGGCGTAGTCGGTGGGTTGCCAGTCGTAGCCGGCGATGGGGGAGCCGTTGTCGTCGAGGCGTTGCCAGGTAACGGTGGCGCCGGCGGCGGCGTAGGTGTAGCGTTTGGCGAGGCCGCTGTCGTTGGTTTCGCTGGCGCCGAGGGTTTGCCAGGCGTTGGCGAGGGCGGTTCCGTCGGGGGAGGCATCGTCTTTGGCGAGGGGGGAGATGGGGCTGAGGGCGAGGTAGGCGCTGCGGCGGATGAGGGCGGGGCCGTCGACATTGTCGACATCGGGGTTGGTGGGCAGGGCGGTGACGGCGGTGCGGGCGGCGGATTGGACGGCACGATCGACGACGAGCTGGGCGTTCACGATGAGGGCGTACTGGACGAAGATGGCGATGATGGTGAGGAGGATGGGGAGGGAGATCATGAAGGTGATGGCGACGGTGCCTTTGTCGTGGCCGCGCAGGAGAGCGGTGAGTCTGTGGGGAACCGGTTTCAAAACCACGGAGGACGCGGAGAGCACGGAGCCTTCAGAATTTTTCAGGTCTTTCTCCGTGCCCTCCGTGTTCTCCGTGGTTGATTTGGTTATCGACATGGGCCTTATTCGCTTCATGGGTGGATTCCTCCGGAGGCGAGGGTGCGTAGTTGGAGGAATTGGGCGATGGCGACGCCGAGGGCGAGGGGGACGGCCATGGGGACGGAGAGGGCTTTGGCGGGTTCTTCGTCGGGGAGGTGGAGTTTGCGGAGGTAGAGGAGTTCGAGGATGCGGCAGGCGGCGAGGCGCGCGGCGAGGTTGAGGCGGCCGGCGATGAGGAGGTTGAGGAGGGCGTAGAGGACGGCGACGGAGAGGGCGGCGACGAGGACTTCGACGGTTTGCGAGATGCCCAGGAGGGCGCCGACGGCGGCGAGGAGTTTGACATCACCGCCGCCGACGCGTGCGACGATGAAGGCGGCGAGTCCGGCGGCGGCGCAGAGGGCGAAGCCCAGGAGGCTTTCAGCGGGGCCGGCGGCGGAGAGCCAGCGTTGGAGGATGTCGCCGGTGGGGGCGGGGAAGTGGGTGGAGGCGCCGGCGAGGGCGTTGAGGGCGAGACCGGCAAGGATGGCGATGTAGGTGAGGCGGTTGGGGATGCGGGCGGTCCAGGCGTCGAAGAGGGCGGCGAGTGCGCAGATGAGGAGGGTGAGGATGCCGACAAAGTTGCCGGCGAGGCCGTGGGAGGCGCGGGTTTGGAGGAGTGCGAGGAGTGCGGCGGCGCTGAGGAGGAGGGTCCAGGTGGCGGTCCAGAGGGAGGGGGGGAAGGCGGCGGCGCGCGGGGATTGGGCGGCTTGGAGTGGTGGCGGTGCATCGTCGACCATGGTGGCCGGCCCGTCGATCATGGTTTAACCCCGACTTTTTCGCCCCGTGCCCCGTGGGTTCCGGCGCGGGTGTCAGCCGCCGTTGTTGTTGGTGGAATCGAGGGTGCTGCTTTGCTGATTGAACCAGCCTTCGATTTTCTGGCGGAAGAGGAGCAGGACGATGAGGATGGGGAGGGCGATGATGGCGAGGATGAGGATTTTTTCGACGGACATGGCGCCGGCGTCGTCGCGGTCGAGTTTTTGCAGCGTTTCCAACATCCGTTTAACCATGCGCGCCTCGCTCTCAGGTTTCGATTCCCGCCCCACGCTACACGTGTGAACGTGCCTTATGTTACCTATCGGCAGTCGGGTTTCCTAATGGTCAGCCGAAGGGCCAGCGGATGACGGCGAAAATGCGTTCGCCATAGGTGGCGACCATGCGGGTGATGAGGGGGACGAGGAGTGCCAAGGGGATGACGACGAGGGCGAGGATCATCATGTATTCGATGGAGGAACCGCCGAGACGGCGGCGGCGGGGGAGTTGGAGCGAGGGGTGCATGGGAGGATTATACCCTGTGGAGCGGGTGGTACGGGATTCGCGTGTCATGGGGGAAGGGGGCGAGGGGCTCATTTCTTTTTACGTGCGGGCTTGGCGGAGAGGGTGGCGACGCGTGCTTCCCAGGCGGCGACGGTTTCCTGATCTTTTTTGATGTCGTCGCGCTGGGCGACCATGTGGTCGTCATATTTGATTTTCATGTCATTGTCGTCTTTGAGTTTCTGAACGGCTTCGCGGGCTTTCTTGAGGGCGGCGTCGGCGGTCTTGACGTTGTCGTCACTGGAGAGGGCGGCGTTTTCGAGTTTTGAGACGACGCCGTCGGCGGTCAGAGCGGCCTGGGCGAGATCGGGGCCACCGTTTTTGGCGGCGGCGTCGGCGGCATCCGCGCGGGTCTTGGCGGACTGGTAGCCGGGCTGCTTGGCGAGTTCGGCGAGCACCTTCGCGCGGGCATCCTTGTCGGCGGCCTGGGCGTCGTCAAAGGCTTTCTGGGCGGCGATATACTCGGGAGATTTTTCGAAGAGCTCCTGGCGGTGCTTCATCATCTCGTCGAGCTTGTCTTGATCGGCGATGAGTTTTTCCCGGGCCTCGGCGAGTTTCGCCTGGGAGCCGGGGAGGGCAGGGCCGTTCTTGCCGGGGCCGGCCTGGGCAAAGGCTGAACTTGCGGGAGCGCCGAGGGCGAGGATGACCAGGCCGATAATCCAGAGCTTCATCGCGGTTTCTCCTTACCCCGTGGAAATGTTGATATAAAATATACTCGAAGTGTGGGGGCGGCAAGATTTTTTGTGCGAGGGGCAGTGGCGAGGGGCGGCGCTTTTATGGCGGCGGCCTGCGGGCCGTCACGGGCGGGACGCCCGTGCCAGGGGCTTTTTAGTCGGCGGAGTCGAGCATGTGGCGGGTGTGCTGGATCCATTGGTCGAGGCCTTCCTGGCGGAGGTGGCCGAGCAATTGGGAGCGGTGGCCGGTCCATTGGGCGACGGGATCCTCGCCCTCCACGGGTGGATGGGCGGGCATGCGGAAAATTTCGTTGATGACGTAGTTCTGGGCAGCGTCGTCGAAGTCAACTTCGGCGATGCTGGTGACGAGGCGGCGGCCGGTGGCGAGGCGGGCGGTTTGGACGATGACGTCGATGGCGGAGGCGACCTGGCGCCGGAGAGCGAAGAGGGGGATGCCGACGTCGGCCATGAGGGCCATGGTTTCGAGGCGGTGGCAGGCGTCGAGGGGGCTGGAGGCGTGGAGGGTGGTGAGGGAGCCGTGATGGCCGGAGGTCATGGCCTGGATCATGTCGAGTGCTTCGCCGCGGCGGACTTCGCCGACGACGAGGCGGTCGGGGCGCATGCGGAGTGCGGTGACGAAGAGTTCACGGACGGTGATCTGGCCGCGGCCGTAGGCGTCGGCGGGGCGTGCTTCCATCTGGACGACGTGGGGGCGTTGGACCTGGAGCTCGCGGGTGTCTTCGATGACGACGACGCGTTCGTGTTCATCGAAGGCGCCGGTGAGGACGTTGACGAGGGTGGTTTTGCCGGAACCTGCGCCGCCGGCGACGAGGATGTTCTGGCGGGCTTTGACGCAGAGGGAGAGGAATTCGAGGGCCATGGGAGTGAGCGCGCCTTTTTCGAGGAGGAACTCGGGGGTACCGGTGGCGCGGCCGAAGCGGCGGATGTTGATGTGGGTTCCGGAAGCGGCGAGACCGCCGGCATGGCTGAGGACGATGCAGACGCGGGAGCCGTCGGGGAGGCGGCCATCGAGGAGGGGGCGTTCCTGCGTGAGGGTCTGGCCAACGAATTGGGCGATATTGTTGGCGGCGGCCTGGACGTCGGATTCGGCATCGAAGCGGGCGCGGGTGAGCTCGACGCGGCCACGGCGTTCGACGTAAATTTTTTCGGGTCCGTTGACCATGATTTCAGTGACTTCGGAATCGCGGAGGAAGGGGAGCAGGGGGGCGAGGAAGAATTCGAGGGCGGCTTCGAAGGCGACGTGGGTGCCGGTGCCGACGGCGATGGACGGCGCTGCGGGTTCGGCGGGCGCGGTGGTGCGCGTGCGGGCGGCGCGAACGACTTGTTTGCCGGGGGAATCGGATCGCTGGGTCATGGGTTGCTTCAGACGTAAATGGCCACGAAAAACACGAAGTACACGAAAGCTTGGAATTTTTTAGGGGGCGAGGATGTAGACGATGCTGCCTTGGGGGGCGCGGGAGGCGGTGGCTGCGTCAACGGTGGCTTTGCCTTGGTCCACGGTTCCGATTTGCAGGAGAGCGCCGGGAACGGCGGCGGGGCCGGTGGTGGCGACTTCACCGGTGGCGGAGGCACCTTCGCCGGGGAGGACGGTGTAGAGCACGCCGGTGGGCGGGAGCGCGGCTTTGGCGACAACGGTCCATTGATCGGATTGTTTGAGCAGCACGCCGAGGCCGGTGATGTCGAACTTGACGATGCGGAGCATGGCGGCGCGGTTTTTGGCGATCTGGGCCTTGGCGGAATCGGCGGAGGGCATGGCGGCGAAAATGGAGGCGAGGTCGCGCTTGGTGTTGTCGGGGACGGCGGAAGGATCGAGCCAGGGAACGTCGTCGGGTTTTTGTTTTTCGAGGCTGGCCATGGTGGGGCCGTAGATGTCGCCGACTTCGGGTCCGGCGATCTGGAGTTCGGCTTTGAGGATGCGCTGGAGGAGCACGGCGCGGACGACGATGTCGAGGTCTTCGGCGTTGCGGATGCGTTCGGCGGCTTCGATGCCCCAGGTTTCCCAGTTGGTGGGATCGATCTGGTTGATTTCCTGGGCGAGGGCCTGGACGAGCTTGGTGTGCGGCGCGGGCAAGGGCGTTTCGGTGATGAGCTTGAGCGGGGGATCGACGAGGACGGGGACGCGCTTGGAGGCGTCTTTGGGATCGAGGGCCTGGAAAACGACGGTGACCTGGTCCTGGATTTTGAGGTCCTGGCGTTTGATGTCACCCATCACGTAGAAGCGGCGGCCGTCGGAGCGTTCCATGTATTGGAGCTGAGAGAGCAGGGGGTTGGCGAAGAAGTCGCTGAGGGCGAGGTCCCAGGAGCCGAGGGCTTCGGCGGGTCCGCCCGGGGCGGTGGTGGAGGCGGCACGTTCGGGGACGGCGGCGGCGAAGCGTTTGAGCCAATCGACGTAATTTTGGAGGCCGGCCTTGAGGGGGGTGCCGGGATAGGCGGCGAGGTAGGTTTGGATGGCATCGACTTTTTTGGGGACTTCGGCGGCGGTGGCGGGGAGGGGATTGCCGATGTCGGAGCGGCGCCAGGCTTCGGCGGCTTCCCCCCAGGCGGTGTAGGCGGCAGCTTGTTTGAAGTCGGCGGCGCGGGGATCGTTGGGGAAGCGCCTGGTGAAATCGAGGAGGGCCTTGGCGAGGGAGGCGGCGGAGGTGGCTTCGTTGCGGACGGACTCGACGGCGCCGGCGGCGTTCTGCTCGACGGCGTAGGCTTGCTGGCGCACGGCGAGTTTCTGGCCGAGGGCTTCGGCGGCGGATTTGGCGTCGGCATTGAGGCCGGACCAGGAGCGAATGGCGGCGAGACGGTCGGAGACCATGGCGAGCTGGGCGCGATCGACGGCGGGATCGGGAGTATCGCGTGCGAGGCCGGCGGTGAGGTCGCCGATTTCTTTTTCGGTGGCGGCGGATTCGGCGCGTTCGAGGTCTTTGCTGACGCGCGTCCAGCGGACCATGGCGGTGGCGAGTTTTCCTTCGGCATCGCCCCAGGACAAGTTGCCCGCGGCGGTGACTTGATCGGAGGCGCGCTGCATCTGGCCGGAGACGGTGGCGAGTTGTTCGTCCGAGGCGTTGCCTTGTTTCATGATTTGCTCGGCGGCGTCGGAGGCGGTGTTGAGGCCGTCGACGAGGGTGGCGACCTGGGTGCGTTCGCGGTCGAATTCATCGTGGAGGAGGCGGGTGTGCTTGATGGCGGCGAGGACGTCGGCGTTGTTTTGCAGTTCGGGATGGGATTTGACCTGGCCGACGAGGCCGTCGGCGGTGGCGAGGTCGTGGCGGTTGTTGGCGTCTTCGATACGGCGGGCCCAGGCTTTGGCGGCCTGGGTTTGCTGGAAGAGGATGACACCGAAGACGCCGGCGCCGCCGATGACAATGATGATGGCGGCGGCGAGGGCGAGGCGCATCCAGTGCTTGCGCGAGGCGGCGCGTTCGCGGGCGGTTTTCTTGTCGCGGTAGCGCTGATCGAGATCTGGCGGGATAGGCTCTTCAAAGGCTTTGAGACGGGCCCACGCGGGTTCGAGTTCGGTGTCGGGGGCGTCACGATCGAGGAGGGCGCCGAAGGCTTTGCAGGCGTCGTGGAAGCGTTTGAGCTTGGCTTCGCGTTTGTCTTCGTCGGCGATGTAGGCGACGACGGGTTTCACTTCATCGACGAGGGAGGCGGCGAGGTCGGCGGTCTGGTGGCGCTCCATGACCTGCTTCCAATAGGCGACGAGGCGGCGACAGGCCGGGAGATCGTGGGCGGCGAAGGCTTCTCGCAGGGGCTCGACGAGGGGGCGGAGCTCGGATTCGGCGGCGGCGCGGCGGAAGCGGGCGTCGGCGTCGGAGACGGCCTGGGCGAGATCAGTGGGGACGAGCTCGAGCCAGGGCGAGCCGTGGACTTCGGTCATGAGCTCGTGGATGCGGGCCTCGTCTTTTTCGCGCATGGCCTGGTGGAAGGCGGTGGGGAGTTCCTTGAGACGGGCTTTTTCAAAGAGGCGGACGTCTTTTTCCCAGCCTCCCGAGGCGCCGTTGCCGCCCGTGTCAGCGGCCGTGATCTGGCGGAGAACGGCGAGGCGTTCGCGCACGGGGGCGCGGGAGAGGGCGAGGCGGCGGTGGGTCACGAGGAGGTCGTCGAGGCCGGCGCCCTGGGCGTAGGCTTCATTGAGTTGGGTGGCGCGGTCCATCTGGAGGGCGGGCGGGACGGCGAGGCCGTTGTTCTGGCAGTATTCGGTCCAGGCGTCGGGATCGGGCAGGTCAAGGGCGGCGACGAGATCGAGGAGGTTGGGAGGCTGCTCGGCGAGATGGATGGCTTCGGAGCGGAGACCTTGCTGAAGAAAGGTGGAGCATTGGCGGAGGCGGTCGTTGGCGGTGGTGCAGAGGGCGGCGTATTCCTCGGCGGCGCGCGTGAGTTCGTCGGTGACCTGCTGGGGCAGGCCGTTCGCGTTCTGCCGCACGTCTCTGAGGTATTCCACCACCCGCTGATAATCGGCCATAACCGCACTTCCGAGAAAGATCCTGCTCCCGATCCCCGCCGCGATAGTGCCATCTTACCGTGTCGTGGGTTGCGATGAGGGAGCGGTGGCGGCGGGATTTCGGACAAAATGGATGGTTCCGACGCGTGTTCCGCCCAGCATGACCACGGCGTTGAAGCGTTCGAGTTCGTTATACCCTGCGACCGCCTGCTTGTAACGGGCGATTTGGGCGGTGAGGGGGACGATGCGGGATTGGGCTTCCTGGGGAGTTTGGCCGGCGTTGGCGGTGGCGCTGGTCGGTTGGGTGGATGCCTGGGTGGCGGCGGCGAGTTCGTCCTGGGCGTCGGCGAGGGATTGATCGGCGGCCTGGCGTTTTTGGGCGTAGGTGCTGGCGACTTCGGTGAGGCCCTGGCGGAAGAGGAGCTCGAATTCGGGGGTGGCGGTGGCGTCTTCGCCGGGTTTGCGGAGGATGATGATCTGGGTGGCGGCGAGCGCGGGGCGGGTGGAGGTTCCGCCGGTGGATTGGCCACTGGATTCCTGCTGCCAGCCGGGGGGAAGATTGATGGCGGAGACGGTGGCGTCTTCGGGGAAGGGGATGGGGGCGTTGATGGCGGGCGCGTCCTGGAGGAAATCGATGTCGGCGGATTGCCAGGGGCGGAATTCGTAGCGGGCGGCGTTGGAGTCGGTGCCGCGGCGGAGGATGGTTCCGGCGCGGAGTCGCCAGTAGACGGTGGCGATGGCGTCGGGGTGGGTGAGCATGAAGCCGGCGTTCCAGGTGAGGTTGAGTTTGTTGTTGGCAAGGTCGAGTGTGGCGGCGGTCCAGGCGGTGCCGGTGGGGGCGTCCTTGTCCTGCCAGCGGATGCGGACTTCGGGCGTGGCGGCGGCGGGTGGGGGCGATTCGCTGCCTGGTCCAGTGGGTGGGTCGGTTTCGAGGGTGCCGGCGGCGCCGGTGGCGACGAGGGGGGTTCCTCCGAGCAGCATGACGGTGATGCCCTCTTTGCCACCCTTGGCGGAGAGGGGGGGCAGGTCCCAGGATTGTTCGGGGTTGTGCATGCCAGTGCCGGCGGCGGGAGCGTTCAGGTCGCCGGGAAGAGCGACGAGGGGGCC
>DASZTO010000029.1:0-38770 GCA_035548175.1 Phycisphaerae bacterium | reverse complement strand
AGCCGCCATCCCCCCACCACCTCCTCCCCCAAAAACCCCACCACCACCCCAACGCCCAGCACGATCCACCATCTCGTCCGCATCACCCACCTCCACGTTCCCCCGCGCCCCTCATTCTACCCCCTCCCCCCCTCCGCCATCCGCTTCAGCGCCTCCCCGCTCTTCCAAAATCCTCAACCCCCACCTCGCGGGCGTCGCCATCATCGCGGCATCGGCGTCCCGCCGATTTTCGGCCGAAGGCCGATGCGCCCAAGGCCCGCGGCTACCGCTCCATGCCCCCTATTTCCTTCCCCCGCTCGCGCGGATACCCTGCCCTCATGCCCCCTCCCATCGCCTACCGCTCAACACCCCCGCTCCCCTCCGCCATCCCCGCGCCCGCCGCCGCCCTCATCCTCCAGCTCACCGCCATCCTCGCCCTCGTCTTCGGCGGACTCCTCTCGCTCAGTTTCATCGCCGCCGGCGCACTTACATTCCCGCGCTCCGCCCGCGACCTCGTCTCCACCCTCGCCCGCTGCCTCCGCCGCCCCAGAATCACATGACCTCAACAAGATCGCCCCCGCTTCCGCCAACCTGCCAGTCACACCAAAAAATCGCCCACCCCCGCAAAATCCCGGAACCAATCCCAGGCTCCTTACGTTTACCAAACAGAGAGGGAGCTGAAATGGCCATATTCCGCCGAAAATCCCCCCAATTCACACTGTCGCGCACATGCTCCTCCCCCAAATCCCCGCCCGCACAGCCCTCTGTCGGCGAATGGGCCAGTAACTCGCCTATTTCTACTCGCCTATTTCACTACCCTATTTCGCCGGACCCTGCCCCGTACACCAAAAAGCCAAAATCCGGACCGCGGAAAATTGCAAATCCCCCCACCTTCCCCTACAATCCCCTTCTCTCAAGCGCCGGACCACGGGCGGTAACAGTGGAAGCGCGGCACCCACCTGCCGGGCGACTCGCAAATGTCCCACCGATCCCCCGATCGACGGACCCGCGACTCCCCCCCCGCTTCCCTCCCCCCAAAATCCGACGATCCCTCAACCGCAAACGGTTTTGCGTTTCGAGTTTTGCGTTTTGACTTTTCCCGGAGGCATCATGGCCGTCCAATTCCGCGGCAAACGCTACAAGGAAGCCGCCAAGCTCGTCCCCCCCGCCCCCATCACCTTCGAGCAGGCCTTCCCCGTGCTCAAGCAGATGAAAAAGGCGAAGTTCGACGAATCCGTCAACATCGTCGTCCACCTGGGCATCGACGCCAAGCAGGCCGACCAGATGGTCCGCGGCGCCGTCAGCCTTCCCAAGGGCATCGGCAAGACCAACCGCGTCATCGCCTTCGTCCAGGGCGGCAACGTCGACACCGCCAAGTCCGCCGGCGCCGTCGAAGCCGGCGGCGATGAACTCGTCGCCAAGGTCAACGGCGGCTGGACCGATTTCGATGTCGCCGTCGCCACCCCCGACATGATGCCCAAGATCGCCCGCCTCGGTAAGGTCCTCGGCCCCCAGGGCAAAATGCCCTCCCCCAAGGCCGGCACCGTCACCACCGACGTCGCCACCGCCGTCCGCGAATACACCGCCGGCAAAATCGAATTCCGCAACGACGCCGGCGGCAACATCCACGCCGTCATCGGCAAGCTCTCCTTCCCCGACAACGACCTCGCCGCCAACGCCCACGCACTCGTCAACACCCTCCGCAAAATGAAGCCCGTCACCGCCAAAGGCTCCTACATCAAAAAAGTCACCGTCCACTCCTCCATGTCCCCCGGCATCCCCATCGACACCACCCACCTCGACGTCCACGAAGAAACCGAGTAACCCCATAGCCCCCGGCTTGCCGGGGGGTAACCGCACGAAACCGAAAAATCTTCCCTCTTTCCAGAGGCCACAAAAATGTCCAAACGCGTCAAAGCACTCATCACCGCCGAACTCAAAAACAAGTTCCAGGGCGCTGATTCCGTCGTCGTCGTCGATTACATCGGCATCGACTCGAAAACCACCTCCGGCATCCGCTCCGACCTCCGCAAAAAGCAGGTCAAGATGACCGTCGTCCGCAACGCACTCGCCGCCAAGGCCCTCGAAGGCGCAGGCCTCAAGGGCGTCGGCGGGCTGCTCAAGGGCACCAACGCCGTCGTCTACGGCGGCGAGTCGGTCGTCGACGTCGTCAAGGAACTCGTCGAGCAGGCCAAGAAAGTCGACAAGCTCAAGATCAAGGGCTCCATCGTCGAAGGACAGCTCCTCGACAACAAGGCCACTGAAGCCCTCGCCAAGCTCCCCAACAAGAAGGAGCTCCAGGGCATGATCGTCGGCCAGATCCTCGGCCCCGGCCGCAAACTCGCCGGCCAGCTCAAAGGCCCCGCAAGCAAGATCGCCGGCCAGATCAAGAGCGTCGAAGACAAAGCCAAGGAAAAAGAAGCCGCCCCCGCTCCGGCTGCGGCTTAACAGTTCAGACATCCCCTCGCTCACCAGTCGTACAGCCTGCCGCGAGCAGTTAAAACCCGGCCCGTCGCCGGGGCTGGCGAAGGTGAACAGATAAGAAAGGTTTCCCCCATGGCAGACGTGAAAGCCGAAATCAAGGAACTGGGCGACAAGATCGTGGCCCTCTCCCTGCTCGACGCCCAGGCGCTGAGCACCTACCTCAAGGACACCTACGGCATCGAAGCCGCCGCCGGCGGCGCCGTGATGATGGCCGCTCCCGCGGGCGGTGGCGGCGGCGCGGCCCCGGCTGCGGCTGAGCAGTCCACCTTCGACGTCGTGCTCAAAGCGGCCGGCGACAAGAAGATCAACGTCATCAAGGTCGTCCGTGCGGCCACCGGCCTGGGCCTCAAGGAAGCCAAGGACCTCGTCGACGGCGCTCCCAAGGCCGTCAAGACCGGCCTCGAAAAGGCCGACGCCGAGAAGCTCAAGAAAGAGCTTGAAGCCGAAGGCGCCCAGGTCGAACTCAAGTAAGTTCTCCCGGCCGCATCCATCGGGGAGTGGGAGTCATGAGAAGGATTGGCCTGCAACACCGCGCGGGGCGAGCTCCACAAGAGCCCGCCCCCGCTCTTTTTTGCCGGCCCCGCGCTCCCTGGGCGATCCCCGCGCGGTTTTCCAATTGACCGCCGGCCGCCCCCTGTGATGAAATAGCCTTCGGGAATCAGGACAGGAGAAGCGATCATGCCCAGACGCTGGACCAGAGCCGACGCCGTCGCCGCCGTCCTCGCCGGGCTTTTCGCCGGCGTCACGGTCGTCCCGCTCGCAGCCGCCGCCATCGACCATGCGCGCGAGCTGGCCAACCGCAGCGCCTGCGCCGCCAACGCCCGCGGGATCACGCAGTCCATGGTCGTCTACGCCAACGAAAACGATGACCTGTTTCCCTACCTGCCCGCCGCCTCCAATACCACCTACGATCCATCCACCAAGGGCGAACTGAGCAAAGGCAAAACCACCGACGACGCCCTCAGCGAGATGTACGCCGGGAACACCTTCGATAACAACCCTTGCGCCTCGCTCTGGATTCTCGTGCTCAGGGGGCAAGTCTCGCCCAAGGGCTTTATGTGCCGGAGCGATCCCTTCGCCGGTAACCCCTCGCCGCAGCAGCAAGGCGGCCAATGGCATCAGAATTTCGATTCGCCCAGATCACTCAGCTACTCCGTCGCCTACATGTGGGGTCCGAAGGACGCCAAGGGCGTGATCCAGCCGCTGACGGTTTGGAAAAACACCTCCGACTCATCGCTCGCGGTCATTTCCGACGTGGCGCCTTACCTGAGCGCCAAGGCCGGCAAGGATGAAGCGATGACGCAGCCCGCACCCGGAGCGCCGGTCGCCACGACCAGCCCGACCGATCCGCTGGTTCTGGGCGGCGGCGGGGCCTCCAACGACACGCTGCGGAATTCTCCCAACCATCTTTTCGACGGCCAGAACATCGGCTTCGCCGACGGCCACGCGGAGTTCGCCCGCCGCCCCGACATCGGCCAGAACAACGACAACATCTGGACCCAATCCAACCAGCAGGCGCAAGACGCCAAGGAAGCGTACCCCGACGCCGGCCAATTGCCGTTCGGCGGCATCAGCGGCCGCCAGCCGTTTGACGTCGTGATGATCCCCGCCCGCTCGGCGAAGGGCGATCTGAAGTAGTCGCCGCGCGGCGCTCCGATGCGCCGCCGCGTTTCGTTTCCCGGGAGAAGGCTTCTATAATCGCACTGTTTCACGCGTTTCAGGATTCCTTGAAATGGCTTCCCCCGCGCCTGCGGCGCCGCCTGTTTCCGAACCCGCCTGGACCGATCCGCTGCTGGCCAATCCGCACGCGGTCAACGACAAGGCCGCGCGCGTGAACAAGATGTTCTCCGCCATCGCGCCTTCCTACGATCTCAACAACCGCCTCCACTCGCTGTGGATGGACCAGCACTGGCGCAACGTCGCGGTGAAAATGGCTGAGGTGAAATCGACGGATACGATCGTCGATGTCGCCTGCGGCACCGGCGACCTGACGCTCAAGTTCGCAAAAGCGCGCGGCGCTCATTCCACCGGGCGCACCCTTGGCATCGACTTTACCTACGAGATGCTGCCCATCGCGCGTAAGAAGAACGCGCACGCCGCGCTCATTCAGGGCGACGCCCTTGCTCTCCCGCTGCCGGAGGCTTCCGCCGACATCGTTTCGATCGCCTTTGGCATCCGCAATGTCAGTGATTGGGGCCGGGCGATCGACGAGTTCGCGCGCGTGCTCAAGCCCGGCGGGCGGCTGATCATTCTCGAATTTTCGCTGCCGACGAATCCCCTGATGCGCGGCCTGTACAACTTTTACTTCCGCAAGATCATGCCGCGGACCGCGACGCTGATCTCCGGCGACAAAACGGGCGCCTACAAATACCTGCCCGAAAGCGTCAACACCTTCATCAGCCGCGAGGCCATGCAAACCCGCATGCGCGCCGCCGGTTTCGCCAACGTGGTCGCCCGCCCCCTGACCTTCGGCATCTGCGTGTGCTACAGAGGCGTTCGAAGTTAACAACCATTTGTGCCGATTCGTGTGAATTTGTGGATAGTTCCCGTGAGAGGTCCCAACAAAATCGTCCGCCACGTAATCCGCTGCGATTGGCGCTGCAAACATTGCCGGGACATCTTCGGCTCGGAGCGCGTCGCGCATTACGGCGAGGAACTGCCGGACCTGGTGAAGCCGACCTGGTTTTTCGCCAGCATGTCGCTGCTGGATCACCTGCGCGATTGCCGCGGCGAGGATCACTCGGACGAGCTGCGCGAAAAATATGGCGACGATTTCCTGAACCACGCGCAGATTTACGACTGGTACAACCAGCACGCGCTGATCGAACGGCATTTTCTCGCGGAAGAGGAGGTCGAATGAGGGACGTCAAGCCCGCCCGCCAGCTTCCTCTCTGGGTGGAAGCGCCGCTGATCACGCTATTCATCATTGCCGCGATTCTCGAGATCACGCACGGCCATTATTTCTTTTTCGCGATCTTCGCCCTTGCCACCATCGGCTTCGGACCTGACGTCGTGCGGCGCATTTTGACAAGGAATAAAGATGGCCAGGTCTAAGCGTTTTATCGTGGCGATCACCGGCGCTTCGGGCGCGCTGTACGCGAAGCGATTGATCGAGTCGCTGCACGCCGCCGGCGCGGAGATTTTTCTGATCGTTTCTCCCTATGGCCGGCGGCTGCTGCACGATGAACTGGGCATGGAAGCCATCGATCCCGCGGCGCTCGCCGGCAACCCGGATCACAAAATCACGCTCCTGCCCTACAAAGACGTCGGCGCCTCGATCGCCTCGGGTTCTTTCAAGACGGAGGGCATGGTCGTGGTGCCCTGCTCGAACAACAAGCTGGCGGAACTGGCGCACGGCCTGGGCGACAACCTGGTTTCCCGCGCGGCCCAGGTGACGCTGAAGGAACGGCGGCGTCTGATCATTGTGCACCGCGAGATGCCGCTGGGCCTGATCGAAATCAAGAACATGCTGGAACTGGCGCAGGCCGGCGCGATCCTTTGCCCCGCGAACCCGGGTTTTTACACGCTGCCGCAGACGATCGACGACCTCGTGAATTTCGTCGTGGCGCGGATTCTGGATTTGCTGGAGGTGGAGCACGCGCTGGCGCCGCGGTGGAGCGAAGGTTGCGTACCGCGCCATTCGTCCGGCAATGCAGAGGGATAGACTTTGCATATCGCCACGAACGGCGATAGCATGCTTAAAGCAGTAAATTTCATGAGGTTGCCATGCTTGCGCCAGACGACATTCGACCGCTCTCGGATTTCCAGAGGAACGCGCGTTCGCATATTCGGCGGCTGAGCAAGACTGGGAAGCCGGAGGTGCTGACGGTGAACGGACGTGCAAGCATCGTGATTCAGGATGCCGCGGCGTACGGAAAATTGCTGGATGAACTGGAAGCGGCACGACTCGGGGCTGCCCTTGAGGCTGCGGAGCGCGGAGAAGGTTTGCCCGTGAAGGAAGCCTTCGCGATGGCGCGTCGACAGACGGTCCGGCGGCGCAAGCGATGACCTACAAAGTCAACGTGACACCTCAGGCGATCGCGGATCTTCACGAGATTCATGCGACTATCGTTGACGATTCTCCATCGTCCGCGAAACGGGTGTTGGACCTTCTGGAAAAGGCGTGCGAAGCGCTGGCCGACTTCCCCAAACGGCATCCCATTGCAGCGGAATCGGCGCATGAATCGACGGAGATTCGCCAGATCGTTGTGTTGCGTTACCGGGTGCTGTTTAGAATTATTGGCGATACGGTGCACGTGCTGCGGGTACGGCACGGTGCCCGGCAACACCTGAGACCCGGTGAATTGAATTGACGCCATGAACCTTCTCGCGCATGCCTTTCTTTCGCCGGCCGACGACGCGATGCTTGCGGGGAATGTCGTTGCGGATTGGGTGAAAGGGCGGGCGCGGCGGGCGTTGCCGGCGGGGATGCGGGCGGGGCTGGAGTTGCATGGGCGGATCGATCGGTTTGCGGATGCTCATGCCGGGATGCACAGGGCGGCGGCGGCGCTGGAGGGGCGGTGGGGCCGGTATTCGCCGGTGCTGGCGGATGTATTTTTCGATCACGTTCTCGCGGCGGGTTGGGGCGAGCACAGTCAGGATCCGCTTCCGGTTTTCACGCGGCGCGTATACGACATCCTGCTGTCGGTACAAGCGCTTCTGCCGGAACGCGCGACGCATGCCGTTTGTGCGATGATCGCCGATGACTGGCTCACCAGTTATGCGACGCTCGACGGCATGCGATTGGCGCTCACGCGCATGTCGGCGCGGCTGCGGCACGGGATCGAGCTGGCCCCCGCGGTGGATGATTTTTTTCACGCCCGGCGGGTATTTGAAGGAGCGTTCGGGTCGCTGTTTCCGGCGCTATGCCGCCATGTCGCGCTGCCGCCGTGGAGGATGGCCTCGTGACCGATCCGGCTTCACCGAGTGTGGATTCCCGCCCCCCCACCGCTGCGCCGGCGATCGGCCGGCAGGTTGCGATTTTTCTGGATCTGATCAAGTTCGCGCATTCGATTTTTGCGCTGCCGTTCGCGCTGATCGCGACATTCTGGGCGTTTGGCGCGATGGGCGTGTCGCCGATGTCGGGGGGGGCGATGGGGCGGGTGGCGCTGATTTTGGCGTGCATGGTGATCGCGCGCACGTGGGCGATGACGGTGAATCGGCTGGTGGACCGGCGCTTCGATGCGGCGAATCCGCGCACGGCGCGGCGGCCGTCGGTCACGGGGGCGGTTTCCGAACGGTTCATGGCGGCGACGCTGGGGGCGTGCATCGTGCTGTTCCTTCTGGCGACGGCGGGTTTTTGGGCGCTGTTCGCGAACCCGTGGCCGCTGGTTTTTGCGCTGCCGGTGCTGGCGTGGCTCGGTGGCTATTCGTTCACCAAGCGTTTCACGGCGCTGTGCCACTTCTGGCTGGGATTGTCACTGGGTTTAGCGCCGCTGTCGGCGTGGATTGCGATTGCCGGCGGGGCGGGGGCGGCGTGGGGATCGCGGCTCGTGACGATCCTGCTGCTGACGCTCGGCGTGACCGTGTGGGTTGCGGGCTTCGACATTCTTTACGCGTTGCAGGATGAAGCGTTTGATCGGGAGCAGCGGCTGCATTCCCTGCCGGCGGCGCTCGGGCGGGCGGGAGCGATCCACATGTCGCGTGCATGCCACGTGCTGACGCTGGCGGCGTTTGTGGGGGTGGGCATCACCGGCGGGTTTCACGTGCTGTATTGGGTTGGCTTTGGCGCCGCGGCGCTGCTGCTGGCGATCGAGCAGTCGCTGGTTTCGCCGCGCGACATTTCGCGGGTGAACATCGCATTCATGACGGTCAACGGGATTGTGGGGCTGGTGTTCGGGGCGCTGACGATTGCGGATATGGTTTTGCGGTGAGCGGCGTCAGCGCATCCAGGGCATCGTCGCGGCCGGGGGAGGAGGCTTGGCGGGATCGTACAGCGGGTCGAGCGAAGCGCCGGACGCGGCGCGAAACACCGGTTCGCCGCCGAGCTGCGTGATGCCGGGTTGTCCGGCGAGGTCGGCGGCGTCGGAGCCATTGAGCAGCGGGACGGGGATGATGATGGCTTCGCCGGGGCCCTGCCAGGTCGGGGGCTCGGTTCGCAGCGCCACGCCCCGGGGGTACACCTCGACGGATTCGATTTTTCCCAGGTCGCGCGTGTAGGGGGGCAATTTGGCCCAATCGCCGTCGGAGGGGTTGATTTCGCGGGGCGTGTTGGCGTCCTGGGGGAAGAGGCGGCAGATGTCCTGGGCGTCAATGGCGAGCTGGCGGGTATCGAAGCGGCGCTGGGCGACGTCGCGGCCGTACCGAAATGCGGAGGGGAGGAAAACGGTGGACAGGGGGCCGGCGGGGATCAGGACGAAGAGTGCGATGAGGGGGATCCAGCGCCAGCCTTTGGGGAGGGAATCGCGAAAGAGGACGAAGAGGACGCAGCCGAAGAAGGCGAGGAAAAGCTCGCAGCCGCCGATGGCGAAGAAGTCGTGGACGTAGCGTGATGCGCGGCTGGTGGGTTCGAGGGCGAGGCCCGCGAGATAGTGGCGGTATTGCATCCAGGCGATGGCGCCGATGCCGGCGAGGGCGAGGAGGTAGAGGCCCAGATGGGCGCAGAGGAGGACGGCGCGATCGAAGCGGCGTTCGATGAGGGCTGCGCGGGCGGCGGGGGGAGGGGCGGGGATTTCGCCAGCGGGCGAGGCGAGCGCCGGGTCGGGGCGATACATGTCCTGGAGGAGCCGCTTTTTCTCGCTGATGGCCATGGGGGTAGTGTAGCAAATGGGCCGGCGGCGGCGGCGGAAAATCGGTCACCGACGGGCCATGAAGGGGATGGAGACGGTGGGGGGCGCGGGATCGAGGGCGTCGCGGAGGCGGCGGCGGTGGGCGGCGAGCACATCGGACCGGGTGATGATGCCCACGAGGGTGCCGGGCTTGGCGCGGCTGATGACGGGGAGGCGTCCGACGTCGTGGCGGAGCATGTGGTCGGCGGCTTCGCGGAGAGAGACGTCGTCGTAGACCACGACGGGCGGCCGGCGGAGGAGGCGGCTGATCGGGGCGGCGGGGTCGGCTTGGGGATCGAGGAGCTGGCGGCGCGTGATGACGCCCATGACCTGGCCCTTTTCGCCGACGACGGGGAAGCCCTGGTGCGCGGCTTCGGGCGTGCGGGAGGCGAGAAAGGCGCGGACTTCTTCGAGCGTCTGGCTGTCGCGGAGGGCGGTGACGTCTTTGGTGGCGGCCTCCTTGACGGCGACGAGGTCGAGGAAATCGGGGGCGTATTCGGCGGGGACGCGCACGCCGCGGCGGGCGATTTTTTCGGTCATGATGGTGTTGCGCATCAGGACGCAGGAGACGAAGTAGGACATGGCGCAGCCGCCCAGAAGAGGAAGGAGGCCCATGGGTTGGAGGGTGGTCTCGAAGGCGAAGACGACGGAGGCGAGCATGGCGCGGGCGGAGCCGGCGAAGATGGCGGCCATGCCGACGAGACCGGCGACGCGGGGATCGATGCCGGCATTGTGGAAGAGGGCGTCGCCACCCGCGCCCATGAGGAGTCCGAGTCCGCCGCCGATGGTGAAGAGGGGGGCGAGGGTTCCGCCGGAGGTGCCGGAGCCCAGGGAGATGACCCAGGAGAGGAACTTGGCGACGACGAGGAGCGCGAGGACGTTGAGGGTGAACTGGCCGTTGAGGGTGTCGGTGATATTGATGTAACCGACGCCGAGGGTTCTGGGGACGAAGTAGCCGATGACGCCGACGGCGACGGCGCCGATGGCGGGCCACCACATCCAATGGACGGGGAGGTGTTCGAAGCCATCTTCGATCCAATAGACTGCGCGGGTGACGAAGGTGGCGATGATGCCGATGAGGCCGCCGATGAGGATGTAGGAGGCGAGAGCGGCGGCGGAGGGGACGCCGATATTCTGGGCGAACTTGAAGACGGGGTCGGCGTTGCCGGTGAGCCAGATGCGTACGCCGGTGGCGGCGGCGGCGGCGAGGGCGGTGGGGATGAGGGATCGTGGACGGAACTCGAAGAGGAGGAGTTCGACGGCGAGCAGGACGGCGGAGACAGGGCTGCCGAAGGTGGCGGCCATGCCGGCGGCGGCGCCGGCGGCGAGGAGGGTTTTGCGTTCATCGGAGGTGGTGGGGACGAGCTGCCCGATGAAGGAGCCCAGGGCGCCGCCGGTGGCGATGATGGGTCCTTCAGCGCCGAAGGGGCCGCCGGTGCCGATGGCGATGGCGGCGGAGAGGGGTTTGAGCCAGGTGACGCGTGGGGGGATGCGGGACTCGTTGGTGAGGACCATTTCCATGGCTTCGGGGATTCCGTGGCCGCGGATGGCGCGGGAGCCGTAGCGTGCCATGATGCCGACGATGATGCCGCCGATGATGGGGATGGGGATGACCCAGAGGCCGAGATGGGGGACGGCCTGTCCGGGCATGATGTTCTGGGCGGAAAAGCGGCCGAAGAAGGAGATATTGGTGACGACGTTGATGAGCCAGCGGAGGAATTCCGCGATGAAGCCGGCGGAGATTCCCAGGAGGGTCGCGAGGAAGATGATGAGGACGGCGCGGCGGTCGATGAGGGTGGGACGGGCGCCCATGTGGACGTACTGCATCGCGGGGGCGAGCGATGGGGCGACGGGGATTCCGCCGGTGGTGGCGGCGTCTTCGATGGAATCGGGGCGAGATGCATCTTCCTGGGGGTTACTGGCCATGAGTCCTCCTGCCGGTGTTCCCTTGCCGGATCGACTGCCGGCCGTGGGCGAAGGGGGCGAGTATAGGAGAAGGCGGCGCCGATTTCAGGTAGGCGAGGAGGATGGGGTGGGCGAGGAGGGGCGCGGCGTCAGGGTTTGGGGGCCTGCTGTGCGCCTTGGCCTGCGGGAGTTTCGTGCTCCATGAGGTGTTTGAAGCGGCGGAGCTCTTCTTCGACGGTTTGGGAGGGTTCTTCGCCGAAGAGCTGGGTGATGAGGTGTCCGAGGGCGCCGGCGGGCGGGATGTAGTCGAGGACGACTTTGACCTCGGTGTGGCCTTCGCGGACGGGGGTGAAGGTGACGGTGCCGGCGTTGGCGAGGGTGGAGTTTTCCATGGATTTCCAGGCGATGAGCTGGTTGGGAACATCGTGGATGATTTCAGCTTCCCAGGAGGCGTGGCGGCCAAAAGGGGCCTTGGCGGTCCAGCGGGAGCGTGTGGCGGAGAGTTCCTCGACTTTTTCGAGGTGCTGCATGAAGCGCGGGAGGTTTTCGACGTTTCGCCAGAAGTTGTAGAGCTCGGGGGCGGGTCTGGCGATGAGGTAGGACTTTTCGACGTGGACACCGTGCTGAAAGTAATCCTCGGGGGAGGCGGGGCGATCATGAGCGGTGTTGATGCCGAGCTTGTCGTAGAGGGAGCAATAGCCGGTGGCGGAGCGGTAGAGGAGAGCTCCGCCAAGGGAGAGCAGGGAGAGGCGTGTGAGGAGTCCGCCGCGTTTGAGACCGACGAGGAGGAGCAAGGCGCCGGCTGCACCGCTGACGATGCGTTCCTGCATGCCGACGTTGCGGGAAGGTTCGTCATCATGCGGGGGCCTGGCGATGTCGGGGCGTCGGACTTCGCGAGGCTGCTCGTTGGAGGCGGAGGGGTTGCCGTTATGGGCGGTGTCTGGCGTGTTGGACATGGAAGGCTCCTGCGTGGGAGGACAAAGCGACCGGAGAGGTGCGCGCGCGAGGCGGGCGGCAGGGGGTGGAACAAAGGCTGTGCCGAGCGAAGGGGCGGGGGGACGAGGCGGAGGGGGCGTCATAGGATTTTTTGGAGGTTCGGTCGTAGCGGGGCGATCCCTTGTGGAAAGAGCGTGGGTCGGGATTGTGGGCGCGGGGGGCGGGGTTGGGGTTATAGTGGGGGTATGAGCAGTGTTGCGGCGATGCGGCGACGGCGGGGATTGGCTTGCCGAGGAATTGGCATGCCGGGAGATAATGCGCGGATATTGGACCTTGCGCGGCGGCTGAGCGAGGAGGTGGATGGGGTGGTAATTGGGGGAATCGCGGTGTATCTGCATGGGGTAGCGCGGGCTACGGTGGATTTGGATTTGTATACACGGGACCGGGCGCGGGCGGCGCGGGAGCTGGAGGCGGCGGGGGCGCGGTGGGATGCGAAGGAGCGTGAGCATGTGTTGGCGGGGATTTCGATTCATCTGGTGACGCCGGCGGAGACGGGCGTGGAGGTGGAGCGGGCGTCGGTGATCGACGGGGTGCGGGTAGTGCGGTTGAAGGACCTAGTGGCGATGAAATTGTTGAGCGGGTTGCATGAGCCGGCGCGGAGCAAGGATTTGGGGGACGTGGAGGAGTTGATAGCGGCGGTGGGGCTGGACAAAAGTTTTGCGGGGCGGTTGCCGGGGGAAGTGCGGGGGGCGTTTAAGAAGATGGTGGAGGCGGTGCGGATGCGGGAGGGGAGGAAGAGGTTCTGAGGAGCCGCGTCTGGAGGGTATGATGGGGGATATCTTTGGGAGCATGTTATGACGGTTGCTTTGGAGCAGGTGGTGCGTTTATTGCCGGCGCTGAGTGACGCAGAGAAGCGGGAACTGGTGTCGCGCGTGGTGGGGGATCTGGGGCGTGAGTTTCCGGGGATTGAGTCGGATCCCGCGGTTTGCAGCGGTGATGCGCGGATCATTAGGACGCGGATTCCGGTGTGGGTACTGGAACAGGCGCGGCGGGGGGGGATCTCCGAAAGGGAATTGTTGGAGGATTATCCAACCCTGCGGGCACAAGATCTGGCGAATGCGTGGGCCTACGTGGAGGCAAATCGGGCGGAGATTGACCGGCAGATTGTAGAAAATGAGACTGCCTGAAAGTGACACCGCGGGAATCGTGGTGTGCACGGAGGATGCGGATCGGCTGGCGCTTGCAAGTCGAATTCATCGAGCAATTGTCGCAGTTGCGGACGCTCGCGGGCAGTTGATCAGGGTAGTCCGCGGAGGGTCGTGAGATGGGGGGGGAACCGGCGCGGGCTGCGGCCCGTTCATCGGCGGGACGTCGATGCTGCGAGGTCAGGCGATGTAGGTTTTTTTCTTTTTGCCGGAGAGGTAGCTTTCCATGACGCAACTCGCCAAATCTCCGGAGGCGCAGTAAAAGGCGACGCCCTTGGCGAGGCGGGTGAGTTGGTCGATGAATTCGACCCATTCCATGCCGTAGTAATCTTCGATGAGGGCGAAGGAGGCGATGCGGATGCCGGCGCGCATGCAGAGGAGGGCTTCCCTGAGGGTGGCCATGGCGGTGGTGCGGGTGGGGGGATACTGGAGGAAGAGCGTGTCGCCGTCGACGTGGGCGGTGGGTTGTCCGTCGGTGATGACGAACATGAGTTTCTGTTCGGCTTGGCGGGCGCCGAGGATTTTGCGGCCCATCTGCATGCCGAGCTGGAGGTTGGTGAAATGCTGGTGGGTTTTGGAAGCGTCGGCGAGGGGGCATTTGACGTTGATCATGTATTCATGGGTGGAGACTTGTTTAGGCATGAGGAGGGGGAGCTGTTCTTCGCGGATGCGGGTGGCGGTGGAGTAGAAGCCGACGAGATCGACGGTGTCCTGGGGGAAGCGCTGGCGGACGAGGGCGGAGAGGGCCATGGCGACTTTTTTGGCGGCGAGGAATCGGCCGTAGCGCATCATGGAACCGGACATATCGATGAGGATGCACAGCGCGATGTTGGTGGAGCCTTCGAGCTGGTGAAGTTCGAGGTCGTGTTCGCGGATATTGATCAACGGATAGGGAATTGCCGATTGCCCGTTGGCCGTCGCGGATGGGGCGGGCGAGGGCGGGTCGGGCTGGCGGCGGGCCAGGGCGTTGCGGAGCGTTTGATTGAGGTCGAGTTCGGAGATGGGGTCTCCGAACTGGTATTTTTTGGTGCCTTCGAGGCGGTCGGCGGCGGCGCCGGGATTGGTGGTGGGGTGGCCGTCGCGCGTGCCTCGGGGGAGGTGGGAGAAGATTTCCATGAGTGCGCGATTCTGCATGGCGTTGATGGCGCGGGGGGTGAGGCGGTAGCGGCCGGCGACTTTGTCGAGCATTCCGTCCTTCATGAGCTGTTCGAGAATTTCGGCGTCGGCGGGGTCCATTTTCTGCATGGCGTCGAGGGCTTTTTCGCCATAGGCGAGGATGAAGTCCATGATCTGGCTGTAGCTGAAGAGGGAGTCTGGGGTGGGGAAGTCCTGGCCGTCGTATTCGCCGTAGGCGTAGTGCATGGTGGGGCTCCTGCGTGGATGAGCGAATTATAGCCAGGGCAGAAGGAAGAATTGGAACAAGTCGTTCAACGGGTTGATTTGGGAGGGGCGGCGCCAGGGCGTTGATGGGTGCAAAACGAAAGCGGCCCGCGCTTTTGAGGGCGCGGGCCGCGGGGTTGTCGGGGGCTCAATCTCTCGGATTAGCCGAGGAGCTTGAGGACGTTCTGCGGGGCGGAGTTGGCCTGTTGCAGAACGGAGTCAGCCGCCTGGACGAGGATCTGGTTGCGGGTCATGTTGGCGGTTTCGGTGGCGAAGTCGGTGTCGGTGATGGCGCTTTCGGAGCTCGACACGTTTTCCATCGCGACGTTGAGCGAATCGATGGTCGATCCGAGCACGTTGGACTGGAAAGCGCCGAGGCGGCCACGCAGGTTCGACACGTCCTGAATCGCCTTGTTGACGATGTTCTGGGCGAGCGAGGTGTCGCCGCTGTTGACGGCGGCGCTCTTGCCGGAGCCCAGGTCGGAGAGGCTGTAGACGGTGCCGTTCTGCACGACCTTGCCGATGGAGCCGGTGTTGACGTTGCCCAGGCCGATGGAGGCCTTGTTGGCAGTGTTCACCTGAGCGCCCAGGGAGAAGGTCGCACCACCGCCGGTGATGCCGAAGGTCTTGCTGGTGCCGTTGGTATTGACGTTGGAAGCCAGCGTGAAGTCGGCCTGGAAGTTGGCGGTGACGACGTTGACGTCGAGCCCGTTGGATTCCACGGCGGCTCCGTTGACGCTGAGGGTGGCGTTGCGGCCGTAATCGCTGGTGGTCGCATTTCCGCTGACGTCGTCGGTGGTGACCGCCGTGGAGTTGCTGGAGGTCACGGAGACGAACTGGCTGGAGCCGTAACCCGTGGAGGTGAAGACGACGCTCTTGTTGTCGCTGGAGAGGGTCGCCTTAACGCCGGTGGAATCGGTGAACTGGTTGACCGAAGCGACGATCGCGGAGCTCTTGGTGGAGCTGGCGAACGAGAGCTGAACGGTGCCGACGTTGCCGGCGATGGAGAGCGAAGCGGCGCCGTTGAGGCCGGTGCTAGAGCCGGCGAAATTGAGCTGGCCGGTCTGAGCGGAGGCGACGACGGCGACGGTGACCGAGAGGGCGGTCGAGCCGACGTTGGCGGAGTTGATGGAAACGGAGGTGAACGCCGAGGCGGTCGAGAGGCCCGAGGTGGTGTAGTCGTAGGTGCCGTTGAGCAGCTTGACGCCTTCGAAGGAGGCGGAGTTGCTGATGCGGTTGATGGTGCTGAGGATGGAATCGACCTGAAGCTGGTCGGCGTCCTTTTCATCCTGCGAGAGGCCGGCCTGGTTGGCGGCGTCGCCGACGAGGCCCTGCATGCTCACGAGGAGGTTGGAGACTTCGCCGAGAGCGCCTTCCGCGGTGCCGATGATGTTGTCGGCGCGCTGGGCGTTGGAGATGGCGGTCTGGGTGGCCATCTGCTCGGACTTGAGCGACTCGCTGGCGATAAGGCCGGCGGGATCGTCCTTACCGGAGTTGATGCGGTAACCGGTAGAGAGACGTTGGAGCGAGGTCTGCAGCGCATTGTTGTTTTTGTTGAGGCTGTTGACCGCGATCATTGACGAGACGTTGGTATTGATACGCGACATTGTGGGAATCCTCCATGAAGCCGGCGGATGGACCCACACAACGATTCTCGTGCGCGGCGTGAGCCATCAGGGGGGCTTACGGTTCGGCATTGTCACGGCGGGCGTGAGCCCGGTTTCAAATGCCGGAGCGTAAGGAACGACCGGCCAAAACTTCCGTGAAACACCCGGGAATTGGATCAAGACCCCGGACCCGGGACGACCCCGGGGTCAGGAATACATGAGCCGGCGACGGCTGAAGACCTCCCTGGCGAAGCGCCACTAGAAAGCCGACCCAGGCTGCCCAGGACCGCCTTGGATCCTGCATTGCTGCACCGAATCACGAAGATGAACGTCGGAGGAATGTGGGAGCGAGTTTAGGAACAAGCTGCACATCTGCCTCTCCGAGTGGACTCGTGATCCGGTTCCAAGGCGGCCCCGGGCGACACCCGAAATTGCTGGAACCGCTCCGGGTTCCCATATTCACGTGCGCGGCAAACCACCGGGGCCCGCTTCGCGTCCTGCGCCAAGGTCAGGCGGGACGCGAGAAGGGGGAGGAGCGGCGGGATTCAGGCCGCTCCGTGGGCGCCCGGCCAGGATCAGCCGCCGAGGAGCTTGAGGACGTTCTGCGGGGCGGAGTTGGCCTGTTGCAGAACGGAGTCAGCCGCCTGGACGAGGATCTGGTTCCGGGTCATGTTGGCGGTTTCGGTGGCGAAATCGGTGTCGGTGATGGCGCTCTCCGAGCTCGACACGTTTTCCAGGGCGACGTTCAGCGAATCGATGGTCGATCCGAGCACGTTCGACTGGAAAGCGCCCAGCCGGCCACGCAGGTTCGACACGTCCTGAATCGCCTTGTTGACGATGTTCTGGGCCAGCGAGGTGTCGCCGGTGTTGACGGCGGCCGCCTTGCCGGAGCCCAGGTCGGAGAGACTGTAGATTTGGCCGTTCGAGACGACCTTCCCGATGGACCCGGTGTTGATATTGCCAATGCCGATCGAGGCGGTGTTGGCGGTATTGACCTGAGCGCCCAGCGAGAAAGTAGCCCCGCCGCCGGTGATGCCGAAGGTTTTGGCGGCGCCATTGGTGTTGGCGGCGGCATTGAGGGTGAAGTTGACGTCGAGCAGGTCGCCGAAGACGGCCTTGACGCTCAGACCGTCGGAGATGGCGGAAGTGCCATTGACGGTGAGAGTGGCGTTGCGGCCGTAGCTGCTGCCCGTGGCGACGTTGTTGACGTCGACGGTGGAAAGAGCGGTGGTGTTGCTGGAGGTGACGGACACGAACTGGCTTGTGCCGTAGCCATTGGAAATCAGGGTCACGGACTTGTTGTCGGAGGAGAGGATGGCCGTGACGCCCGTGGAGTCTTTGAACTGGTTGACCGAAGCGACGATCGCGGAGCTCTTGGTGGAGCTGGCGAACGAGAGCTGAACGGTGCCGAGGTTGCCGGCGATGGAAACGGTCGACGCTCCGTTGAGGCCGTTGCTGGAGCCAAGGAACTCGAGCTTGCCGGTCTGAGCGGAGGTGATGACGCTGACATTGACGGCGAGAGTGGTGGCGCCAACTTTTGCGGAGTTGATGCTCATGGAGGTGAAGGCGGAAGTGGTGGAGAGCCCGGAGGTGGTGTAGTCGTAGGTGCCGTTGAGGAGTTTCACGCCTTCGAAGCTGGAGGAGTTGGCGATGCGGTTGATGGTGCTGAGGATGGAATCGACCTGAAGCTGGTCGGCGTCTTTTTCATCCTGCGAGAGGCCGGCCTGATTGGCGGCATCGCCGACGAGCCCCTGCATGCTCACCAGGAGGTTGGAGACTTCGGAGAGGGAGCCTTCAGCGGTGCCGATGATGTTGTCGGCGCGCTGGGCATTGGAGATGGCCGTGCTGGTGGCCTGCTGTTCGGCCTTGAGCGATTCGCTGGCGATGAGGCCTGCGGGATCGTCCTTGCCGGAGTTGATGCGGTAACCGGTGGAGAGCCGCTGCAAAGAGGTTTGCAGGGACATGTTGTTTTTGTTGAGCGCGTTGACCGCGATCATGGAAGAGATATTGGTGTTGATACGACTCATGGAGATCCTCCGTGAAGGGCGTTCCCTGCGGACTGACGCCTCTTCCTGAAATCTTCATCCGTAAAGACTTCCAAGGAGGGGCAGCGGGGAACGCGAGGTACGGCGTGGCGGGATGCGCGAGTCCGGCAGCCACGAGCCGGACGCATAGGGTTGTGTCACCTCCGGTGGAAGAAGAACAAGGCGCCGGTGGAAGCGAGCGGTGCATCGGAGCCGGCGGAGGTCCTCCGAGCACGGGGAGCATCTTCGGGCGGGGTGAAAAGAATTCTTGAGGCTGAAAGTGCGCGGGGGGTGCAGGAACGGCGGGGTGGTTTTGCGTCCGAAAAAGTGGGAGCGTTGCGGAGTTGGGAGCAGGGGGATTATTGGACCGGGCCGGTTATGGGACGCGCGGGGTTGGGAAAAATCGCGCAACCTTGGCGTGGGAGGCGGGTGCGCGTTATCCGTTATGGGACGGAAAAAGGCGGTTTTCGCGGCCGATAACCGGGGGGACCGGGAATGACAAATGACAAATGGGCGCGGCCCGGGGACGCGCGGAGATGTGGTTTAGTCCGGCGTCCAGATGGCGAGACAGTTGGGGGCTTCGGTGAGGCGGACTTCCGTGAGGCGCAGGTGGCGGGAGGGGGCGGCGGGGTCGAGGGTCGGGAGGATGTGCTGGAGTTGCTGAGCGATGTGCTCCGCGATGCGTTCGGCGGAGGGATTGATGCTGACATTGAAGGGGGCGAGGTCGTTGAGATTGGCGTTGCGAAAAGGAGCGATGATTTTTTCGACGGCGCCTTCGAGGAGGTGGAAGTCGAGAACGGTTTCGAGGGCGTCGAGGGTGTCGGCGGCGATGCGGACGGTGAGGCGAAAGTCGTGACCGTGGAGGGGCTCGGTTCCGCCGGTGGGGAGGCGGAGGGCGTGGGCGGCGGAGAAGGTGTGGATGGTTTCGATGGAGAGCATGGGTGAGTAGTCAGGAGCCAGTAGTCAGAAGTCAGAAGTTATTTGCCGAGTTCTTTGGAGCGTTTGGTGGCGGCGGCGACGGCGGCGGTGAGGGCTTGTTCGAAGCCGGAAGCCTGGAGGGATTCGATGGCGGCCTGGGTGGTGCCGTTGGGGGTGGTGACTTTGCGGCGGAGTTCGGCGGGGGAATCCCTGGATTCGTCGAGGAGGGCGGCGGCGCCGATGACGGTCTGGCGTGCGAGATGGGCGGCTTCGGCGGGGGGCAATCCGGCGGCGGCGCCGGCGGCGGCAAGGGCTTCGGCGAGGAAGAAGACGTACGCGGGGCCGGAGCCGGAGACGGCGGTGACGGCGTCGATGGCGGATTCGGGGAGGCGGACCGAGTGGCCGCCGGCATTGAAGATTTTCTCGGCGGTGAAGATGTCGGCATCGGTGGCGAAGCGTCCGCGGGAGAGTGCGGACATGCCTTTGCCCACGAGCATGGGGGTATTGGGCATGACGCGGATGACGCGCGGGCCCTTGGCGGCATGGGAGTCGGCGCCCAGCGCGGATTCGATGAAGGCGGTGGAAATGCCCGCGGCGATGGAGATGAAGAGGGCGTCGGGCTTGGCGGCGGGTTTGAGCTGGGCGAGGGCTTCCGCCATCACGAAGGGTTTGACGGCCAGGAGAAGGATGTCCGCATCGGCGGCGGCTTCGCGGCAGTCGGCGGTGGCGTGGATGGCCAGTTCGTCGGTGAAGAGGCGGCGGCGCTGTTCGGCGGGATCGCAGGCGCGCAGGTCTTGGGCGGCGTAGAGCGCGGAACGGAGAAGGCCGCGGGCGATGGCTTCAGCCATGTTGCCGGCGCCGATGAAGGCGAGGGTGGGCATGAGGGACTCCCGGGAGGGCAAACGAGAAGTTATACACGCAGGGGGGCTTGATTGCCCATTGCCGATTGCCGATCGCCTTGCCGATTGGGGAGGGTCGCGTGTCGTCATTTGGCAGCGGGCAATCGGCAATTGGCAACGGTCAGGAGATGGCGACGGCGAGCAGGATGAGGACGAACGTGTTGTTGAGGGCGTGGGCGGCCATGCCGGGGAGGAGCGAGCCGCGGTATTCGCGCAGCGTCGCAAGCGTGAAGGCGATGGCGCCGAGCGTGGGGATGGCGGGCCAGCCCTGGGGATGGACGGCGGCGAAGATGAAGGCGCTGATGATGGCGGACGAGACGTACCCGAGGCGCCAGCGCAAGTGCTCGTACAAAAAGCCACGGAAGAGAAGTTCTTCGGTGAGTGGGGCGTAAACCGAGGCGAGGCCGAGGAGGATGGCGAGGCGGATCGGGTTGGTGGAGATGGCGCCTTCGATGGGGTGGGAGGCGTTGAGGCCGGAGAGGCGCATGAGCAGGATGGTGAAGATGACGCCCACGACGAGCAGCGGGAGTCCCGCGATATAGCCGATGATGCCGGCGAAGATTTCACGAAAGAAGCCTTTTCCGAGGTTGAAACCGGTGGTGGCGCGGATTTGTTTCCAGGAGTGGCCGCAGATGAGGACCCACAGGATGGCAAGGAAGGGGCTGCCGAAATAGAGCAGGACGAGGACCCAGTTGGGCGCTCCGAGTTGGAGGAGCGCGAGGGAGACGGTGCTGATGAGCGCGACGTAGATGGTAAAGCCGGTGAGGTAGGGCCGGCGTTGGGGGGAGGCGTCGGGCGGGAGCTTTGCGGGCCGGAGTTTTCCCGTGGCGCGCCACACGATGAAGAGGATCAGCAGCCCAAGGCCCACGAGCGTCGCGATGCCGGCGATGCCGAAGGCGCCCAGGAAGGCAAGAAGGGTGCGTTCGGCGGCATCGATGGGGGCAGCGCGGCGAGGGTCCGAATCAGGCAGGTCGTGGGAGAGGGCCAGGGCTCCGAACCACCCGTGATGGGCCTGCAATTCCTCGGGGGTGCTGACGGACAGGTCTTTGGCGGGCTCGACGCCATCGCGCTGGAGGATGAGGCGTGCATCGGCGCCCAGCGCGTCATCCTTGGCGGCGAAGGTTTCGAGCGCTGTGCGGGCGGCGTCGGGCCCTTTGAGCTCGCGAATCACGAGCTGCTCGCGAAAGCGGTCGGCATCCGTTTGGGCGCTGCGGTCGAGGGCATCGGTAAGCCCGGCGGGCGCCGGCTGCTTCGTTGCGCGCATGAGCTGCGAGACGCCCACGACGTAGCGCGACTGCAGGAGCAGGTCCATCGGCGGCGGGGGCATCACCCGGGAGGCCTGCGCGGGGGTGAGCACGGAGGCCTTGGAGCGGGCGAGGTCGGGAAAGGCGATGGGCACCGCGACGACCAGCACCAGGGCGATCCAGCAGGCGATTTCCCAGACGGAGAAGGGCTTTCGCGGCGGGCGCTCGCGCACGGGGCCGGGAAGATAGGGGAGCGCATGCGTGGCGGCGGGGTCGTCCATGCGGAACATCATACGCGAAGCGGAGGAATGTCTAATGCGCGTGGGGAGGGGGTCCTGGCCGATAAGGATAGGAGAGGGAATGGGTGGGGAAGCCAGGAGGAGCGGCGGATGGAGCCACCGGATCAACTGGAGCGGGTGATTCTGATGTGCGCCGGCCGCGGCGAGCGGTGGGGGGACCATCGCGGGGCGCCCAAGCATCTGGTGGAGGTGGACGGGGAGGCGCTGCTGGATCGGACCGTGCGGATGGTGCGGGCGCGGACCGGGGCGGAGGTGGTGATCGTGGCGTTTGACAAAGCGTATGAGCGGGCGGGATGCGTGCGGCACGTACCGGCGCATGGTCCGGAACATTTTTGCGACGCGGACAAATTTTTGAGTTCACGGGAGCTGTGGGGGCGAAGCGGCCAGACGGTGCTGCTCTATGGGGATGTGTTTTTCACGGAGAAGGCGCTGGATGCGATTCTGGAGTTTCGCGGGGAATATCAGTTTTTCGGAAGGCGCGAGGGGAGCTATTACACGGGGCGCGCCTGGCGGGAACTGTTTGCGATCAGTTTTTCGCCGGCAGGTGCGGAGCCCTTGCGAGCCTGCATGGAAGCGGTGAAGGTGGAACAGGCGACGGGACGCCAAGGTAACTGCGGGGGATGGCGGGTGTACGAGCGGCTGCACGGATCGAGCGGCCAGCGGTTCACGGTGATCGACGATTTCACGGATGATTTCGACTATCCGGAGGATTACGAGCGCTGGCTGCGGCACTATCGGAGCAGGGTTCACCGCCTGCTGGTGCCGCTCTATGGGCGGGCGATCAAGAGCTGGCGGTGGCGGCTGTACCGGTGGCGGCGGCGGCTGCTGGGCGGCGGAGCGGAAGGCGCGGCGACGAGGACAGGAGCCGAGGATGTTTGATGTGATGGTGGTGGGAGTGGGGGCGATGGGCAGCGCGGCGTTGTGGGAGTTGTCGCGGCGGGGTGTGAAGGCGGCGGGGGTGGAGCAGTTTGACGTGCCGCATCCGTGGGGAAGTTCGCATGGGCAGTCGCGGTTGATACGGATGGCGTATTACGAGCATGCGCATTACGTGCCGCTATTGAAGCGGGCGTATGAGCGGTGGCGGATGGTGGAGCGGGAGGAGGGGGTGCGGGTGCTGGAGATCACGGGCGGGCTGTACATGGGGCGCGGGGGCGGGTCCGGGAGCGCACTGGTGGAGGGGAGCATCGCCAGCGCGCGGGCGCATGGCCTGGCCCATGAGCGATTGAGCGGGGCGGAGATCCAGCGGCGATGGGGCGTGTTTCGGGGCTTGGCCGCGGCGGGGATGGAGGGGGTGTACGAGGCGGACGCGGGATTTTTGCGGCCGGAGGCGGCGGTGGCGGCGTTCGCGACCGGAGCGATGAAGCGCGGCGCGGAAATACGGGCGCGCGAGCGGGTGGTCGGGTGGAAGCGCGCGGGCGGAGGGTATCGCGTGCGGACGGATCGGGGCGAGTATGCGGCGGGCAAAATCGTGGTGACGGCGGGAGCCTGGAGTGCGGGGCTGCTCGAGGGATTGCGGGGGAAGCTCGCCGTGACGCGGCAGGTGATGGGCTGGGTGTGGCCGAAGGAGCCGGAGCGGTTTGCGATCGGTGCCTTTCCGAGCTGGTGCATGGAGGTGGAAGAAGGAGGCCTGGTGTATGGACCGCCGCTGGCGGGATTGGGCGGCGGGCGCGATGGAAATTGGGAAGGCGGTCCGGTGGGGTTGAAGGTGGCGCATCACGTGGCGGGTGAGCGTTGTGCCGCGGAGACCGTGGATCGGACGGAGCGGCCCGGAGATTGGACGGTGATTCGGCGCGTGCTGCGCGAGCATCTGCCGGCGGCGGACGGGCCGGCGATGGGGATGAAGGTGTGCTTGTACACCAATTCGCCGGATCATCATTTTGTGGTGGATCAGGCCGCGGACGGCGTGGTGTTCGCGGCCGGGTTTTCCGGGCACGGGTTCAAGTTTGCGAGCGTGATGGGCGAGGCGTTGGCGGACCTGGCGATCGGGGGAAAGACGGCGTTGCCGGTGGAGTTCCTGCGGGCGGGTCGTCAGGGCATGGCGCCGGGGGTGGACTCGGGACCGTAGGGAAGGATGTGGAAATCAAAGTGGGTGAGGGCGTGGCGTTCCATGGCGGCGTCGGTGACGGCGGTGAGCTGTTGGCCCGCGATGAGCACGGTGGGCACTTTTCCATCGGCGATATCGGTGGCGACGTTGTCGGTGCCGCGGGCGATTTCGATGAGCATGGCGGTGATTGACCGGTTGTCGTCGGCCGGCGTCTTTCCGGTGGGGGCGATGTCGGGGGTCACCTGCATCGAGTGATCGATGTCGAACTTCCACTCTGCCCCCTGCTTGACGAAGCGCATGGGGCGGCCGGACCATTTCTGGATGGTGGACTTCCAATCGGCGGGAACGTGGTCGAGGAGTTCGGGGGGGACGTCGATGCTGAGTTCGGCGGAATCGGGGGTGGGATTCTTGACGACCGCGGCGGTGCCCAGGGCGGAGGCGAAGAGGTCGCCGATCATGTCGATGGTAACGGTGCCGTTGCGAAGGGGCGTCGAGGCCTGCGGGCCGAAACGCTTGTCGGCGGCGGCAAAGAGGTGGTTTTCGGCGAGGTTCCAGGCGAGGGCGGCGTCGATGGCCAGCGGGGTGCGCGCCGGATCGGCCGTGAGGCAGCGATAGAGAGCGGCGCGGTCGCCCTGGCGGAGGGCGGTCATGGCGGCGAGGTAGGCGCCCTGGGGCGTGGCGAGGTCGGGTTTCGCGGCAGCGGTTTTGGGAGCGGAGGCGGGCGCCGCGGCGAGACGCGCGGGCGGCGCGGCGGGGCTCTGGGCGAACGTCGAACGGATCGCGAGGTAGCCGGCGCCTGTGAGCAGAAGGGCGGCGGCGGCTACGGCGGCGGCGGTCTTGGTCTGCGAGAACAGAATCATGCGGGCGGCTCCATGTGCGAGAGAAAGGGTGGCGGCGGAGGGCGCGACGGCGCCCGCGCAGAGCGAGGCTTTGAGCGCGGCGGGAGCGGCCGGGGCGATGCGGGCCGCCAGGAGAGCGGCGAGCGCGACCGCGGGGACGCCCGTGACTTTGAGCAGGGCGCGCAGCTTTTCGACGGCGGCGTTGACGCGCTTGCGGGCGGTGTCCTCCGAGATCTCCAGCGATTGGCCGATCTGGGCGAGGGAGTGGTTTTGATAGAACCGCTGGAGGATCAACCGGCGGTCCGCATCACGGAGGCGGCTGACGGCGCGCTCGAGCGTGGGGGAGAGATCGTTCCAGAGCTGATCGTCGTCGGGAGGAGTGTTGTGCATCATGGTGGCGGCCCGCCTTTCGTGTGCGGCGCGGCGGGATTGGGCGCGCAGCGCGTGCGCGGCGCAGTGACGCGTGACGTTGAAAAGCCAGCCGGTGAGGGATTTTCCCGTAGCCTTGTGGGGATGTTGGGCGAGCAGCAGAAAGACGGCCTGGGTGACGTCTTCGGCAAGCTGGCGGTCGCGCACGAGTCGGGCGGCGGCGGCGTAAACCCAGTCGGCATGGAGGGCCACGAGTTGCGCGAAGGCGTCGGACGAGCGCGAGGCGGCGTACTGGCGAAGGGCGTCGGATTCTGTCGTGAGCATCCACATACAAGAATACATGCCCGGCCGGGAGGGAACCGGAAAAATAATTTTTTCGGGGGGGAGAGCACGTGGCATGGGCGTCCCGCCCATGTCGGCCCGCAGGCCGCGCAGGCCGCCTTGTGCCGTATTGGGAACCGAAGGTTACTTGCGGAAAAACGTCTTTCCGCGGATCGACGCCTTGCTGAGGCGGTTGTTCACGTAGAGCGCTTCGAGCAGAAACTCTCCCGCGGAAACGACCGAGGCGGGATCCTTGGGATCGAGGCCCAGATCCGCCGCAAGCGTGGTCGCGGCCTGCTTGAGGCCTTTGATGTGGGTGTAGTTCTCGAGCATCACCGAGGTGGGCACGTCGTCGCCCACCTGCAGCGTGACGCCCCCCTTGAATTGCATGGCGATCTCGTCGAACTGCGAGAGCTCGGCGCGGCGCGAGAAAACCTGCTTGACGGCTTCCCCGAGAAGCGCGTGAATCAGTTTGTCCTCGGCGTTTTCGCCCTCGGCGAGCATCAGCTCCAGCTTGCCGCGCGAGCTGGCCGTGATGAAGGAGAGATCGTCCACCCGGGCGACCACGCGTTTCTCGGCCAGCACGATGGCGCGGCGTTCGGCGGAAGAGACCACGTTCTCGGCGTTGGCGATCGAACAGCGCACGGACACGCCGGAGGCCTGGTTGATGTGCGGGCTCGAGCGCGCCTGGCGAACGAATTCTTCAAGGATTTCATGAATGTATTGCGGAACGAGAATCTCCGTGGAACCGTCCGCGGAACCACCGCTCCCCGACGATCGCGGCTCCGCTAAGCCCCCCTGCGAACGCACCAGCCAGGCGTTCTGTTTGACGATCTCGATGCCTTCCTGAACCGTGGCCGGATAATGCGTGCGGATGACCGAGCCGATGCGGTCTTTCAGCGGCGTCACAATGCGGCCGCGATTGGTGTAATCCTCAGGGTTGGCGGAAAAGACCATGCAGACGTCCAGGTTGAGACGGATCGGGTAACCGCGGATCTGGATGTCCCGTTCTTCCAGGACGTTGAAGAGCCCCACCTGAATTTTCGGGGCGAGGTCGGGAAGCTCGTTGATGGCGAAGATGCCGCGGTTGGTGCGCGGGATGAGGCCAAAGTGCATCGTGGATTCGTCGGAGAGGTAACGGCCCTGGGCGTGTTTGACGAGATCGATTTCCCCGATGAGGTCGGCGATGGTGACGTCGGGGGTGGCGAGTTTTTCGTGGTATCGGGCGGAGCGGTGGATCCATTCGATGGGGGCGTCGTCGGCCTGCTCGGCGACGAGGCGTTTGCCGGCGGTCGTGATCGGGTTCAGCGGATCGTCGTTGATTTCCGTGCCGGAGAGAACGGGCAGCCACTCGTCCAGCAGTTCAGGGAGCATGCGGAGGATGCGGGTTTTCGCCTGTCCGCGCAGGCCGAGAAAGAGGATGTCGTGCCTCGAGAGGATGGCGTTGACGATCTGGGGAATGACGGATTCCCGGTAGCCCAGGATGCCCGGAAAAAGCTCGGTGCCGGAGCGCAGGCGAGCGATCACGTTTTTGCGGAGTTCGTCTTTGACGGAGAGCGAGCGGTAGTTGGCGGCTTTGAGCTGGCCCAGGGTGCGTGGGGCCGGCGGGTGGGAAGCGGGCTGGGCCATGATGGGACCTCGCGAGGCACAGGAACCGGGAATGGTAGCGCGGTGGAGGGCGGCAGACAATGCGAGGCGTGAGGGGCTCGGGCGCCGGGCCCCTCTCCGGACTGGATAAGGACGTGCGATAGGGCTGTCGCGGATGCTGGTGGAAGTGCCGCTATTCGCGTGGGGGCTGATCGCCGGGATCGGCGCGGCGGCGCTGCTGGTCGTACCACATTTTGTTCATCACGGCGATATAAACGCCCGAACCGACGACGATGCCGACGCTGATGATGACGAGAAAAAAAACAGCCACGGGAAGGCTCCAGGGGGCGCCATGGGGTGGGGTTCCGAACGGGGGGAACCTCGGGCGGGATAGTAGCGCCATCCGGGACGGAATTCAAAGCCGCTGTTTTTTCATTTGACTTACACAGTCCTATTTGTTATTTCTGTAAATACTGAAATTGGAGACGCACATGGAGCTTACGCCGGCGACTGGGAAGTTTGTCCTGCACTGGGGCGAAATGGGCACGCGCTGGGGCATCAATCGGACGGTGGCGCAGATTCATGCCCTCCTGCACGTCGCCCCCGCCCCCCTCCACGCCGAGGAAATTGCCGACACGCTCGGCGTCGCCCGCTCCAATGTCTCGACGAGCCTCAAGGAGCTTCAAGGCTGGGGCATCGTGAAGATCGTGCATGTGATGGGCGACCGTCGAGACCATTTCGAGAGCATTCACGATGTGTGGGCGCTGTTTCAGACCATCATGGACGAACGCAAAAAACGGGAGATCGACCCCACGGTCGCCATTCTCCGCGAGTGCGTGGCGACCGCCAAAGCCGATAAGGATGAACTGGCGCAGCGCCGCCTCTCGGAACTCGCGGAGTTCATGGAGTCTATGTCCGGATGGTACGGGCAGGTGCGCAAACTGCCGCCGGCGGGATGGCGCCAATTGGCGCGCATGGGCGGAGCGATCGGAAAATTGATCGGGCGGTGATCCCCACCACCACCCCTGAAACGTGGAGTCGGCGATGGACAGGATTCTGGAAACGAGCTGGGAACGCACGGGGCCCTGGATTCTTTATGACGGCGACTGTCCGCTCTGCCGCGCGGGGGCGGCGAAGTTCGCGGCGTTGCTGCATCGGCGCGGATACCGGCTGGCGGCGCTGCAGAGTCCGGTCGGGCGGCATTTCGCTCCGCGGCCGCTGACGGAGATGAAGCTGGTGACGCGCGATTTGCGGGTTGTTGGCGGGGCGGAGGCGATCGCCCGCATCGCGCGCACGATCTGGTGGGCGCGGCCGGTGGCGTGGCTGTGGGACATCCGGTTGCTGCGGCCGCTCCTGACGGGCGCGTACCGCTGGGTCGCCCGGCGCCGTTCGTGCGAGAACCGCTGTTCGCGCGAAGCGGCCGCATAATTTTTTTGCCCAGTCATTTCTCTTTCGTCAGACATAACTGCAAGCATAGACGAGGGTATGCCATGGGGATTTATGTCGAGCGGCTGATTCCGGCGGATCGGGAGCGTTTGTGGACGCTGACGCAGGCGCCGGACTTCCATGAGCGGTGGGATCTGCGGTTTTCCCGCATTCGCTACCAGCCCAAGCCGCAACCGGGCGAACCGCAGGCGTTTGCGTATGCCAAGCGCATCGTGCCGGGCGTGGTGATCCGGGGCACGGGGGTCACGGTGGGCAGCAAGGCGGCGGACAATGGGGAGAGCAGTTCGGCGCTGCGGTTTTTTTCGGAGGATCGGCGGTCGCTCATTCGGGAGGGCAGCGGATATTGGCGTTACGTGCCGGAGGCGGAGGGCGTGCGGTTCATCACCGGCTACGACTATCGCGTGCGCTGGGGCTGGCTGGGGCGGGCGGTCGATGCGCTGTTTTTCCGGCGGGCGGCGGCGTGGGCGACGGCGTGGAGTTTCGACCGGCTGGGGCGCTGGGCCACGACCGGCGTGGCGCCGGAGACGTCGATGCGGATTGCCGTGGCGTACACGGTGGCGCGCGCGACTGCCGCGGGGATCTGGTTCTACCAGGGGCTGTTTCCCAAGCTGCTGGGGCCGCACAGGGAGGAGGTGCGGATGACGGCGGCCTTGGGAATTGCGCATCCGGCGGCGTTCGTGCGCGGGATGGGGGTGGTGGAGATCGCGATGGGCGTGGTGCTCCTGCTGTTGTGGCGGCGCCGGTGGCCCGTGGTGGTCAGCGCCCTGGCGATGATTCCGGCGCTGGTGATGGGGATGAAGGCTGCGCCCGAGCTGATCGCGGCGCCCTTCAACGTGGTCACGCTGAACGCGGCGACGGCGGCGCTGTCGGTAATCGCCTGCTTGCTGTTGCCGGATGTCGTGACGGCATCGGCGTGCCGGTGGAGCGCGCGGGGGAATCCGAAAGGACCGACAGGAGCACGGCCATGAAATCGATTTACGAGCAGGCGATGGGGCGGGAGTTCGGCAAGCTGCATCCGAGGATTCGCGAGCGGTTCGGCGTGAGCAGCGCGGCGGGGCGGGCGTGCGTGGGCGTGGGGGTGATGGAGCGGATGTGGCGCGGCGGGCCGTGGGTGTGGCCATTTCTGCGGCTGGGGACGGTGCGGCGGATCATGTTTCCCGAGACGTGCGACGGGGCGGAATTCGTGGTGGAGAACTATGCCTATCGGGACCCGTTTGGCCGGGAGACCGTGACGTGGATTCGCACATTCGATGTGCCGGGGCGGCGGCGGAGGTTTGATGCCTACATGATTTACAGCGCGCGTCGCGGGTGTGTGGTCGATTATCTGGGGACACACGAGCACCTGGCGGTGGACTTGGCGCTGTCGGCGGATGAGCGCGGGGGGCTGCGGATTCGCAGCGGCGGGCAGCGGCTTTACGAAGGCTGCCTGGGATTTTGCATTCCGGGGGCGCTGGCCGGCGTTGCCGAGGTGTGCGAGTGGTTTGACGAATCGGTGGGAAAGTTTCGCATTCGGGTGGATGTGCGGAACGAACGGTTCGGGCGATTGTTCGGTTATGAAGGGACGTTCGATGTCACGTGGATCGATGCCGCCGGAGCGCCGGGGGAACTTTTGCCCGTCCGGCACGAATGTCGTGAATGACCGGCCGGCATGGGCGCGGTGGTTTCCGCGGGATGCGTCGGCGAGCCTGTTTTGTGCGGCCGGAATCTCCGCGCTGGTGGGGATTGCGGACATACTTTTGTGCACGACGGTGGGGCGGAGCATGTGGCGCGGTTGCAGCCGGCGATGATCGAGCTGACCAGCACGGTGGAGATCGATGCGCCGCCGGGGGTGGTGTGGCGGCGATTGGTGGAGTTTCCGGCGATGGACCGGCCGACGCAGTGGCCATTTGAGTTGGGGATTGCGTATCCGGTGCGTGCGGATCTGGAGGGGCGAGGCGTGGGGGCGCGGCGGTATTGCGTGTTTTCGACCGGGTCGGCGGCGGAGAACATTCGGACGTGGGATGAGCCGCGGGAATTGGCGTTCGATGTGCTCAACACGCCGCAGCCGATGACGGAGTGGACGCTGTATCCCGGGATTCATCCGCCGCATCTGGATGGGTATCTGGAATCGAAGGAGGCGCGGTTTGAGCTGATCGCGCTGCCGGGGAATCGGACGCGGCTGGTGGGGACGTCGTGGTATACGAACCGGATGTTTCCCGGGGCGTATTGGCGGTTGTGGTCGGATGCGATCATTCACCAGGTGCATGTGGCGGTGTTTGCGCATGTGAAGGCCCTTGCAGAGGCGGACTTTCGCGGTGGCGGGGCGGGGCGTTAGGCGCGGAGGTATTGGTCGGGGAGGTGGAGTTTGTCGCGGGCGTTGAGGGCGCGGGCGGCGTGGACGGGGAAGTAGGGGTTGCGGAGGGATTCGCGGGCGGTGAAGACCATGTCGGCCTGGCCATCGGCGATGATGGCGGCGCATTGGTGGGGATCGGTGAGCATGCCGACGGCGGCGGTGGGGATGTTGGCGTCTTTGCGGATGGCGTGGGCGAAGGGGACCTGGTAGCCGGGGGCGGCGGGGATGGCGACGCGCGGAATGAGGGCGCCGGAGGAGCAATCGATGAGATCGACGCCTTCGGGTTTGAGGCGTTTGGCGAGGGCGATGGATTCGTCGAGGGTCCAGCCGCCCTGGTCGTCGGCCCAGTCGGTGCAGGAGAGGCGGACGAAGAGGGGTTTGGAATCGGGGAGGATTTTGCGGACCTGCTGGACGGTTTCGAGAAGGAAGCGGATGCGGTTGTCGAAGGAGCCGCCGTAGGAATCGGTGCGGTGGTTGGCGAGTGGGGAGAGGAATTCGTGGAGGAGGTAACCGTGGGCGGCGTGGAGTTCGAGGATGTCGAAGCCGGCGTCGAGGGCGCGTTGGGCGGCGGCGGTGAAGGCTTGCTGGATCTGGTGGATTTCGGGGAGGGTGAGTTCGTGGGGGACCTGGTAGCCTTCGTCGAAGGGGATGGGGGAGGGGCCGACGATTTTCCACCCGCCCTCAGAGAGGGGTTTGTTGGGGTGGGGGTGGCCCCAGGGGCGGGCGGTGGCGGCTTTGCGGCCGGCGTGGGCGAGTTGGATGGCGGGGGCGGCACGGTGTTGTTTGAGGAAGCGGGTGATGCGTGCGAGGGGGTCGATCTGGGAGTCTTTCCAGAGGCCGGCGTCGTCGGGGGAGATGCGGCCATCGGGGGTGACGGCGGTGGCTTCAGCCATGACGAGGGCGTAGCCGCCGATGGCGCGGGAGCCGAGGTGGACGAGGTGGAAGTCGGTGGCGTGGCCGTCGATGGAGGAGTACATGCACATGGGGGAGACGCCGAAGCGGTTGCGCAGGGTGACGGAGCGGAGGGTGAGGGGGTCGAAAAGGGAGGGCATAGGGGACTCCTGGGTAAAAGAGATGGGGTTTTGCTCGTAGATTTTGAGGTTTTTGCAAAAAACGTTGAGTTTTTGCCGTTGTGTTTTTGCAAACGTGGGGTTTTTGTGCTTGTGTATGAGGTTTTTTGGGGAATTTGACACAGGCGCTTGTCCCCCGCGGCCGACGACGGAAACACGAAGTCACGAAGAGGTGGAGGGCCACGAAGGTTTTTTTGGTTTTTGGCCATGGCGCAATGCTCCTCTATAAGAGGATAGTGCGCCCAGTTTGTGCGCACACAGTGCCGGGTGATTTTGGGGTAAGGGGTTGTGGGGGTTGGGGTTGGGGAGGAAATTTTTTGCTGGGAATGCGCGTGGGGGTTGCCAGGTTGTGCGCGCCGGGGGATGCGGTCAGGGCGGCATGGGGGTTTGGTCGTTCCAGCCGAGGGGTGGGCCGAGGAGGTCCATGCCGTGGGAGCGGAAGAAGTCGTGGAGGCCTTTAAGGCCGAGGGCGAGGTGGATGGGGGGATTGCCGTCGTATTTGGCGATTTGGCGGAAGAAGTCTTCGATGGAGTCGGCGGGGTGGTAGATGTTGAGGATTTTGCCTGGGGAGGGCGTGGTGGAGGCCCAGACGTGGGGGATTTTGCGAGGGATGAAGAGGGATTGGCCGGGACGGAGGCGGAATTTTTGGGTATCGAGGTGGCATTCGAATTCGCCGTCGATGATGTAGAGCCATTCGTCCTGGAGGAGGTGTGCGTGTTTGGGGCCGCCGGCGTGGCAGGTGAACTCGAAGATGGCGAGGGCGTTGTGGGTATCTTTGGCGGAGAGTTTGCAGTCGATGGGTTCGCCGGCGGGGCCGCCGAGTTTGAGGTGTTCACCGAAGCGGTCGCCGCCTGGGGGGACGGTGAAGCCGGTGAAGAGCTCGTTGGGTTTCATTTTCATTTTTCCTTTGAGGTGGGAGAGGGTTTTGTCGAGGGTGTCGAGCAATTGCCGGGTGTGGGCGAGTTTTTTCTCGAGGGTTTTGCGGTGGGAGCGGAGGGCGGGAGCTTTGCGGAAATGGGGGCGGGAGAGGATTTGTTTGATCTGGCGGAGTTCGAAGCCGAGCTCGCGGTAGAAGAGGATTTGCTGGAGAGTGAGGAGCTGAGGTTCCTCGTAGAAGCGGTAGCCATTGGGAGCGATGTGAGCGGGGTGGAGGAGGCCGATTTCGTGGTAGAAGTGGAGGGTGCGGATGCTGACGTGGGAGAGGGCGGCGACTTGCTTGACGGTGTAAGGCATGAGGGGCTCCAGGGAAGGAGGACCACTGCGCTGCGATTATGAGGGATGACGTAACGGGAGGGTCAAGGGGAATGTGACGGAAGGGCTACGGGGGACGGTGGGGCTTTGCGATTCCTCCCAAGGCGGTTTTTTGTGGCAAGGAGGGAGGGGGGGATGGGATGATGGGGAGCTGAGGGGCGGATGGCGAGGTTGGGCCACGAACTGACGCGACGACGGGAATTGTCCACAAATGCGCACCAACTTGCACAAATCTGCTATCACTGAATGGATTGATCCATTTGGTGCGAGAGCTGGATTGATCACCACGGAGGGCACGGAGAACACGGAGATTTGGGGTTGGTTTTACATTTTTTATCGTGATTGTCTGTTGTGCAGGTTTGGCAATTGTGAGTTGGCGTTAGAGCGCTTCTAGTTCATATGTAGGGGCTCGGGAGCTGTCAGGTGCGGCGGGCAAGCCCGTCGGCTATTGATCTTTACGTTGCCAATGTCCCCGGCCGCCTCGCTGCGCACCGGCGTGGGACCCGGCCCAAGGGCCCGGGGCTAAACATTTTTTGGACATTTGTTAGGTGAAGATCAATAAACGATGGCGATACACGTGAAGCGGTGGGAATTTTGGAGTGATGCGGTATGGGTGCGGTGACGGCGGAAGAGTTGCTGGAGGAGGCGGTGGGGTTGGATGGGCGGGGGCGGGAGGGGGAGGCGATTGGGGTTTATCGGCGGGCGCTTGCGGAGGGGTTGAAGGGGGAGAAGTTGCATGCGGCGCTGGTGGGGTTGGGGTCGAGTTTGCGGACGGTGGGGGATGCGCGTGGGGCGGTTCGGGTGCTGGACAAGGCGCGGCGGGCGTTTCCTGGGGATCCGGTGGTGATGATGTTTCTGGCGCTGGCGCATTGGGATGCGGGAGAGCGGGCGCTGGCGGTGCGGCAGTTGGGGGATCTGGTGTTAAAGGAATCGCGGGATCGGCGGTTGGCGGGGTATCGGGGGGTGTTGGGGAGGAAGTTTCATTCGGTGCGGAAGTGAGGGGGTGGGGAGGATTCAGGCGGCGAGGCGGTGGGTCCAGGGTTCGATGTGGCGTTGGATTTCGGAGATGGAGTCGGGGAGGGCGCCATGGCCGAAGCGTTTCCACCAGTTGACGACGGTGAGACCGATGGGCGTGTCGGTGGGTTGGTCGCGGAGAAGGATGAAGCCGGCGTCGGTTTCTTCGCCGAGGGCGGGAGAATCGCGGTGGCTGAGAAGGCGGAGGTAGAGGACGTCGGAGCTGACATCGTAGTGATACCACAGGGTGTTGTTGATGATGCCTTCAAGGGTATCTACCGCGACCATTCGACGATTCCCTGTTTTTTCTTTCTGGCCAGATAGGCAGTCTTTACCCAGCCTTTGAGGATGTCGGCGACAACGACGACGTTCAAACTGGTGCCGGGCAATGATCCATAGTATACGCGACAGTCGGGGTCGGCGGCGCTGAAGTGGATTTCATGGGGCTGCTGGAGAGTGGTTTCCACATGCTGACGTTTTCCGGCCATTTCAGGGTGGCTGTGACGGCCCGAAGCGTGGGGGGATTGCGGGGTTTTGCGGGGGGTGTCGCGTGGGGAGGTGGAGAGGCGGCGCGGTGGTCGTGCTGCGGAATGGTTTTTGGAGAGGGTGCGTTATGCATCGGCGGATGATGGTGTTGGCGGGGGTGATGTGCTGTGCGGCGGGGGCGGTGGCGTTGGGGCAGGAGGTGCAGCCGGGGGTTGTGGGGCAGGGGGCGGTGACGACGGCGCCGGCGGTGGTGGTGGAGCGGGCGCCGCATTTTGTGGTGTTTGATCGGGTGCTGGTGGATATGAACGCGGTGCAGCGTATCGAGTATGTGCCGGGGGCGTCGAACCGCGGGGCGTCGATCGTGGTGGAGTTTCGGCACGGGGAGACGCAGTCGTTCGCGGTGGGAATGGATGCGAATGGGTGGGCGGCGGCGGCGCAGAAGGCGGCGGATTTTGCGAATGGGAAATGAGGGGATGGGCGAGACATGAGAGAGGCGGTGCGGTGTTCGCACTGCGGAGCAAGGTGCTTTTGGAGAGGGCTGTTTATGGTTCGGTCCTGGATGTTGGCGGGAGTTTTGTGCTGTGCGGTTGGGGCGGTGGCGTTGGGGGAGGATGCGCCAGCGGCGGTGCCGGTGGTACCGGTGGTAAGCACGTATGCGGGGCCGCCGCGCTTTTTGCATTTGGGGGACTGGTGGTGAATGTGAATGAGGTGGCGGCGGTGAACTATGTGCCGGCACATCCCCAGAGGTCGGCATACATCGATGTGGTGCTGGTGGGCGGGGGGACGCATACGTTTGTGACGACGATGACGGAGACGGAGTGGAATGAGAAGGCGGAGGCGATGGTGGGGATGAATGGGAAGCCGTAGGGGCGCGTTTGCGACGGGGAGTGGGGATGGTATAGTGGCGGGCAGACGCCTCGAGCATGGGCGGGCCCGGTGCACGGGTGGACCGTGAACCTGGTCAGGTCCGGAAGGAAGCAGCCATAAGCGTGTTTCGTCCGGTGCCGCCGGTAGCCCGTCCTTGCTCGGGGCGGCTTTATTTTTGCGACGACTGTAAATTAGCCACGAAAAACACGAAGAACACGAAGGACGACGACGGGGATTGTCCACGAATGTACACGAATTTACACGAATGGACGGGGTGGGATTGAATGGAGGCGGGAGTGGACGCGGATGGCGGATGATCGGGTTGGGGCGTGAAGCAAACCCGGACGTTTCGAGATAGTCAGACGGAGGGCACGAAGAAGGGGGGTTGGCTTCCCCCCCCCCACCGACGACGGACGGGTCCACAAATTTGCACGAATGGACACGAATTTCAGGAGGGGCAGTTGTTGGATTTGGAGCGGCGGAGGAGGGTGTAGAGGCCGAGGGCGGCGAGGGTGGTGGTGGTGAGGATGGCGGCGCGTTTGGTGTAGTCGGCGGGGGCGGGTGGGATGTAGACGGGGCCCTGGCGGTTGAAGCGGGCGGGGGTGGCAAGGTAGCGGCCGTAGGAGGGGGCGGGAAAGTCATCGGCGAATTGCTGGAGGTGATAGGCGAGTTGGTCGCCGTGGATGGGGACGCCGTGGCCGGCGCAGAGGAAGTAGGGTTCGAGCTCGGCGAGGGAGCGGGCGGACTGGCGGGCGTGGTGCCAGTTGTAGGTGGCGTAGGGAGGCGGGGCGGAGAGTTCGGGGGATTGGGAGAGGGCTTTGACGGGGTTGTACTGGTTCATGGTGACGATGGCGTCGCCGGCGATGAGGATGCGGTGCTGGGCGTTCCAGTAGCTGACGTGGCCGGGGGTGTGGCCGGGGGAGGGTCGGAATTCCCATCCGGGGAGGAAGTCGAGTTCGCCGAGGTCATCGGGGAGTTGGCGTACCTGGGTGGGGACGTGGGTGGGTTTGGAGGAATCGAGGAAGCGAGACATGTTGGCCATGACGCCGCCGACGGTGGGATCGCCGGGGGGATAGCGGTGTCCGCCATTGAGATAGGGGAGTTCGAGGGCGTGGGCGTAGACGGGGGTATCGGGCCAGTGCTGGAGGAGTTTGGGGAGGCCGCCGGCGTGATCGAAATGGCCGTGGGTGAGGAGGATGGCGCGGGGGCGGGCGGCGCCGAAGAGTTCGGCGGCGGTATCGAGGATGCGGTCGGCGTAGCCTTTGGGGCCGGCGTCGATAAGGACGAATTCGTCGGCGTCGATGGCGACGAAGTAGGCGTTGGAGATGCCGGTGGGGAGGCGGTAGACGTTTGGCGCGCATTCCTGAGCGGCGGCGGACATGCGAGCGGGGTTGTCGAGTTCAGGCATGAGATTCCTCCAGCAAGGCCGATGAGGGGCCGAGAGGATGGAAAGCAAAGCGAGGGCCGAAACGAGAAGGGGGCAGCGGGTGGGGTAAAGGATGAGCGGAGGGAGAGTTTAAGGGCAGGACCTACGATGAGGTGACGCAGCGGGCGAGAAAGAATGGCTGCAATATGGATGGGCACGCGTCGCGACGGACGCAAGCGACCGTGGATGCACAGGGGTTGAACGAGCGCTGGAAGTTACGCGCGGGAGAAGGAGGCGGAGGGGCCGGCGCCTTGGATTTTGATGTGGCTGGAGGCGGGGTTGGCGGCGAGGTGGCGGAGGGTGAGGAAGGCGGTTTCGGCTTCGTCGGGGGCGCCGATGGCGGCGGCGAGCTGGTCGGCGGTGCCGGTTTTGCCGTCGCGGAGGGCGGCGAGGAGTTTGCGTTGGAGTGCGATGACGGCGGTGGCGGCTTTTTTGCCGGCCTCGACGCCGGGCTGGTGGTAGGCGTTGATGTTGATGAGTTCGGCGTAGAGGCCGACGGCGCGTTCGAAGAGGGCGATGAGGGCGCCGATGGCGTTGGGGGAGAGCTGGTGGACGGTGATGGTGAGGGATTCGCGGTGGTTCTCGGCGAGGGCGCGGCGGGTGCCCTGGAAGAAGCCGTGGAGGTAGTCGCCGGAGGTGACGTCGGGTTCGACTGGAAGCGCGGCGCTGGCGGCCTCCGACGTCCATCCGCCCCCCCCCCCAGGCCTTGCGTTACCACGCAAGGCTACGTCGGCGAGGACTTCGATGAAGGTGACGAAGAAGTTGTTGATGCCTTCGCGGAGTTGCTGGACGTAGGCGTGCTGGTCGGTGGAGCCTTTGTTGCCGTAGACGGCGATGCCCTGGTGGACGGTGTTTCCGGCGCGGTCTTTTTCTTTGCCGAGGGATTCCATGACGAGCTGCTGGAGGTAGCGGGAGAAGAGGAGGAGGCGGTCTTTGTAGGGGAGGACGACCATGTCTTTGAGGCCTTTGCCGGAGCCGGCGTGGTGCCACATGAGGGCCATGAGGGCGGCGGGATTTTTGCGGAGGTCGTGGGAGCGGGTGGCGGCATCCATGTCGCGGGCGCCGGCGAGGAGTGCGTCGATGTCGATGCCCTGGAGGGCGGCGGGGAGAAGTCCGACGGCGGAGAGTTCGGAGGTGCGGCCGCCGACCCAGTCCCACATGGGGAAGCGTTCGAGCCATTGTTCGTCCCCCCCCATTCCGGCGGCGACTTTGTCGAGTTCGGAACCATCGCCGGTGATGGCGACGGCGTGCTTGGCGAAGTTGAGGCCGGCGGACTTATAGGCGGCGGCGGCGGCGAGCATGCCGTTGCGGGTTTCCTTGGTGCCGCCGGATTTGGAGATGACGAGGGTGAGGGTGCGGGCGAGGTTGGGGATGGCGGCGAGGGTTTTGTCGAAGCCGTCGGGATCGGTGTTGTCGAAGAAGTGGACGGACATTTTATCGTCGGGGGTGGCGAGGGCGTCGCTGACGAATTCGGGGCCAAGGGCGGAGCCGCCGATGCCGATGACGAGGAGGGAGTCGAAGGAGACGCCGCCCTGTGCGCGGCGTTTGCCAGAGTGGATGTCGGCGGCGAAGGATTTGATGCGGGCGAGGGTTTGCTCGATTTCGGTGCGGATCTCGGGGGTGGGGGCGAGCTGGGGATTGCGGAGCCAGTAGTGGCCGACCATGCGGTTTTCGTCGGGGTTGGCGATGGCGCCTTTTTCGAGGGCGTCCATGGCGGCGAAGGCGTTGTCGAGGGGGGCGGCCATGCGGGAGAGGAGGTCGTCGTGGAAGTGCATGCGGGAGATGTCGAGGTCGACTCCACCGGCGACGGGGGTTTGGCAGAAGTATTGTTTGTAGCGCTGCCAGGTGTCGGCGGGCATGGGCGGTCTCCTGTGGGAGGGGCCGGAGGGGATCAGCGGGGCTGGGTGGAAGGCGCGGGGGTGGAGGCGGGGGGCATGACGATCATGGCTTCGGCGGGTTCGTAGGTTTCGGGTTGTGGGGCCGGCTTCGGGGGTTTTTTGGAGGGGAGGACGAGGCGTACGGGTGCGGAGACGACGTTCCATGCGGCATCGCCGGTTTGCTGGAGGACGCT
>DASZTO010000028.1:0-37487 GCA_035548175.1 Phycisphaerae bacterium | reverse complement strand
CCTCATCGGCATCATCTATACCGCGCTGGTCGCATGGGTGCAGACTGACATCAAAAGAGTCATCGCCTACTCCTCCGTCTCCCACCTCGGCGGCTGCGTCCTGGGAATGCTGGCACTCAACGCCACCGGCATGGCCGGCTCCGTCCTTTATATGATTAACCACGGCATCATCAGCGGCGCGCTTTTCCTCATCATCGGCATGATCTATCACCGCTATCACACGCGCGACATCCGCGAGCTTTCCGGCCTCGCTCGTGCCATGCCGCGACTCTCCTTCTTTCTCGTCCTCTTCACCATGGCAGCCGTCGGCCTTCCCGGCCTCAACGGCTTCGTGAGCGAATTCCTCTGCCTGCTGGGCGCGTTTACTTCCAGCAATCTCGGCGCTGTGTATGGCGTGATCGCCGCCATCGGCATCATCCTCGGCGCCGTCTACATGCTCCGCCTTACCGGCGCGCTGCTGTTCGGTCCGCTCTATTACCCGGTGCTCACTTCCGAAAAAGAAACGCACGAGACGGTGCATCCCAAGTATGTCATGGGCGGCGACATCACCGGCCGCGAAGTGCTCGTGCTCACGCCGTTGGCTCTCGCGGTGGTCATCCTGGGCGTTTACCCCGCGCCGTTGCTCCATGCGCTGGAGCGCCCGCTGGCGCAGATTCGCCACGCCGACGTGCAGCAGGGTCAGGTCACACAGCTACCCACGGCGCCGCCCGCCATCGCCCTCGTGCAGCCGGCGCGCTGATCCGCCAGGCCCCCCTTCGCCTTCTTTGCATCAACGGAGCTTTCCATGGCCAAGGCGCGCACGGTCTACCTCGTGGCTTCCGGTGATCTTCGCCTGTCGGCCAATCGCGTCTGTGCTGCGGCGCAACTGGCGATGGAGGAAAAGATCGGGGCCGCTTTTCGCGCCCTGGGCGCCACGATCAAGCGCGCACATCCCACCGATCGCAACGGCCACCCGTTCATTGATTCGCAGAAGTTCGGCATGGAGGTTTTCCGCACCATTCCCGCCGATGCGCCGGTGGTTGTCGCCGAGGCGGTCTGGCAATATTCCCATCACGTGCTCGCCGGGCTGGTCTCCCATCGTGGACCGATTCTCACGCTCGCCAACTGGTCCGGTCAGTGGCCTGGTCTGGTGGGGATGCTCAATCTCAATGGCTCGCTGACCAAGGCCGGGGTGAAATACGCCACGCTATGGTCCGACGACTTCACGGATGAAACATTTCTCACGGGCCTGCGCAACTGGCTGGATAAGGGCCCCGCCGCCGTCAAGCACGACCTCTCGCACGTCAAGAAAATGGCCCGCGCCACGCTCCCCGCGGCGCCCGTGAAGCTCGGCGAGAAATTCGCCGCCGGATTGCAGCGCGACAAAGCGATCATGGGCATCCTCGACGAAGGCTGCATGGGGATGTTCAATGCCATCATTCCCGACGAACTGCTCCATCCCACCGGCGTGTTCAAGGAGCGCCTCAGCCAATCCTCTCTTTATGCCCGCATGCAGACCGTTTCCGATGCCGACGCTCGCAAGGTGTACCGGTGGTATCTCGATAGGGGGGTGAAGTTTCATTTCGGCAGCAAAGAAGACAGCGACCTGACGGAATCGCAGGTCTTGCAGCAATGCAAAATGTATATAGCCACGATGCGCATCGCCGACGACTTCGGTTGCGCTGCCGTCGGTATTCAATACCAGCAGGGCCTCAAAGACCTCGCACCAGCCAGCGACCTGGCCGAAGGCACGCTCAACAACGTCGACCGGCCGCCGGTCTTTTCCGAAGATGGCCGCGAACTGTTCCCGAACGAGGCTCTACCGCACTTCAACGAAGTGGATGAATGCGCTGGCTTGGACGGCCTCATCACCTACCGCCTCTGGAAGAAAATGGGATTTCCTCCGGAGAATACGCTGCATGACCTCCGCTGGGGCCGCCATTACACCGGGCCCGGCAAGCGTCCCGATGGCAAGGGCGAGGAGACGCTCGACGACTACGTATGGGTGTTCGAAATCTCCGGTGCGGTGCCTCCCGCCCATCTGATCGACGGCTGGGCCGGCGTCACCTCCGAACGGCAGCCTGCGATGTACTTCCGTCTGGGCGGCGGCACGATCAAGGGTATCAGCAAGCCCGGGTGGATCGTCTGGAGCCGCGTTTACGTTGATGGTCGCGGACCCGCGCAGCGCCTTGCATTTGATACAGGCATTGGTGAAGTGGTCGAGCTTCCAAGAGCGGAAACCGAGGACCGCTGGCGTCTCACCACCAGCCAGTGGCCGATCATGCACGCCGTCCTCAGCGGCATTTCGCGCGACCAGATGATGGCCAAGCACCAATCCAACCACATTCAGGTCGCCTATGCCCCCTCTCGGAGGGACGCCGTGAAGGCGCTTGCAGCCAAAGCCGGCGCCATGCGCGCCCTCGGCCTCGACGTCAATATCTGCGGGAAAATCTGACCTTCCCGTGCGTAACGCTTCTCGGAGGATTTTCATGGCGCTTCGGTTCCTCCTCGCTGCCGTAGCCCTTACTGCTGCCGCCGCTCTCGGGGCATGTACGATGACACCGACCTCCGGCACCGCTCCCCCCATCACTTCGCGCGCCCCAGACGCCCAGCGCGCCGCCTGGTTCCCCGCCGATCAGATGATGCAGATCGGCGTCTACTACTACCCCGAAGCGTGGCCCGAGTCACAGTGGGCGAGAGACATCCAGAACATCAAAAAGCTTCACATGCAGTTTGTCCACCTCGGAGAGTTTGCATGGACCTTCATGGAGCCTACCGAAGGCCATTTCGACTTCTCCTGGCTGGACCGCGTCGTCAAACTCTGCGCCGATAATGGCCTCAAGGTCGTCCTGTGCACCCCCAGCGCCGCACCGCCGGTATGGCTCAGCAAGAATCACCTGGAAATCCTGATGGTCGACGCCAACGGCCGCACCATGCAGCACGGCACGCGCCAGCAGGGCAATTGGTCGTCACCCGTCTACCGCTCCTACGTGCAACGCATCGACGAGGAACTCGCCAGACATTACGCCAACAACCCCGCCGTCTGGGGTTGGCAGATCGATAACGAACTCAGTCACTACGGCAAAGAACCCTCGTACGACGGATACAGCCAGGCGAGCTTTCGCGCGTGGCTGAAGCAGAAATACGGCACCATCGAAAAGTTAAATCGCGACTGGGGCGATGCTTTCTGGTCGCAACGCTATCAGAGCTTTGACCAGATACGCCTGCCCAACGAAAAGGAGCTCGTCGCGCAGCTCAATCCGCAGGCCGTCCTCGATTCCCAGCGCTGGTTCGCCGACGAAGCCGCATCCTATCTCCGCATGCAGGCCGACGCCCTCCGCGAATACGTCGGCCACCGCCAATGGGTCACCACCAACTTCATGCACGACTTCGCCGCCGTCAATCCCACCCTCTCCGCGAATGATCTCGATCTGGCGACGCTCACCATCTATCCCGCCCACGGCAACCTCAACCAGGGCCCGCTGGGTTTCCGCCTCGGCAGCGCCTCCACCATGTCCTTCGCCTACGATTTCTTCCGTAATATCAACGGAATCGGCGGCGTCATGGAACTCCAGCCCGGCCAAGTCAACTGGGGCGACGTCAACCCGCAGCCCCTCCCCGGCGCCGTCCACATGTGGATCATGCGCGCCTTTGCGGCGGGTGAAAGTCTCGTCTGCTCCTACCGCTTCCGCGAGGCCCGCTCCGGCGCGGAAATGTACCACTACGGCTTCGTCGGCACCGACGGCATCACGCCCACCACCGGCGGCGAGCAATACCGCCAGGCCGCTGAGGAAATCGAGAAGCTGCGCGCCCTGCGGCCGGCGAATCCCGTCATGCCCGCCGACTACGCCGCCCGCCGCACCGCGTTTTTATATAGTTACGACAATCGCTGGGATTTGGACAACCACAAGCAGAACGTTGCGTGGGATACCTACGCCCACATGCTTAAGCTCTATTCCGGCCTCAAGCGCGCCGGCGCTCCTGTCGATGTCCTCACCGAAGACCGCGATTGGGAGAAGTATCCCTTCGTCGTCGCTCCCGCCTATCAGCTGCTCGATGAAACGCTCGTGGCGCGCTGGCGGGCTTACGTCGAAGGCGGCGGCCACCTTGTTCTCACCTGCCGAACCGGCGAGAAGGACCGCCGCGGCTGGCTCTGGGAAGGTCCCTGGGCCGCCCCCATCCTCGATCTCATCGGCGCAAAAATCGCCTTCTACGACACGCTCCCCGCGCCAAACGTCGGCAAAGTCAAAACCGCCGGCGGCGCCTACGAGTGGGTAAGCTGGGGCGAAATCCTCGATCCCGCCCCCGGCACGACCACCCTCGCCACCTACGAAAATCAATACTATGCAGGCCGTCCCGCCGCCATCACGCGCACGCTCGGCAGTGGCTCCGTCACCTACATCGGGGTCGATTCCACCGATGGCCGCCTCGAAGCCGACATCCTCCACACCATCTTCGACAACGCCCATGCCCGCCCCGCAAATTACGATGAAGGTTTCGTTGTCGATTGGCGCGACGGCTTCTGGATCGCCACCAACTTCACCGACAAACCGCAGCCCGCTCCCCTCAACGGCGCCGCGCCGATCTTCGGCGATGCAAGCGTGCCCCCCGCCGGCGTTACCGTATGGAAAGCCCCGTAAACCGCCCGCACCCTTACCGAAAGGCACTTCCATGGCCACGCGCGAAGAATTCCTCCGCGAACTCTGGTCCGACGTTATCAACAAACCTCTCTCCGGCGACTGGATTGACTTCGCCATGCGCACCGCCAAGGCCCGCGCCGACGCCCCCTTCGCCGACGTCGGCATGGCCGTTGACCGTCTGATCAAGCAAGGCGCCTCGCGCGAAGATCTCTCCGCGATCGCCCGCTGGGCCGGATATGAAGCCGCCTTTTCCACGCTTTTCGCGCTCGAAGATCCCGGCGTCGATGGAGGGATCGAGGGGCTCTATTCGCACCTCATCGACGCCGATCCCACCGGCCGCGCCGGTCGGCCGGATGTCGCCGCCGGCTGATCCGCGGCCGCGATAGTCCAATAACCCCCGCCCCCCCACCGCTGGCGACCGTTCGCTCGCGCTCCATTCAACCGCGCCTCCGCAACGACCGATAGTCCGACGTGCAACCGGTCCGTCGGAGGCAACTGTGACCACCATCCGCAACGCACTCGATAAGGTGCTGCCCAGCGGGGAACGGGGCCTCGCCCCCATCGGCCTGGCCGTCCTGTCGGTGCTCGTCCTGGGCACCATCCTCTCCATGTGGTGGGCCGGCGGCGCCGAGCGCCACACCCTGCGCGATCGCCGCGCCGCGGAAATCGAGGGCCTCAACGCCACGCTCGGCGAAGTCATCAAACCGCTGATCCAGCATGACGATCTCGCCGCCCTTCGCCGCGTCATGGTCGAAACCCGCGACGGCTTCCACCTTTCCCAATGCCGCATCACGCTGCCCGACGGCCGCGTTCTCGCCGATGCCGAGCCGGCGCGCATCACCGCCGCCACCCTGCCCGCGCGATGGAACGCCCCGCTCGATGCCCAGCCGCCTGCCGCCGGCGCCAATCCCGATGTCGTCACCGCGCAGACGCCCGTCATCATTCCCGGCCGCGGCGCGCTCGAACTCTATCTCGCCGCTCCCGTGCAATTCCCGGGCTGGGCCACCTCCGACATGCAGACCGGCCTTTCGCTGATCGGCGCCGCCGGCGTCGGAGGCATCTTCGTCATCTACCGCCGCATGCGCTCGCGCGTCGCCCTCCTGGAAATGATCCATGAAGGCCTCGCCGCCGTCCTCGCCGGACGCCGCGAGCCCGACGTGCTCTGCCTCGACGGTTCCTTCGGCCCCATCGCCAATGCCTGGAACCAGCTCGTCATCGAACGCGACGAACTCAAAAAATCCACCCTCTCCGCCCGCGCAGGCGATCTCGCCGGTTCCGGCGGCCGGGGCGGCGCGGAACTCGAATCCGCCGTCGGGGCGCTCTCCGATGGCGTCATCGTCCTGGGTCCCGGCGGCAAGGTCCGCTACGCCAACGGCGCCGCCTGCGTCTTCCTCAACCTCGCCGCCGATTCCCTGCTCAATTCCTCCATCGCGCCCCACATCAAAGACGCCCGCTTCCAGTTCGCCATCGAACAGGTCATCACCGGCAAGGAACGCCAGCGCCGCGTCATCGAGCTGGAGCAGAAGGAGAACGAAGGACGCACCATTCTGCGCTGCGAAATCCGCCCGATGCGCCGCAACGATGTCGATGAAGCCATGATCGTCCTCCACGATATCACCCAGCAGCGCGTCGCCGATGAATCCCGCAACGCCTTCGTCGCCCATGTCACCCACGAGCTTCGCACCCCGCTCACCAATATCCGCCTTTACCTCGAAACCGTCGCCGAGGAAGGCGAGAACGACCCCATCCTCCGCGCCAAGTGCCTGAACGTCATCACGCAGGAATCGCGACGCCTCGAGCACATCGTCAGCGAGATGCTCTCCGTCGCCGAGATCGAAGCCGGCGCCATGACCCTCAAGCATGATGATGTCCGCCTCGACGCCCTCTTCGCCACCCTCAAAGCCGATTACGCCGCGCAGGCCCAGGAAAAGAACGTCGATCTGGTCTTCGAGCTGCCCCCGAAGCTCCCCGTCCTCCGGGCCGATCGCGAACGCCTCGCCGTCGCCCTCCACAACCTCCTGGGCAACGCCGTCAAATACACCCCCGCCGGCGGCACCGCGAAACTCGCTGTCAAGTCCACCCCGAAAACCCTGCACATCGAAGTTTCCGACACCGGCATCGGCATCGACCCCGCAGAGCACGAAAAAATCTTCGACCGCTTCTACCGCTCCAAGGACCCCCGCGTCCACAAGATCACCGGCACCGGCCTGGGTTTGCCTCTCGCGCGCGAAATCGCACGCCTCCACGGCGGCGACATCACCCTGCAAAGCCAGCTGAACGCCGGATCCACCTTCATCCTCACGCTCCCCGCACCCGCCGAGGCCGCCTGACATGCGCATCGACGAACAAAAACAGGGCGCCGTCCTCGTGCTCAAACCCACCGGCCCGCTCGTCGGTGAATCGTGCCTCGAGCTCAAAGCCGCGCTCGCCGGCGCCAACCAGCGCACCATGGGCCGTTACATCCTCGACGCCGCCGGCGTCAGCTTCGTCGATTCCACCGGCCTCGAAACCCTCCTTGAAGCCAGCGAAGCTCTCATCCGCGGTGGACGCATCCTCAAACTCTGCACCGCCAACGACACCGTCCGCGACGCCCTCGATCTCACCGGACTTGCCGACTCCTTCGAACACTTCCCCGATGTCAACGCCGCCGTCCGGAGTTTCCTGTGAGCATCTCCACACTCAAGCCGCGCCTCGGCCAGCTCCTCATCGATCAGGGCCTGCTCACGCAGCAGCAGCTCGATGAAGCGCTCGCCGCCCAGCGCTCCTCCGGACGCATGCTCGGCGAAGTCCTCATCGATAAAAAATTCATCACCCCCGCCATCCTCGCCTCCACCCTCGCCGCCTCCGCGGGCATCAAGGTCTGCCAGCTCCGTCACGGCCTCATCGATCCCGCCCTCCTCAAGCTCGTCGGCGATGAAGAAGCCGATCGCCTCCTCGCCATCCCGCTCTTCAAGGTCCGCGACACGCTCACCGTCGCCATGGCCGAGCCCCAATCGCTCCCCGCCATCGACCGCCTGCGCCAGCTCACCAACTGCCGCATCCGCCCCGTCTTCGCCCACGCCGCCAACATCAAGGAATACATCAACAAGTACAAGGGCGGCAACGTCAACGTCGACGAGTTTCTCACCTCCCTCGTCGATGCCGACGTCTCCGTCGTCGACAAGGAAGCCGTCGACGAAGGCCCCGTTTCCGACCTCGACAAAATGGTCTCCGGCAGCCCCATCGTCAACCTCGTCAACCTCATGCTGCTCTCCGCCGTGCGCGACAAGGCCTCCGACATCCACATCGAGCCCGACAAAAAGGGCACGCGCATCCGCTACCGCATCGACGGCGTGCTGCGCGATCTCATGAAGCCGCCCACCGGCATGCACTCCGCCATCGTCTCGCGCGTGAAGGTCATCGGAAAAATGGACATCGCCGAGAAACGCCTCCCGCAGGAAGGCCGCGTCCGCATCGTCGCCGAAGGCCGTGACATCGACCTCCGCGTCTCCTCCATGCCCACCCTCCTGGGCGAAAAGCTCGTGCTCCGCATTCTCGACAAAGCCAACCTCCGCATGAACCTCTCCGAGCTCGGCTTCCGCCCCGAAATGCTCGACGCCTTCAAACGCATGCTCACCAAACCCAACGGCCTGGTCCTCGTCACCGGTCCCACTGGCTCGGGCAAAACCACCACGCTCTACTCCGCCCTCGACCTCCTCCGCGACCCCGAGCTCAACCTCGTCACCGTTGAAGACCCCGTCGAATACCAGCTCGACCTCGTCAATCAGATCCAGGTCAATCAGCAAATCGGCATGACCTTCGCCAAGGCCCTGCGCTCCATCCTCCGCCAGGACCCCGACGTCATCATGGTCGGTGAAATCCGCGATGAGGAAACCGCCCGTGTTTCCATTCAGGCCGCGCAAACCGGCCATCTCGTCCTCGCCACGCTGCACACCAACGACGCTCCCGCCGCCGTCGCCCGCCTCACCGACATGGGCATCGAACCCTATCTGCTCTCGGGCGCGCTCAACGGCGTCGTCGCCCAGCGCCTTGTCCGCACGGTCTGCCCCGCCTGCGCCAACAAGTATTACCCCAGCGAAGCGGAGCTCCGTGATGCCGGTCTCCTCGCCATGGCCGGCCGCGCCTTCCGCAAAGGCGCCGGCTGCCTCCAATGCCACGACACCGGTTTTCGCGGCCGCGCCGCCATCTACGAGGTCATGGAAATCACCTCCGACATGCGCCGCGCCGTCCACCACGGCTCCTCCACCCAGGACCTCCGCGACCGCATGGCCAAACTCAATATGAAATCCCTCCGCGAAGAAGGCGTCGCCCTCGCCATCGACGGCCGCACCACCCTCGATGAAGTCCTCCTCGCCACCCAGCGCGATGAGGAAGGCGAACCCCCGCCCTCCCCCGTCCCCGCCGCCGCGCCCGCCCCCTCCATCCCTGAGGAGGCCCTCGCATGAAAATCCAATACGCCGCCTACAGCAAATCCGGCGACCCCACCACCGCCGTCATCGAGGCAGGTTCCGAGGAAGAAGCCGTCGATCTCCTCCGCCAGCAGGGCCTCTTCCCGACCGAGCTCACCCCCTTGAAGGAAGGGAGCGACGCGACGCGCGCCAAAGGCTCCCCCGGCGGCAAGCGCGGACCCGGCGGCGGCGGCCGCCTCAAACACCTCGCCAACTTCTCCCGACACCTCCAAATCCTCGTCTCCTCCGGCACCCCCATCACCGAAGCCCTCGCCATCGTCGAACGCCAGATGCTTCATCCCGGCTGGCAGCAGGTCCTCGGGCACGTCCGCGCCAAAGTCGAAAGCGGCGCCTCGCTCACCCAGGCTCTCGCCGACCGGCCCGCTTACTTCGACGCCGTCACCCGCTCCCTCATCGCCGCCGGCGAAACCTGCGGCGAACTGCCCAAAATGCTCGACCGCCTCGCCACCCTCACCCGCCGACAGCTCAAACTCCGCAACACCGTCGTCGGCGCCATGGTCTACCCCGTCCTGCTCTGCTGCGTCGGCGTCTCCGTCATGATCACCCTCTTCATCTTCGTGCTCCCGCGCTTCGGCGATCTCTTCAAAACCCTCGATGTTCCCCTCCCGCCCACCACCACCTTCCTGCTCACCATCGGCCGCTTCGTGCAGAACTACTGGTGGGCCGTCCTCGCCGGTCTCCTTCTCGGACTGGGCGCGCTCAAATGGTGGCTCGGCACCGAGCAGGGCAAACGCGCCCTCTACGCCGCCTTCTTCCGCGTTCCTAAATTCAACGACCTGCTCAAAAACCTCGCCACCGCACGCATCGCACGTCTCCTGGGCACGCTGCTCGATTCCTACGTCCCCCTCCTCGACTCGCTCGCCCTCGTCAAACAGGCCGCCGGCGCCCCCGTCTACCGCGACCTCATCGCCGACGCCGAGGATGCCGTCACCAGGGGCCAGCCCATGTCCATCGCCTTCGCACGCAACACCCTCGTCAATCCCTCCGTCGCCGAAGCCGTCCGCAACGGAGAACAAACCGGCAAGCTCGGCACCCTGCTCACCCACGTCGCCGACTTCCTCGACGAAGAAAATGAAATCGTCCTCAAATCACTCTCCTCCCTCATCGAGCCGATCATCCTCATCATTATGGGCGCCTTCGTCGGCTTCGTCGCCGTTTCCATGTTCCTGCCGCTCTTCGACCTCGTCGGCATGGCCCAGGGCGCGGGCGGGAGGCCTCACTGATGAAATGGCTCTCCCGCACACGCACCACCGCCATCGGCCTCGACGTCGGCGCTCGCTCCATCAAGCTCGCCCAGGCCTCCATCACCGGCCAGGACGTCCGCCTGGTCGCCTCCGCCACCATCCCGCGCCCCCCGCACGATTCCGCCGATGCCGCCATCGTCCCGCTCGACCTCGCCGCCGCCACCCTCATCAGCCAGGTCATCCGCCGCCGCGCCTTCCACGGCAACCTCCTCGTCCTGGCCGCCCCCATGCACGCCCTGCACCTGGAAAGCCTCGAACTTCCACCCGGCGGCGCTGCCTCTCCCGCCGTCCAGAAAATCGCCGGAATCGAACTCGCACGCATCACCCGCGCCCGCCCCAATTCCTTCGAGCATGCCGTCTGGGACCTCCCCGCCCTCGCCCGCGGCGGCGCCGCCACCCACGTCATGGGCGTCAGCCTCGCCCACCAGGATGCCGACGCCCTCATCGATCCGCTCCTCGATGCCGATCTCGACGTCGTCGCCGTCTGCCCCCTGCCCAACGCCGTCAACGATTTCGCCGCCCGCTTCGCCGGCCCCGAAGGCGATGAAGTCGTCCACACCGTCATCGACATCGGCTGGTCCGCCACGCGTCTCACCATTGGCCAGGGCAACCGCCTGCTCTACTACCGCACCCTCTCCGACGTCGGCGTGCGGCGCCTCCACGCTGAAATCGCCGCCGCCTTCTCCGGCGACGCCCCCGCCGACGTCGCCGAGCATTTCCTCCAAACCGTCGGCCTCACGCCCGACCGCCAACGCGCCGCCGCGCGTCCCATCGAAGCCGCACTCGACGCCATCCTCCAGGAACTCAAGCTCACCCACGCCTACATCGGGCACCGCTATCAGCAGTTCGCACTCGGCGGCCTCTTCCTCACCGGCGGCGGCGCCGCCATCCCCGGCCTCGCGGATGCCCTCGGCGAACGCCTCGGACAGGATGTCCCCGTCCTCGCCCCTCAGCCCTCGGCCACCGCCCTGCCCCATCTCACACCCGCTCTCGCCGCCGCCCTCTTCTGCACGGAGGGCTGGTCATGAGCATCAACCTTCTTCCCCCGCGCCATCGCCTCCGCCGCGCCCGCGACCGCGCCGCACGCCGCTGGATCCTCGCCGGCTCGGCGGAATCGCTCCTCCTTATCGCCGCCGCCGTCGGCCTGCATGCCTTCGCCTCCATCGACGATCGCTCCGTCCACGCCCGCATCCTCTCCATCCAGAACGAACTCTCCGACATCGACGCCCGCAAATCCGAACGCGCCGCCGTCATCGCCCGCGTCCAATCCCAGCTCCAGCTCCGCGACACCGTGAACGCCCCGCCCAATTACTCCCGCCTCCTCGCCGCCGTCGCCGATTCCCTCGCCGATCAGGGCATGCTCACTTCCCTCAAATGCGATCTCACCCCCGCGCCCATGAAAACCACCGCCGTACTCGACGCCAACGGCAAACCCATCAAGCTCGACCCCTATGCCGCCGGCGTCCGCCTCCAGCTTCAACTCTCCGGCCTCGTCCGCTCCAACGACGCCATCACCCAGGTCGTCACACGTCTCCAGCACACCGGTCTCTTCGATGAGGTCCGCCTCATCAAATCCGGCCGCGACGGCTTCCTCGGCGCCGACGCCTTCACTTTCCAGATCACCTGCACCACCGCCGGCGCGCCCGTCGGGGCAGCGGAAGGAGCCGCCCCATGAAACCCCACTGGCAAACCCACGCCATTGGCGGCTCCATCCTCGCCGCCGTCGCGCTCGCCGCGTGGCTCCTGCTGCTCCACCCCATCGCCTCCGCGCGCACCGGATACGCCCAGCTTGTCCAGTCCATGCAGGCTGACCACGCCCAGCTCGATCAGGCTCGCGCCCAGGAAACCTCCGGCCGCCAGACCGCCGAGGCCGCCGCCGCCTCCCTCGCCGCCCGGCCCCTCATGCTCCAACCTCCCGACGCCGTCAACACCCGCCTCCAGGCCCTCACCGACCTCGCAACCTCCAAAGGCGTCCGCATCGACACCATCGAAGCCGGACGGCCCGACGATTTCCCACAATACTCCGTCATCCTCATCCAGATCACCGCACGCAGCCGCTTCGCCGACCTCCAATCCTTCTTCACCGCCCTGCACGAGCGCATGCCCGATCTCGAAGTCGCCACCCTCGAACTCAGCGGCCGCTCCATCGACGCATCCACCGGCCAGGGCGTCCAGCTCAAGCTCCGCTGGCACACCGCGCCCGCTCCCCCCTGACCGCTCCAGCACCGCCGCCCCGTCCGCCAGCGCCCCATCACGCTTCTCACTTACCTGTGGCAAACCATGAAGATCACCAAAAACCATGTCTACGTCCTCCTGATCGCCGCCGCCGCCACTGCCTGGGCGATCGACCGCTTCCTGCTTAATGGCGGCGTTACCGGCCCTGCCCCCGCCAACGCCTCCGCGCTGCTCGTCACCCCGGGCCCCGCCGGCGCCGCCGCCCCGTTGCCCACCCCCGTCGCGATCCCCGACAAGCCGCACACCCTCGCCGCACGCTTTCAAAACGTCACCCTGCCCGATAACAACCCGCACGACGCCTTCGCTCCGCCCGAATCGTGGCTCACTCCGCAACCTCATGCCGCGCCCGCCGCCGCCTCCGCGCCCGCCCCCGAAGCGCCCCCCGTCGATGTCCCCGCCTTCCGCAGCGCCCACAAGCTCACCGCCGTCTTCCGCACGGGCCCCAGCACCGGCTACGCCGTTATCGACGGCAAGATGGTGGAGCTCGGAAAGCCCTTCGCCGGCTTCACCCTCGCCGCCATCATGCAAACCACCGTCACGCTCCGCGGCCAGGGAGCCGAATTCGACCTCGAGATCGATGCGACATCCGGTCATGGCACTCTGTCGCCCTCCGCATCCGCACAAATTCCCACAAAATAAACCCTTAAGTCTGCCCCCGTCCGTTAAGTATTTCCTCTAACCGGCCGAATGAACTTCTGGTCAAACGATCCAACGGCTTCTTAACGCCGGCTTTCCATGGAGACATCTATGCAGGCTCACAATCACAAACACCGCGGCTTCAGCCTCATCGAACTCGTCGTCGTCGTCGTCATCGTCGGAATCCTCGCCGCCATCGCCATCCCCCGCCTCTCCCGCGGCTCCGCCGGCGCAGCCGACTCCGCTCTCGCGGGAAACCTCGCCGTCCTCCGCAAAGCCATCGACCTCTATTCCTCCGAGCACGGCGGCTCCTTCCCCACCGCCACCAACTTCGCCTCCGCCATGACCCAGTACACCGACTCCAGCGGAACCCTCTCCGCCACCCCCTCGTCCACCTGCATCTACGGCCCCTACCTCCGCTCCATCCCCCCGCTCCCCGTCGGCGCCGCCAAGGGCAACAACGGCGTCGCCGCCGCCACCGGCTCCGGCGTCGGGTGGATCTACACCGCCTCCACCGGCACCATCCAGGCCAACACCACCACCGAAGCCGACATCTCCGGAAAACTCTATTCCGCCTATTGATCCGACCTCTTCCACATGCTGCAACATCCTCTGACCACCTCGAAGAACCCGCCGCCGCGCGGGTTCTCTCTTTTGGAACTCGTCCTCGTCGTCGCCATCGTCGGAATCCTCGCCGCCATCGCGATCCCCCGGCTCTCCCGCGGCGTCACCGGCTCCAGCGATTCCGCCCTCTCCGCCGATCTCGCCATGCTCCGCACCGCCATCGAAAATTACGCCACCGACCACGCCGGCGCATTCCCCTCCGCCTCCAATTTCGCAACCCAGATCACCTCCCGCACCGACGCCTCCGGCAACACCGCCTCCGCCGCCGCCAATTTCGGACCCTATCTGCAAACCATACCCGCCTGCCCCGTCGGCGCACGGGCCGGTAATTCCGGGATCGCCGCCGCCGACGCCCCTGCCGTCGGCTGGATCTACAACCCCGCCACCGGCGCCATCGCCCCCGACACCACCACCGAAGCCGACGCCACCGGCAAACTCTACAACGCCTACTAAACCCCGCCCGCTCCCAAGCTGCCCCCAAGCCGCTCTCCGCCCCTGCCGATAAATTCCCTATGCCGGCGCCTTTCCCCATCCTCCGCCGCCCTCCCCGCGGCTTCACACTCGTCGAATTGGCCGTCGTCGTCGCCATTCTCGCCGTCCTCACCGCCATCGCCGCCCCCCGCTACGCCAGCGCCATCTCCAACTACCGCGCCAACGCCGCCGCGCGCCGCATCGCCGCCGACATCGCTCTTACTCAATCCCGCGCACGCGCCCTCTCCTGCTCCCAGTCCATCACCTTCTCTCTCGACCACAACGCCTATCAGATCACCGGCATGACCGACCCCGACCACCCCGCCTCCACTTACACCGTCGCCCTCTCCGACCTCACCACCGGCGCTAAGCTCTCCGCTCTCTCCATCGGAAACTCCACCACCCTCACCTTCAACGGCTACGGAATGCCCTCCTCCGCCGCCACCCTCACCATCACCTCCGGCACCGCCACCCGCACTCTCTCCGTCGCCGCCGACACAGGAGCCGTCTCCATCCAATGACCGCCCGCCGCCGCCATCTTCCGCGCGCCTTCACGCTCGTCGAGCTGATCGTCGCCTCCTCCATCATGGCCGTCCTGCTGATCGCCGTGCAAAGCACCATCATGCTGGCCGCCCACGCCATCCCCGGCGCCAACACCAAGGCCACCGCCCTCGTCAATTCCTCCGCCGCCCTCGAAATGCTCAACGCCGATATCGCCTACGCCACCGCCGTCACCGCACGCTCCGCCACCTCCATCACCCTCCAGGTCCCCGATCGCAACGGCGACGCCATCCCTGAAACCATCACCTGGGCCTGGACCCAAAACGCCGCCGGCGGCGCCCTCACCCGCACCTTCAACACGGACGCCCCCGTCGTGATCGCCTCCAACGTCCAATCCTTCGCCCTCGCCTACGACACCCGCTCCGTCCTCGTTCCCGGCCCCAGCGTCACCTCCCCCGAAGTCCTGCTCTCCAGCGCCACCGCCTCCTCCGGCACCAGCGACCAGATCGTCGACAACAAGCACAACTTCGCCGAGTTCATCTTTCCCACGCTCCCTGCCAACGCCACAAGCTGGGCCATCACCCGCGTCCAGCTCTATGTCAAGGCCGCCGGCGCCCCGCTCGGTTACACCAACATTCAGGTGCAGACCGTCGGTCCCTCCGATACACCCTCCGGCACCGTCCTCGACACCGCCCAGCTCTCCGAAGCCAATCTCACCACCACCAACGCCTGGACGCAGTTCACCTTCTCCAACGCCACCGGCCTTTCGCCCGCTGCCGGCGCGTGCATCGTCATGGCCTGGGTCAGCGACGCACAATCCGCCAGCTTCAAAGCACAAAGCGCCTCCGTCGCCAACAACATCTTTTTCACCAGCCCCGATGGCGGAACCACCTGGAATTCCAACAACCCCTTCCTCCAGCATTACGTCTACGGCACCTACACCACCCCCGGCACCCCCACGCCCACCTACTACCTCACCGGCGTCCGCGCCGCACTCCTCACCTCCGCCGACACCGGCGCCACCACTCGCATCTCCATCCACCTCTTCAACGAACCGCAGGTGACCGGCCCATGACCCAGCATTGCCGCCGCCCGACCGCTCGCCGCGCGTTCACCATGGTCGAAGCCATGGCCGCCGTCGCCATCGTCGCCGTCCTCCTCGTCGTCGCTCTCAACACCGTCGGCCTCTCCAACGCCAACCAGTACCGCACCGCTCAACGCGCCACCGCCGATGCCCTCGCTCAGTCCCTGCTCCAGGACATCCTCCAGCTCTCCTACGAAGACCCCGCAACGGTTCCGCTCTTCGGCCCCGAAATCCTCAACAACGAAACCTCCCTCTCCAAGACCAATTACAACGACGTCGACGACTTCAACGGCTGGTCCGAATCCCCTCCCCAGGATCGCACCGGAACGACCATGTCCGAACTCACCGGCTGGACCCGCTCCGTACGCGTCGATTTCGTTTCCCCCACCAACCCCAACTCCCTCTCCGCCACCGATGCCGGCCTCAAACGCATCACCGTCACCGTCTCCAAAAACAACGTTCTTCTCGCCACTCGCGTCGCGCTCAAAGGGAGGCACCTGTGATCGCCTCCCGCCGACATCGCGGCACCGTCTACATCGCCATCCTCGGGCTCTCCATCCTCGTCGCCGTCATCGGCCTCGGCGGCATCGCCCTCTCCCGCGCCCAGGCCCGCGCACGCGACCTTCAGGCCGACACCGACGAAGCCCGCGGATACGCCATGGACGCCGTCGAACTCGCCCGCACCCTCATCAACGCCGACCCCAACTGGCGCACCGATTACGCCAACGGCAACTGGTTCACCAACCAATCCTGGGGCAACGGCTCCTTCACCCTCAACGTCACCGATCCCGCCGGTGCTCTCAACAACGCCGACACCGATCCCGTCACCATCACGGGCACCGGCATGAAGGGCCAGGCCGCACAGCGCATTCAGGTCACCCTCGTCCCCGTCCTCACGCCCTACTCCTGCATGTACGCCGCCGCTTGTGTCGGCGGTCTCATGTCCCTCAACAACACCACCGTCATCGGCGCGGGCGCGCTCATTTCCTCCAATACCTCCATCACCACCGGCAACGCTGCGGTCTATCCCAGCGCCGAATCCGCCGGCGCCATCCTCGGCTCCACCTTCTACGCCAACACCACTTCCCTCGCCTCCCCGCGCACACTGCCCCCCTCCACCGTCTTCGATTATTACAACGCCAACGGCACCACCATCGCCTATTCTTCCCTGCCCAGTGGCGGAACTATTCAAAACTGCCTCCTCAGCCCCACCAGCAACCCCTACGGCGCAACCAACGCCAAGGGCATCTACGTGGTCAACTGCAACTTTCAGAACGTGAAAATCAACAACTGCCGCATCGTCGGAACGCTGGTGCTGCTCAATGCCTCCAACGTCACCATCCAGGGCAAAATCAACTGGGAGCCCGCCGTCGCCAATCTTCCCTGCCTCCTCATCCAGGGTTCGGCCAATATCCAGACCGACACGACGGTCCTCACCGAGGGCGGCTCCATTCCCAATCTCAACCCCGCCTCCACTCCCTACCCCTACCCCAGCGGCGCCTCCAACACCACCACCAATGACACCTATCCTTCCATCATCGACGGCTTGGTCTATGTGTCCGGTAATTTCACCAGCCAAAGCAATCCCTCCATCGACAATCTCATCGTCACCGGCACTTGGACCGCCTCGGGAACCATCACGTTCAACCCCCAGCCAATCCTGCTCTCCAACCCTCCGCCAGGTTTTCGCACCGTCAATATGGCCGTCTCGCCCGGCACCTGGAAACAGGTCGTGAATTAGGGGAAAACCCGAGAAATTCCCAGCCCAATCCGCCCGATGTACCCCGTGACTGCGTCTTGTATCACACCTGGAGTCCTCATGGCTGTGCGTATTCTCGTTGTGGATGACGAATCCCATCTCACCTGCGTCCTGGCGTATAAACTGCGCCAGGCCGGTGCCGACGTTTTCACCGCCTCCAACGGCCTGGAAGGCCTCGCCGCCGCCGCCGAGCACCTGCCCGACCTGATCGTCTCCGATTTCCAGATGCCCGAAATGAACGGCCTGGAATTCGTCAAAGCTCTCGCCGCCGATCCCGCGCTCTCCGCCATTCCCATCATCCTCCTGACCGCTCGTGGCCACCGCATCGCACCGGCGGACCTCGCCGGCACCTCCGTCCGCGCCCTGCTCGCCAAGCCCTTCAGCGCCCGCGAGCTGATCCAGCAGATCGCCGAGCAGTTGCCCGACGCAGGGTTGACCGTTTCCACCCACGCCGCCACCTGAAGGATGATGCATGACCAGCCTCGCCCATCCTCCGCGATCCGCCGCCCCGGCCTCCGTGCCCGACACCTTTGACGCACGGTGCGCCCGCCTGCGATTGTTTCCCTTCCATTTCGACGTCTGCGGCAACCTCCAACGCTCGCCCACCCTGCCGGTGCCCCTGGAAACCGTGCTCGTTCGCGGCGGTTTCGACCACATCCTCAAAGCCGCCGCCAGCGCCGCAATCACCGGCACGCTGGGCGATCATTACGAAGTCGCGGCCGGATGCTGGGCGTTCCCCGTGATGATCCGCCGCGCTCACGTGCTCACCGGCATGATGCTCGCCGTCGGCTTCGATCCCTGGTTCCCCAAATCCGCCTGGTTCGCCCAGATGTGCGGCGCGGCCGGCGTTTCGGTTGACGATGCCGCCGCCGCGATGGCCCCGCTGCTTCGCGAGTTCCGCCACACCGCCGCCGATCTCGGGCAGTCGCTGCCCTGGATGTATGCCGACCTGGTCGCCGCCGCCAAAACCCGCAGCACGCTCGATGAATTCAGCGGCAAACTCGCCCAGGCTTATGAGGAAGTGAATTTCCTGTTCCGCCTTGCCCGCTTCCTCAACCACATCGACAACCCGCTCCAGCTCATGGGCATGCTTCTCCAGGACATTCACGCCGTCCTGCCCTTCGGGTGGGTCGCCATCCGTTTCAGCGACCGCCTGGCCATCACGCCGGAGCTTCAGGGCAAGACCATGCTGCGCGGCAACCCGCCGTGCGAACGTCAGGCCCTCGATGCCGCCGCCCGTGAAATGCTCGACCAGTGGACCGCCGATGGCTGGACGCGCATGCTCGCGCCAGGCGGCCATCCGCTGGCTACCCAGGTGCGATCGGAGGTTCTCGCGGAACCGATCGTGCATGGCGGCTCGGTGATCGGCGTGCTGCTGGCGGGGAATAAATCGGGCGATGATGCCGACCTGGCCTCCACGGAAATGCAGTTCGCCGACGCCATCGCTCATTTCATCGGCGTGTTTCACGAAAACATCGCCCGCTTCGCCGAGCAGCGCGCGCTGTTCCTGGGAACCGTCAAGGCCCTTACCTCGGCGATCGACGCCAAGGACCCCTACACGCGCGGCCACTCGGAGCGCGTCGGCTTGCTTGCCGCCGCCATGGCTCGCGCGCTGGGCCTGCCGGATGCCGACATCGAACGCTATCGCCTCGCCGGCCTCGTGCATGATGTCGGCAAGATCGGCGTGCCCGAAGCGGTGCTGCGCAAACCGGCGCAGCTCACGGATGAGGAATTTGCCGAAATCAAAAAGCATCCCGCCATTGGCCATGCCATTCTCCGCGAAATTCCCCAGATGCAGGCGGTGCTGCCGGGCGTGCTGCATCATCACGAGCGCTGGGACGGCAAAGGGTATCCCCAGCGGCTTGCCGGCAAGGATATTCCTTATATCGCGCGGGTGCTGGCGCTGGCGGATACGTTTGATGCGATGTCCTCGCATCGCGCTTATCGCACGGCCCGGCCGCGCAAGGTGGTTCTGGAGGAACTCCTCCGTTGCGCCGGCCGGCAGTACGATCCGGACCTCGTGCCGGTGTTCACGTCGCTGGATTTCAGCGAGTTCGACGCGGCGCTCAACCGCGTGCAGGACCCCCAGACGTAATCGTCCACGCGCGGGCTAGTGCGGAAGATGGTGGGCGGCGGATTCCATGCGGGCGGCGTCGAGGTATTTCCGCCAGATTTGCGGATGCTTAAGGAGCTGGGCGAAGATGCCGCCGACGACGCTGCGGGCCTGGAAGCCGATGTTCTTGTTTTTGACGTGGATGACCTGCTCGCCGGAGTCGGCCCAGTAGTGATCGGTAAGGGGGACGCGGGCGGGAGTTTCGTTGACCCATTTGAAGACGGGTTTGAAGAGGGCGTCCCACTCGCGCTTTGTGCCCATGGCGGCGATCCAGCCGATCCAGTCGAGCTTGGCGTATGCCTTGCGATTGTCGAGGGGCAGGCCGTAGCGCTCCTGCTTTTTGAGGTAGAGGGCAAGCTCGCGGTCGATGACGTCGCGGGGGAAGAGGCGAAGGTCGAGGAGCATGTCCCAGACGAGGTTGTATTTCATGGACCAGGTGCCGGGGCGATCGAAGCTCAGGCGGTAGTGGCCGGCGCGGTCTTTGGCGGCTTTGAGCCAGCTTTGGACCATTGCTTCTGCAAGCTTTCGGTATTTCGCTGCTTCGATGGCCAAACCGAGCTTTCCGCAAAGATCGGAATAAGCACCGAGCGCGAGGATGGCTTTGATGGAAAGGTTGGTGTTGTGGGCGAGGCGGCCGGCGAAATCGTCGGTGCAGAGCTGCTTCTCGGGGTCGAATCCTTTTTCGCTGAGGAAGACGGCCCACTTGGTAAGGAGGCTCCACCACTTCCAGACGTATTCGAGATGGCCGTGGGCTTTGGCGAGTGCGGCGGTGAGGAGGATCATGTTGCCGCACTCTTCGACGGGCATCTGCATCCAGTCGGAGCGTTCACCGCCGCCATAAGTCTGGCCATTGCCGAGGGGATAGGTGCCCAGGTCGTGCGGGGCGTAGGGGAATTTCCAGCGCGGGGTGGAGGCGTATTCGAAGATGGGCGTGAGCTGGGCGTCGAGGAGGACGGGGTTGAAGAGCAGGAAGAAGGGGGCGGAGGGGTAGGTGACGTCGACGGTGGCGATGCACCCGTTGGAGAAGTTCTCCTTGGAGAAGTAGAGGGGAGAGCCGTCAACATCGGCGCACAACTTGTGAGCGGCGAGGGTCTGGCGGTAGGCGAGCGCGCAGAGGTGTGCATAGTTTTCTCCGCCGGCTATTGTGAGGTCGCGCATGAGGTCGGCGTCGAAGGTTTCGCATTTGCGCTGGAGGGCGGGGTATTCGCGCACGGCGGCTTTGATCAGGGTGCCGACGCCCATGTTGTTGCGGTTCCAGTAAGGGCGGAGCTTTCGGTGGAGGTATTCGACGGAGAAGAGGTCATCATAAACGAGGAGGGCGTGGCATTGCCGGGGCTGGTTGGGTGCGACGGTGAAGGCGAAGCGGGAGATGAGGGCGGGCCAGCCATCGGAAACGGCGCGGGGCATGTCGAGGTCGTCGCAATCGGGGATTTCGCCGGTGTTGGCGAAATGGTCCTGGACGGCGTGCTTGGGGGAGATGGAGGTGGGGACGGGGGCGATTCCGGCGTCGCCTTCCTGGTCGGGCAGCACGAGGTAGACGTAACCCCAGTCGATGCGGCGGTCGTCGCCGGCGGCGCCGAGGATTTTCTGGGCGACGGTTCCGAAGGAGAGGACGGTAGTGCCATCGCAGCGCAGGCGAGAGCCGGTGATGGGCTGGTCGGGGGTGTCCACGCAGAATTCCGCGCAGAGGTCGAGGTATAGTTCGACGCGGTGCTTACGGCGATCCAGCGAACGCACATCAAATGTGATGTAGCCGACGGGCCAGGACAATGTATGCAGGTTGGCGGGGAGGGCGGGGGTCATGAAGGTGACGGTCAGTTGGATGCCTGCGGCCTGGAAGATGTAGATCGTGCGTGTGGGCCAGACCTGGAGGGCGATTTGTTTGGCGGCGGGGAGGTCTTCGGGTTGGGGGCCGATGAAGCGGAATGTTTCGCCATCGACGCGGATCATGCCGGTGAGGGAGTGGTTGGAGCCGGTCCAGTGCTTGGGGAATTCGTCGGTGAGGCGGTCGGCGGCGGACCAGAGGGAGAAGTAGGGATCGAGGGGAAGAAGCGGGACAGCGGGCGGGCGCAGGGGGGTGGAACGGGGTGCGCCGGCGGATTTGGCGTGGGAGTTGGCGGGGGTTCTGGCCATCGTTGCTCCGCAAGGATGGGTGGTGGCGTCTGGAGATCAACCGCGCTTGCCGCGGGTTTCGACACTGACGGCGCCGACGACGGGGAGGCTGAGTTTGCCACGATTGGCAATGTGGGATTTTGTCCCCTCGCGATTTTCAACCGGCGCGTTCATGGGCGTCGCGATGAGATCGTAATAGTTGTAGTCTTCGACTTTGACGGTGACGAGTTCGCCCGGCGAAACCCCCCCCGGCCCTGCGGCTTTTTTGAGCAGAACTCGGCCGTCGATGTCGGGGGCCTGGCCGGGGTGGCGGGCGACGGCGGTTTTTTTGCGCGGGTCGACGGAGTCGATGAGGACTTTGATGTGTTGGTCGAGGAAGGCGGCGCTTTTTTGGAGGACGATTTTCTGCTGGGCGAGCATGAGTTCTTCTTTGCGCTTCGCGGCGAGTTCGGGCGGGATGGCATTGCCGGGCTCGTTGTGGAGGCGGCCGGCGGGGGTGCCGGGCTCGGGGGAGAATTCGAAGACGCCGACGTTTTCGAACTGGAAGTCTTTGATGAAGGTGAGGAGTTCGTGGTGGTGGGCGTCGGTTTCGGTGGGGAAGCCGGAGATGAAGGTGGTGCGGAGTGCGATGCCGGGGACCCATTTGCGGAGTTTGTCGAGGAGGGTTTCGATTTGGTTTCTCGTGACTTTGCGACGCATGGTGTAGAGAAGTTGGTCGTTGATGTGCTGGAGGGGCATGTCGATGTATTTGACGACGTGGCGGCAGTCGGCGAGGGTTTTGATCATGTCGTCGGTGAAGCAGGAGGGGTAGGCGTACATCAATCTAATCCACCCCCCCCCGGCACCGGGGGCTTTTTTCTGGACGAGTTTGTCGAGGGATTTCAGCATGCCGGAGAGGCCTTCGCCGGTCGCGTTGTAGCCGATGTCTTCGCCGTAGGAGGTGGTGTCCTGGCCGATGAGGTTGAGTTCGAAGGCACCGTCGGCGAGGAGTTCTTCGGCTTCGGCGAGGATGTCGGTGAGGGGCTTGGAGCGCATGCGGCCGCGGATGGAGGGGATGGTGCAGAAGGTGCAGCCCTGGTTGCAGCCTTCGGAGACGCGGAGGTAGGCGTAGTGTCTTGGGGTGAGGCGGAGGCGGGCGCGATCTGACTCGAGGTAGCCTTTACCGATGTCGGCTTTGGTGGGTTTGTGGATGAAGGAGGTGACGGCGTGGTAGGTGCCCATGTCTTTGCCGGCTTCGGGGAGGTGTTCGAACTGGTTGCCGCGGACGGCTTTGACGATGTTTTCGCGGTCGAAGACGCCGACGAGGGCATCGACTTCGGGGACTTCGTTGAGGAGTTGGGCTTTGTGGCGTTGGACGAGGCAGCCGGCGACGATGACGCGTTTACCCGTGCCCTCTTCGAGGGCGCGTTTTTTGGCTTCGATGGCTTCGCGGATGACGTCGAGGGATTCGGTTTTGGAGGCTTCGAGGAAGCCGCAGGTGTTGATGATGATGGCGTCGGCTTCGTCGTGGTCGGGGGTGATGGCGATGCCGTCTTCGGCGAGGAGGCCGAGCATTTTTTCGGAGTCGACGAGGTTTTTGGGGCAGCCGAGGGAGACGAAGGCGACGGAGTGGATGGGTGGGGCGCTGGATGGGGTTTGGCGGGCCATGAGGAGTCCGTGAGTAAGGGGGGTTTGGGTGAAAATGTGGAAGCCCCTAAGGATAGCAGAGAGGGGAGGGGCAGGGGTAATGGAATGTGAAAAAAGGGGTGAAGTTGGGTTGAGGCGGGGGGGAAGATTTGCGCAGGTGCGCAAATTTCCAGTTTTGCGGATGTTTTGCAGGTAATTGCCGCGGCGTGGTTTGTGGAGGGCGCTGGGGGAGATGCTCAAGATGCTCATGTTTTTTTGCGCAGGGGCCGGGAGGGGTGCGCTGGGCAGGCAGGGGGGGATGGAGGGGCGATGCGCGGCGATAGTGTTCATGGGTCCTTCTCCGTTGCCCAGGCGCTTCGTGGCGCCCGGTGCATATAAGGAAACGGAGGGGAGGGGGGAAAGGTTCCCGGAATTTTGGGGGAATCCGGTCGCGGGGGGCGGCGGGGCGGCGATGGCGGGGCGTCGGAGAGGGAAATGGGGTATGGTGGTGGAGCGGGGCTTGGCAAGGGGCGGGCATCGGCGGAGTGGTGGTGAGGAGGTGTGGTTGTGTTGCAGGCGTTGATGCGGCGGAAGTTGACGCGGGAGGAGGAGGGGATGGAGGATTTGTTGACGTCGACGGTGCTGGGGCTATTGAAGTATGTGCCGGTGGAGGAGGGGATTTTGCGGTGGTTGCGGAAGGCGGAGCGGGCGCGCGGCGGTGGGGTGTTGGCGGGGATGTTGGAGGGGGTGGTGGCGGTGGGGTGGGAGTTTTGGGCGTGGATGGAGGAGGGCGGGTGCGTGGGGTGCGAGCCGGACGTTTTGCTGAAGATGCGACGTGGGGATGGTTCGGAGGTGTGGGTGTTGGTGGAGGCGAAGTATCGGAGCGGGAAGTCGTCGGAGGCGACGGAGGGGGATGGTGGGGATGGGGACTTGGTGGGGTGTCGGCCAAACGATCAGTTGGCGCGGGAGTGGGATAATTTGCGAGGAGCGGCGGTGCGAGCGGGGGTGGAGCGATTTGCGGTGGTGTATTTGACGGCGGATTTTGGATGTCCGGTATGCGAGATTGAGGAATCGGAGGCGGAGTATCGGAGGAAACGCGGGGCGGAGGCGGAGATTTACTGGTTGTCGTGGAGGACGTTGGCGGAGGTGATCGAGGGGAGCGGGAATGGGATATTGCGGGATTTGGGGGAGTATCTGTTGGCGCTGGAGTTGGTGAGGTTTCGGCGGCTGCGGGTTGCGGAATGGACCGCTGAGGAATGGCGGTTCGGTCGCTCTGAGCTGCGATGGACGTGGCAGGCGGCTCGGCAAGCAAGCTGGGCGTTTATTGTGATGGATCATCGTTACAATTTGTGTGCGAAGTGGCAAATAGCGCTGGAGGGTGAGGCGAGCAAGCATTTTTCTTGGAGGCACCGTGGAGGTAAGCGGAAATGAGTTGCTGAAGTCGATCAAGAGCATGCGGCGGTTCCTTTCTGATGTCGGCGTGCTCTTGAAAACGGCCGATGCATTGATGGAGCAGGCAGGCTGGGAATCACAGGGTGAAGGGTGCGTGGAGGGGGGATCCTCCAGTGCCGGATCGGGAGGAAGGTGGATTCCCCGTGAAGCCGTCCGATGGTACGCGCGGGATGATCGGCAAGACGTCTTGGCGTTTATGGGAGTAGTTCTGGATGATTCTGCGGAAGATGTCGCAGACGTCAGAGAGCCCTTGGTGGTGGCTGGCGTCCTGAACCTATTGAAAGGAGCGAAGCGCGGCGGTTGGAACTGGCAGATTCACTTTTTTGAGTGGAATGAGGGGAAAACTGACGGAACGGTCTTTCAAGCACATAAGGATGATTCCGATTGGAAGGTGGATTGGAAGCCCGGCTGGGGCTGGTCGAAAATGAAAATGTTTGGAAGAGCGCTCGTCGAGATCACGGACGAACACAGGCTACACGAATTGATCATTGCTCGGCTGCTTACGTTGGTTGCAGAGTCGCAATGATGCACGTTGGCGCTGCGGACGGCGATGGTTGGATGCACGGGTCGCGACGGACGCAAGCGTTGTCGAGGCCACACTTGTCCATGGCACAGGGGTTGATCGTCGTAAGGTGGGGCCGGGGGCGGTGGAGGGGAGGGCGCAACGGTGTGGGGAAGAGTTCCGCGAAAAGCAAAGCTCTCGAGAGGGTGCCGGTGGGGGAGGGCGGGCAGGGTGGGGTTCAGGGGTGGGCGTTGTGGGTGGCGGTGAGGATGGCGTCGATGAGGGCGGGGATGGAGGGGGTGGGGGATTGGGTGGTGGGGGTCCAGGTGGGGGAGAGGGTTTGAAGAGCAGTGGTGGTGGAGGGGCCGATGGAGGCGCGGTTGGTGAGGGCGATTTTTTGGCGGAGGTTTTCGGGGAGGAGGTTCCAGAGGTTGGCGGCGGTGGAGGCGGAGGTGAAGGTGGTCCAGGTGATTTCGTTGTTTTCGAGGGCGGCGAGGATTTCGGGGGGGAGGGATTTTGGGGGGAAGGTGCGGTAGATTGGGAGGTCGGTGATTTGGGCACCGGCGGCGCGGAGGGTGTCGGGGAGGGTGGTGGGGGCGATGTTGGTGCGGAGGAGGAGGATGCGTTGATTGCCGATTTCCGATTGCCCGTTGCCGATTTTTTGGAGGAGGGCGCGGGCGAGGTCTTCGGAGGTGTTGCGTGGGGATTGGAGGTTGGGGGTGAGGCCGATTTTGGCGAGGGCTTCGGTGGTGGCGGGGCCGATGGAGGCGATGTCGGAGGCGGCGAAGTGGCGGGCGTCGAAGTCGAGGTGCTGGAGGCGTTGCCAGCTGTGGTGGACGGCGTTGGGGGAGGTGAAGAGGATCCAGTCGTAGGCGGGGAGATGGAGGAGGGCGTCGTCGATAGCGGGGAGGTCTTCGTCGGCGGGGGGATGGATTTCGATGGTGGGGGCTTCGAGGACGCGGGCGCCCAGGGCGGCGAGGCCGGCGGCGAGGGAGGAGGCTTGGTCTCGGGCGCGGGTGACGAGGATGGTTTGGCCGAAGAGGGGGCGTTGTTCGAACCAATTCAATTCATCGCGTAAGGAAACGACTTTGCCGAGGATGGTGATGGCGGGAGGTTTGATGGATGCGGCGGCGGTCGGGAGGTTGGCGAGGGTGGTGGTGAGGGATTGCTGATCGGGGCGGGTGCCCCAGCGGATGAGGGCGGCGGGGGTGTCTGGGTGAGCGTTTTCTGCGAGGAGTTTTTGGGTGAGGTTGGGGAGGGATTTGACGCTCATGTAGAAGACGAGGGTGCCGCCGGCGTGGAGGAGGGCGGCGAGTGCGGAATAGGGAGTTCTGAGTGCTGAGGACTGAGTGCTGAGTTCGGGGGTCTCTTCTTTTTCGTGGGCGGTGATGAGGGTGACGGAGGTGGAGAAATCGCGGTGGGTGACGGGGATGCCGGCGTAGGCGGGGGCGGCGATGCCGGCGGTGATGCCAGGGATGACGGTGAAGGGGATGTTGTGGGCGCGGAGGAATTGGGCTTCTTCGCCGCCGCGGCCGAAGACGAAGGGGTCGCCGCCTTTGAGACGGACGATGGAGGCATTGCGGATTGCCGATTGCCCATTGCCGATTTGGGCGGCGAGTTCGTGGGCCTTGGTGACGAGGAGTTGGTTGATCTGATCCTGGGTGAGGGTGTGGGCGCCGGCGGATTTGCCGACGTAGATTTTTTCGGCGGCGGGAGGGGCGAGGGAGAGGAGGGCGGGGTTTGCGAGGGCGTCGTAGATGATGACGGCGGCGTTGGCGAGGGCCTTGGCGCCGGCGAGGGTGAGGAGGTCGGGATCGCCGGGGCCGGCGCCGACGAGGTGGATGGTGGGCATGTGGGAAGGCGTGTTCATTGAGGAAGTGTACGGGAGGGGGAAAAATTAGAAAAATTGGTTTGAGTGGTAAAATTGGAGGGGGGTGATTTTTCTTGTACTGAGCGTGGTAAGACGATATCTTACTTGTATGAAAACGAAGATGTCGAGCAAGGGGCAGATCGTTTTGCCAGCGGAATTGCGGGAGCGGGATGATCTGCGGACGGGGCAGGAATTTGAGATCAAGCGGGTGGGGCGCGCTGATTATCGGCTGGTGGGGAAGAAGCCGGCGAACGAGGGGTTTGTGGATTGGCTGCTGGCGTGTCCGGTGAAGGATTGGTTTGTGCCGATCGAATCTGAGTCGACGGATACATTATGAAGTATCTGGTGGACGCGAATGTGGTCAGCGAGGGGATAAAGACGGAGCCGGTGGGGCGGGTGATCGACTGGTTGAGAGCGAATGAGAGCGGATGTGCGGTAAATCCAGTCGTGTTGGGGGAGGTACGGTACGGGATACTGGTTTTGCCGGAAGGGTCTCGGCGGAAGCGGCTGGAGCGCTGGTTCTGGGACGGCGTGGCGAAAGTCGAGTGTTTGCCGTTGGATGGCGGGACGGGATTGCGCTGGGCGGAGTTGCTGGGGGATTTGCGGCGGCGCGGGGTGGCGATACCGGTGAAGGACAGCCTGATTGCGGCGACGGCGCTGGAGTATGGATTGACGGTGGCAACGCGCAATGTGCGGGATTTTGTGAAGGCTGGGGTGAAGGTGGTGAATCCGTTTGAGGGGTGAGACGTTAGATGTCGATAGATTCGCCGGGTTTTAGCGGGTGGGGTTTGATGCCGGTGCGGGTGTGGAGGTCGGCGGCGAATTTTTGGGGGTCCTGGGCGATGGGGGGCCAGGTGTTGTAGTGGAGGGGGAGGACGGATTTGGCGTTGAGGAACTGGGCGGCTTTGATGGCGTGTGCGGGGCCCATGGTGAAGTTGTCGCCGATGGGGAGGCAGGCGAGGTCGATGGTGAAAAGTTCTGCGAGGAGTTTCATGTCGCCGAAGAGGGCGGTGTCGCCGGCGAAGTAGAGGGTTTTGTTGGGATTCTGGAGTTGGAGGATCCAGCCGGCCGGGGTTCCACCGGGGGTGCCGTCGGGCCAGGAGGAGGTGTGGAAGGCGACGGTCATGGTGGCGCGGCCGAAGGGGAGAGTTGCGCCCCCGCCGTGGTTCATGGGGTGGAGATTTTTGAGGCCCTGTTTTTCGAGATAGTTGGCCATTTCGAAGCAGCAGAGGACCTGGGCGCTGGTGCGCTTGGCGATGGGGACGACATCTTCGGTGTGATCGAAGTGGGCGTGGGAGAGAAAGATGTGGGTGGGATTGACGGCGTCGGCTTTGACGTCGGCGAGGGGGTTGGAGGAGAAGAAGGGGTCGAAGAGGATGCGGTGGGGGCCGGTGTGGATTTCGAGGGTGGAGTGGCCGTGGTAGAGGAGTTTGTGGGGCATGGGGGGACCTCCGCTGAGAGAGCGCGACGGAGGGATTGTCTGGGTGGTGGTGGGGATTTTCAATTTTCGATTTTCGATTTTCAATTTTTGGCGGCGGCGAGGGCGGGGCGCGGGGGCGAGCGGGTGCTTTCCTCGGGTTTGGGTTGCGACTAAAATGTGGGTTTGTGGGAGGAGCTGTCGCTTTTCCTCCGCCGCGAACCACGAAGGATCAACGTCCATGCCCATTGAGATTCGGATGCCGAAGCTGACCGATACGATGTCCGAGGCCACGCTGGCGAAGTGGCTGAAGAAGGAGGGGGACAAGGTGAGCCCGGGGGACATGATTGCGGAGGTGGAGACGGACAAGGCGACGCAGGAGCTGGAGGTGTTTGAGGGCGGGACGCTGGCGAAGATTGCGGCGGGCGAGGGGGAGAAGATGGCGGTGGGGTCGCTGATCGCGGTGCTGGCGAAGGCGGGGGAGGATGTGAAAGCGGTGGCGGCGGCGGTGAAGGGGAATGGGGCGGCGAAGGCGCCGGAGAAGAAGGCGGAGGCGGGTGGCGCGGCAAGCGCATCGACGGGCGCGGGGACGGTGGGGTCTGTCGAGAATGCGGATTATCAGAAGGCGCCGATTGGGGCGTCGGCGGGGAGTCCGGGGGCCATCGGGGGGGGGGCGGTACCGGTTCCGGTGACGGATCATCATGAGGGGTCGGAGCCGGAGGCGATTCATACGGGGAAGGTGCGGGTGAGTCCGCTGGCGCGGAAGATCGCGGAGGAGAAGGGGGTGGATTTAAACACGGTGCGCGGGACGGGTCCGGAGGGGCGGGTGATCAAGCGGGACGTGCTGGAGGCGGCGAATCGGCCCGTGCAAAGGGCGGGGACGGTGAAGGCGGAGGGGCCGTCGACGGCGGCGCAGGCGGCGCCGGTGCACATGGCGGCGAAATTGGAGCAGAAGCAGATTCCGCTGTCGAACATGCGGCAGACGATCGCGCGGCGGCTGGTGGAATCGAAGCAGCAGATTCCGCACTTTTATCTGTCGATCGATGTGGTGATGGACAAGCTGCTGGAGCTGCGGACGCAGATCAACGAGCAGATCGCGCCGGAGAAGCTGTCGGTGACGGACTTCATTGCGCGCGGGGCGGCAATTGCGCTGGCGAAGAACCCGGCGATGAACGCGAGCTTCGCGGGCAATGCGATCGTGCAACATGGGACGGTGGATCTGGGGATCGCGGTGGCGCTGGAGGATGGGCTGGTGGTGCCGGTGATTCGGCAGGCGCACACGAAGGGGGTGCGGGCGTTGTCGCAGGAGATCAAGCAGTTGGCGGATGCGGGGCGGAAGCGGAAGTTGAAGGCGGAGCAGATGACGGGGTCGACGTTTACGATTTCGAATCTGGGGATGTATGGGGTGAAGAATTTCAATGCGATCGTGAATCCGCCGGAGAGCGGGATTCTGGCGGTGGGGGGGACGAGTTGGCAGCCGGTGGTCAAAGAGGTTGCGGGGAAGCGCGAGGTGGTGGCGGCGCAGGTGATGAATTTGACGCTGTCGGCGGATCATCGGGTGGTGGATGGGGCGACGGGGGCGAAGTTTTTGGCGGATTTGAAGGTGCTGCTGGAGGGGCCTTTGGGGATGCTGGTGTGAATGGTGAATAGTGAATGGTAAATAGTAATTGGTAATTGGTGCGGGGTGGTGGGGGCGGAGATATTGTCGTGCTGTGAGGGGCGCGGTGGGAACATTGGCGGGAATGGGTTGGAGCGGGTATGGCGGGACGTCGTGTTGGCATGTGGTTGCTTGCGGTCGGGCTGGTGCTCACGTTAATGGCGTATGCGCAGAGCTTTTGGCGGTCTGAATGGGTGAGCGTTCGTGCGGGCGGAAACGAGATTTATGTGTCGGCGTACCGAGGTTATCTGGAGGCCGGAAATTCTCATGTGATAATTTTGCCGAGAGCTGTGTTTCTGGTGCGGCCGGTGCGGCAGCATGATAATCGGGACGATTTTTATCCATGCTGCGGATTCATGTGGAATTGGTACGTTGGGACGAGAACGTATGTGCATGCCGGGGTGAGTTTTTTGTATCCGGCTGGGTTGATGGCGGCGGGGTTGTGGTGGCTTGGGAGACGGAGGAAGGTGAAGCCGGCGTTTGAACTGGTCGCCGGCGGTGAAGTGAAGCAGGCGGGTGTGTGATGGTGCGGATGGGAGTGGTGATTGCGCTGACGGTGCTTGTTGGTGGGTCGGCTTGTGGGCAGACGATGCCTTCGAGTGGGCCGGCGGCGAGTCAGGGGGCGGGGGATTCTTCGTTGTTGGAGGAGGCGAGGGCGAAGGTGAAGGCGGGGGATGATGAGGGGGCGGTGGGGTTGGTGCGGAAGTATCAGGCGGGGTTGCCGGTGAAGGGGATGAACACGGATGCGCGGTGGGTGAACAGCAATCACATGCTGGCGGTGGCGTACATGGAGGAGGGGGCGTTTGCGAAGGCGAATGGGCCGATGGAATTCGTGATGCACAGCGGGAAGGGGAATCGCAGCACGGTGTTGAATTCGGCGATGTTGGATATTGAGCTCAAGTCGAACAGCGTGCGTGCGGTGAACACGTTGCGGGATTTTGTGGCGAGCCACGAGGATGACGAACTGGCGGTGGATTTGCTGGCGGCGGCAATTCGGACGGCGGGGCAGAATTTTCCGAAGGCGGATCTCTCGGGGGCCCGGCGGGAGTATCTGGCGGCGAGCGCGGAGCTGGAGGGTATGCATCCCGGCGAGAAGCGGTGGGGCACGCAGTGGGTGAAGGCGGATGCGTTTGGGAAGCTGGAGGCGAAGCGCGAACAGGTGCAGGCGGAGCTAAACGAGAAGGGAGAATTGCTGAAACAGCAGACGGCGGAGTTGGCGGCGTTGAAGCAGAAATATGACACGGTGACGCGGCCGATCATCGGGCTGGGGCGTCCAAGCGAGGCGCAGCAACAGGCGGAGGCGGGGGATTTGGCGCAGCAGATCGAGGCGAAGGGGCGGGAGCTGGGCGAGACGCAGGCGGCGTATGAGGCGGCGGCGAAGGAGTTGCCGACACCGGCGTGGGAAGTGGATTTATCGCCGCTGGCGGTGGAGTGGGTGAAGTGAAAAAAATTGCGGCGCAGGCCGGATATAGATGTTGACATGTGCCGGCGCGAAGGGGTAAAGAGGCGGGTTGGGTTGCACTTCTGGACTGAGCAGCGCTTCAAGAAACGATGAGATTCGGGAGAGCGCCATGAGAGCGATGGTCCCGGGCGTGGTGCTGGCGTTGGCGGTGGTATCGGCGGCGGTGGGGCAGGAGCAGGGGAGGCCGGGGGCGGTGCGGCGGTTGCCGGGGGGGCAGGTGGTGCGGAGCGCTCCGGGAGATTCGGGGAGCATGCGGGGGGGGCGTGGCGGGGTGCGGCCGGTGATGCCGGTGACGGCGGACTCGCTGATGGCGGAGATGCAGCGGAAGACGGATGTGCCGGCGGTGGATTTGTCGGGGGAATGGACGGGGATTTTGTGTGAGAACGAGCGGGTGCTGCTGGCGGAGGTGACGCTGACGGCGCGGGATTCGGGGAAGCGGCGGTATACGGGGTCGCTGCATTTTGTGATCGTGCCGCCGGATCAGTCGCAGCGCCGCGGACCTGTGGTGCAGGGGGGCGAAGGGGGCTGGGATGTGACGGCGGCGGAGGATCCGGGGTCGGGTGCGGTGATGATCGAGGGGTTGGGGTGGGCGACGGGCGCGGCGCGGGTGCCGGGGGTGCAGCCGGTGACGCTGCGCGGGGTGTATGCGGGGAAGGAGCGGGAGATTGCGGGGCAGGCGTGGGCGGCGGGGGGGTATGGTCCGACGGAGCCGTACTTTGTGATGGCGCGCGGCGGGGCTGGCGAGGCGGGCGGAGGGGCGATCAAGGCGTTTGCCCAGCATGCGGCGGATGCGGCGTTGACGCTGGTGGCGGCAGCGGGGGATGTACCGGCGCAGGCGGCGGTGGAGAAGTGGGCGGCGGAATATGATGCGGAGTATCCCAGGAGCGCGCAGCAGGATCCGCTGGACAAGGTGGCGGTGCAGGGGTTGCGATTGTTGCGGGATGAGGCGTTCAAGCCGGTATTTGGGGGGAGTTATGACACGATGGATGATGGGCAGTTGGGGCTGGCGATGAAGGGTGTGGGCGGGGCGGTGCAGTCGGCGCCGGCGGCGGGCCGGGGACGGATCGTGATGCCGGAGGGGTTGACGTCGAGGGATCCAGCGGAGCGTCAGAAGGCGGCGCAGGAGTTGCAGGCGCAGATGGAGGCGCAGCGGGCGGAACAGGCGGGGGCGGTGCGCGGGCGGGGGTCGGATCCCAATGCGGCGCTGGAGGCGGCGCAGAATCGGGCGCGGGAGCAGCAGGCGGCATTGGCGTTCAAGCAGAAGTACATGCACTTGCCGTACATCTTGAAGCCGTCAGCCTCGCGGATGGCGGCGGTGGCGGCGATGCGGTTGATCGATTCGTGGGAGGCGCAGGAGCTGGCGCGGTTCGGGAAGGAAACGCCGGTGGGCAGCACGTTTGATGATATGGCGGCGACGGAGACGGTGCTGGCGGAGCGGGCGGTGTATGCGTGGCCGTCCGAGAAGCAGGGGTGGAAGGCGACGTTTGGAGGTCTGCGGACGAAACTGGCGGGTCCGGCGCTGGCGGCAAGCGTGGAGGCACGCACCCGGGAGGCGCAGGGGCTGGAGGGAGCGCGGATGCTGGCGTCGTGGGAGGCGGCGAGCGCGGAGATGCTCAAGCGCGCGCCGGAGGCGGATCGGACGGCGGCGGTGCAACGCGTGAATGCGAAGCTGGATGGACTGCTGGAGGAGTTGCTGGCGAAACCGCGCGCGGAGATGGCGGCGTTTCACAGCGGGTCGGCGGCGATCCGGGATGGGGCGCTGTGGTATGCGGGATTGATCGAGGAGTTTGGATTTGCGACGTCGCGGCCGCCGGTGCAGAAAGCGCTGGCGGAGCTGCATGCGGAGCGGGAGAAGGTGTTGAGCGCGACGTCGGGGGATTTTGAGAAGGCGATTTCGGCGAGCACGTCGGTGGCGGCGCTCAATGCGCTGATGCAGGCGAACTTCGCGGTGCCGGGGGACCGGCAGTTGAAGGGGTATCCTGCGATTGCGGCGGCGATACAGAAGCGGGAGATGGAGCTGGACCAGGCACATGCGATGTCGCTGTTTTCGCCGGGGGAGCAGAAGTTGATGGACAAGCCGGGGCATGTGGACGTGGCGAAGGGCAAGGACATGAAGCCGGATGGGGACGATGTGCGGATGGCGATTTTGCGGATGTATAAGGAGATGAACGGGACGATACAGGATGCGCACACGGTGCGTGTGAACACGCGGCTGACGAATTTTCCGCTGGTGCCGTTCGCGGCGGTGATCAAGATCGACGAGGTGAAGCTGGTGAGCGTGAAGGCGGGAAAGGATCCGGGGGAATTTGATTGCGTGTATCACGCGGACGAGCAGTGCGACATTCCAGACGACAATGCGTTGAACATCGATCCGAATATGCGCGAGGGGCTGACGGATGCGGCGCGGATGGAAAACAGCGCGCTGAAGGACACGGCGGACGAGGACAAGACGATCACGGTGAGGTTGACGGAGGAGGGATGGCGCGTGCCGGGGTCGGAGGGGATCGGGGATTTCGAGATGTCGATGGATCGGATGATGAAGCTCATGACGCACTGAGGGGGGATCAGCGCGTCGCGGCGGCGGTGGGACGCGCTGCGGCGGAGGGGCGGGCGTCGCGGAAGGCGGCGGCGGCGCGCACGAGGGCCTGGAAGAGACGTTCGTGGGGAGAGCCGGCGAGGTTTTCCGGGTGCCACTGGACGGCGAGCCAGAAGGGATAGGTGGGGTCTTCGATGGCTTCGATGGTGCCGTCGGGGGCGCGCGCGCTGATGCGCAGGCCGGGGGGGATTTGGTCGATCGCCTGGTGGTGGCGGGAGTTGGCGTCGAGGGGTGCGGTGGCGGGGAGGATGGAGGCGAGGAGGGTGTCGGGTGTGATGGCGAGGGGGTGGGGGTTGGAGCGGTCGCCGGGGCGGGAGTGGAGGAGTGGGGTGGCGTCGGCGGGAGGGGGAAGGTCGGGGAGGTGCTGGTGGAGGGTGCCGCCGCGGGCGACGTTCATGACCTGGCAGCCGAGGCAGATGCCCAGGACGGGCATGCGGCGGGTTTGGGCGGCGCGGAGGAGGGCGAGGTCGAAGAATTGGCGGTCGGGATCGGTGAGGCGGGTTTTATCGTGGGTCGGTTGGCCGTAGAGAGCGGGGTCGAGGTCGGCGCCGCCGGGGATGAGGAGTCCGTCGATCTGATCGAGCATGGATTGGTGGAGGGCGGGATCGTCGGTGGGGGGGAGGACCAGGGGTATGCCGCCGGCGCGGACGATGGAGCGTGGGTAATCGGCGGGGAGTTCCCAGGTTTTGCGGCCTTCGTCGCGATTGCCGACGTCCATCGTGATGCCGATGCGGGGCTTGTGCATGGGAGACTCCAGGGGAGCGGGGTGGGGGAGGAGCGACCGGAGGGGGGAAATCTCGGCGCATAGAAAAACCGCACGCGATTGCGCCAGACACTTCCTCCGGTAGGGTTATAACGTATAAAAAGGGCTGTGAACGACAGCCGAAGCCATTCCGTCTGGGGCATGTTGCGATGCGGTTATTTCTTTCAGCGCGGCTGCTGAATGCTGCTGGTCGGGAGCACCTCCTGCACGCTGGGTGCGGCTGCGTTTCTCACCTTGGATTATCGCCCGTGGGAAGTCGGATTACAAGCGTGAGTTGCTGTGTACTTTTGACGATGGGGAAGCTACTGTTTTCCAATTCAACGCTCCAGCGAACCGCCTGCTCGAACGAGTCACCCATGAAGTCTGCCGCAACCACTCCTGGAAACAGCCCGGCCAATGGTCCGCTGGCGGCGGACCACGCGGGAGCGGAGCGCGCGGCGGAACTTCTGTCGGCGGGGAAGCTGGTGGTGCTGCCGACGGAGACGATCTACGGCATTGCTTTAAATTTGTTGTCGCCGGATGCGCGGGCGACGGCGCACGAGCTGCGGAGCGCGGGAAATCCCGGCGGGCTCAAGCCGCACTGGGTGCTGCACGTGGCGACGGCGGAGGAGGCGTTGGGGTGGGTGCCGCATGTATCGAACGTGGGGCGGCGGCTGATCGCGAAGGGGTTGCCTGGGCCGATATCGTTTCAAGTGAAGCTGACGGCGGAAGATGCGGCGGCGGCGGCGGGTCGGCTGGGGGAAGCGGCGCCGCAGGTGCTGGTGGATGGATTTCTGACGCTGCGCTGCCCGGATTTCGCGGTGACGCAGGATGTGCTGGCGTCTGCGAAGGTGCCGGTGGCGATCGTGGGGGCGGGCAAGTCGGGCGGAGGGCCGGGGGTATTTGAGGCGTCCGATTTGCCGGCGAGCGTGGCGAGCCATGTGGCCGGGACGGTCGATGGCGGTCCGACGCGGTATCGCAAGTCATCGACGCTGGTGCAGGTGGATGGCGGCGGTTCGGGTACGTTTTCGGTGGTTCGGCCGGGGGTGATCGACGAGCGGATCATTCAGCGGATGGCGGACTTCACGATTTTGTTTGTGTGCTCTGGGAACACCTGCCGATCGCCGATGGCGGCGGCGTTGGCGAGCCGAATTCTGGCGGATAGGCTGCGGGTTCGGCCGGAGGAGCTGCCGCTGCGGCATGTGGTGGTGCAATCGGCGGGGGTGCACGCGGTGAGGGGGATGCGGGCGGCGGAAGAGGCGTTCGAGACGGTGCAGGAATATAAGGCCGATTTGTCTGGGCATTTTTCGCAACCAACGACGCCGGACGTATTGCGGCGCGCGGATGTGATTTATACAATGACCGGCGCCCATCGGGACGAACTGCTCAGGATGTATCCTGGCGGCCGGTCGAAGATTCAGCGGTTGGACCCGGGGGATGATGTACCGGACCCGATCGGGGCGGGGCTGTCGGCGTACCAGGCGGTGGCCGCGCGGTTGTGGGAATTGTTGGAAGAGCGCCTGGGCGAGTTGCCGTTATGAAAGTAGCTATAGCTTGTGACCACAGGGGTTACGCGATTAAGCAGAAGATTGCTGCGCAGATCGCGGATCGGGGTCATGAGATTGTGGACTTTGGGACAGATGGTCCTAAACCCTGCGATTATCCGGACTTCGCGATTCCTGCCGCCAAAGCGGTGGCGATGGGTCTGGCGGACCGGGGGATTTTGATTGATGGCTCGGGGATCGGGGTATCCATCATTGCGAACAAGCTGCCGGGGGTGCGTGCGGCGATCTGTCATGATGAGTTGACGGCGGAGATTTCGCGTCGGCATAACAATGCGAACGTGCTGTGCTTCGCGGCCGACCTGCTGGGCGATGAGCTGATCCGGCGAATCATCGATGCGTGGCTGCTGACGCCGTTTGAGCAGGGCCGGCATTCGCGGCGGGTTGAAAAGCTGGCCTCGCTGGAAAAGCAGCTCTTCGGGTCCGACGCGGATTCGGTGCTGCGGAACGTGCAGGTCGGGGAGTCCGTGGGGAACATGACGGAAAAAGGGGCGTCGGGGGCTTGACGGGGCGGCGTGATCTGATACAATTCCCCTTCCCCACTCGGACGTGCTTGACGCGGACGATGGCGGGAGTGGACTGGACGCGCGGGTAACTGCGGGTCTGGAACTGGATCTTTGACAAGTGAACACGGTTTGGACGCCACGAGGATGTGGCGGCGGTTGCAGCGACACACGGGTTGTTGCTGGTTTGCGGATCTTCCGGAAGGGAGGTGTTGCGGGCCGGCGGCGGCTTGAAGCTGCGGCGGTCGCTTG
>DASZTO010000027.1:0-98717 GCA_035548175.1 Phycisphaerae bacterium | reverse complement strand
TCAGCGCACCAGTGGGGGCAGTCCTTCAGCAGCGCCACCACCCCGCGGTAGCTTTTCTTCTGATGCTCTCGCAGCACCAGGCACGCGAAGAGCTGCGGGCCGGTGAAATCCTTGCGGCTGAACTTCGAGGGGTACTCCTTTACGCATGCCGTCGCCAGCGTATAGGCGGCATTGAGCACCATCCGCGGTGATTTGCAGGTTTCCATCCTGCATGATGTAACCAGCGAGCGTCTATTGCGCAAATTTCATTGGCGCGAATTATGAGGAGGGTTGAGACAGAGCAGAAGTGACCCGATTTGCATTGCCGAGCCTCTTTTCATACAATGCGCGGCTCGATTTGAAGGGAGTGCCTCATGCCTCATGAATGCGTTTATACCGGCCGCCGAACCAAAATCGGCCGCCAGTGCACCTACCGCGGCAAAGCCAAATACCTCGGCGGCGTCGGCATCAAAATCACCGGCCGCTCCGCTCGCAAGTTCAAGCCAAACCTCCAGAAAGTCCGCGTCCTTATCGACGGCAAGCCCCAACGCGTGTGGGCTTCCGCCAAGGCGCTCCGCTCCGGCCTCGTCGTCAAACGGCTCAAACGCTCCCAGGTTTACCAGGCCCCCGCAAAGGCCGAAGCCTGACCGCTATCGGCCGCGCAGCACGCGGACCCGCCGCCCCGGCCCGCCGCCCCGGCCCGCCCCCCCGACCCGCCCCTTTGTCCCCTCCAGCCGGCGACCGCCGTTGACCAATCCTCCAAGGTAACGTAAAAACGAGGCGCCCAGCCTCGTTTTTTCTTGCGCGGGTCTACCCCCCCTACCATGATCCGGCCCGCACGAGCGCCGGGACAGCGTTGCAGAGGATCTCATGGCAGACGCAACCGATAAACTCGATGAGGCCCAGGTCCGGCATGTGGCCCGACTCGCCCGCCTTAAACTCACCGACGCCGATGTGGCACGTTACGCCACCCAATTAACCGCCATCCTCGGATATGTCGCACAACTTAAATCCGTCGACGTCACAGGCGCCGAGCCCATGGCGCATCCCTTGCCCCTCAAAAATGTCATGCGCGACGATGTCGTCGCACCCGGCCTCTCCACCGACCAGGTGCTCGCCAACGCACCCGCTCGCGAAGGGCCCTACTTCGCAGTCCCCAAGGTCCTCGATACCGGCCTCGGCGGCGGATAACCATGAGCCCACGAAGAGATTCCTTTATGGTCACTTTCCCAAAATCCCTCCGCGCTGCCACGGCCGCGGCACTTGGAATCGCGATCCTCTCCGCCGCCGCAGCCTGCCACTCCAGCAGTCCACTCGATCGCAGCTACGCGCCCGCTCGCGCCGCACTCCCCGATCAGCCCCTCCCCAACTTCGCGCCCCCGACCCCCGTCAACGTCGTCAATCCTGAACCCACCGCCACCGCACCGGCGCCCCAGCAGCCCCGCATCGCCGGCACCTGGACCTTCACCGTGCCCACCTCCGTCACCCGCATCATGAAGAAAACCGGCGAGTTCACCCAGTATTCGCTCTACGCCGGTCGCCCCGCCGCCAACGACACCCCCATCGTCGTCATCACCGTCGGACCGCCTGACAATGCCTCCGCCGCCAGCATCGCCGAGTCCGATCCCGCCACCTACAAAATCACCGCCCAGCGCGGATACGTCCTCAACGGCAACATCGCCCACGAATGGACCGGCACCACCAGCACCGGCTCCGCTTTCTCCGAGCTGATCCTCACTCGCCCCGGCGCCACGGAAGAGTCCGACGTCTGCCACGCCATGGCCACCGCACGCAACGCCGCCGAACGAACCCAGGCCCTCGACATTCTCAAAAGCATCACCTGGACGCCGGCCGCCCCCTGACGCGCGCCGCCGGCGATCGGGGAGGCGAGGGTCCCGCAATATTCTTGCCCTATGGAAAGTCACCATGAGCACCCTGTCGTCATCCACCGCCCGCGAATTGCGCGATGCCATTGCCGCCGGGAACGTTTCCAGCGTCGAGGCCACCCGCTGGGCGCTTGAGGCCATCGAGCGCCTCAACCCGCAGCTTCACGCCTACAACTCCGTCTTCCCCGATCGCGCCCTCCAGCAGGCCGCCGCCGCCGATAAGGCCCGCTCCGACGGCAAATCGCCCGGCCTCCTCGCCGGCGTCCCCATCTCCATCAAAGACAACATGTGCACCCCCTACGGCGCCACCACCTGCTCCTCCAAAATGCTCGAAAACTTCCACGCGCCATACGCCGCCACCGTCGTCGATAAACTCGAAGCCGCCGGCGCTGTAATCCTTGGCAAAACCAACCTCGACGAATTCGCCATGGGAAGCTCCACCGAAAACTCCGCCTTCGGACCCTCCAAAAACCCCTGGAACCCCGCCTGCGTCCCCGGAGGCTCCAGTGGCGGCGCCGCCGCCGCCTGCGCCGCACGCCTCGGCTTCGGCGGCCTCGGATCCGATACCGGCGGCTCCATCCGCCAGCCCGCCGCACTCTGCGGCATCGTCGGCCTCAAACCCACCTACGGCCTCGTCTCCCGCTATGGCCTCGTCGCCTTCGCCTCTTCCCTCGATCAGATCGGACCCATGACCCTCTCCGTCGAAGACGCCGCACTCTTCCTCCAGGTCATCGCAGGCCACGACCAGCGCGACTCCACAAGCTCCCCCGATTCCATCCCAAACTACCTCGACCAGCTCGACCAGCCCCTCAAAAACCTCCGCATCGGCCTCCCCAAGGAATACTTCGATGTCCAGGGCATGGAGCCCGAAGTCAAAGCCGCCGTCCAGAAAGCCATCGCCTGGTACAAGGACCAGGGCGCCACCCTCATCGACATTTCCCTCCCCTACACCCAGTACGGCATCGCCGCCTACTACATCATCGCGCCCGCTGAAGCCTCCAGTAATCTCGCCCGCTACGACGGCGTCCACTACGGTCACCGCACCGCGCGCCCCGAAGACCTCATCGACCTCTACGCCGCCTCCCGCGGTGAAGGTTTCGGACCCGAAGTCAAACGCCGCGTCATGCTCGGCACCTACGCCCTCTCCGCCGGTTACGCCGACAAGTTCTACCTCCAGGCGCTCAAGGTTCGCCCGCTCATCAAAAAAGACTTCGACCAGGCTTTCGAAAAATGCGACGTCATCGCAGGCCCCACCAGCCCCACCGTCGCCTTCCACTTCGGTGCCAAAACCGACGACCCCCTCGCCATGTACCTCTGCGATGTCTTCACCGTCACCTGCAATATCGCCGGAATCCCCGGCCTCGCCCTGCCCTGCGGTTTCTCCACCGCCGGCCTCCCCATCGGGCTCCAGCTCCTCGGCCCCACCTTCAGCGAAAAAACACTCCTCCGTGTCGGCCGCCACTACGAAAAAGCCCACGACTGGGCCAAACGCCGCCCGGCCCTCTCCGCTTGAGGTCTCATGCAACCCCCCGTCGATCAGGGCCCGCACTTCTCCCCTCAGGCCTGGCTCGACATGTTCCACCAGGGCCGCCACGAATCCCTCTGCGACGAATTCCTGCGCGTCCTCCGCTACTTCGAACTCTACGCCTTCAGCACTGTCGGCGGCGACGACAACGCCCGCTTCATCGATACCTTCGTCGAACTTTTCCTCTCCCTCCTCACCCAGCCGCAATTCACCATCCCCCCGCGCCACACCTGGGCCTTCATCGACCAGAACCACACCATCGCCAACCTCGCCGCCATCTCCCGCTTCGGCACGACCGACCCGTTCCTCCAGCCCCTCCTCGCCCCGCAATCAGACCTCGTCAAAGTCCTCGCCCTCTACTCCGCACGCAACCGGATCGAGATCGACCGCCAGACCCTCTTCGACGCCAACCCCGATCTCGCCTCCCGCTGGTACACCGAATACGCCGCCCTCTTCACCAGCGTCTGTGATCCACTCATCGCCGAAAATCTCCGCAAACACTTTCACTTCCATCACCCCGCCCTCGTCGCCTCCTTCAAGGTCGCCGACGTCATGTACGGCTCCACCTACGTCGGCGGCGGCGCCGACCGCGCCATCAAACCCCTCATGAACGCCTCCCTCCAACGCTGGCTCCATGACACACTGCCGCCTGTGCGCAATCGCCCCCAGCCCCACAAAATCGCCATCCTCTCCGCCACCTGGCGCGATGGCCATTCCAGCTGCCGCATCTACCGCGGATTCTTCGAACAACTCCGTCATCGTTACGACCTCACCTTCATTCACCTCGGCGAACAGCCCGCCACAACACACATGTTCGACCGCGTCATCTCCATCCCCCGCCTCCTCGACCCCGGCGCCCTCGCCCCCCTCCTCGATAATGATTTTCAAATGGCCATCTTCCCCGAAGCCGCCATGCAGCTCGAAACCGTCTTGCTTTCCAACTGGAGAATCGCCCCCATTCAAGTCTGCCTTCTCGGCCAATCCGTCAGCACCTGGGGCTCCCAGATCGATTACTGCATCTCCGGCGCATCCTGCGAGCCTCACGACCATCCTGAGCAAAATTACTCCGAACGCCTCATCCTTCTGCCAGGCGCCGGCGTCTCCCATGAGCCTCCCTCTTACGCGCGCGTCGGCCGAGAGCCCAGCCGCTTCCTCACCATCAACTGCCCCTGGACCAGCCAGAAAATTCACCACGTCTTCCTCGACACTCTCGCCAAAGTTCTGGCGCGCCTCGACATCCCTCTCCTCCTCCGCATCTTCCTGGCGGGCTCCACAAAACGCGCCAACGATCATCTGCTCGTCACCCGCCGCCTCTCGCAGGCGCTTCATCCCCACCGTATCGAATTCATCCCGGAAGTCCCCTACGAAGTCTACATGCGCCTCATGGAACAGGGCGATTTCACGCTCGACTCCTACTTCTTCGGCGGATGCAATACCGTCTCGGATGCCCTCCATCTCCGGTCCCCCACCATCACCTGGCAAGGCGACGCCTGGTACAACCGCATCGCTTCCGAAATGCTGCGCCAGGCCGGGCTCGAAGAATGTATCGCCCGCAGCGAGTCCGAATACATCGCCCTGGCCCGGCGCATGATCACGGACAACGCCTGGCGCGAAAGCCTCCATGCCCGGCTCCAAGCCGCCGACCTTGATGCCACCGTGTACAGCCCGCGCGAAGCCACCCACTTCGCCGCCGCCATTGACTATCTCATGCAAAACCACGAGCGCCTGCGCAACGACCGCGACGCTGGAGCCACAAATCCCATCCGCATCACCTGAACCGCCCCGCCTCCTTCATCCCCCCCACCGCCGACGCAACGCATGCGGCAGCAACCGGCAGAACGCAAACGGCAGGTCCTCCAGCAAATACCGCCGCGCCAACCGCGTCGGCTCCTGCACCAGCCGGTGCAGCCACTCCAACCCCACCGCCTGCACCCACCGCGGCGCACGCTTCACCTGCCCAGCTATGAACGACAGCGATATCCCCACGCCCAGAAACGCCGCCCGCGGCAACAGCGGCCGCAACCGCTGTATCAAAAATTCCTGCTTTGGAAACCCCAGCGCCACGTACACAATGTCCGGTCGCGCCGCCGCCAGCTTCCGCTCCACCTCCGCCATCTGCTCCGCATGCTTCTCGAATCCCAGCGGCGGACAATCCGTCCCCGCGATCTTCAAGGCCGGGAATCGCCGCGTCAGTTTCGCCGCCGCCGCATCCGCCGCCCCGGGACTACCCCCCAGCAAATACAACCGCCACCCCCGCTGCGCCGCCTCCCGCGCCAGCGAATACACCAGGCCCGACCCCGGCACTCGCTCCGGCAACCCCTTCCGCGCGCGACCGATCCGCGCCATCCGGCTCGCCCAGATCACCGGCATCCCGTCCGCAAGAAAAACATCCGCCGCCTCCGGCCCCTCAAACAGCGAACGAATCCCCGGCTTCGCGTGATACTGCCGCAATATGTCCAGATTCGGCGTGATCACCCACGTCCCCTCCCCTCGCGACAACCGCCGCGTTAGCAGCTCCAGCGCCTGCCCCTCCGTCACCGCATCGATCGGCATGCCCAGCAGATCGACTCGCTCCGGCGATTCGCAAACCAGTTCAGGTATCGGTGACGCTACGGCAGTCATGATTCCCCTTCGCGGGCGACGCTCCGCGGTGTACGGTCCCACGTCTTGGCGCCCCGGCCCGTCAGCATTCGACCGTACAACGCCATCTTCCACACAAAAAAACGCGGCACCGCTACCCCAAGTGATACGGCTCCCGCCGGTCCGCCGATTTCCAACGCCCCTAACATCACATATGTCGCAAGAAAACAAAGAGTTACGCACAAAGGTACGAGAATCCACCACCCCGACAGCCCCAGCATTATCAGACCCCCCGCCGCCACCGCCAGCACCACCCATCCGCCCACCGCCATCGCCACCGGGGGCGAAGACCAGTCCATCAACGCCACCACGCTCCTCAACCGACCCCGCATCAGAAGCCGCAGCATCATCCCCGGCACGCGCCTCCACGTCTCGATCTGCCCCGTCTCCCACCGCAACTTCTGCGTGCTCATCGCCCCACGATCTTCCGGCAGCGGCGACCGCACCACCGCCTCCGCCACAAATGCCGGCTTCACCCCCGCCAGCAGCAAGTCATGCGAAATCTTCAGGTCTTCCGTCAAGTGATCCGCAAACGATATCCGCCCCAGCACATCCCCCCGAAAGCACATCCCCGTCCCGAACAGCTGCGTCGGCACCCCCACCCGCGCCATCCCCTTCGGCCGAATGAGATTCTTCAACCCAAACGCAATCACCGCCGGCGTGTGCAACCGCTGCCCCACCCCTCCGCCCTCCCGCCGCGCCGCGTCCAGCACATACGCCGCCTGCGCCGCCACATGCCCCCGGTCCAGCGCCGCCCCCACCGCCTCCAGCATGTTTGCCGACACCGTGCAATCCGCGTCCAGAATCAGCACCGCCCGATCCGCGCCGGCCGCCAGCACCGCAAGCCCGTCCCGCAGCGCTGCCGGTTTCCCTCTTGGCCCGCTCCGCCGCTCCAGCACCTCCGCACCACGCTCCCGCGCAAGCGCCGCCGTCCGATCCCCGCAATGATCCGCCACCACCAGCACCCGCCCTCGCCGCCGCCCACCCGCCTCCGTCTGCCCCGCCAGCGATTCCAGCAGCCTCGGCAACAGCAATTCTTCATCATGCGCCGGAATCAGAATATCGATCGGCATCCCCTCCTTCGCCTGCGCGCCCCCGGCAATGGATCGCCTCCGTCCTCCCGGCAGCAACGCCATCACCGCAAAAAACGCCCACAGTCCCCAGCAAATCGCCAAAGGCGCCAGCATCACACAGAACATCACCCCCGCTATCACACGCGCTTCTTTCATACCGACCGCCCCTCCACCGCCACCGGCGCGGCCGGCCGAGCCACAGGCGCCGCCAACGGCGACGCCGCCGGCCGCTGCGTCGCCGGCTCCAGCAGCGACCGAAAAATATCCGATATCTGCGGCGCTACACGCAGAATGTTGAACTCCAGCCGGATCTTCTCCCGCGCCCCTTCCACCATTCGCTCCGCCGCCGCCGGATTCGCGCGTACCCCCAAAATCGCATCCGCCAGCAGGTCCGGACGACCAGGCGTCACCAGCATCCCCGTCACCCCACGCTCGATCAGCTCCGGTATCCCCGCTATCCGCGTCGCCACCACCGGGCACCCCGCGGCCATCGCTTCCATCAGCACCACCGGCACCCCCTCCGCAAAACTCGGCAGCACAAACACGTCCGCCGCCGCATAAAGCTGGTGGATCACATCCTGCCCCACGCTCCCCATAAATTTCACCCGGTCGGACACCCGCAACTCCCCTGCCAGCCGCTCCAGATCACCCCGCAGCGGCCCATCGCCCACCAGCGTCAGCCGCGCCTCCGCCCCCCGCTGCACCAGTTCATGCAGCGCGTGCAGCAGGATCGCGTGCCCCTTCACCGGCGCCAGCCGCGCCACGCACAGCAGCTCCATCGGCGCCCCAACCACCCGCGCCGCTCGGGCTGTCGCAAATTGCCCCGGATCCACCCCGCAATGCACCACGTGAAGCTTGCCCCACTCCCCCGGCGGCAGCAACCCCATCAATTGCGACCGCGCAAAATCCGAAATGCAGAAAATCGCCGTCGCCGCTCGCGCCTTCTCCGCCAGCCGGTGGCCCGGTATGTCGAAAAACTCCGTCGGCCCATGCATCGTGAACGAAAACGTCCCCCCGTTCAGCACCGCCGCAATCATCGATACATCCGACGCCACGTTCGCAAAATGCGCGTGCAGGTGCCGAAGGTTCTGCCGCACGCACAGCCGGTGCAGAATCAACGCCTCCAGAAAATAAAAAAAAGCCCACAGCGTCCCCTTGAACCCCGGCCGATGCAGACCCCACGCCGTTTTCGCCGCCCGGAAAAATCGCGCCGGCGATCCGCACAACGTCGCCACCACCGCCGTCAATACCCGCAACCCCGCCAGCGGGCCCCGCGGCACCAGCACCCGCGTGCTCGTCGCCTCCGCCCGGTCCGCCTCCGTCAGCAAATCCCCACGCGCAGCCGCTCGCACCGACACCGTCACCACCTCCCACCCCAACCGGCGCAGCCCCACCACCTCCCGCAAAATGAACGTGTGCGAGACCGCCGGATAGCGGGATACCACATAGCCAATGCGCATGCCTTACACCCGGTCGGTCAAACAAGGGCCACTCATGAGGCATTACCCACCGGAGCGGTGGACGGATTCTCGGACGCGGGAGCGGCCGGCGAAACCGCTGCGCCCGCGCCGCCCTCTTTCCCGCCCGCCGGACGTTTGTATTCGATCAACGCCGTCTGCCGCCCGCGCCACCGATTCCGATAAAACTTCACAAGCCCCAGAAGCTGCGGAAATTTGCCCAGTGTGATAAAGCCCCCATACACCACCGCCGGATACCACCCGTCACGCCCAATGCGCTGCCGCGCGATCTTCGCCCACAACGCCACATACGCCGCCGGCATCAGCAGCAGACACCACACGCTTACCGTCGCCGCCAACGCCGCCGCCAGCACCGGCGGTCCCAGCGTCCACACCAGCGTCGATCGCCATTGCTTGCGGTACATCCGCAGCGGCGCCCCGCCATGCGTGTGATGCAGTTGCGCCAGCGCATGCCCGGAACGCGTCGTCCGCCGCCACCACTGCCCAAACCGCGTCATGGCCAGATCGTGAAGCACCATCTCATGGTTCAACCGCATGATCTTCAACCCCGCCAGACGCATCCGCGCCGCCAGCTCCGGCTCCTCCCCCGCGATGAAGTGCCCCGAAAATCCCCCCAGCTCCTTGAACACCCCCGCTCGAATCATCGCATTGCCCCCAAACTCCGTCGCCGGACCTACCGGCGCATCCCACTCCATGTCCCCCAGCAGGTTGTACACCGTCGCCTCCGGAAAGCGCTCCCGGCACCGCCCCGACACCACCGCGATCCCCGCATGATGGTCCAGATAATCGCACCCGTGCTTCAGCCACGTGCCGTCCAGTTCCGTGTCCCCATCCAGAAACTGCACATACTCCACATCCGGAAAGCTCGCGAACAGCGCCTCCGCCCCCGCATTGCGCGCCCGCGCCGCCGTGAATGGCCGCGTCACATCCAGCTCCACAATCCGCGCCCCCGCCTCCCGGGCCAACGCCACCGAATCGTCCGTGCTCGCGGAATCCACGTACACGATCGGAATCCCGCCCCCCGTCGCCCCGCCCGGCCCCTCGCCCTCAAAACCCTGGCTCTTCCGCACGGACGCCATGCACGCCCCCAGCCGCGCCCCCTCGTTCCGACCGATGATCACCACGCCCAGCTTGCTCATGCCGCTCATCGAATGCCCTCCCCCACAACCAGCGCCCGAACCGCCCCTCCGTCCCGACCCGCGCCGCCTCTCGGCGCCCCTCGCCGCTTCCACATCCCCCGCCAGCTCTGCCGCGCCAGATCCCGGAACTCGCCCTGCGCCACGATCGACGGCGAGTATCCCGTCACCAATCGCCTCACCCGCATCAGGCAGTAACCCGTCATCCACGCCCCGTCCGCCGCCACCATCCCCAGCCACCCGAAGTGCTTCCGGAAATAATGCTGCCGCGATTCAAACCAGTACCCCGGCAGCCGCCGCGCCGCCTTTTTCCACTCGACCCCGGAAGCCTGCCCCACCAGATGCACCACGTGCGCCTCCGGAACGTACCACGCCTGAAACCCCCGCCGCCGCGCCCGCCGGAAAAAATCCACTTCCTCGTAGTACATGAAAAATTCATCATCCAGCAGCCCCACCTCCTCGATCACCCGCCGCCGCATCATCACGCACGCCCCCGACAGCCAGTCCGCACGGTGCGCGCGATTCTTCACCTCCCCATACACCTCCCACCGCCGCAGCAACCGCGTGATTGGCCCGATGTTCGCCCCCCGCACCAGTTCCGAAATCGGCGTCGGATCCCCGAATGCCGATAGCTGCGCCGCACCGTCAGGAAACTCCAGCCGCGGACCCACCAGATCCGCTTCCTCATGCCCCGCCAGAAACTCCCGCAGCACACCCACCGCCCCCGGACGCACCAGCGTGTCCGGATTCAACAGCATGAACAGCTCCGGCGGAACCGACCGCTCCCGCTCGCTCTCCTCCAGCACCGTCCTCAACGCCAGGTTGTTCGCCCCCGCAAATCCCAGGTTCGTCTCCGAAGCGATCAATCGCACCCCCGGACGCTCCGTCGCCGCCCGCAGCGCCTCCACGTGCTCCGGACCCGACGCGTTGTCCACCACCAACACCTGATCCCGCCCCGGATCGAGCTCCGGCGCCAGCGAATCCAGACACTCCCGCAGCATCTCCGGCGTCTTGTAGTGCACGATGATCACCGCCAGTCGCCCCTCGCGGACGCTGGCCGGCCCTGATCCGGAAGTTGCCCACGCCTGTGCGCTCATGAGGTTGCTGCCCTCTCCGCCCCAACCCCGCCCGGCGCCATCATCGGATCCGTCATCGCCACGCCGCTGGGCATCGGCGCATACGCCTCCGGCCGGGCCACCCGCACCCCCACGCGCCGCGCACGCGTCGGAAGATAATTCCCGATCGCCACCACCATCCCCACATCCAGGATCAGCAAAAACATCGACGGAAAACTGTTGAACAGAAAATCGATGAACTGCATCCCCAGCAGAATCGCCGTCGCCGCCGCCAGCGTCTGCAAGTCCGGCGTCAGACGCTTCCAATGACGGAACGATTTCCAGATCGCCGCACACCAGATCATGTACCACCCCGCCAGGCTCACCACCCCGTAATAACAAAGCTGGATCATCCACCACTCATCCACCGCCATCCGGTCCCCTTCCCCCACATTCCCCTGTTGCGCCCCCGCACCGAACAACACGTGGCTCCGCACCGCATCCAGATGGTCCCGCTCCGACCGCAACCGATATTCCAGCGAATCGCTCCGCGCCGCATCCACGCTGCTCGTCAGACGAAGAAGACCCGACGCATCCAGCACATTGAAATACCGCCCTCCCATCCACACGATCGCCGCCGCCGGCAGCAACCACAGAACCCACCGCGAACGCGTGTAATGGAATAGCGCGAACACACCGATCGCCAGCGCAAACTCACCGATCCCCGAAAACGTCATCGTCGTGATCAGCCCCAGCACAATCGCCGCTATGCACCCCCACCCGGGAAGAAAATCCCACAACGGCCGCTTCAAAAGCCCCTTGAATTGCAGCCAGCACGCCAGCGCCGCCGCCATCCCCATGAACCCCGACACCTCGATCGCATGATCCATGAACACCAGCGGCCGGAAAAAGCCATACCTCGCAAACTGGCTGAACGAGTGCGGAAAATAACCGTATATCAGCCGGTGTAGCTGCGGCGACAACCGCCATTCCAACAAGCACGGCACCGCATACACCACCCCCGCTCCCACGATCACCCGCATCGCTTCATACATCTCCCCCGCCGACGTAATGAACAGCCGCGTGAACACCAGCAGCGGCAAGAACCGCCGCACGCTTTCCATCGCCACCGAAAGGCCATCCTTCGGTCCCAACCCCGTGGTCATCGACGTGGCGAACAGCCCCACCGCGACCACCGCGAACAGCGCATCCACCCACATGAATCGCAGCCGCTTGTACACATGCGGCGCGAAAATGATGCTCCCGATCAACACCCCCACATGACACGCCGTCAGCTTGTCGATCCGCAGCGACTGCGTGAACACGATCGATCCGACAAACCCGTCGCGCGTCGCCACTTCCACCGGAAGGACCAGCAGGCCAATCACATACGACAGCAGAAACGCACGCGTTGGCCTCAGGAATGCGAACATCCCAACGCATGCAATGATCCAGAGAATCAACGCGACCTGTGGCGTTCCCACAACAACGTCTCCAAAAATCACCACCGGCTTCCACGCCCGGCGGACAACCTGTCGCCCCTTCCAGGAGCATTCTCCGCCATTGCGTCCGATACTCCCCCCCACTCCTCCATCGGCGAACAGCAGACGCTCAGATTACGGCTGCCGACCCTGATTGGCTTCCTCCTTCCCCCCAACAAGTCCCGTCCCCACCCGACCCTTACCCATGTTCTCCACTTTATCGACCACGCGCTTGATTACCCGCCTCCGGTATGCAAGTTGCACTACAGACCGCGACGCCGGGCATCGGCGAGGCCTGTGGGTGTTTGTACGTGCCCCGTCCCCTTGCCCCAACGTCCGTGGGAGTTCTTCATGAAAGCGGTTGTTCTTGCTGGCGGAGTGCGGTCCGGGATGGAAATCCCCGGGTCCGGCCTGCCACGCGCCCTCTGGCCTTTCCCCAGCGAGCCTCTCATCACCGCCGTCCTCTCCTTCCTTAAAAACCAGGGCGTCTCAGAAATCGCCATCTGTGCCAATGGCAAAACCAAATTGATCGCCTCCCAGCTCTCCGCGGGCCCCAAGCCCTGGCTCGATATCCACTACTCCGAAGACCCCCTCCCCCGCGGTCCCGCCGGCTGCCTCCGCGACCTCCAGGAATGGCTCGGTGACGACACCTTCGTCGCCATCCAGGCCACCGCCCATTACGATTTCGACCTCGCCGCCATGGAACGGGACCATCGCGCCTCCGCCGCCGCCATCACCGTCGCCGCCCGCGCCTGCGTCGACGACCCCCAGCAGCTTGAGCCCGCCGGCGTGTACCTCATCAACCCCCAAACCCTCTCCTTCATCCAGCCCGTCGGATACCAGGACCTCAAGGAACAGTTCCTCGCCAAAGTCATCGCCGCCGGAATGCCCGTCCAGTGTCACCAGCTCCAGGGAACCGCCACCCTTATCCACTCCCCCGGCCACTATCTCACCGCCGTCGGCGAAGCCATCCAACGCTCCCTCTCCACCCTCCCCGCAGGCTATCGCGAAATTCAGCCCGGCGTCGTGGCTCATGAATCCGCCCAGGTCTCCCCCGACGCCCGCCTCGCCGGTCCCATCTGGATCGATGCCGGCGCGCGGGTCGAGGATGACGCCATCCTCACCGGCCCCGTTCTCGTCGGCCCCCGCGCCCTCATCGGTGCCCGCGCCCTCGTCCACCGCACCGTCGCCATGCGCGACAGCTCCATCGAAGCCGGCGCGGAAGTTTTCTCCACCGTCCTCGCCCCCAATGCCGTCCGCCGCTCAGGGCCCACCATCACCCTGCGGCCGCACGCCATCTCCGCCGCACGCCGCGGTTTCTTCGCCCGCGTGCTCTCGCGGCTCGCGCCCGCCGCCGCCTGCTGACCTTTTCCCACCAATCTTCCTGGCGCAACCGGGACGCCCACGCGCGTCCCGGCTTCTTTTATGGGCAGCCCCCTTTCCCGCCCGGCGTCCGCCCCTTTCCCCCGCGTCCCTCTTCATGTCCGGTACCCAAACCTGCCGATGCCTCTAACACCCCCTGCCCGCAGCCATCTATCCATGGCCGGCAACCGTATCTGGAATGACCGCACAGGTCCCACGTTCCCAGACTTTCCGCGCGACGAGGCGTTCATGAATACGCAATCCATCGTTTCCCGCATCGAAACGCAACAATTGCCCCAGTGGAACGCCGGCTCCCCCGGCTACATCGGCATGGAAGGCGCCAGCCACCCCACCGACGCGCCGCGCGGCTCCCATCACTTCGGCATGGCCATCAAGCGCTATTGGTGGGTCGTCCTCCTCCTCTGGGCCGTCGTCGCCATCCCCTCCACCATCCTCATCTTCCAGCACGTCAAGCCCAAGTACGTCGCCACCGGCTCCGTCAACGTCCTGCCCACTCGCCAGAACCCCGTCAGCGGCGAAGAAGGCCCCAGCCCCTTCTACACCGAATACCTCCGCACCCAGGCCGAACTCATGAAAAACCCCTACATCCTCCAGCGCGCCACCGAGGATGTCCGCCTCAAAAAGTTCGACTGGTTCCGCGATCTCCCCGACCAGGTCCGTTACCTCCAGGACCACCTTGTCATCACCGCCGCGCCCGGCGGCACCGAAGACATCACCGTCTCCATGGCCCATGAAGATGCCCAGGCCGCCACCGCCATCGTCGATTCCGTCATCGACGCCTACTTCTTCCTCCGCAAAGACGCCGAAGACAAAAACGTCGATCAGAACCTCCAGATCGTCCGCGGCCTCGAAGCCCAAACCCAGAAAGACATCCAGGACACCCAGCAGCAGCTCAACGCCCTCCTCGAAGATTCCGGCGGCGCCTGGTCCGATGAAGACCGCAAGGTCCTCGGTGAAGTCATCTCCAACGCCAAGCAGACCGTCGACAAGCTCCAGAACGATCGCCTCAACCTCCAGTCGCAGGTCGACGCCCTCAAAGATCGCAAGGATGTCTCCGAGAAGGATTACAAATCCAGCATCAACACAGACGCCGATCCGCAAATCCAGGATTGGATGAAGCAGCGCATGCAACTGGTCGTGAAGGACAACGAACTCGCCACGACCAACCATGCCACCCCCGAACAGCGCGATCGCAAAGCCATCGCGCAGCAGATCAAGGACCTCGACGCCAAGGTCGCCGCACGCCGCACCGAAATCCTCAACACCGCCTGGGTCACTTATGAAGCCTCCCAATCCGTCGACCGCGACAAAAAAATGAAGGACTACCAGGCGGAGCTCGATGCGGTCGATGCCCAGATCGACGCCCTCAACAAGCACGTCGCCGACCAGGAAAAAATCGCCCGCGACTTGGGCAACAAGGCCCAGCCCATCGCCGCCCTCCGCGAGCACATCACCGACGCCAAAGACGCCCAGAAACGCTACTCCGCACGCATCGAGGAAATCCAGAATCAGCTCCTCGCCCCCGGACGCGTCACCCGGGAAGCCCAGACCGTGGAGCCCAAGACGCCCGCCGTTGATGGCCGCGTCAAATATTCGGCCGCCGCCAACGGCGCCGGACTTCTCCTGGGCGTCGGCGTCATGCTCATTCTCATGAAACTCCGCAACCGCCTCGAACATCCCGACGACCTCCCGGAAGCCTTCCAGCCCCTCGTCGTCGGCACCGTCTCCGATGCCGGACAGTCCGTCCGCGGACTCCATGGACGCATGAACCGCAAAATCCTCGGCGAGGAAATGCGCCTCCTCCACGCCAACCTCCTCCCCCCGGGCCGCACCAAACGCAAGATCATGATGGTTACCTCGCCCACCCCCGCCAACGGCAAAACCTCCATCTCCTCCCAGCTCGCCGTCTCCCTCGCCAAGTCCGGCCTCGACGTCCTCCTCATCGACGCCGACCTCCGCAAACGCGACCTCACCAGCATGTACGACGTCGGCTTCCGACCCGGGCTCGCCGAACTCCTCCAGAGCCAGCCCCCCGAACTGGTCCGGCCCATCGAGCTGCTCCCCAACCTCCGCGTCTTGGGCGCGGGCTCCAAACTCGATCGCAATCCCGTCGAACTCCTCCAACGCCGCGAATTCCACGAATCCCTCAACCTCCTCCAGGACAACTTCGACGTCATCATCGTCGACACGCCGCCGGCCCTTGTCGTCGCCGACGCCCGCCTCATCGCCCGCTCCTGCGACGAAGTCCTCTGCGTCGTCCGCATGCAGGTCTCCAGCCCCAAGGAGGTCAATCAAACCCTCGACGCCATCTCCCGCATCACCGGCAAAACGCCCAAGATCATCATCAACGGCGTCGCCCATCGCCAAAGCTACTACAAGTACAAGTTCTCCTACGCCAGCGATGCCGCCGACGACACCGTCGAGGCCGACGGCGGCCACACGCCCACCACCGTCGAGGCCGCCGCCGCCGAAGTCGCCGCCGACGTCGGTGTCATCGAACCCTCCGACAAAGGCTGATCGCCGCCCCCCGGCCCTGCCGCGCCCACCCCCGAGGAACCCAGGCACCCATGACCGCCCTCTCCCGCCATCTTCCTTCCGCCAGCGGCCGCCGCGCGGATGCGGCTGACGGCGCCGCGGAACTCGTGGCCGCCCTCGAACGCGCCGGTTTCCCCTGCGTCCTGCGCATCGCCGATGGCGACCCGTCTGCCCCCGCCGCTCCCCCTCGCTACGCACTCCATCTGCCGCAACCCGTGCCCCTCGACACCCTCCTCTATGCCCTCTCCGCCCTCCGCTCCACACGCGCCGGCGCCCTTCTCCTCACCGCCCAGCGCCAACCCGCCGCCTACCGCGAACATCTCAAGCTCGACGCCAACGGCGGCGGACGCATCCTCGGCATCGCACGTCACTTCCCCCAAAAACACGCCGCTCCTCGACGCGCCACATTCCTCGCCGCCGTCTGGAAAATCGACGGCCCCTTCCGCGATATCCCCACCCCCCTCCCCGGACACCCCTGGCATTCCGCCCGCGCCCTCATCCGCTCCAGCCCCAAAGCGGTCCTCCGCTTCCCCGCGGATCCCGCTTCCGCCGCCTACTTCGTCGGACCTCCCGCGCGTCCCCGGCCCATCTATCACCTCGCCAAACGCCTCTTCGACATCGCCTTCGCCCTCTTCGCCCTCCTGATCACCCTCCCCATCTGCGCCGTCGTCGCCCTCATCATCAAAGCCTATGACCGCGGACCGATCTTCTTCTCCCACAAGCGCGAAGGCCTTCACGGACGCCCCTTCGGATGCGTCAAGTTCCGCACCATGGTCCGCAACGCTCACGAGCTCCAGGCCAAACTCCGCCAGCAAAACGAAGTCGATGGCCCACAGTTCAAACTCGCCTACGACCCCCGCATCACCCCCATCGGCCACTTCCTCCGCAAAACCAACATCGATGAACTCCCCCAGTTCTTCAACGTCCTCGCGGGCCAGATGTCCGTCGTCGGTCCGCGGCCCTCCCCCTTCAACGAAAACCAGCTCTGCCCCCCATGGCGCGAGGCGCGCCTCTCGGTGAAACCCGGCATCACCGGCCTCTGGCAGGTCTCACGCTCCCGCCAGCGCGGCGCCGCCGATTTCCAGGAATGGATCATGTACGACACCCAATACGTCGAACGCCGCTCCATGACCCTCGACCTCAAAATCCTCCTCCTCACCATCAAAGAACTCTTCGGCAAAGGCCAATAACCGCCGGCCCCAGCACGCACGCGCCCACGCTCGCCGACGTAAGTGCAGCGCACAGCACCGCGCCGGCGGCGACATCCTTGGCGTGGCGAATCAACTCGTGGCGCGCCGGCGGAACACACGCATAATCACACAGCAGCTCGAGCGCGGTGTTCATCGCTTCCGCGCACCACACGGCCCCAATCGCTCCGATGATCCAGCACCATTGCGCCGCCGACAGTTGCGCCATCGCCCCAAGTACCACCGCTCCAGCCGTCGCCGCCGCATGACACCGCGCATTGCCCTGCGATCGCACCATGAACCGCAACCCGCTCCCCGCGCACGCCAGGCTCCGCCCGCGCGACCGAACGAATCCGCCCAACCAGAGCCCACACCGTCCAAGCATACCTTCCTCGAAACATCGACGTGTTCTCACCGTATCACAATCATTCCTGGCTTTCACATTACTATCTCCCGCCTCTTTAAACCGTCGTTCGAATTGCTCTCCGCGCCCGCCGTTCCCTCCGCGTCGCCGCGCCGAACATCTTCGGAGCTCTCAGCCAGTCGCACCGCCTTCGCGCTTGCCTTCAAAACCGCTCGCTCGCCATCCACCCCGTTGCCGCAGAATGACCGCAGCACCGATACCACCTCCCCCACCGTCTCATCCAGCGTGCTCGTGCCCGCCGTCACCCCCACAACGTCCTCCGCCACGAATGCCTCCGTACGCAGCTCCGTCGCCGATTCGATGTGCAGCACCCGCACCCCCGCCGAAATCCCCGCCTGCACCAGTTGCCGCGTGTTGTTCGACCGCCGCCCCCCCACCACCACCAGCACATCGATCTGCTCGACCAGCCGCGCCAGCGCCGTCTGCCGTTCGCGCGTCGGCGCGCAGATCGTATTGACAAACGCCACGTCGGCCCCGCAATTCAGCTCCCTGATCCGCTCCACGATCTCCCGCGCCTCCCTCTCCACAAACGTCGTCTGCGCAATCACCCCCAGACGCCCCTCCGGCCACCGCCGCACCTCCCCGCCGTGCTCCACCACCGCACACCCCTCCGGTGAAACATCGCCGATCAGCCCCTGCACCTCCACATGCCCCCGCTTCCCCAGCACGATCAGAAATCGCCCCTCGCCCACCAACCGCTGTGCCGCCGCATGCGCACGCCGCACCAGGGGACACGTCGTGTCGATCGTCCGAATCCCCGCCCCCGCCAGCCTCCCCCGCACCGCATCGCTGATCCCGTGCGCGGTGATCAGCGCCTCCGCCGTCGCCGGCAGCGGCCCCTCCGCGCTCGCCATCACCCGGAATCCCCGCCCGGCCACCTCCCGGTTCACCGCCGGATTGTGCACCAGTTCCCCCATCACCGTCACCGCCACCGGCCGCTCCACTCCCCGCATCGCCGCCAGCGCGTCCCGCACGCCGAAACACATCCCCATCGCTTCCGCCAGCACGATCCGCATCTTAGACTTCCTATCGCAATGAACTTTCTACTACAAAGTACGAGCGCGTCAGTATCATCGGATTTTGCCACTCCCGCTAACTATCAAAAACACCGAACCCTCACGCCATCCCCAGCCGCTCCGAACCCGCCGCGCTCTTCGCGCGACGCGCCGCATCCGCCACCACCCGCTCCAGCTCGCTCACATACTCGCCAAAACGCCTCCGGCCCGCCGCTGTCAGCTTGCACCACGTCTGCGGCCGGTTCCCCTGAAAACTCTTCTCCACCTTCACCACCCCCGCCTCCTGCAGCACCGCCAGGTGCCGGCTTAAATTCCCGTCCGTCAACGCGCACAAATCCTTCAGATCGTTGAACACCAGCCCCTCCGGATGCGCCGCCAGCGACGCCACAATGCTCAACCGCGCCTTTTCGTGGATCACCCGGTCAATGCCCTCATACGCAAACCGGCCTTCGCTCTTGTCACTCATGCCCGCGCTCCAGTTTCCAATACAAAATCCCCGCCGTCGCAAATTGCCCCGCCCCAAACACGCCCCCCATCACCCACGGCGAAAATGCCCACGCGCCCGCCACACCCCCACGCGGCGCCGATATCACAAACGTCGTCAGACCCGCAATCAGATAAAACCCCGCAACCCCAAACACCGCCCGCGGCAACAACCGGCTCGACGCAAATACCCCCAGCGAAAAAAGCGTCATCCACAACGCCGGCAGCATCCACCCCGCCTCCCGCGCAAAACCATACACCGCATACGTCAACACCCCGCCCGCCGCCACCGACGGCACAAACTGCTCCACCGCCAGCATCGTCAACTGCTTCTGCACCCCCGATGCCGACCGCCGCACACGCACCACCATCTCCACCGCCACCGCCGCCAGCGACACCGCCGCCGCCCCCACCCACATCAGCAAAAACCACGACACGTTCCGCCCCGGGTCCGCAACCAACCCCCGTTGCAGCGCCGCCGTCGCCAGCGCAACCGCCCCGGAAAACGCCGTCGTCGCCGATCGATACCCCCGGAACACATGCCCCCGCGCCATCTGCTGGCGAATCTCCGCGATCTGCGCCATCGCTTCGCGCAATTCCATGGTCTGCTCCGCATCGACCCACGCCGCCGGAACACCGGCACGCTTTCACACAATAATCACTTTACAATGCAAAGCTGTCCCCGTCAAGAATTTTCACGCCCCCCGCTTCATGGCTCAGGCGCCGTCGCATCCTTGTACCACGGTATCGCCACGCGATTGCTCAACAACATCCGTGTCCCCACCGCCAGCCCCACGTGAAATCCCCTCCCCACGCTCCGCACCCCGTTCGGACAAAATAAAAACTGCACCTCCAGCTTGTCCGTTTCCTTCGCCCCAAGCTCCTCCGGCGTCACACGCAGCTCCATCTGATACGGCCCATTCAGATGCTTCACCCCAAAACTCGCCGCAATCCCTTTCCACTCCGTCGGTATCGGCGGCTGAAATCGCTCCCCATTCACAAAACACCGCACCAGCACCTCATACTGCGGCGGAACAAAATCCCCCGGCCACGACGCCACCGTGATCGTCCGCCCCGACGCCGCCAGGTGAAAGTCCCCGCTCTCCTTCGTCGGCCCCGCGGATGTCGGCAATTCCCCCTCCGGCGCAGCCCGCATAACCGGACTCACCATCGGCAGCCCCGGCTCAAGATTCAATTTGAACGGCGTTACCTGCGCCTTCCCCGTCCAATCCATCTGCCCAAGCTGGCACCAACGCTCCGACTCCTTCTCCACCGCCTTCACTTTCGCCGACGCGATCACCATCCCCTCCGAGCACACCTCAATCTCGTAATCGCCCGGCGGCCCCACCAGCGGCCCCGCCGTGAAAAACGCCGGCGCCGGCGACTCCGTCACTCGCATCAGCCCCACCCGGGCTAGCCCCTCCGCCATCTGCGCGCTCACCACCCGAATCGTGAGCGGCCCCAGCGCTTCGCTTCCCTCACCGCCTTTCGCCTCCACCGCCTTCATAAAATCAAACAACGCATACACCATCACCGCGCTGTTCGCCGGAACCGTCGCCGCCTCCACGCCCAGATGCACCCGCCCCGACGGTACGTCCAGCGCCGCCTGACCCCTCAATTCATCCACCGTATGCACCACCCCCACCGCCTCCGGCGCCGGCGATATCACCAGCGGACGCGTCTCCGACCCCTGCCCCAGACACGCCGCCACCAACAGCACCCCGCCCCCTCTCACCGCCCGCCGCGCATTCAACCTCTCCATCGCGTCGCCCCTCAAAAATCCCTCCCCCGTTATCCTACCTCCCGGAACTGATTTTCATACAACTTCCGATACGGCAGACACGTCTCGATCAGTTGGTTGTGCGTCCCAACCCCCGCCACCTTCCCCTTGTCCAGCACCACGATCAGGTCCGCCGATATCACGCTCTGAAACCGGTGCGCAATCATGAACACCGTCCGATGCCGCGTGAACTCCCGCAACGCCAGGCTGATCTTCGTCTCCGAGTCCGAATCGATCTGGCTCATCGCCTCGTCCAGAATCAGCATCGTCGGATCGTGCAGGATCGCCCGCGCAATCGCTATCCGCTGCTTCTGCCCGCCCGACAGCCGCACCCCATGCTCGCCCACCCGCGTCTCATATCCCTCCGGCAGCGTCCGTATGAATTCATCCGCATACGACCGCCGCGCCGCGTCCAGCACCTGCTCCCTCGTCGCATGCCTCGTCCCATACGCAATGTTGTTGTAAATCGTGTCCGCAAACAAAAGCGTGTCCTGCGTCACCAGTCCAATCTGCTTCCGTAGCGACCGCAGCGACACCGTCGTGATGTCTATCCCATCGATCAGCACCTGCCCCGACGTCGGCGCATACAACAGCGGCAAAAGCTGCAAAAGCGTCGTCTTCCCGCTCCCGTTTCCCCCCACCACCGCCACGTTCTGCCCCGCCTTCACCAGCACCGATACGTGATCCAGCACGATCTCCTCGTGCCCCGGATACGAAAACACGATGTCCCGGAACTCCACCGACCGGTGATGCCGCGGCAGCTTCGGCAGCGACTGGTCATAGTTCGGCTCGCTCTTCATGTCGATCACTTCGAACACCCGCGCCGCCGCCGCATTCGTCTGCTGCACCTTCCCGTTCACATCCGACAACTTCCGCATCGGCTCCAGCATCGCCACAAAACACGCCAGCAGCGTGAAAAACTTCGTCGTGTCCACCTGGTGATGCAACACCAGATACGCCGCCCACATCATCGGTATCGACGACAGGATCACCGCCAGCGTCTCCACCGTCGGCCGCGACAAACTCGAATAATGGCTCAGCCGGTTCTGCTCCTTCAGCAGCTTCTTGTTCACCCGCGCAAAACGCCGCCGCTCATAGCCCTCCCCCGAATACGCCTTCACCACCCGCGCCCCGATCAGCGTCTCGTTGATCACCGCCAGCATGTGCGACCAGTTCTCCAGCGTCCCCCGGCTCGCGCGCCGCATCCGCTTCGAAAACTTCCGAATAATGATCCCCAGCACCGGCACCGACAGCACCACCAGCAGGCACAACTGCCAGTTGATGAAAATCGCCAGAAAGAAACACGCCACCGCCTTGATCGGCTCCTGAACCGCCTTCCCCAACGCCATCGACACCCCGTCCGTCAGCGTGTTCGTGTCCTGCGTAAGCCGGCTCATCGCGTCGGACGTGCCCGTCCGCGCAAAATACGACACCGGCAATTGCACCACCCGGTCATACATCCGCCGCCGTATGTCCATCACCACCCGGTTTGCCACCGCCATCCCCAGGTACTGCTGGTAATACCGGAACGCCGACCCGATGAAACACAACACGATGAAAAACAGCACCGTGTACACCAGCCCCTGAAACGGATCCTCCGGCAGCAGATGCACCAGCCACAATATCGGCGGCATGTAAAACGATGGCGGCGGCGGCGTCACCGTGATCGTCTTGTGGAACGTCCCCTTCAAGTCCGTCACTTCCATCTCGATCGGCTGACCCGCCGGCGCCGTCGCCAGTATCCGCGCCATGTCGAACCAGTCCGACGACTCCCGCTCCGCCAGCGTCCCCTTCGGCCCCGCCGCCGTCGGCTGCGTCGTCGGCGCCACCGCCTTCACCTTCGATATCAGCTTGTACGACGACTTCGACTTCGGATCCCCCGTCAGTTGCAGCGCCGCCGGAGTCCCGCTCCCCGACTCCGTCACCACCAGCTCCTCCCGCCCGATCGACACCGTCGCGTCACGATCCCATATCTTCGCGTCCAGCCGCTGCTCCGCCGCCGTCCGGTCAATCCACCCGTGAATGTGCTCCTGCGAAATAAACACCTTCATCACCGGCAGCATCACCGCCACGCCCGACGCATACGACAACCCCACCCCCAGCGCGCAGATCATCGAGATCACCACGCTCGCCATATACGGTTTCACACCGCGCAGTACGCGCCACCACGATTCCATGAGACCTCGTCTGTAGACCAATGACGAAGCGGAAAGTGTAGCATGAGCAACCGCTAAGCACATAGCGGCTCAGCCCCACGCCGATCTCCCCGGGTGTAGTTCTCGATCCGGGTAAAACCTCCGAGACGCGACCGTGAGGGAGCGTGGGGGGGGAGGGGGGGGGAATGCCGCCATGGTGCAGTGTTACCCGGAATATGAACTACACCCGATCTCCCCCTGGCGTCCCGCCCCGCCACTATTCCCCCGAATGGCAGCAGCGTCCCGCCGAAGTTGGCCCAACGCCGACCGCCCCCCCCAAAAATAATCCTCCGCCTCTTGCCACCCGATTTCCACGCCGATAAAGATATTTAGCCGCTGAGCTCCACATCGGGTACCACTTTTGCAATTTCCACTCCCGTCGGAGTTTCAGCCATGCTCAGCAAACGTGTACTACTCGTCGAAGATGATCGCGTCAGCCGCGAATCTCTCGCCTACCTCCTCAAAGGCCTCGGCCATGAGGTCCGCACCGCCTGGAGCGCCGAAGAGGCCAAACAGGTCCTCGCAGGCTTCACCCCCGAAGTCGCACTCCTCGACGTCCGCCTCCCGGGCCTCCCCGGCGACGCCTTCGCCCTCTATCTCCGCCACAAATACCCGGATGTGAAAATTGTCTTCGTCTCCGGCGAATTCCGCCTCGATGACCCCGAACGCTTTGGGCCCGAAGTCGACTTCATCCCAAAACCCCTCGACTTCGGCCGCCTCCTCTCCGCCATCGAATAATCCCCCCACCTTCCGCCCTTCATCCCCACACCCCTTCCACCGCATCCACCGGCATCGCCTCAGGCCGCGCCAAGCCCCGGTCCGGCACACTTACCGCCTGCCCCAACGCCGCTGTCCGTATCGCCCCTGACATTATGTCCACGACGTGCGCCGCCAATTCCCCAGACGCCCGATGCGCCCGCCCGCTCCGTATCGCCGCCCCCATCTCCGCCACCCCCAACCCACGCCACTCCTCCCGATAAGGATGGCTCAACGGAACCACCTCCCACTCCCCACGCCCCACCTTCACCCGCACCTCCCCCTTGCCCCCAAACGTATTCGGATCGGGCGCCGACAGCGTCCCCCCCGTCCCGTAAATCTCGATCCGCGGCAAGTTCCCCGCAAAACAATCGAACGACATCACCACCGTCCCCAACGCCCCGCTCGCAAACTCCAGCGACGTCGCAAAATGCGTCGGCGTCTCCACCGCTATCACCTTCCCACGCTTCTTCTCCGACGTGATCGTCCGCGTCCCATGCGTCGCCCGCGCAAAGCCCGCCACCCGCGACACCGGTCCCAGCAACGCCACCAACGCCGTCAGATAATACGGCCCCATGTCGAACATCGGCCCCCCGCCCACCTCATAGTAAAACTCCGGATCCGGGTGCCACGACTCATGCCCCGGACACAGCATGAACGCCGTTGCCGCCACCGGCTCGCCAATCACCCCCTCATCAATCAGCTTCCGCGCCGTCTGAATCCCCGCCCCCAGAAACGTATCCGGCGCACACCCCACTCGCAGCCCCCTCTCCCGCGCCAACTCCAGCAGCCCCTCCGCCTCCGCCGCCTCAATCGCCAGCGGCTTCTCCGAATACGTATGCTTCCCCGCCTCCACCGCCGCCCGCGCCACAGCGACATGCGCCTTGGGAATCGTCAGGTTCAGAACCAACTCAATCTCAGGATGCCCCAACAACTCGTCGACCGACAACGCAACCGCCGGCGCAACCCCCGCCGCCGCCGCCAACACACCCGCCTCCTCCGCCCTCCCGCGCCCGCGCTCCCCATCCAAATCCGCCACCGCCACCAGCCGCAGATTCGAAAACCGATAAAGATTCTTCAGATAAATCCCCGATATCGCCCCGCACCCAACCAACCCCACCCCCACCCGCCTCCCCCGCGCCAAATCCCCCCCACTCACCAAACTGGGCGATACAGGATTCGAACCTGTGACCTCATGCGTGTCATGACGCATCGCCCAGTCCCGGAAGGATGCAGAAACGCTTCAACCGCGGCATTTTACGCATGATTGCCGGTATTGCAATCTATATCGATGAATAGCGGTTTTTAGCGTCTCTACGAAGTCTGACCACCGTTCATGTGGTCAGCCGGTGCAACAAAAAAAGCCCCCCGGGCAACGCGCTCGGAGGGCCTCTATCAAAACACCTGAAGATGTCGCCGGCGGGAACTGCGGGCGATCGGTAGATCGTATTCGGCCGCCACGCTCGGCCAGGTAATCACAAGGTCGGGGCGCCCGCAACGCGCAGAAATAATTCCTCTGGAAACGCTCGCGGAGGCCCATGCGTCCAAGCTGTCCCGGCGCGGGCGGGCAGGTCATTAGTCGAAGAACATCCCGCCATTCCGGCGATTGTCAAGTTTCTTTTCGATGGCCTTGAGCGATGCGGCGCTCTGTCTGGTGTGCTGGGCCACTTGGTTCATCGGGCCACCACCCCCGAACATCGAGCTGGCGGCGGCACCGTTGAAGGTGCCGACGGCTCCGCCGGCCTTCATGTCGGCGATGGCCTCTTTTGCATCGAAGATTTTATTGAGCGTATCGACGTCGACGCCCGTGCGCGTTGCCGGATCGGATTCGCGGTCGAGGGCCTGTTTGCGCTCCAGCTCCAAAAGGGCGTGCTCGCGTTCAGGGCCGCGGAGGTCCCGTTCGATCTGCAGCCGCCGCAGCTCATACTGCGCGTCCTTGTTCGTCTGGGCACGCTGGCGGTCGTACTGCTGCTGCACGTTGTGAACTGCCGCCGCCTTCTCCTCCTCGATCGCCTGCGTGTCAGCCGCCGCCTCCTTCGCTTGGCGGATCCGCTCGTCATACACGCGATTGATGCTGGCGATTTCCCGCTCCTCATTGTCCACGATGCCCTGTTCCTGGAGCTGGGCCATCGCCTGCTCGTGCTGCTCCTGAAATTTCCGGATCGTCTGCGCCGTCTCAAGGGAGCGCGCCTGGTTCACGAGCGCAACATCGCCGCCCGCCTTCTCCGCCTCCTCCCGCTCGGTGTCATACTTGAGCGCGATGGCCGCCAGCTCGCGAGTCTGTTCGTCCTCGATCATGCCTATGCGGAGCTGGTGGACCTGCCGCGCCGCCTGCTCGTTGAAATTCTGCAGCGTCTGGTCCGGTGGCGCGCCTGGGCTTCCAGCCGACTTGTCGACTGCCGCCGCGAGATCGCCGCCGTATCCCGTGAGCGACGCCGACGCGATCGCCTTTACCCTTGACCCCATCAGCAGCCCTTGCAACTTTCCCTCCGCCGCCTTAACCCCGGCATCGGACGCGGATAGGTCCCTGCTCTCTTGGGGCGTCGGCCTGTACGTGCCGAATCCGGTGAGCGCTCCCAGCACCCCCATGCCCATCCGCAGCGACGCCATGAAATTATCCCACGCGGCCTGCACGATCCGGATGTATCCGACAATCGACGTTTCCCAAAGCTCGAAGGCGCCCGTCATGAGCTTGAGCTGGACGGCGACGATTTCAAAGGTTCCCTCCAGGAGCGGTGGCCCGGATCTGGTCCCGTAGGTAGACCCAGTAGTGGTAAACCGCGTTGGTACCCCGCGCGAATTCAAGCTGGACCTCTGCCCAGAAAATTTCCACCGCCTCCCTGATGTTGCCGTCGGCGAGAGCCTGGCTGATCCCGCGAAACGCTTCAGAGGCGTCGCCGGCGAGCGTTTTGAACACCCGGATCAATGGATCAAATGCCCCGCGCGCGTAAAGCGCGTACGCGGCCAAGCCAGCAAGCGCACTCCCCACTGCCACCACTTCCGCCAGAAACACCGCAGCCGCCGCCGCGATGGCGCCAATCGGCGTCAGGACCGCCGCGGCGATGGCCGCGATAATCTCGGCGCCCGCCGCTATCGCACCGATCGCAAACGTGCCGGCGGCGGCGATGGTGGTGAAAGCGCCGACAGCCGAAACGATCGCGGACCCGAACAGGTATGCCGCGGCGCCGGCGGTTGCGAGCGCCCCGCCGGCGGCGAGGACCCACACCACGGCTTCTCGATTCGCCTTCACCCAGGCGGTCATCGGCGCGACCACATTCTCCGCCAGGTTCGCCAATGCCGTGAGCGGTGGAATGATCGCCACCCCAACTTGAAATGCCAGGACCTTCAGTGTCTGCCAGACCTCGCTGAGCTTGTCGTTGAAAGCTCCCGCCGCTTCCACGTCCACCGTGGATAGCACCAGGCCTAGGCGCTGGGCTTGCTGGGCCATCGCGCCCATCGCGGAGGATCCCTGGAGCATCATCGGCAGCAGCTCCGTCCCGCTGCGCCCGAATATCGCGATCGCCAGGGCGGCCCGTTCAGACGGATTGGAAATCCCGCGCATGGCTTCCCCGATCGTGGCAAGCTGCTTATCCGCGCTCATCGCCTCAAGTTTCTGGGCGTTAAGCCCGAGCTCCCCCAGCGCATCGGACGCCGTCTTCAGGCCGGTGCGTGCGTCATAGAGCGTTTTTTGCATCTTCTTCACGCCGGTCTCGACGGCGTCCATCGACGTGCCGGTCTGGCTGGCGATATAGCCGAGGGTGGAGAGGCTTTCCACTGAGGCCCCCGTGCGCTTGGCCATGTTGGCGAATTGCTCCCCCACCGAGCCGGCGTATTTAGCCGAAATGATCAGCGGCGCGGTGACTGCGGCGCTGGCGGCGGCTAGAGCCTTGCCGAATCCCTGGACGAGCTTGCCGAAGGTTTTGAGTTTCGTCGCTGCCTGATTGAGCGCCGCGGTCAGCTTGGTCGAGTCCCCGCTGAGCTCCACATAGGCGCGCCCCGCACGGATTGCGTTCGAGTCAGCCATGGCGGATCAACCCTTTCGATTTGAGGAAGTTCCCCAGCGCCTTCATGCTGGTTGCCGGGGCTTTTCGGGGGCGTTCCCAGGGATTGAAATCGGCCGGCGTTTTCGCCGGCGCCCCGCGTCCACGGTTGCAGTTGAACAGCAGGCACAGAATGCTCGCCGTGTGACTCCATCGGGCCCTCGCCCGCGCCTCGGCCATCCAAGCCAGCTCTCTGAGCGTGTGCGGGCCCGGGTCGAGCCCCGCCGCCCCCGCGCAATCGTAAATCAAGCGCCAGAGCTCTCCGGCGGTGCGGACAGCCGGCTTTCGATCTGCCGCACCGCGGCGGCCATCGTCTCCGGGCTTTCGATCCGGACGATCGCCGCCCGCGCCGCCGCCGTCTCGATCTCCTGGAGCTTCTGGATCGCCGCTTTCATCGGCCCCCGGCGATGGGGCGGGAAAAAATCCGCCAGAGCATCCAGGAGCGCGTTTGCCGCCGCCGCGAGCGTGTCGCCGCCGCCAAGCGCGTCGGCGAATCCCTCGGGCGTGACGTTCTCGCGCGCCGCCTGCGGTTCGCAGACGGCATAAAGCACCGCGACCAGCGCGAAGGGATCATTGGTGAGCTTTTCGATCACGGATTTGTCCTCCATGATCTTTAGCAGATCCACGCCCGGCACGCCCTCCCGTACGCGGCGGACCGCGTTAACGTTCAGGCTGATCACCCACTTGCGGGCCTGCGTATCGGTGAAGGAACTCATCTGGCTACTCCAAAAGAAAAAATGTCATTCCCGGGGACGCGGCGACGGTCAGGTCGTTCCGATCCCGAGCCCCGCAAAATCGGAGGAATCGTAGATTTGCTCCACGTACACATCGACGACCCTGATGACCTTCGCCTTGAGTGTGGGATCGACCGTTTCAGTGAAATAGACCCACACGTAGTCCCAGCCTCGCTTGGCGACCGTGAGCGTGTTGCCCACCGGGAGCGCGGTATAGTTGGGCGCCGCGGCAAACCTGAATGTAAGTTCCCAATCGCCGCCCTTGTGCCTCCGCGACCCCTCCAGCCCGAGGAATTTCACTTCGTAGGCGGCGAAATTGCGGAAGGGAGCGTTATTCAGCGGCGCGATCGCGACGGCATATACGGAGTTGATGAAGTCGGTGGTGACATGGGCGTCGCTAAAATACCGTGTCTCGGTCCATATGAATGTCGGGAAGTCGGCATCCACCCCTTGGATCCCATCATCGGTCACGCCGATGGCGCGGTCGTGATCCGGCGGCACGCCCCCGTCGCGCGTGGTCTGCTTGTCGTAGGTGGCTTTGCTGACCATGAGGTGCTGGCTCTGCATACCGACCGAAAAGCCGGTCGAAAAATCCCCCGTTATGTAGGGTTCCTGGCTTCGGCCCAAAATGACGTACGGCACCGACACCTCGAACCGCTCGGGCTTCCCGTCGGCATCGCCGGTCTCCATCGGCACGATGCGAATCGTCTCTCGAATAAAGGTGGACGTGGCGCCGCTCGGCAGATTGATCGAGCGCATCTCAGGAAAAGTAACCGTGTCGCTGCAGGCGGCTACGAGCACGTCGTCCTGGGTCTCGCCGCCGTCGCAGAAGGCGATGGCTTCGACGCCGTATTCGTTTTGGCCGCCGGCCGACACGGTGCCGGAGACGATTTTCTCGAGGAAAACGATCGCCATGAGTTTTATTTCCTGTGTCCATTGCGCTCGGTAAGAAGAGCGTCCAGGGCCTTTACCGCCGACTCCTCCGACGCGAGCCGGGGTGATTGACGCCGCCGCAGATAAGAGACGATGTCCCGCCGCAGAAGGTATTCCCGGCGCAGCGCTTCATTGACCGCGTCATTTGCCCGGAAGAATTTGTTCGACGGCGGCCGCGGCGAAAGAGCGTCGGCGCGAAACCTATCCAGGTCGGAAATCTGCCTGTTCAAGATGACGGCTTCCGGATCCTCTGCCCCTATTCTGCCGATCACGTTCCACTTCATAGTCGCCCTTCCGTTCGGGATCCGATTCACACGGGGGAAGCCTCACACGCATCGTCTTCCCCTTCGTCCTGTTTCCGCTGCTCGTAAAGCTCAAGCGCCTTGGCGGCGGAAGGATGCTGCGCGCCGGTCAGCTCGACCCGCAGCAGTTCGATCGTAATGCCGTTGGTGGCCTCTGCCATGTCCATTCCTTTTGCGCGGAAATACCGCGCGAGGTCCAGCCGCAGCACCAGCTCACGGCTGAGGATCCGGGTGAGGCGCGCGGCGGTGTCTGCCTTTGCCCGATTGAGCTCGGCGATCCTGGCATTGAAGAGAGCGCCGGTTTCATCCCACGCCGGAACCGCGACGATCGGCGTTATGTGCGACATGGGGACCTCTTCGACTGGAATTGCCGGCGGCGAGGGCAACCCCTGTTCCCCGCCGCCGGCTGACCAGGATTTATTGAGCGGCCAAGCCGGCCAGCACGGCGCGGCGGACCCGCTCCAAGCGCTCCTCGATCAAAGTCGCCCGCGCCCTGAAAGGATTCGCGGCCGTATGGCTCCGATCTTGCGCTAACCTCGCAGCCTCCCGAGCAGCGATTATTTCCGGGTGGCCCAAAATAAAGCCGGGAAGGATTCTGCCCCGGACCCCGCTCTCCGGCGGCGCGTCCACGAAGCCGATGGAGACAAGTCGCTCACGCACCTCGTCAAATTTTTGCTCAAAGGCCTTTGCGGCCTGCTCCTGAGCCTGGCCGATGATGCCCAGGAATTCCTCGTATCAGTCGGATAAATCCGATTGCACGGCAAGCTCGGCCTGCAGCAACCGAATCTCCTGCTCCCTGAGCTTGGCCACAACTGCGGGAGTCTGAGGGGCGATGGGCGCGCTGCGCACGCTCTCTTGCTCGCCGCGAAGCTTGACGTGCTGGCCGGTGATTTTTGCCAGCTCGCCGGCCAGCTCGAAGTACCGCTTCCGAAGCGCCTCGGGCGTGATCGGCTCCAGATCCTTCATAAAAAAGGGCGGCGTACCGTGTTCAGGGTTTGACATCGTGATTCTCCTGGTCCTGGGGAAAGAAGAAAAGCCGTGCGCGGGGCGCGATCATTTCACGCGAGGGCAGCCGTCCCGAATCCAAGCGAGCATAGTCTGCGTTCCGAATCGGCCGCGTGCATTTGGGGCCGGTGCCAGCCCGGTTCGCGCGAAGTTGGCGAGTCCGGTCACACTCAATCCGGCCATGGCCGCGGCCGCCGCCGGCGAGATGTCGATCAACGCGTCGGTCCCCCCATTGGCGCGCTCGAGGATGTCGGGCTGGGGCGCCGCCCGCGGCACACCGCCGATCGGGCATCCCCCCGCTGCCCACTCCGCCAGGTCCGACGTGCGCCACCGCAGCGTCGCTCCGATCTTGACGGGGTCAGGAAGGCGCCCGCGCCGCGACCGTTCAAGCCAGGCGTTGGCGCTCAGGCCGAAAAGTTCCGCCGCCTCCGCCCCGGTCAGAAGTCGCGGCTTGCACGCTGAGAGCTTCTCCCCCAGCGGCGTTCCCCCCAGCCGCGCGAGCGCCGCCATCTCCGCCGCCTCGCGCCCCTCCGCCATCCACGCGGCCGCCTGCGGGCCGTACTCCGAAATCGCCACCCGCAACTCCGCCTTGAAAGTCTCATCAGCCATCGAACACCTCTGCTCACGCTGCCGTTACTGCCGGCATGCGCACAGGGACACGATAGCTCGCGCGCGCGGGAAACGGTGGGCGCGCCGTTGCACGTTCGTTGCACGCTCGCTCACCTGGCCGGGCGCAGGCGTCGCTGGGCATCATGGCGCCGCTGCCGCTCCAGCTTTCGCCTGGCCCGGCGGAGGGCGAGGCAGGCGCGGTATCGACAGGTCGGAAACCCGTGCCGCCCTTTCGGCCGGCTGACCGCCTCCAGCACGCGGGCGGCCTCGTCGCGCGCCTGCTGCGCCGCGGCCGCATCCGCTGGCCGGCCGCCGAAGACCGCGCCCCTGGCGACGGCGAAGAGCGCGGAAATAAACGGGGTGTGACGGAGCATGGAACGGTTCATCGGTTCTCCAGGGGAAGGATTCGGTCGGGGGAAATGCTGGGGTTGGGGAAAGGAGGGGGCCGACGGCAAGCCACCTTTCACGCCGCGGCGACGGCGGGGGGTGCCGCATCCGCGGCCATGCTCACAGCGGCGTCGGGGGCGTTCTCCTGGATGGCCATCCAGTACCGTTGCCCCGCCTCCAGCGCGCGGAGCCAGCCCGTACGGGGGACCGATACGATCCGGCCAGCGCCTTGGGTGGAGTTGTTCACGTGGATGGTGAAGCCCGCTACGCGCAGCTCTTCGATCAGCTCGTGGGCCGCCGCTTGGGATCCCACCCCCAAGTCCGACACCAGCTTTGACAGCGGCACGCTGGCCGGCGCCGGGGGCAGGGAGCAGAGCAACTCCATTGCCAGCGAGAAACCGGGGCGCAGCGTATCGGCGTCGGTGAAGACGGGCATGGGGCGCACTCCAAAGGATGTATTACCCCTTGGAAACGTCCCCCTGTTCGGCATCGTTTCGGGGAACGGGCCTCTGCACAATTTGCACAAGGCCGCACGCCAGGCGGGTCAGGCGGGGCGTTTGAACGCTTCAATGGAGTCTGGGTCGATTTCGAACCGGCGATGCTTCCTGCCGGCCGAGACGTTCCGGGCGCGGAGCCGGCCGGCATCGATCAGGCGGATCACCGTCCACACGGACTTGTCCAGGGCGGCCGCCGCGGCTTTGGTGCTCGCCCAGGCTGCGTCTGCCTTCATCCCATCCCTCCCCCGTAGCGTAAAGTCAGTCTGGGTTTGCGGTTGTTCCCGTTGGCCTCGACCGCGCGCGGGGCCAGGAAGGACCCGCAGTTTGTTTGGCCTCCCCTAATCCCACCCGTACAATCTGTTGCATGACATCGTGTCATAGGTCAGCCCGTCCATAGGCGGGCAGCCGCAATGGCCGCTCGCGCAGGCGATTATACACGCGAGTCGGCAATCAGCACGGGGGCGGCCGGTTCGCCTCGCGCATCGACGGGGTGGGTTGGTTTGCGAGCATGCATGGACGTCCACTGGCGCGGCCGCGCGGCCGGTCAGAGGACAAGCGGCTTTCCGATCAGCGTCGGCCTGCCCCCCGCGCCAACCAGCAGGCGGAGCTGGCTGTTCGTGGCCAGCAGCGTGCCGGTCGACGCAGGATCAATGCCGCCGACGGTGGCATTGGCGTCCAGCGTTACCGCGTGATTGATCGTTGCGGTGTCGTTTGGGCCGGGCACCACGCTGCCCGTCCAGGTCGCCGTGTCCGACCAATTGCCGGCAGTAGCCGATGCGATCGTTGACATAGGGAACCTCCTGCTTTAGCCAGATGCACGCGAGCGCCGCCGGTTACGCGGCGGCAGTAACCCCGCTCGGATCATGCGCCCGGACAAGTTTCCAGGCAATGAAAAGCACTCCATGATTATCCCCACTCGTCGGCTTACGTCCTCGGCGAACGCGGTGCTCACGACGCCCAGCCTCAGGGAGCTCCGTCGCCCATTGGGCATCCTGAAACTGATCCGCTTTCTTCCGCCTGGGTCATGCACCACGCTGGCCCTAGCGACCTCCAGTCGCATCCCGATCGGCGGCCACCGCAACTCCCAACCGCGGGGAGGCGGCCATCGAATCGGCATGCATCGCCTCGAGCTGGCGCCGCGATTCCAACTGCGCGCCCGACGATTCCTTTTCAAAATCCGGCGACGCGATCGCGCCGGCGCCTTGTTCGATCAGTCGCTGTGCCTCCGGATCCACCATTGCGGCGTACCGCTGCCGGATAAGCTTTCGATCATTTTCGATGACGCTATAGGCGTCCGTTTGAGCGATTTCGCCGCCGCCAGTTTGATCCGGAGATTGCGGCGGATCAAACCCGGTTTTGGCCGCCGCTGAAACTTGCTCATACTGCGTCGGGCGCAGGGGGGGTGGAGGGCTAAAACCGTGCTTCAGCATGTGCGCGATCAGACCCTCGGGATTCCCAATCCGCGCCGGGTCCCGTACGCGGTAGGCCCGAGCTAACCGGCTGATTTGTTCAGGCGCGAGTTTAGTGAGGAGTCCCTCGGCGAATGCCAGGCTAATCTCATTGCGAAATTCCCGCCTGACTTCTTCCGCGACATCTGGCGGAGCCGCGGCTGGGGGGGAAGCCGACGGACCTATATCAGCAGCAGCACCGCCCGATGCCGGCATGACGGCCGACTGCATTCCCACGCCGACCCTTTTTGCTGCTGTTTCTTCCTTCGCTTCTTCTACTTCTTTATAGGCGGGCGAATTTCGACCCGGTTTCCGGGCGAATTTCGACCCGGTTTTGGGACGAATTTCGACCCGGTTTCCGGGCGAATTCCGGCCCGGTTTTGGGACATGTTGGCGGGTCCACTGGGCGGGGAGTTCACCGCGATAGATTGCCTCGATCGTCGCGCGCTCGGCGTCGGTCGGCGGGCTCCAATTAATGCGCGATCCCCTCAGCATCGCTTGGCCCATTCTGAATCGGTCCGGTGCGGGGTTCGTGTCCACCTCCCAACCCGCCGTACATCCGCGCCCACCCTGGCTTTCAGCTACGCGCCGGACGAATCCCATCACCGCCAGTTCCCCGACGGCCCGCCGCGCATGTTTCGTTTCCTTGTTTCCGATCGCCCGCGCGACCGCGTCCATCCCGCACCATGCAACGCGTTCGGGCGCCATGCCAGCGTAGCTTGCGAGCGTGAATAAAACTTTGAACTGAATGGGCGTGAGCTCACTCATATAACGATCGACGAACGCGTGTTGCACTTGGAAGAAACCGTTCCTCACGCGCTCACCGGCACCATCAAAGAGGGCGCCCCCCGCCGCATCTCCTCCGACGTCTGCGGGTTTCGTCAATTCGGCCTCCCCGCCGCCGGCGTAGCGGCCGCTGCGCCCGCTGCCGGTTTCGGCCTTTCCTCCTCTGCGATCCTTCGCAGCTGATCCAGAAAGAGCACGCGCCTAGCTTCGAATCGCGCGTCCGGCGCCGCGGGGACCGGCGGTGCGGGCGGGGGAAGGATATGGCTCCAATTCGCCAGGCTCATTATTCCACCTCCCCGTCCAGCGCCCCGATCGCCACCGCTGCCGATGACGTGTCCGCCAGCACCGCCCATGCCGGCCGAATATGTTCCAGCGCGCCCGCGAGCGCGGCGGATGTTTCGCCATCGCCCAATTCCAGGAACTGGCGTGCAAGCTGACCGACCTCCTGGAGGACCGTGGCCAATGCCGCGGCGGACCGGGCCACGTGCTTACGCAGCGGCATGCGATGCAGGGCGGGATTGTCTGGAAGCGACGGCCATCGCGCCAGCGCCACGCGCGGCGCGAATCCCGCCGGCCGCTCAACCATCAGGACGCCGAGGCGCACAAGATCGCGTCTCGCCTTCCCGACCAGGTTCACAGGAAGGCCCGTATCCGCGGCGATCATGGCGGCGGAGTCGTCGCAGTAGAACGGTGCCTTGCGCGAACGCGACTGCACATGCTCGAAAACGAGCCGTTCTGCCAGGGGAAGAGCGAATGCGCTCATCCCCGCCGGCGGCGGCTCGGTAACGTCGCCATCCCGCGTCCGCGGGGCGGGGGCTGGCGGCGAGGCAGGGAGTGCCGGAGGAGCTCCGGCCTGGCGCGGGCGCGGAGCGTCCGGATCGCACGCCACCTCCGCCGCGAATAGCGGCAGCGCCGGTATGTCACGCGGACCTTTGCTCCTGCGGTTTTTCTTCGGGTATGATGACATTTGGCGATTTCTCCTTGAAGTAGCCGTCGGCGAGGCAGGAACCCTCGCCGACGGTGTTTTTGCTCGCCCTCTCCATGCCCCCCACCACCGCGCCCACCACCGCCCTCGGGCGCCAGCCCGCGGCAACTTCCCCCCGCGCCACCGTTACCAGCTCCCCCGCCTCCACCCGCAACGTGACGCGCCCCGCCTCGATCGCGGCGACGACGACGCGCGCCAGTTCGCCGCCGTCGGCTCCGATGAGCACGAGCGACTGCCGGCGCCCGCGGCGGAGGGAAAGGTTCGACACGGCCCGGTCCTCCCTCAGCGCGCCGCGACGTGGCGCCGCGCGCGATTCGGCCGGCGATTGGCGTTGCGGAGTTTCTGCGACTTCTCCGCGGCCGCAGCCTCCGCGTTCCGCCGCGCGATCGCTCGCCGGTTGGGCTGGCCGAGTCGGAGAAGCCGCTTCTCCTCCAGGCGCTTGTTGAATTCCTGGATTTCGCGATGAGAAACCGCCAACCTCCCCCCCACCACGCGGGCCTCCAGCTTGACACCGCGCAGTCCCTGGTAGATCCACCGCATGAGCGTTGCAAGGTGCACCGGCTTTCCGTCAACCACCAGCAGCGGATGCCGCCTCGCTGCCTCGACGCTGATAAAGCCGCCCTCTCCCGGATCCACTACTTTCTCGAAAGTATCCATCGTGTGATTCCTACTGTAGTGGTTCATCGCACTTCAAGTGATGGGTAAAGCCGCTGGAGTTTGATGCGGGCGTTGTCGGCGGTGAATTGCCAGTTCACTGTGGCGTTGGTGCGGTTCCGCTCGTTTTGGATGCTCGTGCAGTGCCGCTGCAGCGCCTCGGATGACGGAATTCTCTTGGGCAGGCGTTTTACCCCACCCCCCCGGCGCGACGGCGACGTAAATGGGCCACGAAAGGCACGAAATACACGAAAGTTGTATGTATATCGTACATTGAAAATGGCCGGGATGGGGGATGGGGGGTGGGTTGGGGTTTTTGTGTTTGGGGGGATGTCGGATATTGTGGCGGGGGTATGAGCGATGATTTGCGATCTTTGGGTGGTGCGGGTGGTGCGGGTGGTGCTGGGAGGGTCGGTGCTGGGGGAGGGTCTGGGGGTCAGGATGAGTACAAGGTGGAGTTGGACGTTTATTCAGGGCCGCTGGAGCTGCTGCTGTATTTGATTCGCCGGGATGAGGTGGACATCAAGGACATCCCGATTGCGCGGATCACGGAGCAGTATTTGAAGCATGTGGAGGTGATCAGCCGGGTGGACATCAATCTGGCGGGGGAGTTTCTGGTGATGGCGGCGACGCTGATGGAGATCAAGAGCCGGATGCTGATTCCGCGAGTGGCGGCGGCGGGGGAGACGGGGGAGGCGAGCGCGGGGGGCGTGGAGGAGCTTGCGGATCCGCGGTATGAGCTGGTGAAGCAGCTGCTGGCGTACAAGGCGTTCAAGGACGCGGCGGGGAATTTGAAGCGGCGGGCGGACACGGAAGCGGCGCGTTATCCGCGGGCGGTGCCGAAGCGCGAGGGTCGTGCGCCGCTGGCGATCGAGGATTTGGATCTGTTCGGGCTGATCGATGCGTTCAACGCGATCATGGCGTCAGTGGGGCACTCGGCGTATGGGCATGAGGTGGTGTATGACGACACACCGATCTCGCTGCACCAGGCGGACATACTGGATCGGCTGGAGCGGGACGGCGGGGGCATTGGGGGGCAGGGGCTGACGCTGCGGGAGCTGTTTGCGGGGCGGAGCAAGAAATCGGAGATGATCGGTCTGTTTCTGGCGACGCTGGAGCTGATTCGGCAGAAGAAGATCGCGGTGGAGCAGAGGGAGACGCTGGGGGAGATTCGGATTCGTGCGCGGGAGGCGGGGGAAGAGGTTTTGTTTGGGGCGGGTGCGTCAGATGGCGGTGAGGAGGAGGGTGCCGGCGCCGTAGCCGAGGATGAGGAGGAGGAGACCGCCGAAGATGGCACCTTGGCCGAGGCAACGGGGGATGAGGCGGTCGGCGGCGGAAGCGGCGGAGGCGAGGAGGAGGGCGAGTGGGAGGAGGAGGAAGAGGAGGGGGTCATGGAGGAGGGCGGCGAGGAGGAAGACGAGGGCGAGGAGGAGGCCGTGGGCGACGGAGCCGGCGAGGAGCCATGAGGTGCGGAGTGCGGCCATGGCCTTGCGGCTGGGGAGAGACTGGCGGTAGTCGAGAATGTGAGGGCGGCGCAGGGCGGGAGGAGACACGGGGCGGGACCTCCGAAAGATGACGGGGAGAGGGAGGCAATCTTCGTGCCGCCGGGGGGGTTCGGGGGGCGGCTGATGGTGATGGAGAAGCGTTGGGTGTGCGTTGGGAGGGGGTGTGGTTTTTGGGGCGCTCCCTCTCACGAGCATGCTCAGGGGGGCCCTTCCCCCTGAGCATGGCACACGGGGAGGCTGCGGCCCTTCTCTGAAACGGTGGGGTGCCTTGCAATGGGGGGGGTTCCGGCTACAATTTTTTGGATGTGCGAACGGAGTGGGGCGTGGTTGCGCTGGAGCGAGCGGGCCGATGCCTGCCGCCCCCCCCTTGGCGATAAGGAGATCACATGTCCGTGGGCGTTGTGAAAGTGGCGGTGGTTGCGGGTGTAGCGGTGGCGTTTGTGGGGTTGGGCGGGTGTGCGAACACGAAGGCGAATGCGGAGCGTGCGAGCCTTCTGAAGCAGAACCAGGATTTGTCGCAGCAATTGGAGGCGGAGCGTGCGGCGCGGGCGGCTGCGGAAGCGCGGGCGAATACGCCGCCGGTGCCGGCACCTGGGCCGACGGATCTGTCGCAGGGGCCGGGGGCGCCGGGGATGGAGAATCCGGAACCGCCGATGGCGGCGGGCGGCGGGGAGGTGAATCTGGGCGGGGGGATCACGTCGGGGCGGAACGAGCATGGGGAAGACACGATCCGGGTGAGCAGCGACGTGCTGTTTGATTCGGGGAAGGCGTCGTTGAAGCCTGCGGCGAAGGCGGCGCTGGACAAGGTGGCGGGGATATTGAAGAAGCAGTATGCGGGGCAGGAGCTGCGGATCGAGGGGTACACGGATCCGAATCCGGTGAAGCATTCGGGGTGGGAGGACAACTGGGACCTGGGCGCGGCGCGGGCGCATGCGGTGATGCTGTTCCTGGAGAGCAAGGGCGTGCGGAACATGTACATTGCGTCGTTCGGGGCGACGAAGCTGAAGAGCACGAAGAACCTGGCGGCGGATCGGCGGGTGGAGATCGTGGTGGTGCGGAACGGGCGGTGAGGCGGAGGTGGCCACGAAAACCTTGCGTGGAAGAGGCTCAACCATAAATAACCACGGAGGACACGGAGGGCACGGAGGAACGATGACGGCCCCCCCCCTCCCCACGACGACGACGTAAATGGCCACGAAAGGCACAAAAGACACGAAAGTTGTGATTTGAAATTTGTTGCGGCGCGAAGCATTGGCGCGATGGTCATACGAAGGAAACGAAATGGGGATTGTGTGGGGATTTTCAGGAGCCCGTGAGGGTTGGATGATGTTGCATTGTTGAGAAATCGGGGCGCATCACGCGCGGCTTGGTTGCCTCCCCTCTGCGATGGGGCGAAAAAGTCTTGCGGGTGGTGCGCCCTGCGTGTTTTTTGAGATTTTTGCGGGAAGCTGGCGTGCTGGCGATTCTGGATTATGGGATGGCGAATCTGCGGAGCGTGCAGAAGGCGTTTGAGCGCCTGGGGCATGCGGCGGAGATTGTGTCGACGCCGGAGGAGGTGCGGCGTGCGGATCGGCTGGTGGTGCCGGGGGTCGGGGCGTTCAAGGATGCGGCGGAGGTGTTGTTTCGGAGTGGGAACGCGGAGGCGATACGGGAGCACGTGCGGAGGGGGAAGCCGATGCTGGGGATTTGCCTGGGGCTGCAGTTGTTGTTTGATGTGGGGTATGAGGATGGGGTGCACAGGGGGCTGGGGATTCTGGGGGGGGAGTGCGTGCGGTTTCGGGTGGATGAGCCCCCCTATCGATTGAAGGTGCCGCACATGGGGTGGAATGGGCTGCGGTGGGAGATGGGGGGGGGGGAGGTGCCGTTGTTTCGGGGGTTGGAGCGTGGTGCGTACGTGTATTTTGTGCACTCGTATCATGTGGTGCCGAAGGATGCGGGGGTGATCGCGGCGACGGCGGAGTATGGGGAGGCGTTTGTGGCGGCGGTGCGGAAGGAGAACGTGATGGCGGTGCAGTTTCACCCGGAGAAGAGCCAGGAGGTGGGTGGGGTGATATTGAAGAATTTTGCGGAGTATGGGTGACGGGGATTTTTCCACAAATGTTCACCAATGGACACGAATTGATGGATGAGGATGAGTCGGTTGAAGGGGCGGAGACGAGAAGTAGCCGCCGATGGACGCGGATGGACGGGGATGGTTATTTGGTGAGGACGTTTTTCTGGAGAGATGAGACATTGGTTTTTCCGTGGTTTGTGTTTTTCGTGGCCATTTACGATTTCTGAGAAGTTGGGGTTATGCCGGAACTGATACCTGCGATTGATTTGCGGAATGGGAAGGTGGTGCGGTTGCGGCGGGGGGACTACAACCAGCAGACGACGTATGAGGTCGATCCGATCGAGACGGCGAAGCGGTTTGAGGAGGCGGGGTGCAAGTGGCTGCACGTGGTGGATCTGGATGGGGCGAAGGAGGGGCGGCCGGTGAATCTGGCGATGGTGGAGAAGCTCATCCATGCGACGGGGCTGCACGTGGAGGTGGGCGGGGGGATACGGACGGAAGAGGCGATGGAGTATGTGCTGGCGATCGGGGCACAGCGGATTATCCTGGGGACGCGGGCGCTGGCGGACATGGAATGGTTTGAGGGGATGGCGCACGATCCGCGGTTTCGGCAGCGGCTGGTGCTGGGGCTGGATGCGCGGGATGGGCTGGTGTCGACGCATGGATGGACGCACGTGGCGGAGGATTTGCCGAAGGCGACGGACCTGGCGCGGCAGGTGGATGGGTGGCCGCTGGCGGCGATCATTTATACGGACATTGCGCGGGATGGGATGATGAAGGGGCCGAACGTGAAGGCGACGGCGGTGCTGGCGAAGCTGTGCAAGAACGTGCCGATCGTGCATTCGGGCGGCGTGACGACGCTGAAGGACATCACGGCATTGAAGCGTTTGCCGATCGCAGGGATCATCGTGGGCAAGGCGATTTATGAGGGGACGCTGGAGGTGGGGGAGGCGGTGCGGGAACTGGCGACGGCGGGGTCGGAGGGGGAAGATGGGGCGGTGAGCGATGGCGGATGATGCGGTTCATTTTCAGTCGCTGGTGCAGGCGATCGTGGCGAGCTACAAGGAGGATCCGCGGACGCGGCACATCGATGCGGGGCATTTGCCGAACCGGGATGCGGTGATCGAGCTGCTCGAGTTGCTGCGGGAGCTTTTGTTTCCGGGGTATTTCGGGAAGCAGAACCTGACGAACGCGACGCTGGATTACCACGTGGGGGACTTGATCGGGACGATTCGGGAGCGGCTGTTTGCGCAGGTGCGGAGCGCGATCCGGCATCAGGCGACGCGGCGCGGGGAGGAGTGCCCGAGCTGCGATGCGACGGCGGAAGTGATCGTGCAGGAATTCCTGGGGACGCTTCCGGCGCTGCGGGCGATGCTGGCGACGGATGTGCAGGCGGCGTTTGACGGCGATCCGGCGGCGGGGGACACGGATGAGATTATTTTTTCGTATCCAGGGTTATTTGCGATCAGCGTGTATCGGATTGCGCATGAGCTGCACCGGGCGGATGTGCCGCTGATTCCGCGGATCATGACGGAGTATGCGCACAACCTGACGGGGATCGACATTCATCCGGGGGCGACGATCGGGGAGTATTTTTTCATCGACCACGGGACGGGGGTGGTGATCGGGGAGACGACGGTGATCGGGCAGCGGGTGAAGTTGTACCAGGGCGTGACGCTGGGGGCGCTGTCGACGCGCGGGGGGCAGGGGCTGCGGGGGAAGAAGCGGCATCCGACGCTGGAGAATGATGTGACGGTGTATCCGGGGGCGAGCATCCTGGGGGGGGAGACGGTGATCGGGGAGGGGGCGACGATCACGTCAAATGCGTTTGTGACGCAGAGCGTGCCGGCGCATACGCGGGTGAGCGTGAAGAGCCCGGAGTTGCAGTTCAAGGGGGGTGTGGTGCGGGAGTTCAAGCAGGAGTTGGTGGCGGATTGGCAGATTTGATTCGAGGTGGTTTGGAAAAATTGGAAAAATTGGGTTGATTGGTTCAATTGGGATGGGGGTTTACGCGGGGATGGGGGGTTGTTAGAGTATTGCGTCAACACTGGGCGGGACGCATGGTTAAGCAGCATTCACAGGTGACCCATTTTTTGATGGGGGTATGCGATCTGGGGGTGGTTGCGCTGGCGTGGGCGGCGGCGTATGGGATTCGGTTTAACTTTTTTCCGTACAAGGAGATACCGCCGCTGCGGCTGGTGGGGACGAACCTGTTGATCGTGCTGTTGGTGTCGCTGGTGGTGATGGCGGGGACGGGGTTGTACAAGCCGCGGCGGGACAAGAGCTTTTTGCTGGAGCTGGGGCAGATCATCAAGGCGACGGCGATCATCTGGACGGTGATGATCGTGCTGATTTACTACACGATGGACGGGCCGTTCACGCGGGCGATGCTGGCGTGGTTTTTGCCGTTGATGATGGCGGGGCTGATCCTGGAGCGCGGGACGTATCGGGCGATGCTGCGGTATTTGAGGCGGCGGGGATGGAATCTGCGGCACGCGCTGATCGTGGGGACGGGGCGGCTGGGGCAATCGACGCTGCTGAAACTGCATCGGAATTCGTGGACGGGGATTCGGGTGGCGGGATTTGTGGACACGGTGCACAAGCATGTGGAGGGGCCGGGGACGGGGCCGGGGGCGAAGACGGATGTGCGCGGGGTGCCGGTGGTGGGGACGACGGAGGAGCTGCTGTCGACGGTGGAGCGGCTGGATGTGGACTGCGTGTTTGTGGCGCTGCCGTCGAGCCAGGGGGAATTGCTGCGGGATGTGATCGAGGCGCTGGAGGAGACGGCGGTGGACGTGCGGGTGGTGCCGGACCTGTTTTTGTCGCGGTTTCCGACGAACGTGGGGGTTTCGGATCTGGATGGCTTGCCGATCATGACGTTGCGGGAGGATCCGCTGGCGGGGTGGCCTGGGGTTTATAAGCGGGTGTTCGACATGTTTGGGGCGGCGTTCGGGTTGATGCTGTTCGGGTTGCCGATGCTGGTGATCGCGCTGGTGATCAAGCTGCAGGATCGTGGTCCGGTGTTCTATCGTCAGGAGCGGATCAGCTATGGGCGGCGGGCGTTTGGGATGCTGAAGTTCCGGACGATGAAGGTGAACGCGGAGGCGGCGGGGCCGGCGTTTGCGGCGAAGGACGATCCGCGATGTACGCGGCTGGGGAAGTGGCTGCGGTCGACGAGTTTGGATGAATTGCCGCAGTTGTTCAACGTGTTGATGGGGGACATGAGCCTGGTGGGTCCGCGGCCGGAGCGGCCGGAGATGCTGGAGAAGATCAAGGAGGAAGTGCCGGGGTTCCCGCTGCGGCTGAAGGTGCGTGCGGGGCTGACGGGGTGGGCGCAGGTGAATGGGTTCCGGGGTCGGACGAGTTTTCGGAAGCGGCTACAGTACGATTTGTATTATTTGAATAACTGGTCGCCGTTGCTGGATGTGCGGATTGTGATTGCGACGATCTTTCGGGGATTCCGGCATCCGAATGCGTATTGAGGGCGGCGCGGGGATTATCCACGAATGTTCACAGCGCAGCGGGGCCGCAACCAAAAATTAACCACGGAGCACACGGAGGGCACGGAGTAAGGACGACGACGGCCCCCCGCCGACGACGACGTAAATGGCCACGAAAGGCACGAAAAACACGAAAGATAACGACGGGAACTGTCCACGAATGCACACAAATGCACACGAATAACGGGGCGGGGAGAGCTGTAGCCAGACGAGAAGTGGCCGCCGATAAACGCGGATGGACGCCGATTTTTGGTTCTTTCTTTTGGTACCCGCCGGTGCCGGATACAATAAAATGCGCAATCATGGGAGGTGCACATGCCAGACAAAGCCGGTGATACGTTCAGTAGTAAGGGTTACGACTACGTGCTTGACCGGGGGAGTGAAGGCGACTTGCGCCCCTATTACAAAGGCAAGTCCGACAACAAGAAATCCGACGAGGGCAGCGGGTTAGCGGCCATATTGATTTCCGCGGCCATCCCTGTAGTACTGGCCGCTGCGGGTGCGGCGTATGAATGGTGGAAAAATCGCAAGCGACCCGGCACAAACTAAATCGTGGAGAAGGTAAGTCACTAGACCGATCATCCGCCAACGAAAAGGCCCTGCAGCCTAATCCGCTACGGGGCCCTTTTTTGCATCCATACCCTTACACCACTTCTCAACCCCAGACATCGCAAAAGAGTAATGCCCCTACGATGGTGGCGATGATGGATAGCAGCATGAGTGTTTTCATATGATTTACAATATATAATCTCAAATATATAAATACAGTCTGATGGGATCAGAGCGCCGCAATGGGGAGGGATGCAAGTTAATTTTTATCCGTGCCCTGAGGTATTTTTCCACCCAATCACGGAGCATCTGGTTTCGATGTGCAATCGCTTCGTCGAGCCTGGCAACTGGTAAATCTGTTCGAGTACCATTGGTTTTTTATGCTTTGGGGTGATTATTTGAGGGGGATTTTTTGGGTGGTGAGGGCGTGGAGGAGGGCGAGGCCGAGGTTGGATTTGATTTGGAGGTAGTTTTCGACGTCTTCGGTCCAGGCGCGGAGGGTGAATTGGGGGTTGGGGCCTGCGAAGCCGGTGAATTGGGCGACGGGGGCGGGGTTGTCGGCGATGTGGGGGGTTGCTTTGGCGGTGTCTTCGAGGAGTTTGGCGACGGCGTGTGCGTCGGCGGCGGCGTCGATGGTGAAGGGGATTTCGAAGCCGCGGCAGCGGTCGGAGAGGGACCAGTTGATGACGCGTTCGGCGACGAGTCGGGAGTTGGGCATGATGATATCGGAGCCGGCCTGGGTGCGGATGATGGAAGCGCGGATGCCGATGCGGGTGATGTTACCGACGAGACCGTCCATTTCGATGACATCGCCGACCTGGACGGGTCGTTCGAAGAGGACGATGAGACCGGAGAAGAAGTTGTTGATGATGGTCTGGAGGCCGAAGCCGAGGCCGACGCCGAAGGCGCCGGTGAGGATGGTGAGCTGGGAGAGTGGGAATCCGAGGAAGGCGAGGGCGGTCATGAAGCCCAGGAGGAGGATGACGTAGTGGAGGACGGCGGAGACGGCGGTGCCGACGCCGCGGGGGAGGCGGACGTGGGGATAGACATCTTCCTGGAGGAGGAAGCGGATGAAGCGAGAGAGAGCGAAGGCGGCCCAGACGGTGAGGAGTCCCTTGAGGAAGTCGCCGAGGGTGAGCGGACCGAGGCCGAAGGGGGTGGTGAGGAGGAGGTGGAGGAGGTCGAAGGTTTGGGATCGGAGGTTGAGGATATTGACGAAGACGTAGAGCCAGAGGAAGAAGAAGGCCCAGCCGATGAAGCGGCGAGATCGGGCGCGGATGAGGGAGGCGTGGTTTTTGACGGCGGTGAGGCGGTAGATGGGCCGGAGGTGGAGGAGGACGATGATGAGGCCGTCGGCGACGGCGACGCCGGCGTAGAAGATGAGAGCGAGGTATGCGGAGCGGAAGAGCGATTGAGCGATGAAGGTGGCGAGGGCGACGAAGCCGAGGATGTTGGCGAGGATGGCGGCGGCGCAGATGAGGAAGGCGAAGCGGAAGATGAGATTGAGGACGGAGGCGCGGCGTCGGGAGGAGGTGGAGAGTTTGTCGGGGGCGGAGACGGGGGGAGCATCGGGGGTAAGTGCGTACGAGGCGGGAGGGGATTTCGCGGCGGGATTTTTCGGGGGGCGTCGGCGGAGGAAGTGGAGGAGGATGGCGAGGGCGGCGCAGGTTTCCAGGAGGAGGGAATAGCGTGGCCAGACGTTGAGTCCGGCGATGATGGCGCGGAGCTGGTCGAGGAGGTAGAAGGTGATGAGGGCGTAGAGGATTTCGTGGAAGCGTGGCTGGATGAGGCGTCGGATGAGGAGGGCGGCGGGGAGGATGGTGATCAGCCCGCAGCAGGTCCAGAAGAGTCGCGGGGCCTGCGGATGGAGCCAGATGGAAGTAAAGAGGGAGAGAATGATGGCGGTGGCGATGGGAGAAGCGAAGACGGGGGTGGCGGGGGCGAGGGTGGGCTCGTCGGCGACCCAGGAGTGGAAGCGGTGTCGCGCCCAGAGGAGCGCGACGAGGAGGAGTCCGAGGATGAAGAGGCTGGCGGCGACGCGTGGAGACTGGCGTTGGAGATAGGCGAGGAGGGCCTCAAACTGGGGCCTGAGATCGGGGGCGGGCTGGGAGGCGGCGGTGTTGGGTGGCTGGCGGGACCAGATGGGGGGACTGTCCTGGACGAAGAGGTGAGCGAAGAGCTCATCGCGGACGCGGTCGAATTCCGCGAGGGCGGCGGCGATGCGGGCGTCCTGCTCGGCGACCTGCGCCTGAAGCTTGAGGATGCCGGTGCGGGTGGCCTGGGCCTGCTTGAGGGTATCGGCGATGGCTTTGAGGGTGGCGTTGACGCGGTCGGTGACTTCGGGGGGGGCGTTGGCGGACCTGGCGAGGGCGAGGGTGTTGGTCCATTTTTCGGACTGGCCCTGGAGGGTGGAGACGAGGGAATCGAGGGCGGCGACGCGGTTGGTGAGGGAGATTTTCCAGGCGGCGGTTTGCTGGGCGAGGGTGGCCCAGGCGGATTCGGCGGTGCGCAGGGTGTCGAGGGAAGGGTGGGCGTAGAGGAGCTTGGAGTTGTCATCGAGGCGGGCGTTGATTTCATGGGCGAGGGTGGGGAGTTCGCCGGAGACGTCGGCGAGGACGGGATCGCTGGTGAGCTGGGCTGCGCCGGCGTGAAGGGAGGCGAGGTCGGCTTCGGACTGGGAAACGATCTGGGCGAGTGGGACGGAGGGGCCGGCGGGCGCGGGGGCGGTAGTCGGGGCGGTGGCTGGGGCGGATGCGGGTTGGGAGGCGGATGCGGGCTGGGAGGCGGCGGTGTCGGGGGCGGATTGCTGGGCGCAGACGGGGCGGAGGAACAGGAGAGAGAGCAGGAGGATGGGCAGGAGCCGGCCCATGGGTTCTCCGGGAAAACAGGACGGGGTATGTATAGCGTGGTGGCGTTGGGAAGGCGAGGGAAGAAGGGGCGTGGGTCTCTTGCCGGTGGGGGCGCAAACTCCTAGAATCAGGTGCTGGTCTGAACCGCAGGGGGATAGAGCTGCGGGGACCGAGAAAGGACCTCTCCGTGAGCATACTGGAGTCTCCCGCCGCGCGTTCAACCGGAGCCGGAACAAGTGAGGGAACGGGCAAGGGCGCCGCGGCGCGTGGCGCGACGTACGCGCAGGCGCCGTCGTATGGGAAAGCGCCTGGCCGGCGGCATTTTGCGTTGCGGCGGTTTCATTCGCTGATGGGGCTGGTGTTCGGGGCGTATGTGACGGTGCACCTGCTGGTGAACTTCACGGGGTTCTGGCCGAAGGCGTACCAGCAGAACGTGGATCACATACACGCGTTGTCGCCGATGCTGCCGCTGATCGAGCTGACGGCGATATTCATTCCGCTGCTGGTGCACATGCTGTACGGGATTTACATCACGTGGGCGGGGGTGAAATTCAACACGACGAAGTATGCATATGGCGGGAACGTGCGGTACGCGCTTCAGCGGTGGACGGCGGTGATACTGCTGCTGTTCCTTGCGTTTCACATCGGGACGCTGCACAAGTGGGGCCTGGGTGGGATCAACGACATAGCGGCGAAGCTGCACCACAACGATCCGAAGTACGTGGTGCCGTTCCCGGATTATCCGCTGTTTGACGCGCAGAACCTGGCGTATCAGTCGACGGCGGGTGCATTGAAGTATGGGTGGGGCATGGATCATCCGGTGGCGAACGGGGTGATCGCGGGATTTTACCTGCTGGGGATATGGTCGGCGGTGTTTCACTGGGCGAACGGGTTGTGGACATCGGCGATTGCGTGGGGGCTGACGATCACGGCGAGCGCCCAGCGGCGGTGGGGGCACGTGTGCCTGGGCTTTGGGATCATTTTGCTGATCATCGGGACGGGTGCGTGGGCGGCGTTCGCGGTGATGGGGAAGCCGAGTTTGCCGGAGTCAGCGACGCACACGCTGGACTATCAGACGTCGGAGGATGTGAACGCGGGAGCGACGACGGGACCGGGGACGCCGATTATTCCGGGAGACGAGCAGCGTGTGCCGTCGCCGGCGACGCGCTAGGTTGACGGCGAAAGCAGGTACGCGAATTCAGGACGCAGGGTTTTCGATATGGCACGAGCAAATAGCCGGGTGATAGTGGTCGGGGGCGGGCTGGCGGGGCTGGCGACGACGATGAAGCTTTGCGAGCTGGGGGTGCAGGTGGATTTGTTTTCGCTGGTGCCGGTGAAGCGGTCGCACAGCGTGTGCGCGCAGGGGGGGATCAACGCGTGCAACGAGGTGGCGCGGCAGCAGGGGTATTCGGAGGTGGAGCACTGCTCGGAGACGCTGCTGGGGGGCGATTACCTGGCGAATCAGCCGCCGGTGATGGAGATGGCGGCGATGGCGCCGGGGGTGATCGATCTGCTGGACCGGCTGGGGGTGCCGTTCAATCGGACGCCGGAGGGGAACCGTGATTTGCGGCTGTTCGGCGGGAGTTTGTACAAGCGGACGCATTTCGCGGGGGCGACGACGGGGCAGCAGCTTTTGTATGCGTTGGACGAGCAGGTGCGGCGGTGGGAGGTGGCGGGGCTGGTGAAGAAATATGAGTTCTGGGATTTTCTGTCGCCGGTGTTGAATGCGGAGGGGCGGTGCGTGGGGATCGTGGCGCAGGACCTGCGGACGATGCAGATACGGTCATTCCGGGGGGATGCGGTGGTGATCGCGACGGGGGGCAACGGGCTGATTTTCGGGCAGAGCACGATGTCGACGATCTGCACGGGGTCTGCGGCGGCGCGGTGTTATTACGCGGGGGCGCGGCTGGCGAATCCGGAATTTGTGCAGGTGCATCCGACGGCGATTCCGGGCGAGGACAAATGCCGGCTGATGAGCGAATCGGCGCGTGGCGAGGGCGGGCGGGTGTGGGTTCCGAAGAAGAAGGGGGATCCGCGGCATCCGAACGACATACCGGAGGGGGAGCGGGATTACTTTCTGGAGCGGATATATCCGAAGTATGGCAACATCGTGACGCGCGACATTGCGACGCGGGAGATTTACTACATCTGCGAGCAGGGGTTTGGCATCGGCGGGGGGCAGATGGTGTACCTGGACTTGACGGAGCGGGCGACGGGGATTCCGTATGCGACGCTGAAGCGGAAGCTGGGGGGCATTCTGGAGATTTACGAGAAGTTCGTGGGGGTCGATCCGCTGCTGGAGCCGATGAAGATTTATCCGGCGATTCATTATTCGATGGGCGGGCTGTGGGTGGATTTCGTGAAGGACGAGAAGACGGGCGGGCTGGTGGCGAAGCATCCGCGGAACCAGGCGACGAACATTCCCGGGCTGTATGCGGCGGGCGAGGCGGATTACCAGTATCACGGGGCGAATCGGCTGGGGGCGAATTCGCTGTTGAGCTGCATCACGACGGGGCTGGTGCTTGGGCCTTGCGTGAAGACGTACCTGGGCGAGGCGGCGGGAATATCGGAGGAGGCGTCGCCGAAGATGTTTGACACGGCGACCAAGGCGCAGGAGGCGTGGGAGCGGAAGCTTCTGGGAGCGCAGGGGACGGACAATCCGTACGTGCTGCACCGGCTGCTGGGCAAGTCGATGTCGGACAACGTGACGATCATCCGGGTGAACAAGAAACTGCGGCAGACGTTGGAGACGATCCAGGAGCTCAAGACGCGGTACGAGAAGAATCTGGGGATGCCGGACACGGGGACGTGGACGAACAACACGTTGACGTTCGCGAAGGCGGTGCGGGACATGCTGGCGTTGTCGGAAGCGATCACGACGGCGGCGATCGCGCGGGACGAATCGCGCGGGGCGCACTTCAAGGTGCCGGACGATCTGGCGGAGCGGCACGACGTGCCTTTGGATGACCGGTGTTATCCGCGGGATGACGAGAAGTGGCTGAAGACGACGATCGTGACGTGCGACGGGGTAGGTCCGGATGAATTTCCGAAGCCGAAGCTGTCGTATGCGGAAGTGGACACGTCGCTGTTCGCGCCCAAGGCGCGGACGTATGGCAAGACGGCGACGGGTGGCGGCGGCGCGGGGGCGAAGGCGGCGGAGGCGGTAGCGGCGCGGTGACGGATCGGTGTGAGTGAATTATTGGCAATAGGTGGTGAATGAGCGCAGGGCATGGAGTAAGCGGTTCGACGGCGCCGATCGTGGTGAAGATCAAGCGGCAGGACCGGCCGGACACGGCGGCGTACTGGGAGACGTTTTCGCTGCCTTACAAGGCGAACATGAATTTGACGTCGGTGCTGCGGGCGATCGCGGCGGAGCCTGTGACGGCGGAAGGGAAGAAGACTTCGCCGATCAATTATGACGCGGCGTGCCTGGAGGAAGTGTGCGGGTCGTGCACGGTGGTGGTGAACGGGAAGGCGCGGCAGGCGTGCTCGGCGCTGGTGGATCACATTCGGGCGGCGGAGGGGGATGGACCGATCACGATTGAGCCGATGTCGAAGTTTCCGATCATTCGGGATCTGGTGGTGGACCGGACGCGGATGTTTGAGAATCTGAAGCGGATCAAGGGATGGATTCCGGTGGATGGGTATTACAAGCTGGGGGCGGGGCCGAAGATGGATCCGAAGAAGCAGGAAGAGCGCTACGCATTAAGCCGGTGCATGACGTGCGGATGCTGCCTGGAGGCGTGCCCGCAGTTCACGCTGGACAATGCGTTTGTGGGGGCGCAGGTGGTCGCGCAGGTGCAGTATTTCAATTTGCATCCGACGGGGAAGGTGGACGGAGACGAGCGGCTGGAGGCGGTGATGGGCGAGGGGGGGATCACCGATTGCGGCAACGCGCAGAACTGCGTGAAGGTGTGCCCGAAGGAATTGCCGCTGGCGGATACCTGGGGCTGGGCGGGCCGTGCGGCGACGGTGTATTCGATCAAGAAATTCTTTGCGAAATGAGCGGCGGGGCGCGGGCCTTGGAAGGGACGAGCGATTGCGCGGGGATCGGGCGGCGTCCGCGGCTGTGGCCGTGGTATGGGGTGGAGTTCGCGAATTCGTTTGCGTGCACGCTGCTGACGGCGGGGTGTTATGACTACGCGGACAAGGTGCTGCATGCGGCGCCGTCGCAGCGGTTGTGGCTGTCGGCGTTCTGGGGATTCACGTACATTTTTATTGCGCTGGGGGCGGGGCGGGTGTCGGAGAAGTGGGGGCCGCGGCGGTCGGTGGTGGTGATGTCGCTGGGGTGCGTGGCGACGGCGGGGGCGGGGCTGCTGGCGATACGGGCGCCGTCGCTGTGGGTGGTGCTGGCGGTGATGCTGCCGTACAACTTTACGTCGACGATGATCTGGCCGGCGGTGGAGAGCGGGTTGACGCGGGCGCCGGGGGGATTGCGGCTGACGTCGCGGATGTCGCTGTATAACTTGTCGTGGGGATCGGCGGGGTTTGTGGCATTTTTCATGCGGGGTGCGCTGGAGCGGGCGTGGTGGGGGAACATTTTCGTGGTGCCGGCGGGGGCGAGCCTGGTGGGATTTGTGGTGCTGGCGTGGTTCAGCGATGGGACGGATTTGCGGGTGGCGCGGCCTGTGGCGGATGATCCGTCGGCGGCGCACGAGCTGGATTCGCCGCTGTTGCGGGCGCGGGCGAAGACGCTTTTGCACATGGCGTGGATCGCCAATGCGCTGGCGTATGTGGCGATCAACGTGCTGATCCCGGTGATGCTGCGGCTGGCGGATCTGGCGGGGGTGAAGGACCTGGCGGCGGCGGGGGCGATCACGTCGGTGTGGCCATTCATGCGGTTTGCGGCGTTCGGCATCGTGTGGGTGTGGGCGGGGTGGCATTACAAAGCGCGGTGGCTGGTGGGTGCGCAGGGGGCGCTGGCGGTGACGTTTTCGCTGATGCTGACGGTGCATACGCTGCCGGTGCTGCTGGCGGCGCAGGTGGTGTTCGGCGGTGCGGTGGCGTTGATTTATTCGTCGTCGTTGTATTATGCGATGCATGTGTCGTCGGGGCATGGGGGGCATGCGGGATTTCATGAGGCGTTGATCGGGATGGGCGTGGCGGTGGGTCCGACGATCGGGGCGCTGGCGGGCGCGGGGGATATGGGGCGCGAGGCGGTGTGGCGGATTGGGGTGGGGGTGACGGTGTTGCTGGCGGCGGGAACGATTGTGACGGGGGTGATGGCGGGGCGGAAGCGGGTGGCGCATGGTGGATGAGGGTGCGATGACGGACAAGCAGACGTCGATGCCGCGGCTGGGGGTGCTGATTTCCGGCGGTGGGACGACGTTGCAGAACCTGGCGGAGCAGATTGCGTCGGGGAAGTTGCGGGCGACGATTGGGGTGGTGATTGCGTCGAACGGGCACTGCCATGGGATTGAGCGGGCGAGGAGGCTGGGGTTGCCGGTGGAGGTGATTACGCGGAAGGAAGCTGGGGGTGGGGCGGGGGGGGGAACGCTGGAGGCGTTTTCGGAGCGGATTGCGGGGGCGCTGCGCGCGGCGCGGGTGGATCTGGCGTTGATGGCGGGGTTTTTGTCGCTGTGGACGATTCCGGAGGATTTTCAGGGGCGGGTGATGAACATTCATCCGGCGCTTTTGCCGAAGTTCGGGGGGAAGGGGATGCACGGGCGGCACGTGCATGAGGCGGTGCTGGCGGCGGGGGAGAAGGAGTCGGGGTGCACGGTGCATTTCGCGGACAACCGGTATGACACGGGGCCGGTGATTTTGCAGCGGCGGGTGCGCGTGGAGGCGGGTGACACGGCGGAGACGCTGGCGGCGCGGGTGTTTGAGCAGGAGAAGGTGGCGTATCCGGAGGCGGTGCGGTGGTGGGGCGAGGGGGTGCTGGAACGGGGGGGGGAGCGGGCGTATTTGCGGAAGGTGGTGGCGTATATCACGCGGACGGCTCCGGGCGGGGGCAGAGAGATGCTGGTATTTGAGCATGTGCATGTGCCGGAGGCGGGGACGCAGGTGGTGCAGGGGACGCTGCATCACGGGGAGGATGCGGAGGCGGGGGTGCTGCGCGAGGCGCGGGAGGAGACGGGGCTGGAGGGGTTGCGGGTGGTGCGGAAGCTGGGGGTGTTCTGGTGGCGGAACGTGGAGTGGGGGTGTTGGTTTGAGCGGCACGTGTATGAACTGGCGGCGGGGGCGGATGTGGCGGAGACGTGGGAGCATTACGAGACGGATGGGGGGCGGATTGGGGAGAGCGTGGAGAAGCTGTTTCGGTTTCGGTGGGCGGGGGTGGAGGAGGCGGGGAAGCTGGCGGGCGGGCAGGGGTTGTATGCGGGGGGGTTACTCATGGGCGCGCCACCAGGCGGGCTATAAGAGGGGCACGCCGGCGCGTCTGGCGGCTTTTGCGAGTGCGTCGTCGCGGGTAGCCAGGGGGAGCCCGCGGCGCGTGGCGAGTTCCAGATAGGTGGCGTCATATACCGTCAAACCGTACGTTTCGGCGAGATCCGAGATGTGATAGAAAGCGATGGAGGGGTCACTCGGATCGACCTGCATATCCAAGAGAGAGAGTCGCTGCAGGGAATTCTTTCTCGGGGGGGCGGTAATTTTTCCTCGGCGCTGAAGCACGAGCAGCGAGTTGGCGATTTCGGTGAACCACAAGGGAGGAATGGCGAAGGCTTCGCCAGCTTCAATGCGCTCAAGCAGCGCTTCCGTGGCCGAAGTAGCCTGGGATGCATAGACCCATGAGAGTCCCACGGCGGCGTCGATCACACCTGCGGGCGTCACCGTCTGCCCTCCGCGATGGCCGACCGCATTTCAGCGAGGGTGATGCGGCCCTTTTCGCCGCGCGCGGCTATCTGTTTCCGGAGACGGCGGAGATCGGCGACCGCTTTACGAACCTCTTTCATATTGCGTTTGGGCTCCTGGCGCTCGGAAACCAGACGAGCCACGGGCTTATGGCCACGGGTGATGACGATCTCTTCGCCGGCGATGACCCGGCGGAGGAGCCGGTCGAACTGGGCCTGAACTTCTGACGCGGATAGGGTGGTCATGGGATCCTCATGTTGATCTTCAGCAATTGTACTCGGGCGCGGGCGTGCCGTTGAAGCGCTTTTTCAAGCCACGGCGCGGCGTTTCCAGAGTTTGCGGAGGACCCAGAGGATGAGGGCCCACGGGAGGAGGAAGAGGATGCCGGTGAGGACGAGATAGAGGCTCCAGGAGAGGGCGGCGAGGGCGCTGGAGAGGGCGGCCCGCATGGTGGGCCAGATGCCCTGGTTGGATTCGACGATGGGGCCGCGGCTGGAGAGGGAGAGGGAAATGCGTTCGGTGGCGTATTGGGTGTCTGGGGCGTCGGCGTTGATCTGTACGTTGTCGACTTTTTCGTCGCCGCCGAGGTCGTGGATGGCGGAGAGGACTTTCAGGGCGTCGGCGACGGGGACGTCGGCGGTGAGGCGGCCGGTGAGGCGACCGTTGCCTTCGCTGGAGACGGCGTCTTCGAGGATTTTCGCTCCGGCGGGTCCGGCGGCGGGGAGTGCGGCGCGGACGTGATCGAGACCGCGCGTGACCTCGCTGGCGCTGCCGACCTCGATGCCCAGGGTGGTGACGCGGCGCGGGGGGATGGTTGCGGCGGAGACGATCTGGATGGAGAGGCCTTCCTTGGTGGGCATGGTGGCGGCGTTGGTATTTTGCGAGACGGTCTGGGCGAGCAGGGCGCCCTGGTCGTGGAGGAGGGCGAGGAGCTTGGGGAGGTCGGCGGTGGAGATGTCGCCCTGGATGACGGCGGACATTTCGGTCGGTTTGTTGCCGGCGAGCTGGGAGTTGGTGACGCGGCCGGGGGCGGCGGCGGGCGCGGCGCCGGGGGGGCCGTGGAGGGTGGAGAGGAGTGCGGCGTAGAGGGCGGGCACATCCGCGGCGGCGACGTTGATGGCGGTGGTTTCGCGCGGGGGCACGGTGGCGGCGGAGAGGATCTGGATGTTGAGGCCTTCTTTTTCGGTGGTGGCGCTGCCGTTGGAATTCTGGGTGACGTTCTGGCCGAGCACGAGGCCCTGGTCGCGCAGGAGGGTGAGGATTTTATCGAGGGCTTGGGCGCGGACTTCGGCCTGGATGTTGCCGGTGATTTCCTCGGGGCGGTTGCCGGTGACCTGCGAGGTGATGACGCGGCCGACCGGGCCCATGGCGCCGGGGGCCTGGGGCTGGGTGGCGGGAGGGACGGCGTCGCCGCCGCGCAGGGCCGCAAGCAGGGCCTGATAGGCGGCGGGCACGTCGGCGACGGCGAGGTTCATGCTGATGGTTTCGTGGGGCGGGACGCTGGCGAGGTTGGAAAGGGTGAGGGTGATGCGGGTGTCTTTTTGCTGGAGCGCGAGTCCGGGGGCGTCGGCGGCGGTGCTGTCGGCGCTTGTTGCCGCCCCCCCACCCCCCCCACCCCCCCCCCCGGAGAGGGTCTGCTTGCGGGTGCGTTCGAAGTGGACGACCTGTCCGAGCACGCGCAGGCCGGCGAGGACGCTGTCGGATTTATCGGCGGGGATGTCGGCGGCGAGATAGGCGGTGATCTGGTCGTTGTCGCCTTTTTTTGCGCCGCCGTCGATGACGCGGCCCTTGGCGTCGTCGATGAGTTTGCGCGCCGCGGCGAGCTTTTCCTCGACGGTTTCGGTCTGGAGGTCGATGGAGGCGGTTTCCTGTTCGGTGGCGGCGGCGGCTTTCTGGATGTCCCTTTCGTAGGCGGTGATGGTGAGCGTGGCCATGGCGACGAGGTTGTCGTAGTAGCGGATTTCGCCTTCGAGCTTTTCGATGCGCACGCGGTAGTCGCCGAGCTGTTTTTCGGCTTCGACGAGGTCTTTGACTTCGCCTTTGCCGTTTTTGATGAGATCGAGCATGCGGTCTTCCATGGCGCGCAGGCCGCGGAGTTCGCTTTGGGTGTCGACGTATTCCTTGGTGACATCGTTGGCGGCGATCTGCTGATTTTTGAGTTCGCCGATGCCGCGGAGCTGGAGGAGCAATTTATCGAGTTTTTCGGGCGGGACGCGGACGACGACGGTGCCGCGGATTTTGCCGTTGGTGAGGCGGTCGGAGGAGGTGGAGGAGACGAAGCCGCCGAGTTCGGTGGTGAGGGAGGAGATGGTCTGGTAGGCGTCGTCGAAGGAGCGGACTTCGTATTCGACGGTGCCGTTGCGGATGACTTTGCGTGCGGCGACGTCGGGCGCGGCGGCGGAGGGAGGGGGGGGGGCGGCGGGTTGCGTGGTAGGGGTGAACGGTGTTCCTCCAGTCACCGGCACGTCGGCGATGAGGGGCATTGAGGAATTGCTGCTCTGCTGAAAGATGTTGTCGTTTGAGATCTCGAAATCCGCCTTGCGCTGAAACTCGGCATGCCCGTCGGCGGTGCCCGGGTCGACCCGCTTTTTGAGAGCGCCGACAACTTCGTCTGCCAACATTTGGTTGATGTTCTGTTGGGCGTATGTGGGTTGGTCGTAGAGGTTGATGTTGCCGGGGCGGCCGCCGCCGCCGCCGAAGAAGGCGGCCTTGCCGAAGCCGGAGCCGCCGCCTACCCCCCCGCTCGTGGAGCCAGGGCCGCCCGTCGTGCCGCGGAGTTGTTGGTCCCAGGCATCGGGGGTGATGGGCGCGGGGAGCGCGCCGCCGATCATGGAAGTGTCGCCCGCAAACGTTTTTCCCCCGGTGTTGCCGGCGATGAGGCCACCGTTGACAGGCAGGCTGCCGGCGCTCACCTGGGTTCCACGATTGAAATCACCCGAAAGGTTGAGTGTGCCGGTTCCGGACATGGCGAACGACTGGTTTCCGCCTTTCCCAGACGCAGAAGCGGCGATGGATCTTTGGCCGTCGAAGAGGGTGACCTGCGGGGCGAGATCGCTTTTCGTCCGGGCGGCATCGGCGCTTCCAACCGCGAGGTCCTTTCCTCTGTTCGCATCGGGGATGGACTCCAGAGCTTTGCGCACGTCTTTGCCGGAGTCGGTGATCACAATGCTATTCGTGGAACGATTGACCGAGCGGTCCGCTGTGGGGCCTAAAGGTAATTTATCCACGACCGTGGCGGCATCTGCGCCCACGATCGGAATCACTTGCGTGATCGTGTTGTCCGTATCGGGAACCTCCGATGGGTCGCTTCCATAACGGACGGAAGCGATACGCTTGGCGTCCGGCACTGGCTGTACCTTCAACGTCCGATCCCCTGCCTCCGTCATCGTGTAACCGTCCGCCTGAAGCGCTACATTTAACGCCTCCACGGCCTGCGCCGGGGTTACCGGCGCCGGCGATCCGATTGTGATCGGGGGACCCTGGACGCCGGTTTCCGGCTTGATGATGCGGTATCCCCCCGCGCTCGCCAGATAATTCAGCACGGTCTCCGGATTCGCTCGATCAAAATGAAAGTTCGTCAATTTCGCCGGCGCGGTGGTCGGTCCGGCCGTTCCTCCCATCCACCCCGGCAGCGGCAACTGCGCCGTCAAGCGCTCCGTCAGCGGATTGTTCAACCGATCCTGCCGCACCAGGTGATTCGCCAGAACACCGGTTGCCGCAAGCCCCACCGCCGCCGCGATGCTCATGCCCGCCAGCCGCGCCAGCGAATTCCGCTTCATCGTCGCCTCCCGAAAATGTTTCACCAGCCGATCCTCCAGCTCAGGCCCGGCCGTCAGCCCCGTGTCCTCCGCCCCCAGCCGCCGCAGCACCTCGAGGTGCGCCCCCCGCGCCTCTGAAAAAGCCTCGAAGCAGGCCGCGCACTCGTGAATGTGCGCATCGAGCGCCGCACGCTCTCGCGCATCCAACCCGCCCGCCAGATACGCGCCCATCTGCTCATGCACCCACCGATGCATCCCCTCCGCCTCCGGAATCCCCGCCCCCGCTCTGTCATCCGCACTCATCGCATCACCCGATTTCAGCAATTCAACCTGCCGGACAAATGCTCGTAACAAGCGGCTTCGAAAGATAGGACAAACCACGGAGCACACGGAGAACACTGAGATTCCCACAAACTTTATAAAAAGATTTCAAAAGTCCGGTCTCATTTCGTGCTACCATCGCGCCACTTCTTCGTGCCGCAACAAAATTCCTGGATCCAACTTTCGCGCCTTTGGTGCCTTTGGTGCCTTTTCGTGGCCAATTTACGTCATCGTCCCGGGGGGGGGGGGAGGGGTCGTCGTCGTTCCTCCGTGTCCTCCGTGCTCTCCGTGGTTTGAAACGGGTTTAATCTCTCCGCACGCCCATCCGCTCCCGAATCATCGCCATGCCGCGCGCCAGCAATCCGCGCAGCGCCCCATCGGAGAGGTTCAGCGCCTGACGGATGTCCTCATAGCCGGCGCCGCCCAGGTAACGCATCCGCAGCACGCGGCGGTAATCCTCGGGCAACTCTTCGAGCAGCGCCAGAATCCGGTCCCGGTCTTCCGCGCGCTCCGCCATCTCCCGCGGCCCGCTCGTCGCTTCATCCGCCACCTCCAGAGCCTGTTCGCGCACACCAACCCGCGCCGTCGTCGCACCGCCGCGCTTGGCGCGGTTCCGCGATTTGCCCGCGTCAATCACCACATTGCGGGCAATCGCCAGCAGCCACGCATTCAGGCCCGACGCATCCTCCAGCGTGCCGATGGCTTTCCATGCGCGGACGAAGGTTTCCTGGGTGAGGTCTTCGGCGCGGTGGCGATCGCGGACGGAGGCGGCGATGTGGGCGTAGACGAGGCGGGCCGTTCGCCGGAGCAGGCGTTCAAACGCGGCGTGGTCGCCGGCTCGGGCCTGTTGGACCAGGGTGGCCAGTTCCAGATTCATCCCATCTCCGCGCCCGTGTGCCTCCACTGTCCAAGATAACGACAGATGGGGGAGGGGCGCGCGCGATTTTTTTGCGAGGTTCGAGTTTAGGGGGGGCAGGCGTTGAGGCGCGGGACATTTTGGCAGGCACGTCGAGGCCGTGCGTCGCCAGGCAAGGTCACGGGTGGTAGTCGAAGGAATCGACGAGGGCGGTGATGCAGGCGTCGACGGGGATCGGGGGCTCGAAGGGATTGGCGGCTTCGCGGCCCTCGACGTAGGTGACGTAAGCGCCCATGGCGGCGGCGTTGGTGCAGTCGCAGGCGATCACCACCCAGCGCACGGGCTGCTTGTGGAAGTCCAGCGGCTGGAGCAACCAGAGACGCTGGGACTGGAAGCCCGGGAGACGGACGCGGGCTTCGACGTGGCCGATGACTTGGGCGAGATACATGGCGGTCCGAGAAGCAAGAATCAAGAATCAAGAATGAAGAAGGAGGAATTTAAGAAGCTGGGGAGGGGGCGAGGTGGAGGCTGGTGTCGGTGAGGATGGCGCCGACGGCGAGGCGGACGGGGCAGTCTTTGCCGGCGCCCAGCATGGCGGCGGTGCCGGCGCCGTCGCCGGTCAGGAGGACGCGCTGGCCGGCGCCGGCGCCCAGGATATCCACGGCCACCTGGGGAATGCCCTCGGGTTGGAGCGTGGCGGGGTTGATGGGCTGGACGATCAGCATGGTGCCCTTGCGCATGGAGGGGTGCTTGATGGTGGCGGTGACGGAGCCTTGAACGATGCCGATCCACATAACGGAGCGGTCAGTTCTGAGTGGTCAGTGGTCAGAAAGGAGACTGCCCGCTGACTACTCGCGACGGACCACTTACTCCTTTCGGAAAATGGGTTGGCCGTGGGCGTCGATGCGGTCGATGAGGGCGACGACGACGGCGTCGGTGGCGGTGCCTTTCATGGAAGGGGCCATGCGTGCGGAGGAGCCCTGGGAGACGGCGACGAAATCACCTTCGCGGGCGCCCAGGTCGTCATTGGCGACGATCATGGTGTTGCCGGGGACGAGCTGTCCGTCCTTGATGACGTGGGCGTGGACGACGACGAGCTTTTTGCCTTCGAAACCGGCGTCTTTGACGGTGGCGACGACGGTGCCGAGGACCTTGGCGATGATCATGAACGACTCCAAGCGGGGGGGGCAGGAGGGGGCATTATGGCACAGGCGGGGACGGGAGCCAAACGGGGGCGGGGGCGGCGGGGAAGGGCTGGGGGAAAGACTACGGGTTGGCGCCGGGCGGGATGGTCATCATGTCGTCGTTGATTTCGCCGGTTCCCGGTTGGCCGCTGGGCAGGATGATGCGCATGTGATCGTTGAGCTCACCGGGATCGAGATGTCGGAGGGTGGAGGTGGGGTCGTGCTGGTCGTAGACATAGAGGTTGGTGTCGTCGAGGGAGGAGAGCTGGAAGTCGAAGCGGCCGAAGGCATCGACGTGGTGGGTGGCGTAGACGGCGATGGCGTCAGGCCGGCCGACGGAGAGGACGGCGGAGGGCAGGGGGTGTTCGCGGGCGTCGAGAACGACGCCCTTGATATGCTGGCAGGCGGCGCAGGCGAGAGCGGCAAAGATTGCGCAGATTGACGCGCGGCGGGTTATGGGACGAGCAGCAGCCATGGCCTGGACTCCTGAGAAGGGGAGATGCCTCAAGAGGGGTGATAATGCCGTTGGTTGCCGGGAGCAAGCGAGGTCGTGCGCAAAATGCGGAGGGAGGTGTCGTGAAAGAATTGTTAATGCCTGAGGATTGCGCGCCGATGTCAAGAATCGACGCACACTTACAGGACCTCTTCGATGCCGCTGCTTGTTTCCAGCCTTGAAGCCGAACCCGGGATGCGGCTGTCGGAGGCTTTTGTATTTCGCGGCCGCGTGATGCTTCCGGGCGGCAAGACGTTGACGGCCGACGACGTGGCCACGCTGCAGCGCAAATATCCCGACGTGCTTCTGCGCGTGGGAGCGCCGGCGCTGGATTCGCTCGCGGCGTTTGAAGATGACGGCCGGGAGCGCGACGCGGCGGCAACGGTCACGCAGCAGATCACCGAAAAAGTCGCTCACGTCCACCAGAAGCTGACCGAGCACACGGATCTCCAGACGGTCGATTTCTCGAAGCTGCGCAGCTCCGTGGAGTCGGTGATCGATTTTCTCAAGAGCAATCCCGTATCGGCCGCGCTGCTCGATCGGCAGAACGATTCGGGCGGCTATCTGGCCGAACATGCCGGCAACGTGTTCTACCTGGCGATGGTGCTGGGATCGGCGGTGCGGGATTACATCGTGCGCGAACGCCAGCGCCAGACGAACGCCAGCTCGCTGTCGCCCTCGGTCGCGATGGATCTGCTGCCGCTCGGGCTGGGGGCGATGCTGATGGATGTGGCGATGGCCCCGCTGGCGCACGTGTTCAAGCCGGGCTATGTGCTGACGGCGGAGGATCGGGAGGCCATATTCAACCATCCGCTGGTGGGTGCGGACATGCTGCCGGATTCGCTGCCCGCGGCGGCGAAAATGATCGTGCGCGGGCATCACGAGAACTTCGACGGCACCGGCTATCCGCACCGGCGTCCGGGCCCGTCGCTGCACGTGTTCGTGCGGATCGCGCGGATTTGCGACGCGTTCGATGCGGCGACCTCGAACAAGATGTATGGCCGGGCCAAGAGCGCCGCGCGGGCGCTCTGGGAGATGTCCGCCGGACCGTTCCGCAAGTGTTACGATCCGGTGCTGATGAAGGTGTTTGGCACGGTGATTCAGCCGTTTCCGGTGGGGGCGCGGGTGCGCCTGGCGGATGGCCGGTATGCGGTGGTGGTGAAGTACAACCGCAAGAACGCGTTTCAGCCGGTGGTGCTGGTGGCGTTCGACGCGGCCGGGCAGGCGTTTCCGGCGAAGGAAGTGAGCGGCCCGCTGACGATCGGCGAAGGGAATGACCTGCGTCTGGGATCGTATCAGGGAGAGGATCTGGGATTCCTGCGCGAAGCGGCGCCCCCGGCGGAAGACCGGGCGGAGGGAGCGGCTTTCGAGGATCTGCTGGAAGCGGCGTATCCGTGACGGCGGGGGCGGCGGGAGGTTGTCAGCGGGTGCGGCGAGGCATGGTTTTGGCGACGCCGTTGTCCGCAAGGCGGGGGAAGAAGACGGCCATCGAGAGCGCGAGGCGGGAGAAGGGGGCGGGCCACAACTCGGGACGGGGCTTTTTGATCAGCCTGGCGATTTTCCCGGCGACGGCTTCGGCGGTTTGCACTTTGCCGACGCCCGAGGAGCGGATGCGGCTTTTTTCAGAGGCGACGTCGAAGAACTCGGTGGCGGTGGTGAGCGGGTGCACGGTTGATACGTAAATGCCTTTGTCCCGCATCTCCACGCGCATGGCTTCGGCGAGGGACAGCTGCGCGGCCTTGGTCATGGAGTATACGCCGTAGAGCGGCAAGCCCCGGCGGCCCGCGCCAGACGAAATGGCGATGATGTGCCCGCGGCTGTTGCGTCCGTTGCCGATGGGTTCCTGCTGGAGCATGACATTGGCCGCCGCCTGCATGGCGTACCAGGTGCCCTTGACGTTGGTGGCGACGAGATCGTCGAACTGCTCCTCTGTGGTTTCGTGGATTTTGGCCAGCAGCCCGTAACCGGCGTTGGCGATCACGACGTCGACGCGGCCGAATTGCTGGACGGCGGCGGCGATGAGGGCGTCGACTTGGCGGCGGCAGGCGACATCACAGGCGTGGGCGAGCACGGAGACGGCGGGAGAAGCGGCGCGGCATTGATCGGCGACAGCATTGAGGCGGTCGATGCGTCGTGCGCCCAGGACGAGATTCATGCCGCGGCGCGCCAGGGCGAGGGCGGTGGCGGCGCCGATGCCGGAGGAGGCCCCGGTGATGACCACGGTTTTGGGGGAAGAGGCGGGGGAAGCGCGCGTCATCGCAGAACAAATCCGAAGGGGCGTGAGAAACAGCCGGCGGGAAGCGCGACAGCGATTCCCGGGGGCGCGGCGGGGAAGATCATGCGCACTCCCAAGGTGACGCCGGGATTATAACGGGTGCCCGAAGCGAAGGAAGCTTGGGTGGGCATGCAAAAAGCGGGAACGCGGCTATACTTCGGGCTCGTCATTTCCGGTGACACCCGCTCGATATTCTGGAGGCCGCCATGTCGCCACGCCTGTCGTTTCTCACCGCATCGATGGTTCTGGCTGCCGCGGCGTTTGGAGCGTGTTCGGCGACGCGGCCGGGGGACAGCGCGGCGAAGGCGAAGACGGCGATCATGCCGGAGGGTTTGGCGGCCAATCCGCTGGCGTGGCCGGCGATCACCGAGACCAACAAGCCCTGGACGCGCTGGTGGTGGATGGGCAGCGCGGTCTCGCCGGCGGAGATCACGCGGCAACTGGGGCTGTTTCAAAAGGCCGGCGAGGGCGGCGTGGAGATCTGCCCGATCTATGGCGTGAAGGGCAACGAAGCGAACGACATCCAGTTTCTGTCGCCCAAGTGGGTGGACATGCTGGCGCACACGACCGAGGAGGGCAAGCGCCTGGGCATGGGGGTGGACCTGACGACGGGGACGGGCTGGCCGTTCGGCGGGCCGATGGTTCCCTCGAGCGATGCGTCCTCAGCGCTGCAGTGGAAGAAGTTTTCGGTGGGCGCGGGGCAGGGCGTCACCGGGGACATGCCCAGGGGTACGGTGCAGTACGTGTGCTCGGTGGCTCCGGACGGCACGGTGACGGACATCACGGCGAGCTATCACGACGGCAAGGTGGATTGGACGGCGCCGGCGTCGGGTTCTTACACGGTGTACGTCCTGGCGCAGCAGGATGCGATACAGCAGGTGAAGCGATCGGCGCCCGGCGGTGAAGGAAACGTGCTGGATCCTTATTCGCCCGAGGCGATGGCGCATTACCTGGCGTTCTTTGACAAGTCTTTTGCGGCGGCGGGATATTCGGCGCCGCGTCCGCGATCGGAGTTTCACGATTCCTTCGAGTATTACGGGGCGAACTGGACGGATGATTTCTTCGCGGAATTTCAAAAGCGGCGCGGCTATGACCTGCGCGCCGAAGTGCCGGCGCTGCTGGGAGATGGTCCGGCGGATCGCGTGGCGCGCGTGCGCTGCGACTACCGCGAGACGATCTCGGATCTGCACCTGTCCTACATGCGGACATGGGTGGATTGGGCGCACGGGCACGGGGAGTTGACCCGCAACCAGGCGCATGGGAGCCCGGCGAACATTCTCGACGCCTATGCGGTGTCCGACATCCCCGAGTGCGAGATTTTCCACCTGTACGAAGAGGGGCACATTCCCTTTCTGCGGCTGGCGAATTCGGCGGCGCATGTGACCGGCAAACGGCTGGCGAGTTCGGAATCGTTCACGTGGCTGGGCGATCATTTCGCGGTGTCGCTGGCGGATGTGAAATCGCCCGCCGATTTCCTGTTCATCACCGGGGTGAACCACATCTTTTTCCACGGGACGCCTTATTCTCCGGCATCGGCGGCGTGGCCGGGATTCAACTTTTATGCGGCGGTGAATTTCGGTCCAAACGGGGGCATGTTTCATGATATCGATGCGATGAACGCCTACATCGCGCGCTGCCAATCCATCCTGCAGGCCAACAAGCCGGGAAGTGATGTGCTGCTGTACATGCCGTTTTATGAGGTCTGGCAGGATCAGCACCTGACCCCCAATGGACCGGGAAGCGGGCAGTCGGCGGAATCGATGAAGCAGACGCTGATGTACCAGTTCACGACGCCGGGCGACTGGATGAAGCCTTTCCCGTTTTATAAAACGGCGATGGAGCTGTTTCAGAAGGGCTACGCGTACGATGAGGTTTCCGACAAGCTGCTGGAGCCGGCGCAGGCGGAAAATGGGGACATTCTGCTGGGTGGGAACCGGTATAAGGCGATCGTGATTCCGGAGTCGCCGGTGTTTCCCGTGGAGACGATGCGCAAGCTGGTGGAACTGCAAAAGGGCGGGGCGAAGATCGTGTTTTTGGGCAAGATGCCCGGCGATGTGCCGGGATTCAAAGATGTCGATGCGCGGCGGCAGGAACTGGCGGGGCTGACGCAGCAGCTGGAGGGCAAGGTGGCGACGGGGGACTCGGCGCAAGTCGATGAGCTGCTGGCGGGCGAGGGCGTGCGGCGCGAGCAGATGATGGATCAGGGCATTCGCTTCGCCCGGCGGTTCCGCAGCGACGGCGTGGATTACTTTCTGGTGAACCGTTCGGACAAGGCGGTGGACGGGTGGGTGCCGCTGGCGACCGGGGTGAGCAGCGCGGTGCTGCTGAATCCGCTGTACGGCGGCGACGAGGGGCGGGCGGAATATGCGGGCCGGGCGGCGATTCGGCACAGCAAGGATTCGGCGGAGGTCTATCTGCAGCTGGCGCCGGGACAGTCCTGCATTTTGCGCACGAGCGGCGGGGAGAGGCTCAACGCTCCGGCGTGGAAGTATGTCGAGCCCGGGACGCCGGAGCCGATCCCGTCGACCTGGAAGGTCCATTTCACGGAGAAGCTGGACCAGACGGAACCGATGCCGGCGGATTTTTCGACCAGCACGCTTTCCGACTACACCGGCCGCGGCGATGCGTACAAGTCGTTCGCGGGGACGGCGGTCTACAGCACGACGTTCGAAGCGCCCTCGAGCAAGGCGCAGGATTACTACCTCGACCTCGGGAAAGTCGGCGATTCGGCGCGGGTGACGCTTAACGGGCATTTCCTGGGGACGCTGTGGTGTGCGCCCTTCCGCGTGCGCGTGGGCGAGGCGCTGCATCCGGGGCAGAACTCGCTGCAGATCGAGGTGACCAACATCGCCCAGAACCGCATTCGCGATTTCGATCAGCGCGGCGTGGTGTGGAAAATTTACAAAGACATCAACGTCGTGAACATCAAGCATGGCACCGCGGGCGACTATGTTCCGATGAACGCGGCGGAATATCCGGAGCGGCCGGCGGGATTGCTCGAGCCGGTGAAGCTGGTGCCGCTGACCATCAAGACGCCGGAATGAGGCCGGTGCGGGCTGCGTGAAAGGGCTTGCATGACGATGATTGACGAATCGCTGACCAGACTGGGGATCGTGCTTCCGCCCGCGCCCAGGCCGGTGGCCGCGTATGTGCCGTTCGTGCAGTCGGGGCGCCTCGTGTTCGTCTCCGGGCAGCTGCCAAGCGTGGGGGGAAAGGTGGCGGTGAGCGGTTTGATCGGCGAGGGGGCCCTGGGCGTGGAGGAAGGAGCGCGGGGAGCGAAGCTGTGCGTGATCAACGCGCTGGCGGTGCTGAAGGATGCGTGCGGCGGGGATCTCGATCGCGTGGTGCGGATCGTGCGCATCGGGGTATTCGTGGCGAGCGTCAACGGTTTCACGGAACAGTCCCGGGTGGCCAACGGCGCCAGCGAGCTGCTGGTGGAGCTGTTCGGCGAGAAGGGGAAACATGCGCGCGCGGCCGTGGGTGTGAACGCGCTTCCGCTGGGCGCGGCCGTGGAGGTGGAGCTGCTTGCGGAGGTGGGTTGAGGCGGTCGGGAACCGCACGCAATCTCCCGCATCCAACAAGGGGAATGGAGGTGTTCGATGATACGAACGAAGGTTTGCACGCTGGCGATCATCGCCCTGCTGGCGGGTCTCTGCGTTGGACGAGACATGGCCGCGCCCGCCCAGAGCGGCCTGGTGGTGGGCGCGCCGGAACTCCAGGTGACGGTGGCCACGCCCGAAGGCGGCGTGTGGATGCTGAGGGACAAATCCAGCGCGCTGGAGGTGGTGCTGGGAAACTTGACTGGCAAACCCATGGAACTTTATCAGAGCTGGAATTCGTGGGGCTATTTCAACCTGACGCTGGAGTGGGAAGCGGATGGAAAAAAGGGGACGGTGACGCCGGTGGGCCGCGGCTGGACAAAAAATTTTCCCAGCACGACGACCGTGCCGGCCGGCGGAGTCATGGTGCGTTCAGTCGACATCGGCGGCGACTGGACGGGATGGCCGGAGTTGAAGGATGGCATGAAGCTGACGTTGCGGGCTGTGTACGACAGCAAGGAGAACGGCGGGCAGGGATGGGTGGGGACCACGGAATCGGAACCGGTGACGATCGGGGTGAGGGATGTGCGGACTCCATGAGGCGGATCAGGCGGAGAGTGCGGTGTTATGGCGCTTAAGCCGGACGATACGGTGTGTTTCTGTTTTCACGTCACCTTGCGGAAGATCGAGACGTTTTGCGCGGTGGAGAAGCCGCGGGTGGCGTCGGAGATTTCGGAGTGTCTGAGCGCCGGCACCGGGTGCGGGTGGTGCGTGCCGATGTTGCGGAAGATTCACAAGCGGATGTGCGGGGATTTTGTGCCATGGTGGCGGCAAGCCGAATCGGATGCCCCCCCTGCCGCGCGCGAGGATGAAGCCGTGGATGCGGAGGCGTATCGCGCGGGGCGGAAGAAGTACATTGCGGAGGGCGGGGGGACGCCGCCGGCCGGGGCGGAGCTGTGAGCGCCCGACGATCTTCTTGAAGAACGCTCCCGGGGCCGCCTCAGTCGATGGTGACGTCGGACTTCATGACCTCGGCGAGCAGGGTTGTGGCGTAAGTGCCGGAGGGCAGCGTGAAAGCCAGCACCAGATGCGGGCCGTGATCGTCGGCGTCGGCGCGGAGGGCGAGGTCCTTTGGGAAAAAGCGGAGGGGCCGGCGGCCGCCGGGAGCGCCCATCGGGCCGCCGAAATCCTTGAGCGTGAGGCCCGCCTCGCTGAGCACCTCGGCTTCCATCGTGGCGACGATGGACTCAGGCTCCGTCATGCGGAAGCCAAAGAGCGGCCCGGTCGGAGAAATCTCGTGGGCGTCCGCGCGCGGCTGCTCCCTGGCCGCCGCATCGGGATCGGCCGGCAGGGAGAAAACCGCGCCGTTGTCGTGCTTCCAGCATAAATCCCCCGGCAGCAGCGTGGCCATCCGCGGAAGGCGCCGCTCCAGGACCCGATTGAACAGATGCGACTGCAGCGCCGAAACCAGCAGTTTTTTCAGTTCGAGATGCACGGCGAACATGGCGCGCTTCGCATTGCCTTTCGATTTCACCAGCGCGGAAAGCGCCCGGCGCTCATCCCGCAAATGCCCGGGCCACAGTTCCAGCGCTTTGTCGTACTCCTTCTTTGCGTAAAGCTGCCGAGCGGTAAGCACCGCCCCGTGATCGACCGACGGATCGGGATCTCCAAGAAAGCGATCCACGAAAGCCTGCGGATCGTTTTTGAGCAGCGCCATGCCCAGCAGGTGGTTGTCGTGGCGCATGCCGAAGCGCTGCGGCCCGAAAAAATTGGGCACGCCGGTCTTGCCCAGCGCGTCGAGAATCGCCTGCGCGCGGGCCAGCGGCTCATCGAGCGTCGCGCCGATGCGTCCCCATTCGGGGTTGCGGATGCGGATGGTGAAGCGGTTCCCTGCGAGATGCCCGCGCTTGATCTTGTTGCGGTGCCGCGTGATCTCGATGATTTTCAAACCCGTCGGCAGCTGCTCGCCCAGGGTGCGGGCGCGCGCCGTCTCGAGATGCTCGACGGAAAACCACTGGCGCGTGATGGCCTGCTTGTCCTTGAGGCCCGCGTAGCCGATGTCGATGTTGCGCCGGCCGAGCGCCTTGGCCAGCACATCCGCCGCCGCCATCGTCGAAAAGCCGCGCTTTTCCACCAGCAGGTAGCAATGCGTGCCCACGCCCTCGGCCGGATACAGCGGCACCTCTTCCACCTGGAAATCGGAAAGCTGCTGCTTGAGCTGGCCGCCGACGCCGGGAAGATCGCGGGTGAGATATGGAAGTTGCATGGCGGAACACTCCGGTGACGCGGGGGCGAAAGCACCGTATTGTAAACCAAGGCGGTGAATGAGGCGCGGGTCCGCGCGAAGGTTGCCAGGCTTGCGGGAGAATGCCGGTCCCGGGCTCACACCGGCGCTATAGTGGTGCGAACGGAGGTCTGCATGAAGATCGGTGTGCCTCGGGAAGTGAAAGCCGATGAGTATCGCGTGGGCATGGTGCCGGCGGGCGCCAAGGTGCTTTCGGCCGGCGGACATCAGGTGATGATCGAAGCCGGCGCCGGCCTGGGCAGCGGGATCGCCGACGAGGAATACGTGCGCGTCGGCGCGGAGATCGTCCCCTCCGCCGCGGACCTCTGGCAACGCGCCGATATGGTGGTCAAGGTCAAGGAACCGCAGGAACAAGAATGGCCCCTCATGAAGCGCGGGCAGGTGGTGCTCACCTATTTCCACTTCGCGGCGGATAAGAAACTCATCGAGGCATGCCTGTCGGCGGGTATCGTCGCCGTGGCGTATGAAACGATCAAAAACAAGAGCGGCCATCTGCCGTGTCTCACGCCCATGAGCGAAGTCGCCGGAAAAATGAGCATCCAGGAAGGCGCGAAATACCTCGAGCGCCCCCAGATGGGACGCGGTATTCTGCTCGGCGGCGTCCCGGGAGTCGCCCCGGCCAACGTGGTGGTGCTGGGCGCCGGCGTCGTCGGGCACAACGCCGCCAAGGTCGCCGCGGGCCTCGGCGCCAACGTCACCCTCATGGACATCAACCTCGAACGCCTGCGCTACCTCGACGATGTGATGGCGGCCAATGTCACCACGGTCTACAGCGACCCGCTCACCGTGCGCCAGTACCTTCAGGATGCCGACCTCGTCATCGGCGCCGTGCTCATCCCCGGCGCGCGCGCTCCGCGACTGGTGACGCACGAGGACCTCAAGATCATGAAAAACGGCAGCGTCATCGTCGATGTCGCCATCGACCAGGGCGGATGCGTCGAGACCTCCCGGCCGACCACCCACAAGGATCCCACCTACATCGTCGAGGGCGTGGTGCATTACTGCGTCACCAACATGCCCGGCGCCGTGGGCCGCACCAGCACCTTCGCTCTCTGCAACGCCACGCTCCCCTATGGCCGGGCCCTGGCGGACAAAGGCTGGCAGCGCGCCGCGGAAGAGGACCTCGGCCTGGCGGAAGGCATCAACATCCACGAAGGCCTGATTCGTCACGCCGGCGTGCGCCGCGCGTGGGAAGGCTGATGCGCTGAAGCAACCCAGCGGCGCCCGAAGCGCCGCGGAGGGTGGCCATCGGGACGCGGGGGGCCGCCGGGGAGAGGCTGTAATCTTGCCGAGAGGTGCGTACACTACGGCGCGTTGTGAGGGGTCGAGGGAACGTGTCGCCGGGGTGAGGAATGCCGCGCACCGCCCGCGCTGTTGTGGTCCTGCTGCTCATGCTGATGGGGGCGCTGCGCGCGCCGGCGCAGGGCCCCGGCGCCTCCCCCGCCCCAGATGCCGCCGAGAGCGACCTGCTCACCGACATAGCGGCCGTGATGGTGCCGCCGGACCGATCGACCGGTTCCGCCGGCGCGGCGCGGGCCGCCGATTACCTGGCGGCGCGCCTGGCCGCCGTGCCGGGCGCCACCCTGTTCCGCCAGCCCTTCGTGCTCGCGGTGCCGGTCGTCGAGCGCTGCGACGCGATGCTCCTCGAGCCCGATGGCATGCCGGCCGCGCCGCTGCCGCTGGCCCCGCTCGCCCCGTCGGGACTGCAGCTCGCCGCCATGACCGATGCGCCTCTGCCGCTGCTTTACGCCGGGCGCGGAACGGCCCGGGAACTCGCCGGGCACGTCGTGGCCAACCACGTGGTCGCACTCGAGATCGATTCCCCGCCCACCGCCTGGCAAACCGTCGCCTCCCTCGGGGCGCGGGCGGTCATTTTCCTCGGCGACAAACTCACCACCAACGTGCGTTTTCTCGAAACCGACACCAGCATTCCCGTCGGCCTGCCTCGGTTCTATTGCGATGATCCGGACGCAGTCGCGGCGCTGCGGGGCGGCGTTGGCGGGGTGCGCATCCGCGTGCGCGCCCGCTGGCAGGAACGCCGGCTCGACAATCTGCTCTGCCTCATCCCCGGATCGCAGCACGCCGCCGGGCCGCCGCAGAATCCAGAGTGGTCGAACGACCTGCTGGTGCTGCAGACGCGCTACGATGCGCCCTCCCAGGTGCTCGGACGCGCGCCCGGAGCGACGCAGGCGGCCAACGCGGCGGCGGCCATCGCCCTGGCCAACGCGATCGCCCGGACGCCCGAGCACGCCACCGTCCTGGTGGCGCTCACCGCCGGCGACGAATGGAACCTCCAGGGCACGCGCACCCTCCTGGAAATGCTTGGCCGCGCGCCCAACGCGGCGCGCCAGACCGCAATCCTGACCGAATCGCTTGCCGCCGCGGAAGCGCGCGTCGCCGACGCCCAGGTGCTGGCGCGCGGACTCGAAAAGGCGGCCGGTGGAGACCTCGAGGCCGCGCTCGCCCCGCCCGTCAGCGATGCGCTCGCCGACGAATTGCTGCGGGAATCCTCCCGCGCCGAGGATCAGCTCGAACAGGCGCGCGTCAAGGCGACAGCCGCCGGCGCCGCGCCCGCAAGCGCTTCCATCGCGGTCCTCGAGCGGCGGAAAACCGATCTCCTCCGCGCCTCCGCCGCCCTCGCCGGCAGACGGCCCCTCGGAAGCCCCGAATCCGCCCGCATCCTCGCAGCCGCACGCCGGCAGCTCCCCCTCTATACCGACAACCTCGCCCGCCTCACCATGCGCCGCGATGCCCTGCGACTCTGGCCAGATATCCACATCGCCATCGGCGCTCGCACGCCCCTGATGCTCCTTTCACTCGATCTGACGACCGGCTCAAACCGCTTCGGCTTCTTCGCGCGCAGCGCTTATGCCCGCGAGCTCGACACCTCCGGTCAGCTCGCGGGCTTCGCCCAGGCGCTCCGGCGATACGCCCCCGCAGCCCCCGCCTTCGTCGCCGATTCTCTCGAAAACCGCTTCACGCTCGAAACTTTTTTCCCGCGCCCACGGGCATTTTCTTCCGACGCCGGCCTCATCGACGCCTTGCCCGCCGGAGCGCTCGCCACCATCGGCGACCCCGCGCCCTTTCTCGATACGCCCAACGACACCGCCGCCCATCTCGATGAGGCGGCGCTCCTCACCCAGCTTCGCGGCCTCCGCACCCTCTTGCTGGGATCCAATGGCGCGCCCGGCATCGCCACCGACCCCCATTTCTTCGCCCGCACCGACCTGCCCCTGTACGCCAGCGATCAGCCCCTCACCATGTTCCAGCAGGCCCTCGGCGAAACCCTGCCGCGCCTGCCCGCGCCCGACACCGTCGTCGCCGCTCAATGCCTCCGCGATGGCCGGCCCCTCGGTCCGCCGCTCGCGGGAACCCGCCGACTCGATGTCGCCATCACCCTCGCCGACGGCTCCGCCACCTTCCCCCTGGCCCTGCGCATCCCCGACACCCGCGACGCACTCTCCGCCTTCACCTTCGACGATCGCGGCAACCCCGTCCGCGCCCTCGTGGCCGGCAACAGCGAAAGCACCGGCCTCGCCACCGACTTCTATCCCGCACCCGACCATCCGCTCAACTGCATGCTCTTCGACTGCCAGCGCCTCGACGCCTTCGGCCTCTTCGATCCGCGCAGCTTCGGCCTCCTGACCACCATCGAGCTCCTCGACGCCCGCCGCACCGATCAGCCGGCCTATTCCAATATCGCCGTCACCCAGGCCGCAGACGCCGCCGGATGGACCGGCGACGCCGGAACCGCCGCCCTCTTTTTCCCACCCGGCATGCGCTGGCAACTCCTCGCCGGCCGCGGCACACAGGGCAATCGCCTCGTGCTTATCCACGCCACCCCGCAGCATCCCGCAGGCGACGGCTTTGATACCACCGACCTCGCCACGCTCGGGCCCCTGCCCTGGCGCGCCGCCCAGGATCTTTTCGCCCTCGACGCACAGCGCCAATCCGATCTGGAAAAATTCGGCATCTCCAACGACGTCATCCGCAGGCTCCAGGCCGACTCCGCCGACCAGCTTGCCCTCGCCCAATCCGCCCACGCCCGCCGCGATATCCCCGCATTCTTCGCCGCCGCCAACGCCCTCTGGTCCCTCCAGCAACAGGTCTACGACCAGCTCATCGCCACCTCCAACGGTATTATCCGCGGCGTCATTTTCCTCCTGCTGGGCATCGTGCCCTTCTCCTATTTCCTCGAACGCCTCGTTGTGGGCGCCACCAATGTCTACCGCCAGATCGGATGGTTCGCCCTCATTTTCTGCCTCATGACCGGCGCTCTCTGGTTCCACCCGGCATTCCGCATCTCCGCCGCCCCGATGATGATCATCCTCGCGTTCTTCATCCTCATCCTTTCCTCCACCGTCGTCTACATCCTCTGGGGAAAATTCGATGAGGAAATCACCCGCCTGCGCTATGCCTCGCTGCGCGGCGCCGCGGGCGGAACCGCCGGAGGCGGGGGCGGAGGGGCGCTCGGACACGCCGGTCATATCACCAGCCTGCAGCGCGGCGCGGTCCTCGGCGCCGCCATGCGCCTCGGGCTCTCCAACATGCGCCGCCGCGGAACACGCACCGCCCTCACCCTCGCCACCCTCGTCCTGCTCACCTTCACCCTCCTGTGCTTCACCAGCGTCCGCGAATCCGTCCGCGTCACTCCCGTCCCCGTCGCCCTCACCGTCCCGACCCCGCCCCCGGGCATCCTCATCCGCCAACGCTCCTGGCGCCAACTCCCCGAGCAAACGCTCGACCTCGCCGCCGGATTGGCGCTTCCCGCCGATATCACCCTGCCGGCTCCCGCGACGCGCCCGGCGCCCTCCGCCACGCGTCTCGCCGCTCCTTCCCGCGCCGGCCCCGTGGCCGCCCGCTGGTGGTACGCCTCCCAGCGCGCTGAGGATAGCTGGGCCCTCCCGGTGAAAAATCCGCGCACCGGCGACGTCACCTACGTCGCCGCCTTCCTCGGGCTCGACCGCGACGAGGCCGCCTTCCACGCCGCACCCATCGACACCCTCCTCCCGCGCTTCACCGCCGCCGGCGACAACGCCTGCTGGCTCCCCGCTCAATTGCAGACCGCCCTGCACCTCGCCCCTGGAGACACCGTCCTCCTCGCCGGCCGCTCACTCACCGTCGCCGGCTTCTTCTCCGCCGACGCCTTCGGACAACTGCGCCAGCTCACCGACGACCCTCTCACCCCCATCGATCCCGCCGGCTCCGCCACCGTCCAGGGCGCCAATGCCTCGAACGACGACGCCAACCGGCCGGAGATTCGCCAGCGCTTCTACGCCCCCGGCAGCGTCGCCGTGATCCGCAGCCCTTTGGCTCGAGCGCTGGGCGCAAGGCTCACCAGCATCATGTTCCGCCCCGCGGATCTCGCATCGTCGCAGCAGCTCGACGCCGTCGCCGAAGCCTTCGCCCGCCGCGCCGACATCACCGTGTACGCCTCCGATGGCCAGGCCGTCCACGCCATCAACGCCAGCGCCGCCGCCCGCCCCCAGGATTTCTCCACCGTCCTCGTGCCGATGCTCATCGCCGGCGTCATCGTCCTCAACACCATGCTTGGCGCCGTCGCGGAACGCACCCGCGAAATCCACGTCTACACCTCCGTCGGACTCGCACCCGCCCACGTCGGCATGCTCTTCCTCGCCGAGGCCGCCGCCCTCGGCACCCTCGGCGTCGTCTTCGGATACATCTTCGGACAGGGACTCGCCACCATCCTCTCCGGCACCCACCTCCTCCCCGGCGTCGACCTCAATTACTCCTCCCTCTCCGCCATCGTCACCATGGGTGCCGTCCTCGCACTCGTCATGCTCTCCGCCCTCTGGCCCGCCCGCGCCGCTTCCCGCGTCGCCGCCCCCTCCCTCACCCGCGAATGGCGGCTCCCCCCCGCCGTCGGCGACATCCTCGATGTCGAACTCCCCTTCACCGTCAACGAAACCGCCGCCCGCGGCGTCTGCGCCTTCCTCGCCGAGTATCTTGCCACCGCCTCCCAAACCGGCGCCGGCCGCTTCACCGCCGATGAACTCCGCCCCTTCGCCACCGTCGATGCCTTCGCCCCCGACGCCGCCCGCGCCACCGTCCGCGGCCTCTCCGCCCGCGTCTGGCTCGCCCCCTACGACCTCGGCGTCATCCAGAACGTCCGCGTCGCCATCCATCCCACCAGCCAGCCCTCCGTCTTCGACGTCCGCGTCCGCCTCACCCGCGAAGCCGGCAACCCCGCCACCTGGCACCGCCTCAACCGCCCCTTCCTCACCGACATCCGCAAACAATTCCTCCTCTGGCGAACCCTGCCCGCCGAGGCGGTCCAACGCTACGTCGACGCCTCCGACCGCTTCTTCCACGCAGCGCCCCGCCAGGAACCGCCCGCCAACGCCAAAACGTGAAAGCGCAACGCCCCCTCATCCCCGCCGCCCTACTTCATCCCCAAACCCTTTCGCACGTCCTTCAGCAGCACAAATAAATGCAGCGGATCCGTCGGCGATGGCTCAAAATCGAACCGCTCGTAAAACCGCCGCGCTTCTTCATCCTTCGCATGCACCGCCATCCCGCGAATCCCCGCAATCTCCGCCGCCTGCACGGTCCGCAGCATCGCATCCTTCAGCAGCCCCGCGCCCAGCCCCTTCCCCTGCCATCGTAAATCCACGGCCAGGCGCGCCAGCACCATCAGCGGCACCGGATGCCGCGCCAGCCCCTTCACAACCCGATCCGGCGCCTGCTCCGGAAGCACATGCCCCACCGTCAACGTGTGATACCCCGCCACTTCGTCCCCCACCAGCCCGACATACGTCTGGCCCGCTCCCGCCTGCTGGTTCTGCCACGCGTATCGTTTCAGATACCGGTTCAAGGCCTCCCGCCCGCAATCAAACGAGTCCACAACATGCCGCGGTGTCAATTTCTCAACCCGTCGTGCCGCCGCCTCGCTCACCGCTCCTCTCCATCAAAAAAGCCCCGATTCTTCAATAACCGCGTCATCCGCGGCAGCTTCCGCGGCGTTGCGTCCAGCGCCGCCACGAACGCCTTCCACTGTGCCGCCGATAGCCGGAATTCCCGCCGCTCCGCCAGCGCATCCTCCGCACGCGACAGCGCGCTCTCCAGCACAAACTCGCTCACCGACCTTCGCGATGCCGCCGCCGCCGCCTGCAGCGTCTTCTTCGCCGTCGCCGTCAACCGCAAATCCAGCTTCTCGCTGCGCGTCGAACTCCCTGTCTTCATAACCGCCTCCTTCTCCCCAAGACTACCCGATGCCGCCCGACAATGTCCAGACACTTCTCCCCGCCCCGCCCGTGCCGCGCATCGCTTGGTCTCCCGCCCTGCCGATGGTCTAATCCCCTGCCATGCAGGAAGACCTTGAGCTCAACCAGTACCGCGACCTCCTGAAACCGCCCTCCACCTTCGCGGACGGCTTCTCCCTGCGCTCCGTCCTCGGCTGCATCTTCATCGGCCTGGTGATGATGCCCGCCTCCATGTACCTCTCGCTCCTCGCCGGCGGAGACCTCGGCGGCGCCGCCCAGTGGGTCACCGTCATCCTCTTCGTCGAGCTCGCCCGCCGTTCCTTCACCACCCTCAAACAACCCGAAATCTTCATCCTCTTCTACATGGCCGGCGCCGCCATCTCCTCGCCCTTCTCCGGCCTCCTCTGGACCCAATACTACGTCAACTCCGCCCCCGCCCACGCACTCCAGATCAGCGAACACATCCCCCGATGGGTCGCGCCCCCGCCCAACATCATCGAACAACGCAACTTCTTCCTCCCCGCATGGGCCGGCCCCATCGCCATGATCGTCCTCGGCCAGGTCCTCGGCCGCATCGATAAATTCGGCCTCGGCTACGTCCTCTTCCGCGTCACCTCCGATGTCGAACGCCTCCCCTTCCCCATGGCCCCCGTCGGCGCTCTGGGCATCACCGCACTCGCCGAATCCTCCGAATCCGTCAACGCCGCCGGTGCCCCCGCCGCCGGTTCGGGCGGCTCCTGGCGATGGCGCGTCTTCTCCATCGGCGGCATGATCGGACTCCTCTTCGGCGCCCTCTACGTCGGCATCCCCGCACTCTCCTCCATCTTCCTCAAAAACCCCCTCCAGCTCCTCCCCCTCACCTTCGCCGACTTCACCAAACGCACCGAAATCTTCCTCCCCGCCACCCCCGTCACCCTCTCCTTCGATATCGGCAACCTCCTCGTCGGCATGGTCCTTCCCTTCTACGCCGTCCTCGGTTCCTTCCTCGGCCTCATCCTCACCTGGATCGCCAACCCCATCCTCCACGCCACCGGACAACTCCCCTCCTGGCGACCCGGCATGAACGCCGTCCAAACCGCCTACGCCAACCACGTCGACGTCTACCTCTCCATCGGCATCGGCCTCTCACTCGCCATCGCCGCCATCGGCTTCTACCACGTCTTCTCCGGCCTCCGCTCCAAAAACGCCCAACGCCGCGCCCTCGCCGCCACCCCCGCTTCTCAAGATTCCGATATCTCCACCTCCCCCTGGCAGCGCCTCCTCCACCCCCCCGCCGGCCGCGGCGACATCCCCCTCTGGGCCGGCCTCGCCATCTATCTCTTCTCCACCTCCACCTACATCGCCCTCTCCCACTACCTCGTCCCCAACTTCCCCCTCTGGATCCTCTTCGGCTACGGCTTCGTCTACACGCCCATCATCTCCTACGTCGCCGCTCGCATGGAAGGCATCGCCGGCCAGTGGGTCGAAATCCCCATGGTCCGTGAAGCCACCTTCATCGCCGCCCAATCCCTCGGATACCGCGGCGTCGACATCTGGTTCGCACCCATCCCCATCAACAACTACGCCGGACAGGTCGTCAACTTCCGCGTCCAGGAACTCACCGGCACCAAGTTCACCTCCATCATCAAGGCCGAACTCGTCATCTTCCCCGTCGTCATCATCTCCTCCATCCTCTTCGCACAATATCTCTGGCGCATCGCCCCCATTCCCTCCACCGCCTATCCCTACGCCAACCAGCTCTGGGAACTCCAGGCCCAGCAGACCGCACTCATGCAATCTTCCACCCTCGGCGACGCCGTCGGCGGCCAGAATTTCTACGACGCCCTCAAGTGGCACTACATCCTCGGCTCCGCCGGCGTCGGCATCTTCACCTACTCCCTCCTCTCCCTCGCCGGCGCACCCGTCATGCTCTGCTACGGCCTCATCCGCGGCCTTGGCGCCGGCATCGCCGCCGGTCTCTTCCCCCAGATGCTCGGCGCCCTCATCGGACGTTACTTCTTCGAAAAACGCTTCGGCCTCGCCTGGCGACAGTACGCCCCCGTCCTCCTCGCCGGCTTCCTCTGCGGCGTCGGCCTCATCTCCATGTTCGCCCTCGGCTGCCTCCTCATCGCCAAAGCCGTCTTCCAACTCCCCTACTAAAACGCACGGCACAAAAACTTTTCCGCGCCGCGGGCCCGCGCTGCTCGCTCGCTCGCGCCCGCGTCGATGTGCCGTCAAAAGACGGACACTGTGGCACAACGGCTCGATGCGCCGCTCCCGCCGCGCCGCCGCACCGGGCTCCCAAAGCGCCACTTCGTCGCCGCAAACTTTCGCACATCCCGCCCCTCCTTTCCGCCGCCGAAAAAAACTCGCGACCTTTTTCCCCCTTTTGCCCGCTGTCCACAACCTCAGGAATTCCATTTGCTCAGCGATTGCCACACGCGGGCCCGCGTGCCCCGCCCACGTCGCTCGTCTCCTTCACACCTGAGGTGCTTCCTCCATGAGCAAAACAATCCTGATCACCGGTGGGGCCGGATTCATCGGATCACATCTGGCGACGGAGTTGTTAAAGCGCGGTTATCACGTCCGCGCCCTCGATAACCTCGACCCCCAGGTCCACGGACCTGGCTGCATCCGACCCGATTACCTCGACCCCGACGTCGAACTCATCGTCGCCGACGTCCGCGACCCTGCTGCCCTCGATTCCGCCCTCCGCGGCGTTCACGGCGTCTTTCATCTTGCGGCCGCCGTCGGCGTCGGACAAAGCATGTACGAAATCGAAAAGTACACCAGCGTCAACAACATCGGCACCGCCGTCCTCCTCGAAGCCCTCATCAAACGCCCCGTCGAACGCCTCATCGTCGCCTCCAGCATGAGCATCTACGGCGAAGGCCTCTACGTCGATACCGCCGGCTCCCCCGTCACCGTTCCAGAACGCGCCATCGAGCAACTCCGCGCCCACGACTGGGAAATCCGCAATGCCCGCGGCGATCTCCTCACGCCCATCCCTACCCCCGAATCCAAAACCCCCACGCTCGCCTCCGTCTACGCACTCTCTACTGTAAATATGATCAGGAACGCCTCTGCCTCATGACCGGCCGCGCCTACGGCATCCCCACCGTCGCACTCCGCTTCTTCAACGTCTACGGCACCTGCCAGGCCCTCTCCAACCCTTACACCGGCGTGCTCGCCATCTTCGCCTCCCGGCTTCTCAACGATCGCCCCCCCATGATCTTCGAGGACGGCTTTCAGCAGCGCGACTTTGTCAGCGTCAGGGACATCGCCCGCGCCTGCCGCCTCGCCCTCGAAGTCGACAACGCCCCCGGGCAGGTCTTCAACATCGGCAGCGGTCATGCCTATACCATCCGCCAGATCGCCGCGCGCATGGCCCAGGCCGTCGGCAAACCCGAGATCCAGCCCGAAATCACCGCCAACTACCGCGTCGGCGACATCCGGCACTGCTATGCCGACATCCGACTCGCTCGCCGCGTCCTGGGCTACGAGCCCCGCGTCAGCCTCGATGACGGACTCGTGGAACTCGCCGATTGGCTCCAGGGCCAGGCTGCCTCCGATCGCGTCGCGGAAGCTCGCGAAGAACTCGCCGCACGAGGACTCGCTCTATGAACACCAGGCGCAACACCTTGAACGACAAACGACGCCCGGCCGCCGAAAACCCCGCGCCCGCCGCCGCTGTCGGCATCGTCGAATGGTTCCGGCCCGGCGAGGAAGCACGCGTCGATCGCGTCCTCGACGACCTCGCCGCCCTCGGCGTCTCGGAACTCCGCACCGGCGTCTCCTGGCCCGATTACGCCACCGCCGCCGGACTCCGCTGGTACCAGTGGCTGCTCCCCCACCTCGCCGCCAGGGTCCGCGTCCTCCCCTGCCTTTCCCACCGCGGGGCCTGGTGGGGCGCCGCCAAAACCTTCGCCCCGCCCCAGGACCTCCGCGCCTTCGCCGATTTCGTCGACGATTTCATCACCACCTTCGGCGCCCACTTCGAATGGATCGAACTCTGGAGCCAGCCCAATGGCGGATCCGCCTGGCCACTCGCCCAGGACCCCGCCTGGTTCAAGTTCGCTGAAATGGTCGGCTCCGCCGCTTACTGGGCCCGGCAACGCAACAAAAAAACCCTCCTCGGCGGCATGCTCCCCGTCGATACCTCCTGGCTGCAAACCATGTGCGACCGCGGACTCATCGAATACATCGACGCCGTCGGCATCCACGGATTCCCCGTCACCTTCCACCACGCATGGGAAGGCTGGACCGCCTCCATCGCACGCGTCCGCGAGGTCCTCCAGCGCAACCGCTCCAACGCCCAGGTCTGGGTCACGGAAACCGGTTACTCCACCTGGCGCCACGATGAACGCCGCCAGCTCACCGCCTTCATCGACGCCATCGACGCCCCCGCCGAGCGCGTCTTCTGGTACGCCGCCCACGACCTCAATCCCACCTTCCGCACCTCCGACGGCTTCGACGAACGCGACTACCACTTCGGCTTAAAACGCTTCGATGGCGCCGCCAAACTCCTCTTCCGTATCTGGCAGGAAGGTGGCCTTGATGCCGTCCGCGACGCCTACTGGCTCGACAAGGCGCCCGCTCACGCCGGCTCCGCTCGCCAGGTCCTCATCACCGGCGGCGCTGGATTCATCGGCACCAACGTCGCTCACCGCGTCGCTTCACTCGGGCACAATGTCCTCCTCCTCGACAACCTCTCCCGACCGGGCGTCGAACGCAATCTCCACTGGCTCCGTCAGACACACGGCGACCGCGTCCAAATCCATGTCGCCGACGTCCAGGACCCCCACATCCTCCGAAAGGCCGTCGCTCAGGCTTCCCAGGTCTTCCACTTCGCCGCACAGGTCGCCGTCACCACCAGCCTCACCAACTCCATCCATGACTTCGAAGTCAACGCCCGCGGCACCCTCAACCTCCTCGAGGCCATCCGCGGCATGGACAACCCTCCCCCCTTGGTCTTCACTTCCACCAACAAGGTCTACGGCGGACTCCCCGACGTCAAACTCCGCGTCCATCTCGGCCGCTACGAACCCGAGGACGATCACCTCCGCGCCTGCGGCATCAGCGAACGACGGCCCCTCGATTTCCACTCCCCCTACGGCTGCTCCAAAGGCGCCGCCGATCAATACGTCCTCGATTATGCACGCACCTTCGGACTCCCCGCCGTCGTCTTCCGCATGAGCTGCATTTACGGCCTCCATCAGATGGGATGCGAAGATCAGGGCTGGGTCGCCCACTTCCTCATCCGCGCCCTCCAGAACGCCCCCATCACCCTCTACGGCGACGGCATGCAGGTCCGCGACATCCTCTTCGTCGAAGACCTCGTCGACGCTTTCCTCCTCGCCCAATCCCGCATGACCGAACTCTCCGGACTCGCTTTCAACATGGGCGGCGGACCCGCAAACACCATCAGCCTCCTCGAACTCCTCGACATCATCGGCGAACTTCACGGCAAAAAGCCCGCCGTCCGTTTCGGCGCCTGGCGACCCGGCGACCAGCGATACTACGTCTCCGACACTTCCCGATTCCAGCACGCCGCCGGATGGCAGCCCCGCGTCTCCGCTCGCCAGGGCGTCCACCGCCTCTACGCCTGGCTCCGCGATTCGCTCATGCCCAGGACCGCCGCTCAGAGCCGCCGCAACAACGGCCGCTGGCCCCCCGATATCTCCCCCAATCGCCGCCACGTCGATGCACCTCGCAGCGCTGGGAGAACGCCATGACCGCTCTCGCCTCCACGCCGCTCCGCACTCCCGCCGCCACCATGCGCGCCGCCGTCGTCCAGGCCCCAGGCAGCGTCGTCGTCGCCGACGCCCCGCTCCCCACCCCCGGACCCGGTCAGCTCCGCGTCCGCCTCCAGGGCTGCGGCGTCTGCGCCTCCAACATTCCCCCCTTCGAAGGCCGCGATTGGTTCACGTACCCCATGGAGCCCGGCGCCCTCGGCCACGAAGGCTGGGGAATCGTCGACGCACTCGGTCCCGGCGTCTCCTCCTTCCGCATCGGCGAGCGTGTCGCCACCCTCTCCCAGCACGCCTACGCCCAGTACGATCTCGCCGACGTCTCCGCCACCGTCAAGCTTCCCCCGGCCCTCGACGGCTCGCCGCTCCCCGCCGAGCCCCTCGGCTGCGCCCTCAACATCTTCCGCCGCGCCGACATCCGCCCCGGACAGACCGTCGCCATCGTCGGCGCCGGATTCCTCGGCCTCCTTCTGTCTCGCCTCGCCGCCAACGCCGGCGCCCGCGTCATCGCCCTCTCCCGACGCCCCTTCTCCCTCGATGTCGCCTCCCGCTTCGGCGCCAGCGAAACCATCCTCATGGACGACCATTGGCGCATCATCCACCACGTCAACAGCCTCACGCGACAGCGCTTCTGCGACGTCGTCATCGAAGCCACCGGCAAGGAATGGCCCCTCAACCTCGCCGCCGAACTCACCAGAGAACGCGGCCGCCTCGTCGTCGCCGGTTACCACCAGGACGGACTCCGCAGCGTCAACATGCAGCTCTGGAACTGGCGCGGACTCGACGTCATCAACGCCCACGAACGCGACCCCGCCGTCTATCTCCACGGCATGACCGCCGCCGTCGGCGAAGTCGCCCAAGGCCGCCTCGATCCCGCGCCGCTCTACACCCATGTCTTCCCGCTCGAACAACTCGGCGACGCCCTCCGCGCCACCCACGCCCGCGCCGACGGTTTCATCAAAGCTCTCATCCGCATGTGAACACTTACTTCGGATCACCCATGCGACTGCTCATGACTGCCGACACCGTCGGAGGGGTCTGGACCTATGCTCTCGACCTCGCCGCCGCACTCGCCCCCCTGGGTGTCCAGGTCCACCTAGCCACCATGGGCGCTCCCCCCGACCACGCCCAGCGCGCCGCCGCCGCCGCCATCCCCGGCCTCGGCCTGCACTCCTCCTCCTTCGCCCTCGAATGGATGGATAACCCCTGGTCCGACGTCGATCGCGCCGGCGAATGGCTCCTTTCCCTTGAAAATTCCCTCCAGCCGGACATCCTTCATCTCAACGGTTACGCCCACGCCGCCCTCCCCTTCCACGCCCCAACGCTCGTCGTCGCCCATTCCTGCGTCCTCTCCTGGTGGCGCGCCGTCCGCCGACAGGATGCGCCCGCTTCCTGGGACACCTATCGCCGCCGCGTCTCCGCCGGACTCCTCGCCGCCGATCTGGTCGTCGCCCCCTCCGCCGCCATGCTCGCCTCCCTCCGCGATCATTACGGACAGCTCCCCTCCACCCAGGTCATCTACAATGGCCGCGAACCACGCCTCTTCGCCCCCGGAACAAAACTCCCCATCATCTTCTCCGCCGGCCGCCTCTGGGACGAGGCCAAAAACCTCCGCTGCCTCCAGAACGCCGCCCCACGCCTCCCGTGGCCCGTCTGCGTCGCCGGCGACCTCCACTCCTCCGGCCAACAGCAACCCCCGGCCGAACAGCCCCACGACCTCCATTGCCTCGGCCGACTCGCTCCACCACAGCTCGCCGCACGACTCGCTTCCGCCGCCATTTACGCCCTCCCCGCCAGATACGAACCCTTCGGCCTCTCCATCCTCGAAGCCGCCCTCGCCGGATGCGCACTCATTGTCGGCGACATCCCCAGCCTCCGCGAAATCTGGCGCGATGCCGCCCTCTTCGTCCCCCCCGACGATCACGACGCTCTCGTCGACGCCGCCCGCCGCCTCGTCGACAACCCCGACTGCCGCCGCGAACTCGCCGCCCGCGCCCGCCGCCGCGCTCTCCAGTTCACCACCGACCGCATGGCTCGCGCTTACCTCCACGCTTACCACCATCTCGCGCGGACACCCTTCGACCCCTCCCCCGCCGCCCCCAAACCCGCTACGGAGACCTTTCTTCCATGCGCATCGTGATGTTCTACCACTCCCTCCTTTCCGACTGGAATCACGGCAACGCACATTTCCTCCGCGGCGTCACGCGGGAGCTCCTCCACCGCGGCCACCGTGTCGATGTCTACGAGCCCAAAAACAACTGGAGCCTCCAGAACCTCCGCGCCGACCAGGGCGCCGCGCCCCTCAGGGATTTTCACACCGTCTATCCCGAACTCCGCTCCCGAAGTTACTCCCTCGATTCCCTTGACCTGCCCCGCCTCCTCGAATCCGCCGACCTCGTGCTCGTCCACGAGTGGTCCGATCACAAACTCGTCCGCCGTATCGGCCAACTTCGCCGCTCCATGAATTCCTTCGTCCTGCTCTTCCACGACACCCACCACCGCGCCGTCACCGACGCCTCCTCCATGCGCGCTTACGACCTCTCCCGATACGATGGCGTGCTCGCCTTCGGAAACGTCCTCCGCGATCTCTATATCCGCCGCAAATGGACCCGCCGTGCCTTCACCTGGCATGAAGCCGCCGATACCCGCCTCTTCCGCCCCATTGCCGGCCGCCCCTGCGAGGGAGATCTCATCTGGGTCGGCAACTGGGGCGATGACGAACGCACCGCCGAACTCCACGAATTCCTCCTCCACCCCGTCAAAAACCTCCAGCTCAAAGCCCGCATCCACGGCGTACGCTATCCCGATTCCGCCCTCAAAGCTCTCAAATCCGCCCGCATCCGCTACGCCGGCTGGCTCCCTAACTACAAGGCCCCCGATCTCTTCGCCCGCTTCAAAGTCACCGTCCATGTCCCCCGCAGGCCCTATGTCCAGGCCCTCCCGGGCATCCCCACCATCCGCGTCTTCGAAGCACTCGCCTGCGGCATCCCCCTCATCTGCTCCCCGTGGAACGACGCCGAGCACCTCTTCGACCCCGGCCGCGATTTCCTCGTCGCCTCCACCGGCCAGGAAATGACCGCCCAACTCCGCCGCGTCCTCCACGAGCCCGAACTCGCCTACCATCTCGCCGCCCATGGACACCGCACACTCATCTCCCGCCACACCTGCGCCCACCGCGTCGACGAACTCCTCAACATCTACCACGAACTCACCGCCTCCATCGCCCACCGCAAAAAGCCCGCCAGGTCCCGCCGCCCCACCGCCCGCAAAAACCCGTCACCGCCCCCTCTCACCCCATCGACCCATTAACCCATTATCCGGAACTCGACATGCATATCGCTTTCTTCGGCTCCTCACTCGTCTCCTGCTACTGGAACGGCGCCGCCACCTACTACCGCGGCATCCTCCGCGCGCTCCATCAACGCGGCCACACCATCACCTTCTACGAGCCCGACGCCTACGACCGCCAGAGCCACCGCGATATCCCGGATCCCCCCTACGCCCGCGTCGTCGTCTACTCCGGCGCCCATCCCGCCGCCGCCGAAGCCTGCCTCCACGACGCTCGCTCCGCCGACCTCATCGTCAAGGCTTCCGGCGTCGGAGTCTTCGACGATCTCCTCGAAGCCGCCCTCCTCGAACTCAAAACACCCCGCAACCTCATCGCCTTCTGGGATGTCGACGCCCCCGCAACCCTGGATCGCGTGCATAAGTCGCTGCCAATCCCCAATCGCCCATTGCCCGGTGAAGACGGAGTTCCGCATCAATCGGCAATGGACAATCCGCAACCGGCAATCGCCCCAGATCCCTTCGCCGCGCTCATCCCGAAATACGACCTCATCCTCACCTACGGCGGCGGCGATCCCGTCGTCAGCGCCTACCGCGCTCTGGGTGCCAAAGCCTGCGTCCCTGTCTACAACGCCCTCGATCCCGCCACCCACCACCCCGTCCCCCCGGACCCACGCTTCTCCGGCGATCTCGCCTTCCTTGGCAACCGCCTCCCGGACCGCGAAGCACGCGTCGAACGTTTCTTCCTCCAGCCCGCCGCCGCCTGCAACGACCAACAGTTCCTCCTCGGCGGCGCTGGGTGGCGCGACAAATCCTTGCCCCCCAACGTCCGCTACCTCGGCCACGTCGGCACCGCCGACCACAATGCCCTCAACTCCACCCCCCGCGCCCTGCTCAACATCTCCCGTGAGTCCATGGCCCGCTACGGATTCTCCCCCGCCACACGCGTCTTTGAAGCCGCCGGCGCCGGGGCCTGCCTCATCACCGACGACTGGGTCGGCATCGACCATTTCCTCGAGCCAGGCCGCGAAATCCTCGTCGCCGCCGACGGTCACCAGGTCGCCGAGCACGTCCGCTCCCTCAACGACCAGCGCGCCCGCGCCATCGGACGCGCAGCTCTCGCCCGCGTCCGCGCACAGCACACCTACGCCCATCGCGCCCTTCAGCTTGAACTCGTCCTCGACGCCCATCGCCGCCTCTCGACTCGCCTCGCAGACCTCCGCAATCAGCCCCTCCTTGCTCACCACTGATCCCGAAAGGCCTCCCGCATGTCCCTCGCCGACCCCCACATCGCGCTCAACTCCCCACAGCCCGCGCCGCGCGCCCTCAACATCGTCATCATCGGCCTCGCCATCACCAGCTCCTGGGGCAACGGCCACGCCACCACCTACCGCGGCCTCGTCCGCGAACTCACCCGCCGCGGACACAACCTCCTCTTCCTCGAATGCGATCGCCCCTGGTACGCACACAACCGAGACATGCCACGCCCCCCCTTCGGCCGCACCGAACTCTACGACTCCCTCCACGATCTCCAGCTTCGCTTCCTCCCGGATATCGCCGCCGCTGATCTCGTCATCGTCGGCTCCTATGTCCAGGAGGGCGTCCCACTCGGCGAATGGGTCACCGCCCTCCTTCAACGCTCCCCAGGCCTCTCCGCCTTCTACGACATCGACACCCCCGTCACCCTCGCCAAGCTCCACCGCCATGACTACGAATACCTCGCACCTCACCTCATCCCCAGGTACGACCTCTACCTCTCATTCACCGGAGGACCCACACTCCGCCTCCTCGAACAACGCTTCGGCTCTCCTCGCGCTCTGCCCCTTTACTGCTCCGTTGATCCCGAACTCTACTTCCCGGAGCCTCGCCCCTTCGACTTCGACCTCGGTTACCTCGGCACTTACTCCCCCGACCGACAGCCCACTCTCCACCGCCTCCTCCTCCAACCCGCCCGCCGGCTCCTCCACCAACGCTTCGTCGTCGCCGGACCCCAATACCCCGACACCATCCCCTGGCCCGCCAACCTCCGCCGCGTCAGCCACCTGGCCCCCGCCGATCACCGCGCCTTTTACAACGCCCAGCGCTTCACCCTCAACGTCACCCGCCACGACATGATCAAGGCCGGATATTCCCCCTCCGTCCGCCTCTTCGAAGCCGCCGCCTGCGGCGTGCCCATCATCTCCGATTCCTGGGACGGCCTCGAAACCTTGCTCAAGCCCGGCCAGGAAATCCTCCTCGCCCAAACTTCCGCCGACGTCATCGCCATCCTCCGCGACCTCCCCGAAGAATCCCGCCGCGCTATCGCCGAGAACGCCCGCCGCGCCGTCCTCGCACGCCACACCGCGGCTCACCGCGCCCGCGAACTCGAAGGCTACATCCTCACCCACGCCCGCTGAAAAACCTGCCTTTTTTTTCCCTAAACCCCTCCCTTATCCACCTCCTCCGGCGCGGGACTTGCACCCCTTTTCCCCGCTGATTGCTCACCCGGTTTTCAGGAGATCTTCCCATGCCATCACATGCTCACCCCGGACATTCCGCCGGCGAATCCCAGACCACCCGCGACCACGACACCATCCGCCGATGGGCCGAAGAACGCGGCGGTAAACCCGCCTCCGTTAAAGGCACCGAACGCCACGGCGAAGATGCGGGGCTCCTCCGCATCGATTTCCCCGGCTACTCCGGCGAAAACTCCCTTGAACCCATCACCTGGGATGATTTCTTCCAGAAATTCGATGAAAAACGCCTCGCCTTCCTCTATCAGGACAAAACCAAAGAAGGCGAACAATCCCGATTCTTCAAGCTCATCGCCAGCGAACCGTAAGCAGCTCTCGGCCGGCGGTGCGCGTCATCCGACGCGCGCCGCCTCGACACCGCCCCCTTCCACCCCACCCATGCTCATCCGCGCCACTTCCCGCGCCTCCGCCGCCAGCGCATCGACCGCCGCCGCCACGTCCTCCCCTCCCTCCTCCGGCAACTGCTGCCGCGCCATCTCCCAGTACTTCCCACGACGACCCATCAGCTCCACGTGCGTCCCTCGCTCCACGATCCGCCCACCCTCCATCATGAATATCTGGTCGCAACCCGCCACCGTGCTCAACCGATGGCTCACTATGACCACCGTCCGCTGCCCCTTGATTTTCCCCAGCTGCTCGATCACCACCCGCTCGTGATGCGGATCCAGCGCGCTCGTCGGCTCATCCAACACTATCACCGGCGCCTCCGTCAGCAGCGCCCGCGCTATGCTGATCCGCTGCCGCTGCCCGCCGCTCAGATTCCCCCCGCCCTCCGCCACCCGCGTCTCGTATCTCTCCGACAGCACCTCGATGAACTCCGCCGCGCCCGCCATCTCCGCCGCCCGGCGAATCTCCTCCACCGTCGCCTCCGGCCTCCCGTACGCGATGTTCTCCGCGATCGTCGTCGGCAAAATCACGCTCTCCTGCAGCACCAACGCTATGTGCCGCCGCAAATCCGCAATCCGCACCTCCCGCGCATCCACCCCGTCCAGCCGCAGCACGCCCGCGCATGGATCGTAAAACCGCGGCAACAAGTTCAACAGCGTGCTCTTGCCCACACCGCTCGATCCCACGAACGCCACCATCTGCCCGGGCTCGATCCGCGCGCTCACCTCCCGCAGCACCGGCTCCTTCCCATACGAAAACGTCACCCCCTCCAGTTCCAGCACCCGCGACCGCCGCTCCAGCTCCCGCGCGCCCGCCTCATCACGTATCGCTACGTCGCGGTCCAGCACCTCGAACACTCGCTCCGCCCCCGCCGCTCCTCCCTGCATCGTCGCTCCCGCACCCGTCAACTTGCACAGCGGATCCCACAGCATCCCCAGGTAACTCGTGAAAATCAGCAGATCGCCCACCGTCATCCCACCCGCCCGCGGCCTCGGAAACATGTCCCGCATCACCAGGTACCCCCCATACCCAAACACCAGCGCCCCGCCCACCCCAAGGATCGTCCCCACCACCATCCAGTAACTCACTTCCTCGTGATGCAGCTTGAACCACGCCCGCACGCAATTCCGAATCGATCCGTGAAACCGCGCAAACTCATCCCCCTCCCGCCCGAACGCCTGCACCAGCGCGATCAGCGACATCGACCGCTGCACCGTCGTTGTGAACTCCGTGTCCCGGTCCTTGCACGCCAGCGATTCCGCCTTCAGACGCCGCCCGTAGTAAATGTTCGCCCCCGCCAGAAACGGCGCCACCCCCAGCGCCAGCGCCGTCAGCGTCCCGTTCCGCGCCGCCAATATCACCGTCATCACCGCCAGCGTCGCCACCGCCACACCCGTCGAAATGAACGTGTGCAAAATCGCCTGACACCCGAACGTGTCGTTGCTCAACCGATAAATCGCGTCTCCCTGCGGCTGACTCCGATGATAACTCAGCGTCAATGCCTGCAGCTTCCGGTACAAATCGCACCGCACACGCATCAGCCCGTTGTAGTTGATCCGCGCCGTCACGATCGTCCGCACCACGTTCAGCACATCCCCCGTCAACTTCAGCAGCAGCCCCACCGCCGCCAGCCCCACCACCTGCCCCAGTCGCGACCCCGGCAGCACCGCCAGAAACCACCCATGCACCCCCGACGTCTTCGGCGCGGTCGTCAGCACCGAGTCCACCAGAACCGCCATCGGCCACGCCGCCAGCAGCCCCACGCCCGTCTGCAGCCCAATCACACCCAGCAGCAACCCGATCAGGCCCCCATCCCGCCGAAAATACCCCATCGCCCGTAAATACACCGCCATCCCTGCACGACTCCATTCGTTCCACGGCCCGCTCGCGGCTTCCTTGCCGCGACCTCGCTGCACGCCGGTTCCCCGGCATCCATCTCGGGCCTCTCCCTCTCAATCGTAAGCTCAGCCCTCAAAGTTCCATGAATTCCTGCATCCTCCCCCCCGACCGCGACGATTCACCGCCTCATGCTCACCCTTTTTAGGTCCTTCCTCCCCAACCCGTGCCGCTGGCCCCTCCTCCTTTTCCTGCTCGCCGCTTTTCACATTTGCGCAGGATGCCTCCCGCCCCATCACCGCGCCCGCCGCGACGACCCCGCCCTCCCCGCGCCCCTCCACCCCATGACCATGGGCCTTTGCGAGGATTACCCCAAATCCTCCCGCTCTCTCGCCCACGCCCGCGCCGACCTCGACGCCTGCCGCGCCTCCGGCGCTCAGGTCCTCCGCATCGCCTTCAGCTGGCTCGACATGCAGCCCCGCCCCGGACAACTCGACTTCTCCTTCTGGGACGACTTCGTCCGCATCGCCGTCGATGAATACCACATCCGCCTCATCCCCTACGTCTGCTATACCCCACGCTGGGCCGCCGGTGATCCCTCCGATAACTTCTGGCACGCCCCACCGCGCGACCCCGCCGATTTCGCACGCTTCCTCACCGCCCTCGTCACCCGCTACCGCTCCCGCATCCACTCCTGGGAACTCTGGAACGAACCCGACAATCCCGCCTACTGGTCCGGCTCCGTCCCCCAGTTCGCCGCTCTCGTCGAAGCCGGATCCCACGCCGTCCGACAAGCCGATCCCCACGCCCTCGTCGTCCTCGGCGGCATCGCATGGAATGCCGACTTCCTCGCCCGCCTCTTTCAAGACCCCGCGCTCCTGCCCGCCGTCGATGTCGTCAACATGCACGCCTACTACGAAACCTGGTCCCCCGATTCACTTCAGCAACTCCCCCACTCCATCCACCGCCTCCACGACCTCATCGCCCTTCACGCCGGCCGCCAGCGGCTCTGGCTCGCCGAAATCGGCTACAGCGACTTCCGCCGACCCGACGGTTTCGTCTCCGGCCAGTACACCGCCCGTTTCTCCTTCGAACACACCCCCGCATACCAGGCCGACTACCTCCTCCGCGCCGCCGCACTCGCCGCCTCCACAGGCCAGGTCGATCTCTTCGCCTGGTACCGCATCAACGATCTCCCCGACGGCGTCAACGTCATCGGCGATGTCAACAACCGCCACCTCGGAATCCTCGATACCCAGGGCCGTCCCAAGCCCGCCTTCGACGCCTTCCGCCGCGCCTCTCACTCGTTCTCCCTCCCCGCCCGCCTCCCGGCGAACGCCGCGAAATCTTGTCGCCCACGCGGCAAACTGCGTGTGTCTCGACCTCCCCCACCCCTCCTCCCACCTCATGCATGCGCCGCAAAACTTCCCCCTTCCCCCGCGCTGACGCACACAGTTCACGCACTCTGACCGCCCCCCTCTCCCCCCCCGCCGCTCATCTTTTGTGCACGCCTCATTCCTCCTTCAGCTCTCCCCCCACGGCCGCAAAGGGCACAAATATTGCTCAGTCGCCACTGCGCCGCGCCTCGGTTTTCACCTCGACCCGAAGCGCCCCTCCCCTGCCCTTCCATCCTCAGGAGTACTGCCCATGAGGCATCAGAATGTTCGCGTCGCCATCGTCGGCGCCGGTAACTGCGCTTCCTCACTCGTCCAGGGCGTCCACTTCTACCGCCACGCTTCCGATGACGATTTCGTCCCAGGCCTCATGCACGTCACCCTCGGCCCTTATCACGTCTCCCATATCGAATTCTCCGCCGCTTTCGACATCAGCGCCGCCAAAGTCGGCCTCGATCTCTCCAAAGCCATCTTCGCCCCACCCAACAACACCTACCGTTTCTCCGATGTCCCGCCTCTCAACGTCCCCGTCCTGCGCGGACCCTCCCTCGACGGCCTCGGAAAATACCTCCACGACGTCGTCCCTGAATCCTCCGCCGATCCTGTCGATGTCGCCCGCATCCTCCGCCAGACGCGCACCGATGTCCTCGTCATCTACCTCCCCGTCGGCTCCGAAAAAGCCGCCGCCTGGTATGCCGAACAGGCGCTCGAGGCCGGATGCGCCCTCGTTAACTGCATCCCCGTTTTCATCGCCTCCAGACCTCACTGGGCCAAACGCTTCGAAGATCGCGGCCTCCCCCTCATCGGCGACGACATCAAATCCCAGCTCGGCGCCACCATCACCCACCGCGTCCTCACCCACCTCTTCCGCGAACGCGGCGTCCGCCTCGACCGCACCTACCAGCTCAACTTCGGCGGCAACACCGACTTCCTCAACATGCTCGAACGCGAACGCCTCGAATCCAAAAAAATCTCCAAAACCAATGCCGTCACCTCTCAGCTCGATTACACACTCCCCCATGGCGCCGCACACGTCGGACCCTCCGATTACGTCCCCTGGCTCGAAGACCGCAAGTTCTGCTACATCCGCATGGAAGGAACCACCTTCGGAAACGTCCCCCTCTCCTGCGAACTCAAACTCGAAGTCTGGGACTCCCCAAACTCCGCCGGCGTCGTCATTGATGCCGTCCGCTGCGCTAAAATCGCGCTCGACCGCGGCATCGCCGGACCCCTCATCGGACCCTCCAGCTATCTCATGAAATCTCCCCCGCTCCAGTTCAGCGACTCCGAAGCTCACGACCGCACCGAAGCCTTCATCCGCGGACCCGTCGCTCCCGCCGCCGAACCGCCCCCACAGGCCGCACCCCCGCGCCCCCTTTCCTCCCACGACGCACCCGCCTCCGCGCCCTTCGTCAATCTGCGCTGATCCCATCCACCTCTCTCCGGATACTTCCGCCATGACCACCATCCCCCATCACGCGCCGCCCCCGCCGGGGCTCTCGCGCGACCAGATCTCCTCCCGCATCCGCGAGCTCGGCCCCTGGTTCCACAATATCTCCCTCGCCGGCATCCAGACCGCTCCCGACCATTTCCTCGGCGATTACCCCGCCGTCAAGTTCCGCCGCTTCCGCGACGCACTCCCCACGGATCTCACCGGCAAATCCGTCCTCGACATCGGCTGCAACGCCGGTTTCTACTCCATCGAAATGAAAAAACGCGGCGCAGCTCGCGTCCTCGGCATCGACTCCGACGACCGTTACCTCGCCCAGGCTCGCTTCGCCGCCCAAGTCCACGGCCTCCACGATATCGAATTCCAGAAACTCTCCGTCTACGATCTCGGCGCACTCAATGAATCCTTCGACCTCGTCATCTTCATGGGCGTCCTCTACCACCTCCGCCATCCTCTCCTCGCCCTCGACCTCATCCACCACACCGTCGCCAAGGACCTCCTCCTCTTCCAATCCATGCAGCGCGGAAGCGCGGACGTCCTCCCCGTCAACCAAGACTACGACTTCTGGCATACCGACCACTTCGAATGCCCCGCCTACCCCAGAATGCTCTTCATCGAACATCGATATGCCGGCGATCCCACCAACTGGTGGGTCCCCAACCGCGCCTGCGCCGAAGCCATGCTCCGCAGCGCCGGCTTCGACATCGTCGCCCACCCCGAACTCGAAGTCTACGTCTGCCGCCGACGCGATCTACCACCAGCCCCCGATGGCCCCCGCGCCGTCTTCGCCGCCCGCCCCGCCGCTTCCCGCCCCTCGGAGGGATGACTCGTGATCGAAGCCGTCATGCTCTGGAACGAGCCCAATAATAAATCCCACTGGATGTTCGAAGTCGATCCCGACTGGCAGATCTTCTCCCGCATGCTCAACGACGCCTCCGACGCCATCCGCTCCCTCCGACCCACACTCCCACAAGTCCTCGGCGGCATGTCCCCCATCGACCCCAACTTCATCCGCCTCCTCCGCGCTCAGGGGGTCATCGACCGCCTCGACGCCGTCGCTGTCCACGGCTTCCCTCTTGATTGGAACCACTGGCAGATCAACGACTGGCCCGACAAGCTCCGCGAAATCAAATCCGCCGTCGAAGACAAACCCGTCTGGGTCTCCGAAGTCGGCATCTCCTCCTTCGGCGCAGAAAAAGTCCAGGAGTTCGGACTCACACGCACCGCTCAACTCCTCATCGGTAAAACCCCGCGCATCCACTGGTACTCCCTCTTCGACCTCCCCAAAGCCTGGCCCGCCACCACCCGCCACCGCGAAGCCGAGGGCTCCTCCTACTACCGCCACTTCTACATGGGCCTCATCAAGGAAGACGCCTCCCCAAAGCTCGCCCTCAAGCACTTCCACAATTACACCCCTGATATGGGCCTCTGTCAGTGGTTCCACTTCCAGGACCACCGCCTCGACGACGCCGTCCGCATCATGAAAGACCTCGGCGTCACCTACCTCCGCACGGGACTCTCCTGGGCCGATATCTTCCGCCCAAACGCCCGCCAGTGGTTCGACCGCCAGATGAAAGCCCTCGACAAATTCCGCGTCACCGTCACCTTCTGCTTCACCCCCGAACACTGCGGACTCCAGCCCCACTACACCAGCCCCCCCAAAGACGTCCGCCAGTTCGCCGACTTCTGTTACGAAATGATCCAACGCTACGCCGATTGACCGACCCGCACCCCCGCCTCCTCGCCCCCGCCCACCCCCTTTTCCGCCCCGCCCCTCATCCCCCCGCCATCGGCAACAGCCACGCCCCCAGCACCGTCGCCCCCAGACCCGCCAACCCCATGATCGTCATCATCACCGTCGCCGTCTTCAGCGTCTCCGCCTCCGTAAATCCCGACACCTTCCCGATAATCCAGAACCCCGCATCGTTCATCCACATCCCCGGCTTCGCCCCGCATCCGATCGCCAGCGCCAGATACACCGGATGAAACCCCAATCCCCCCGCCAGCGCGATCGGCGACACAATCCCCGCCGCCGTCACGATCGCCACCGTCGCCGATCCCTGCGCCGTCCGCAGCGCCGTCGTCATCAGAAACGCCAGCGGTATCAGCGCCAGCTTCGATACCGGCAGCCACTCCCGGATCGCCGCCCCGATGTCCGTCTGCCGCAGCACCAGCCCGAACGCCCCGCCCGCCGCGATGATCAGCACCATCACTCCCCCGCTCGTCAGCCCATGCGTCACCGTCTCCCGCGTGCTCGCCCCATCCTCGCGCTTCCGCCGCCACGCCACCAGCAGCAACCCCAGCACCGCCCCCACCACCAGCGCCAGATTTTTCTCCCCCAGCGTCGTGATCACCCGCATCCCCTCCGCCGAAATCCCCCACTTCCCCGATTCCGCCACCGCCCGCAGCGCGATCAATCCCACCGGCGCCGCGATCGGCAGCAGCGCCAATCCCAGCGGCAGCTTCGGCCCGTCCGTCCCTTCTTTCATCGCCGCAATCTCCCCCGCCAGCCCCATCCGCACCGGAATCTTCCACCGCACATTCGCCCACAACGCGTACAGATATCCCGCGCTCGACGCAATCGCCCCCACCGCCAAGCCACCGCCGATCATCACGATCAACGGCACCCGCAATTCCGTCGCCAGGATCACCGGCCCCGGCGACGGCGGCACCAGCGAATGCGTCATCGTCGCACCCGCCGCAATCGCCAGGATGTACAGCGTGTAATCCCGCTTCGTCCGCACCGCCATCGCCTGCGCCAACGGAATCAGCATGTAAAACGTCGTATCCGCCAGCACCAGCCCCGCCAGCGAAAATCCGCCGATCAAAAACGCCAGCGCAATGTGCCGCTCCCCCAGCGCCCGACGCAGCGCCCTCACAATCGTCTCCGCCGCCCCCGAATCGATCAGCGACTTGCCCAGGATCGACGCCATCGCCAGCAGCACGCCGATGTCCCGCGCCGTCAGCCCAAACCCCGTCGCCACGCGCTCCCCGATCGTCGCCCGCGCCGTCTGCTCCGCCTCCGCCGCCGTCGTGGCATCCACCACAAAATCCCCCGCCTCATACCCCGATCCCTCCGCCGCCACCGCCTGCTGCGGACCTCCGTTCCCCATCAGCCGCACCAGCCCCACCCGCTCCATCCCCTGCTCCCCCAGCCGCACGATCTCCAGCGTCGTCCCCGCCGGCAACGCTTCCGCCGGCCGCACCATCAATTTCCCGCCCTCCGCGCTCACCACCGTCGCCGCCCCGCCGCGCAACACGAACCGCTCCACTGCCGCCCCCGGCGTCATCACCGCCACCGCCAGCGCTCCCGCCACCAGCGCCAAAAACGCATGCAACCGAAAAATCAGGATCCCCCCCACCACCACCGCCATGCCCACCACCAGAATCAGCAGCGGATTCATGCGCGCTTCCAGTCGTCACTCGTTCCGTGATCCGTTTCACCCACCAACGCGCCGCGTATAATAGCTACACCTCTTTCGAGCCACAAAGAATGCCTGACTCACACCCGCGCAAATCCCCCGACCAGCTCCGCAGCCACCGCTGGCTCGGTCCCGACGACCTCCGCTCCTTCGGCCACCGCTCCCGCCTCAAACAAATGGGCTACACCTCCGCCGATTACGCCGGCAAGCCCGTCATCGGCATCCTCTCCACCTGGAACGACCTCAACCCCTGCCACTCCCACTTCCCCCAGCGCGTCTCCGAAATCAAACGCGGCATCTGGCAATCCGGCGGCTTCCCCGTCGAAATCCCCGTCATGTCCATGTCCGAAACCTTCATGAAGCCCTCGGCCATGTTCTACCGTAACCTCCTCGCCCTCGAAACCGAGGAAGTCCTCCGCGCTTACCCCCTCGACGGTGCCATCCTCCTCGGTGGCTGCGACAAAACCACCCCCGGCCTCCTCATGGGCGCCATCTCCGCCAACCTCCCAGCCATCTATGTCCCCGCTGGCCCCATGCTCAAAGGCAACTACAAAGGCGCCACCCTCGGCTCCGGAACCGACGCCTGGAAATTCTGGGCCGAACGTTCCGCCGGCAATCTCGACGACTGCGCCTGGCGCGGCATCGAAGACGGCATCGCACGCTCCGCAGGCCACTGCATGACCATGGGCACCGCCTCCACCATGACCGCCATCGCCGAAACCCTCGGCCTCTCACTCCCCGGAGCCTCCTCCATCCCCGCCGTCCACTCCGCCCACTCCCGCATGGCCGAAGACTCCGGCCGCCGCATCGTCGACATGGTCTGGCTCGACATCACCCCGAAAAAAATCCTCTCCCCCGATTCCTTCGACAACGCCATCACCCTCGACATGGCCATCGGCGGCTCCACCAACGCCATCATCCACCTCATCGCCATCGCCGGCCGCGCCGGCTTCCCACTCTCCCTCGACCGCTTCGATCACCTCTCCGCCAAAACCCCCGTCATCGCCAACCTCCGTCCCTCCGGCCAATTCCTCATGGAAGATTTCTACGACGCCGGCGGACTCCCCGCGCTCCTCAACCGCCTCCGCCCCCTCCTCCACACCCACTGCCCCACCATCAACGGCCACACCCTCGGCGAAAACATCGCCGGCGCCCAAGTCATCAACAACGAAATCATCCTCCCCCTCGATCAGCCCCTCGCCGCCGCCGGCGCCACCTTCATCCTCCGTGGCAATCTCGCCCCCAACGGCTGCGTGATCAAGCCCACCGCCGCCGACCCCCGCCTCCTCAAACACACCGGCCCCGCGATCGTCTTCCAGAACTATGCCGACCTCAAAGCCCGCATCGACGACGACGCCCTCGACGTCACCCCCGACTCCGTCCTCGTCCTCCTCTCCGCCGGCCCCCTCGGCGCTCCCGGCATGCCCGAATGGGGCATGCTCCCCATCCCCAAAAAACTCCTCAAACAAGGCATCCGCGACATGGTCCGCATCTCCGACGCCCGCATGTCCGGCACCTCCTACGGCACCTGCGTCCTCCACGTCTCCCCCGAATCCGCCATCGGCGGCCCCCTCGCCCTCGTCAAAACCGGCGACCACATCGAACTCGACGTCCACGCCAGAAAAATCCATCTCCACGTCCCCGACGCCGAACTCGCCCGCCGCCGCGCCGCCTGGACCCCACCCCCAAAACGCTTCGAACGCGGCTTCGGCGCCCTCTTCTCCCAACAAACCACCCAGGCCCACCAAGGCTGCGACTTCCAATTCCTCCACGGAACCCACCCCACCCCCGAACCCGACATCTTTTAATCCTCTTCTAAACGAAATCCGACTCTGATCGGCAACGACCACTTAAAACCACGGAGTTCACGGAGACCACGGAGAAAAACAAAACTCATAAAAAATTCTCCGTGCCCTCCGTGTCCTCCGTGGTTTAATCCGTCTTTCGTCTTTCGTCTTTCGTCTTTTTCGCAGGCCCCCATGCTCACCACCCTCACCCCCCACCGTCTCACCCAATCCGTCCTCGCCGTCCCCCCCCTCTGCCGCAACGCCGACTACACCCTCAGCCCCACCGAAAACGCCAAGCTCATTCGCCACATCGAAGCCGGCGGCGTCAACACCCTCCTCTACGGCGGCAACGCCAACTTCTACCACGTCGGCGCCGCCGAGTACGGCGACATCCTCACCCTCCTCGAATCCTTCGCCGCCGCCGACACCCTCGTCATCCCCTCCGTCGGTCCCACCTTCGGCACCGCCATCGACCAGGCCGGCATCCTCCGCGGCCGCGCCTTCCCCACCGCCATGCTCCTGCCCATGCAGGGCGCTGTCACCCCCGCCGGCGTCGACCTCGGCATCCGCCGCTTCGTCGACGCCGCCGTCATCCCCGCCATCCTCTACATCCGCTCCGAAAACTACATCGACCCGCCGCGCGTCGCCAAGCTCTTCGACGACCACGTCATCCTCGCCGTCAAATACGCCGTCGTCCGCAAAGACCCCGCCGACGACCCCTACCTCCGCGCCCTCTGCGACCACGTCAACCCCGCCCGCATCATCTCCGGCCTCGGCGAACAACCCGCCATCACCCACATGCGCGACTTTGCCCTCGGCGGCTTCACCGCCGGCATCGTCTGCATCGCCCCCCACATCTCCCACCAATTGCTCGCCGCCATCCGCAACAAAAACTTCCCCGAAGCCGAACGCCTCCGCGCCCTCTGCAAACCCCTCGAAGACCTCCGCGACGCCCTCAACCCCATCCGCGTCCTCCACGAAGCCGTCCGCCTCGCCAACATCGCCGACACCGGCCCCCTCCTCCCCCTCCTCTCCAACCTCCCCGAATCCGACCACCCCCCCATCCGCGACGCCGCCCGCACCCTCCTCACCCCCCACCCCTGAGAAAACCCGCCCGGAGTTCACGCCTTAGCGTGCGTTCGCCCCCCCCTCAATCATCCCATCCCTGACCCGCCCGGAGTTCACGCTTTAGCGTGCGTCGCCCCCCCTCAATCATCCCATCCCTGACCCGCCCGGAGTTCACGCTTTAGCGTGCGTTCGCCCCCCCTCAATCATCCCATCCCTGACCCGCCCGGAGTTCACGCTTTAGCGTGCGTTCGC
>DASZTO010000026.1:0-14031 GCA_035548175.1 Phycisphaerae bacterium | reverse complement strand
GCCGCCGTCTTCCCGCTGCCTGCCTGGGCCTCGATGAGTCGCTGCCACTTCTCCCTTGTCGCTCTTCGTGATCTTTTCATCCCCCCACTCTGACAAACTCCCGCCGCAGAAAAAAGATGCGGTTCACGTAGCGCTCACCATTTTCTAACATCCCCCGCCGCGGCGTGTCGGTATAATTGCCGACCGGGAGACGGACCGTTCCCCCCCCTGACGCCTCTGTTCGCGGCGCCTGCTGCACGCTGTTTCTCCGCCGGTCCGTGCGGGCCTTCACCCTCCCCAAATGTGGTGCGCGCGTGGTTGGACTTTCCCCGATACCCCTGGCGGCGCGGCCTGGTCGCCGCGGAGTCGCCCGCCAGCGTCGCCGGCGTGGTTTTTCACTGGTCGAAATCCTGATCTCTCTATTCATCCTGCTGGTGGGCACCGTGATCCTGGCGACCATCTTCCCCGTGGCCGGCGACTGGACGCGCCAGGCGACGGAGCACTCCGTCGCGCAGACGATCGCCCGGGATGCCGTGGCGCTGATCAAAGCTCACTGCACCGCCGCGAATTTTGAAATGGTCTCCTACGATCTCGAGCCCCTGACGGTCGATCAGCTGATGCTGTCGGAATTTGACCAGGGATACGCCTACCCCGGCACCACCCCCATGCCCCAGGACGCACGCTCGTACGAGGCGACTCTCTATCGGTGGGCCGCCCTCGCGCGCCACCAGCCCGCCGATCCCGCCGGCTCGTATCAGGTGTACATTCTCGTGTTCAAGAAGGGCGAAGTCCGCCAGCAATTCGGCGACCCCGCGCCCCCGGAGGGCTATGTCCTCGTGAACGACTTGCCGCCGCTGCCGCCCGGCCACGTGCGCGATCCGCTCCACCCGCCGCCCGACCGGCCGGTCTTCTGGCGCGGACCCTATCGCGACGGCACCCAAAAAGGCAAGAACGGACAGCCACTTCTCAAGCCGCGACTCTTTCCGCCGATCGGCGATTACGGCATCGGCGTTCGCTCGGGCACGGTGTTCCGCCAGCATCTCGCCCCGGATGGCCTGAATGCCGCCCCTTCAACGCCGCTGATCGAATTTCAACCTTCCATGTATGAGGACGTCTACTACGCGCCGCCGCTCGAAGGCACCAACGTCAGCTCTCTTGTGTACGTTTATCAAACCACGCTGGCTTTTTAGCGGAACCGCCGCCATGGTTCAGCCCGCGCCCCGCCCCATCGACCGCCGCCCCCGCCATGCCTCACGTGCGCGCCGCGCATTCACCCTCATCGAACTGCTCGTCGCCGTCGTGATCCTGGTGCTGCTGCTCGCCGGCGTCGGCATGATCTTCCGCACCACCTCCGCCGCCATCGGAATGTCCCAGGCCAATCTGCAACTCCTCGCCAACGTCCGCGCCGCCCAGGAACAAATGCAACGCGATTTCTCCTCCATCGACCCCACCACATTCCTCGTCGTCCGCTGCCGCAAAATCCCCGGCGGCCGCCCGGACGCTCCTCCCGATTACTGCGACCAGGTCAGCTTCATCGCCAACGAGTGCTTCACCAATCGCGAGATCGGGCAGTTCGGCATCGATGATCAGACCGTCCATGCCGGCCTCATCTGGTATGGCCATCTGGTGGTCGAGGGCGTCAATCGTCCGGGCGCCAATTACATCCCGGTCGCCGACCAGTCCAAGCCCGTCATCGGGCCTCCCGGCGAACCTCTCAACGTGCTTCCCTCTGGATCGGTCCCCGAAGACCTCATCCTCGGCCGCCACGTCACGCTCCTGGCGGGACCTACCGGCGCTGACGGCCACACCGTCACCCTGGGCGGTCAACTGCTGCCCTCCGTGCCCCTGCCGTCTCTTTATTCAGCGACGATGGACGTAGGCGATTCGGACCTCGCGCACTTCACCTCCTCCCGCATCTCCCTGACCTCTGTGAGCACCAGCCAACTCATGCAGATCATCCGGCACAACGTCGGTCAGAATCCCCAGGCCCGGTGGGAAGGCTACGACCCCTTCGGCCGCCCGCCGCCCTTCACGGAAACCGCCACCTGCTCCCGTTTCGCGACGCTCCTGGATCCCTGGGCCACGGAAGTCAAAAAGGACAACTTCACATCGCTTCCCAACGGCGTCATGCGCATGAGTTCCATCTTCCTTCAATCGTGCGAATCTTTTCACGTCGAAGTGCTCACGCCGCCGCTGCCTGAATTCCACACGCCCGGAATGCCCATGATGGGTAAAACCGGCGATGATTTTGCAGCTGTCTACGACGGCGACGGGCTGCCCAGAGCCGTTCGCATCACCATCCGCGTCGCCGATCCGATGCATCGTCTTCCCGGCGACCGCACGTTTCAGCAGATCATTCCTCTGGAGCGATAGAGGTTCTTTCATGCGCCGCTCACGCGCATCCGCTCTCATCCTCATCCTGGCCGTGCTGGCCCTGCTCACCGTCCTGGCTGCGGTTTATCTCACCGCCGCGCAGCTCGAGCGCCGCAGCACGCTGGCCACCGATGAATCCATCAACCTCGACTTCGCCCGCGACGCCTTCTTCGCCATGCTTCAGGACCGCCTCTACGATGACACCCTCGGCGGTTACACCGGCGAACTCATGTACGCCCCGCGACCCTGGATGCCCAGCGACCCCGACAGCAAAGGGCCCAGCATCTACCAGAAGTTCGTCCCCATTGATCTGAGTCTGCAAACCGGATTGGCACGCCGCGCTGTCTTCGAGCATGAGATCGTCATGGGGCCCGATTTCAAGCTCTATTACTGCCGCAATTCCAACGTCGCCGATTTTGTCACCCATGGCCCGCCGCCAGGCAACACCATTGACTGGGCGCCCCTCACCGCCGATTTTGTAGCCGCCATAGGCACGCCCGCCGCCCGCTGGTACGACTACCCCGAGCGCCCGCTCGATGATCGGTGGGCGGCCTTCGGCGCCAGCTCCGATGCCGCCAACCACCTTGCCGGCACGCCCGATCAGCCTTACCTCGCGAAGCACGTCGTCTATCCCAAGATCGGCTCCACCGACCTCTCCTTCCTCACCGCCGCCCGCTACAACCCCGCCACCGGCATGTTCGATCTGGCGTACAACCGCTCGCCCAGCTTCGTCCCCTCCACCGGCGACACCACCGTCAACGATTACCTCGACGCCAACTGGAACCTGCTGCCCTTCACCTCCGCCGCCGGAACGCACTACCGCTTCGCCTTCCGCCTCATCGACACCAACGGCCGCGCCAATCTCAACACCGGCGCCCTGGGCAGCAGCTACGCCACGATGGACGCCGATGGCCGCTGCGTCACTGCCGTCCGCCTCGATGATCCCGCCATCTTCGACGGCGATTCTCCCATGACCCTGCACGTGACGCGCAAAGGCTTCATTCCCGACCGGGAATCCTACAACCTTTTCGAATGGCAGGCTCATGTCGGCTCCGGCCCGAGCGACAACAACCCCTACCTGCCATATACGTTTGACCTCTCGCAGCTCTTCGACATTCCCGACGAGCTGGAACTCCGCGCCTACGAAGGCCGCGGCACCCGTCAGCTCATTCGCCCCCAGCTCGCCTGGCCGCACACGCTCGCGCCCAACGAAATCAACCATCAGACCCGCAACAACTACACCGCCTATTCCTACACGCGCGAGGTCGTCCCGGGATTCAAAGGCCGGTTTCAAATCCTCGATTGCCCGCCGTGGCAAGTCTATCCCGAGCTCATACCAATCGATAATTACGGCGGCGGCCGCCCCATCAACCTCACGAGTCCGTCGCACGGGTTCATCGAGTTCGCCAATGCCCTTTCTCACGTCGGCTACACCGACCATGAAGCCATCTCCTTCGCCCTCAACTACCTCTATCAGGAAACCGGCGATCCGGGCTGGGAGGTCATCCACGACGCTCCCAACTATTACTTGCAAGATGGACGAGGCCCCAGCTCGCCCAGCAACGGACTCATTTTTTATACCCCTGAATGTCAGATACCCTGGCCAAAAAATCCGCCGGCCGTCAGCGCCGATCCCCCCGCCGAACTCTATCTGCCCTATGTCGCCCAGCCCTTCCTCAACGAAGTCGCCATCATCCTTCAACCCCCCCAAAGTCAGGACGATCCACCCACCGCTCTCGACTTCGCCGTCGAACTCCTCAACCCCTATGAACGCCCGCTCAATTTGTCCGGTTGGCGCCTCCGTGTCGGCAACGACGCCTGGCTCACTTTTGGCTCGGAGGATGCCCCCGCCGAAATCCCCGCCGCCACCGACGCCGAACATCCCGGCTTCCTCACCATCAACCTCTCGCGCGATTCCGCCGGCTTCCGCTCCCTCGACGCCCATCTTCACACCATACGCAACAAGGCCATCGATCCTATCGGACAACCTGTCTTCCTCGAACGCCCCTACTACGACACCCACGCCCAAACCCACTATCTGCCTATCGATCAATTTCCCTGGCCTTCGCCGCCGCCCACCCTCGTCCCCGGCGGACCCACCGTTACGCTTTCCTTCCAGCGCAACAATCTCACCAAAGTCGCCACGCCGACCCAGCCGCGCGTCGGCGCCGTCGACGCCTGGCTTGCCGCCTGCCCGACCTACACCGCCACGCTGCCCCTTCCTTCCCTCGATGCTCCCAACAACGTGCCCGTCGGCGATGCCCGCCTCTACGGGCCCTATCTTCCCGATCGCAACGCCGACACCTTCAACATCGTCGCGCCCACGCAATACGCCCCGTTTTGCAGCCGCAATATCGGACAGATCGAATATGTCTCCCGCCTCGGCCCGCGGCTCACCCTCGCCGGACCCGTCACCGTCCCCGATCTGCTCGCTGATCCCAACTCCCTCTTCACCCCCGGCGGCCGCTCCTATTTCCCCCAGGAAGCCAAAGTTCGCTTCGATTTTCTCGCCGATCCCCGCGCCCTCGAACTCCTGCGATTCCTCAGCACCTACGACATCAATCGCATCCCCGGACGCGTCAACGTCAACACCGCCTCTGCCGGCGTTATCCACGCCGTCATCACCAACATCACCAGCGACGATCAGCTCGCCGCCAATCTCACCGCCGCCATCGTCGCCTATCGCGATCGCACCACCCGCGCACTTATCGACGACAAAAACTTCCGCTACAACGGACCGAATTACGATTTTTCCAATTCCGACCTTTATCCCGGTCGCGGCATCCGCTCCATCGCCGAACTCGAAATCCCCATCGGCCTGATCACCGGCGTCCTCCGCATCGACCGCTCCGTCAATCCCCCCCAAATCGCCCCCGCACCCGGGCAAACCCTCCTCACCCTCCACGGCACGCCCTACGTGCGCTACCGCGATTACTATGCGATGAACTCCGTCCCCGACGCCTTCTTCATCCCGCCCCCCAACACCCCCATCTACGAACTTCCCCCCGGCGTCCCCCTGACCCACCCCGGCGCCCTCTGGCCGCGCCTTTTCACCCAACTCACCGTCCGCTCCGATACCTTCGTCGTCGAAGGCGTCCTCGAAGCCCTGCGCGTTCACCCCAACGTCTCCGCCGATCCCCAGCGGAAAATCCATCACGACAACGCCCACAACTGGTACGACTTCGACGAGGGCGGCAATTCCATGCCCGGCGACAAAGCCACAGTCGACGACCCCACCCTCACCCTCAAAGACGATTCCTATCTCCGCAACCTGCGCATCGCCCACCGCCGCTTCATCGGCATCATCGATCGTTCTTATGCCAACTACCAGCGCGGCAATCCGAATTTCACGCTCCCACGCATCGTCGCGCTCGAGGACCTCCCCCAATGATCCCTATCCCCGCGCCCGCCGCGGCGCGGGCCACCCCGCCTTCGTTTTGCGTTTTGCGCTTTGCGTTTTAAGTTTTCCCTCCGCCATCACCTCCTCCAGCTGCCGATGCACGTCCGCCCATTCGCGCATCCGCACGTAGCTCAGGAACCGTTCCGCGCACGCCCGCCGCAGCTTGCCCGATCCCATCTCCTTCTGCGCCTGCCGCCACCAGCTCCACAGCTTCAAATGCGCCAGAAAATCCGAATCCTCATCGCGGAACGCCTCATGCGCCGCATCCGCCGCCGCCTTTTTCTCCAGCGGCCGCTCGCGCGGGTCCTGCACCGACAGCGCCGCCGCGATCACCAGCACCTCCTCCTGCACCCCCTCCGCCTGCCCCGCCAGAATCATGCGCGCGATCCGCGGGTCCAGCGGCAACCTCGCCAGATCCGCCCCCAGCGCCGTCAACCGCTGCTCCTTGTCCACCGCTCCCAATTCCAGCAGCGTCTGATACCCATCCGCAATCAACCGCCCGTTGGGCTTCTCCAGGAACGGAAAATCCTCCACCGCCCCCAGCCGCAGCGCCTTCATCTGCAGAATCACCGCCGCCAGATTCGTCCGCAAAATCTCCGGCTCCGTAAACGCCGGCCGCGAGAGAAAATCCTCCTCCGCATACAGCCGCACGCACACCCCCGGCCCCACGCGCCCGCACCGCCCGGCACGCTGATTCGCGCTCGCCTGCGAAATCGGCTCGATCGGCAGCCGCTGCACCTTCGACCGCGGCGCATACCGCGACACCCGCGCCAACCCTGAATCCACCACGTAGCGTATCCCCGGCACCGTCAGCGATGTCTCCGCCACGTTCGTCGCCAACACCACCCGCCGCTTCTTCCCCGGCGCAAACACCCGCTGCTGCTCCTCCACGCTCAGCCGCGCAAACAGCGGCACGATCTCCACACCGCTCCCCAACGCTTCCTCCACCGCCTTGCCCGCCTCCCGAATCTCCCGCTCCCCCGATAAAAACACCAGCACATCCCCCGGCCCTTCCTGTACGCACTCCTCCACCCCGCGCACCACCGCCGCCAGCATGTCCGGCTCCTCCTCATCCACTTCCTCCACCACCCGCTCCCCATCCTCCAGTTCATCCACCACCCGCGGCGGCGCCGGATCCCGATACCGCACCTCCACCGGATACGTCCGCCCGCTCACCATCACGATCGGACAATTCCCGAAGTGCTTCGAAAAGCTGCCCGGATCGATCGTCGCCGACGTCACGATCACCTTCAGCTCCGGGCGCTTCGGCAAAAGCTGCTTCAAATACCCCAACAGAAAATCAATGTTCAGCGACCGCTCATGCGCTTCATCGATGATGATCGTGTCATACGCATTCAAAAACCGATCGCCCCCCCCGGCCTGCGTCTCCGCCAGCAGAATCCCATCGGTCATCAGCTTGATGTACGTCCGCTCCGAAACGTTGTCCGAAAACCGAATCTTGTACGCCACCGCCTCCCCGCTTTTCGTCCCTAGCTCCTCCGCGATCCGCCCCGCCACGCTCCGCGCCGCAATCCGCCGCGGCTGCGTATGCCCGATCATCCCCGCCACCCCGCGGCCCATCTCCAGGCAAATCTTCGGCAACTGCGTCGTCTTGCCGCTCCCCGTCTCCCCGCACACCACCACCACCTGGTTCTCCCGAATCGCCGCCGCAATCTCCTCCCGCCGCGCCGATACCGGCAATTCCTCCGGGTACCGCACCGCCGGCCTTTCCCGCTCCCGCCGCTCGCGCACCTCCACCGACGCCCGCACCTGCGCCATCAGACGCGCCACCTCCTCAACCGGCGCCCCGCGCCCGCGCAGGCTCTCCCACCGCCGCCAAAACCCCCACCGCTCGCGCAGCATCGCCCGCTCAATGAGCGCGCTGGCCTCAACTTGTTTTGTCCCGTCGTCCATCGCCGACGATTCTATGCCCGGCCCCCAGGGGCGTGTACGTATCTGTGTCGAGAAGAATCATTTCTTCCGGGCCGCCTTCACCGGGGGCGCTGCGACTCTCGCCGCTTCCTTCCCAGCCGCGCCGCCTCTCCCGGGGCTGCCGCCGCACGCGGCGCGCCCGAAAAACGATTCCCCTCACCCGCCGCGGGCCATGGCATCCGTGCGCAGCTTGTTCTGCGCATCGGTCACCTTCGTCTGCGCATCGTCGCGCGCCTTGTACAGCGTCGCCAAATCCGCATTGTCCTTCAGGCCGTCCTGGAACGTCTTTTTCATATCGGCCAGCGCCTTGGTCGCATCGGCGAGTTTCTGCTTCGCCCCGGCATAATCGGAGTCGGCATCCAGGGCGGCGTTTTCCATTTTGGTCGTGACGCCGCCGTCGTCGAGGGCTTCTTTCGCCGCCTCGTCGATGGCGTCCTGGGCGGCGTGTTTGGCCTGAAGCGCCGCGACTTTCTTGTTCGCCGCATCTTCGCGGGCGGCCGCGGTCTTATAGCTCGGATCGCCCTTGAGTTTCGTCAGGGCCGCATCACGCGTTTTGGAGACTTCGGCGGTCGCATCATCGACCGCTTTCTGGGCGGCCTTGTAATCGTCGGAACTCTGGAAGGCCTGTGTCTGCTTCTTGACGGCCTCGTCAATCGCCGCCTGGGCCTTGTTCAGATCGGATTGCGCCGAGGCCAGCGCGGTTTGGTCCTGTTGAATCGCCGGGTTGACCTGCGGGCGTGGTGCAGAGCCGCCGCCGCCACCGCCCCCTCGTCCGCCCCCGCCGCCCCCGCGTCCGCCGCCGCCGCGTCCCGGCGCCAGGAAGACCATGAGCATGGTCGCCATCATGAGACAAGCCAGCACGCGTTTCATCACGCTTCCTCCGGGGATATCCGTTGGACCAACACCAGACGCCACTTCTGCGATTTTATTGTGACCTGTTTTTCCCTTTGCGCCAAGAAAAATCCGCGTTTCGAAACATCTCTTCGTGTGCTTTGCCCAGGGGCGCCGTCCCCCGGCTCGATCCGTCCGGTTGGCGGCCGCAGCGGGGGGGGGGGTGAATTTCCAAGTTTGGCGAAACCGGCGGCGGCGGGCGGGCCACCTACTCCCAAGACCGCTTTTGGGGAGTTTTCGTATGCCTTTTCCCTGGGACATCGCCGCGGGCGCGTTTGGGATTGTGGCCGCCGTGGTGATCGCCGGCGGGGCGATTGTCCTTCGTTACCAGCGGGATCGCTATCAATTTCAGCTCCTGCATGCGGCGCTGGACAAGGGCATCACGACGTTGCCGGGGTCTATCCCACCCTGGTTGCTGTCATTACGGCAAGGCGTGCTGACGCTGGTGCTGGGGGTGGGGCTGGTGGGCGCGGGGGCGGCGCTGCATGTGGCGGCGAGGCATATCCCGGAGGCTCCGCAACCGGCGACGCGGGGGGCTCCGCCAGGCGGCTTGACGGGCGGGCCGGGGGGAGGGGGGGCAGCCTTGGAGGGGGGGCCAGGGGATTTCCGGCCCCGGCCGCCCAGACCGGGGGACGCGGAGGGATTTCCGCCGCCCCCCAATGGGCGACTGGGGGGCGAGAATCCGCCGCCGCCGCAGAATCCGCCGCGTCCCGACCCCGCGACGGAGCGCTGGCACCGGATCCAGACGCAGCAGCTTGCGGGGGTCGTGTCGGTATGCGCCGGGACGATTCTGGCGCTGCTGGGAGTGGTGCGAATTGCGTTCGCGCGTTCGGAACGGAGGTACACGGCGTGAGCGGGATGGCGCGGAGCCGGGGGCAAAAAGTGCATTGAATGCCGGAAGGTGCGCAGGGTAGAGGGGAGAAATGTGGTTTTTTTCCCCGAAGGTGGGGGGGGGAAGAGGCGGGGCGGGCGTGCGCATGAAAAAGGGCGGCGTGCCTTGTGGGGTACGCCGCCCGCTTCATTGCCACGGGGTTATTGGGATGAGCCGCTCGCCTGCGTCGAGCGTGGCCCGGGTTAGCTGATGGTGCCAGCCATGAGGAAGGGCGCCAGCTGGCTGGCGGCGACGGTGACATAACCGTCGTAGGTGTTGCTGTCGCTGCCCGCGCCGTCGTAGCCCCAGGGGTTGCGGAGGGTGAGGTACTGGGTGCCCCACTGGTCGGTGTAGGCCTTGGTGACGGTGTAGGTGTGGTCGCCGATGATGGGGATACCCCAGACGGAGGGGTTGGTGCCGAGGGTGACGCCCTTACCGGAGGCGAGGGCGGAGCTCACGGCGCTGTAGAGGCTGCTGCCGTTGTTGACGCTGATGGAGGTAGCGGTGACGCCGAGGTTGGCGAAGACGTTGCCGAACCAGCCTTCGTTGAGGGAGGCGTAGCTCCAGCCGCCGGTGCCGATTTCGGCGTAGGCCTTTTCGAAGATTTCGACCCACTGGTTGCCGGAGGGTCCGGGGTGAGCGTATTCGAGGCCGCTGGCGTAGGGGCCGCCCGCGGGGAGGTCGCCATCGACGCGGACGAACTCGGTGGTGCCGCCCTTTTTGAACTGGATGGCGTAGGTTCCGTCGCCGAGGTCGACAGCCATTTCCATGAGGCGGTCGGGCGAGCTGTTGGCGAGCGTCTGCAGGGCGCCCACGACATAGCAGTCGGAGACGAGGCCCTGGGTGACGTCGGTGATCTGGGGTCCGGTGCCCCAGAAGCTGCTGCTGGTGAGGCGAACGGTGGAGCCGGTGCCCGAGGGATCGGAGAGATTCTGGCCGCTGAGGCTGGTGCTCACGCCGTTCCAGAAGCTGGAGACCTGGTGGACGCGGCCTGCGTTCCATTCGGCGGAGCTGGCGTTGACGCTGTCGGAGGGATCGACCCAGTAGGAGGTATTGAAGCCGTTGCCCTGGACGACGTCGTAGCCGTTGCCGATGGCGACGATGGTGGCCTTTCCGGAGGTGAAGTTTTTGAGGGTATTGGCGCCATTGCCGCCGTAGATAAGGGTGGCGATGTTGACGGAGGAATCGATCTGGATGGTGTCGTTGCCGTCGCCGCCCTTGACCATGATGGTGCCGAAGGGACCGGAGTAGGAGGTGGTGCTGCCGTTGGCTTTGACGTAGATGGTGTTGCCGGACTGGCTGACCTCGATGCTGTCATTACCGGAGGTGCCGGTGATGTTGAGCTGGTTGAAGGAAGTCATCCAGGCGGTGGAAACGGAGACGCCGCCGGAGGACCAGGATTCGGGGGACTGGGGGGTGGTGGTGGTGCTGGAGGAGCTCGAGGAGGTGCTGGTGCTGGTCGAGGATCCGCCCGAAGCCAGGGTGAACGAGCCGAGGTTGAACTGGGTGCCGTAGAGGTTGGTGAACTTCAGCGTGACCGTGCCCGAGGGCAGGTAAAGGGAGGTGGAGACGGGCTTGAAGTTGGACCAGCTGCCGGTGTTGTTCATATCGACTTCCTGCACCGAACCGCCGTTGACGGAGACGCCCATGGCGGCCCAGGAGGGCAGGGCGGTCTGTGCGGTGAGGGTGTAGCTGCCGGCGGTCGAGACGTTGATGGTGTAAGTGACCGAAGCGCCGCTGGCGGACATCCCACCGATGTCAGCCATGCCGCCCTGCGATTCGAGGGTGGCGCCGCTGATGGCGGAGTATTTGTCGGCGGTGACCGTGAGGGAACTGCCGAGGGTGCCCGCGTTGGAAGAGCTGTTGTTGGAGGTGGTGGTGGTCGTCGTCGAGGAGTTGTTGCTGGAGGCGGAGGTGAGGGTGACGGTGCTGAGGTTGAACAGCGTGCCGTAGAGGTTGCTGAAGCGGAGCTTGACGGTGCCGGCGGGGAGATAGACCGAGCCGGTGACGTTTTTGTAGTTGTTGTAGCCGCCGGTGGCGTTGATATCGACTTCGCTGGCGGTGCCGCCGTTGACGGAGACGCCCATGGCGGCCCAGGACTGGGCGGAGACGCTGGCGGAGAGGTTGTAAGTTCCGGCGGAGGTGACGTTGAGGGTGTAGTCGACGTAGGCGCCGTTGGTGCCCATGCCGCCGACGTCGGAGGTGCCGTTCTTGCTTTCGACGATGGCGTTGTAGATACCGGAGTTCTGCGTGGGGCTGAGGGTGATCGAGGAGCCGACGGTGGTGGTGGTGTTGCTGTTGCTGTTGTTGTTCGAGGTGGTGGTAGAGGTGCTGGAGAGGTTGGTGGGGGTGACTTTGATGGCGCTGATGTTGAACTGGGAGCCCCAGGTGGGGGTGATGGTGATGGTGTTAGCGCCGGCGGCGAGGGTGACATCCTGGATAGTACCGGTGTAGGTGCCCCAGGAGCCGGTGGGCAGGAAGGAATACTGTGCCGCGCGGGAGCCGTTGACGTAGAGGTCGAAGGAGCCCCAGCGGACGGCGGAGACGTCGAGTTCGAGGCGATAGGTTCCGGCGGCGGAGGTGTTGAGCTTGTAGCTGACATTGACGCCGGAGCTGGCCATATTGCCGATGTTGATGGGGGAGTTCCAGTTGACCGAAGCGCCGGCGATGGAGGAGTAGCCGGCGACATCGACGCTGGTGGTGCCGGAGGTGGGGACGCTGGTGTCGCCGAATTTCAGGTTCAGGTAAGGATCCTGTGCTGAGCCGGCGACGACGCCGGAGACGGGGATCAGTTTGGAGGAGGAGGCGGTGGAAGTGGTGAGGGAAGTGGTGGCCAGGCCCGTGGTTTGCGGAAGAGCGGGTGTGGCCAAAGTGCTGAGGGTGGAGAGGTTGAGACGGGATTCGAGGTTCTCGACGCCGAGTTGGCGACGGCGGGCCGAGCTGGTGCGGGTGAGGGTTGCCATGAGGGGATTCTCCGTGCGTAAACAAAACCGTGCGGATGAACGGGCAAGCGGTTCATCGAAAAAGGGGGGGACGAAACTGAGCTGATTGGAAAGTGGGCGTCGCCCGGGGGAGGGAAGAAGGGTCGCCGGAAAGAACTGCTGAGGCTGCTTCGGGGCGGCGCGGGCATGTCAGAGACATGCGGGCGATCGCGGGGACGCGAAGGGGAAAAGCACACGCAGGGGGGAAAACCAGCGGCGGCCCGAACCGGGCATTGACGCGCGCATCACGGGATGGAGAATCCCAGGACGTAGACGATTTTCTGGAACAGTGCAGCGGGCATCGATGCACCTCCTTGTTGGACGCCCCCAACCGGAGCGGTTGGCGGGGGAGAGGGGGGGGACCACATCCTTGGGGCGCGCCGGCAAGACCTCTTCTGCGCCGGTGACAAACACGCCTATGGAGTGCGTCGGCGAGTCTTTATCGGACAAAAGGTCCGGTCGAAACAGCCGACGGTTCCGAACACGCACTGCCGTCGCCATGAAAACGGAAGGTCGGTCGAATCCGATCCCAGAATTTCCCGATATTCGCGGGAGGGTCAGATAATACGCCGCCTGTTGACTGGCAGAGGCAGGTCTCTCGAGCGGTGGATCCCCGGGGGCAGCGGTTGAGCTGCCGGGTGTGGGGGCACCGCATCAGGATCACAGACGCTGGGCGGTGGTAAAGGTTGGTCAAAAATTTCTAAAATTTATCAGACCTAAAAAACTGTTGATAGCCGATAAAAAGGGAGGACACGGGGGATTCTGCGGGAAAGCGGGAAATACCTGCGGCGACGGAAGTTGCTGCGGGAGCCGGTGGCGTCCAATAATGTCGGCCCATCTTGGCGATGGGGAGGCGCCCGTCAAGCGCTGGCCGGGGGTAATTCGACGGATTGTGGAACATTTTGCCCGGGGCGATCGCAGCTCAGCGGTGTGCTGATGCGGCGTGGCTATGCTCAGAAGTTGCGCGGCCGGCAGGACTTCCGCCGCGCTGCGCGGGGATTTTCTTCCCACTCGAGCGGAGTCAGGGGTTTTGGCCGAGAAGGGTTTCGTAGAGGGCGCGCCGGCGGGGATCGGGGGTGCGGGAGGCTTCGCGTTTGAGAAGGAAGTCGGCGACCTCATCGCCTTGCACATCCCGGATCACCAGGGCGAGCAGGCGGGCGCGATATTCGGGCGAGGCGGTGACGTCCGAAGTGTCGGTGGGGGGGGCGAGGTCCATGGAGCGGAGGGCCTTGAGAGCGGCATCCGCGCCGGGCTTGCCGAGTTTGATGAGGGCGGCGAATGCGGGATGGACCGATTCGGGCGCGAGGTCCTTGGTTTTGCGGGCGTCGAGATAGGTGATCTGACTGGCGAGGGTATCGGCGGCTTCACCGGCATGGAGGGCGCCGAGATCGGTGATGGCCTGGGTTTTCTGGTCCTGCCCGGCGGGGGTGTTGGCGGCGGAAGCCAAAAGCTCGAGGCGGTGCTGGATCATGGCGGAGCGTTCGGCGAGGTAGGTGTCCATGGGGGGTTCGAGGACGGCGTTGGAGGCGGCGCCGTTGGGGCCGCTCATGCGCAGGGTAATGCCGCTGATGGAGCCGGAGTCGGTGAGCGGGGCGGCGGGGGTG
>DASZTO010000025.1:0-96490 GCA_035548175.1 Phycisphaerae bacterium | reverse complement strand
TCCTCACCCTTACCCACATCGGGTAAGGGTGTTTTGGTTTTCTCGTGCTGTGGCCATGAGTTCTGCCCCGGTGACGAATTGTGCGATGTCGTGCCAGCCGGTCCAGATCGCCTTCCAGCCCGGACGCCCATCGCCTTTTCTCCCCAGCCACCCGCCACGCTTGGCGATCGTCTGCCAGAATTTCTTTGGCGTCAGTGCCTGGGGTTGGGTCTTCGCCAATGCCGCCACTATGATTATCCAGGCTTGGGGAACCATTCTCTGAAGTTCCTGGGCACTCTCGCTCGCACCGGTTGAATCCGCCAGATCTCTCAGTTCCAACAGCCGCACCGCCACGATCGACAGGACCGCCGTCATCCGCCTGAGCACCTCGATTGATTCGACCTGCGAGAGTTCCAGCCGGCATCCCTCCTTGAGCGCCCGGTGCCACTCTTCAATCACCCACCGGCATTGGTAGTACGCGATGATGCGCTGGGCCTGTTCAACGCTCGTGACCTCCTCGCTGGTCAAAAGCATCCAGTCCACCGGCTCAACTCCCTGCGGCGGCTCTTCCTCTACAAGGTGCACCGCATATACCACCAGCGGCCCGTCGTGTGCTTCATGCTGATTCCAGGGCGCTTCAAGCTGCACCTGCTTGAACCGCACCGACAGCGTCGCTTCCCGCTTCCGGCGCGGCTTGTTCCCCCGCTGCGCTCCAATGGTCACCTGAATTTTCTTCCGGACCGGCTCCTGTTCGAGTGTTTGCCACAGCTTTCCCGTGTCCTGATCCACTCGCCGGTCATGATGCGCCCGCACCACAAAGCCGGTCTTCTTGGCGATGCAGGCATGCATGAACCGAAGATTATCCGCCCCCCGATCCGCCACATGAATAAAACGCGTCCCCTCGGGCGCGTCGCTGATCGCCTCGACCGATTCCTGCCAGATGTCGCTTTCGCGCCAGCGCTCCGCCCGCTGTTTACGTGTCTCGCCGGCCTGCTTCTTCACCCGTGCAAAGAAACGCTGCTGCAAAATCCCCAGAAGCTTGCCCTCAGGGACAACTGCCAGCGTGTGATGCATCAGGTGCTCTTCCGCCGCGATCTTCACCGAGGAGAGGTCCGAGTCATCTTGAACGCACAGCACCACCTGATGCCCCACGCAGGCCGCAAACGTCGCCTCCCGGTGCGGCAGGCCAATCGCAAGCTCATCCACTCGCGGATTGGCAAAGAAGCGGTAGGTTGCCTTCAGGTCCGCCCAGGAACCGGCCTGCTTGGGCATCGAACGCTCCGGATACTCTGCCATTTGCGATGCGGTGATCAGCAATCTTTTTTTAAACGGGCATCGCCCAGATTCACATTGCCAAACTCTCGGACGACAAACGACGCACACGTTTCCGCAGCCATTTACAGACCTCCGGTCTTGCCGCATACCAAAACGCCGGCTCCTGCCTGGCGATATTCCCAACACTACCGACTTCCACTTACTCTATACAAATGAAACCACCCTTACCCGATGTGGGTAAGGATGAGGAGCGCAGCCCCTGGGCTCCGGGGCGGGGGAACGCCAGCCCCGCACCGATCTTCCCCCCCACCGCGCGCACAATCTGGCACGCCGCGCATTCCTGCAAACCCAAAAATTCCCTCCCCAACCCCCTCCCCCACAACCCCTTATCGCAAAACAATCCATGTCTGTGTGCGCACAAACTGGGCGCAACGCCCCTCTATAGACAAAGAAGGAGCACTGCGCCATGAACCCCCCCGCTCGCAATCCAACCGCCCCCAAATCCCAGCGCCCAATTACCAATTACCAGTTACCAATTACCGCGGTCACCCTGTGTCCAATTTCCCCAAAAACCTCATACACAAGCACAAAAACCTCAATCCGCAAAATACACAACGGCAAAAACTCAACGTTTTTCCCAAAACACCCCCTACACATCGAAGAAAACACCATCTTCCTCCCCTCTATCCCCCTCATCCGTCTCCATTCCTGCGCATTTGTGGACAATTCCCGTCCCCGCACCACACCGGTTACCATCCCCCACATGCCCCTCCGCGTCCAATTCATCCACGACTGGCTCACCGGCCTCCGCGGCGGCGAAAAAGTCCTCCTCGAGCTCGTTCGCCTCTTCCCAAACTCCTCCATCGCCACCCTCCTCCACGTCCCCGCCGTCACACACCCAGACCTCGATTCCCGCGTCAACGCCGTCTCCTTCCTCCAGAACCTCCCCGGCGTCAAAAACGCCAAATCCGGCGGCGCTTACCGCAACTACCTCCCCCTCTTCCCTCGCGCCATCCGCTCCCTCCGCCTCGACCCCCACGCCGACCTTTACTTCTCCGTCTCCCACGCCGTCGCCAAAGGCATCCGCGTCCCCCCCGGCAAACCTCACATCTGCTACTGCAACACCCCCATGCGCTACATCTGGGGCATGGAACACCAATACCTCTCTCCCTGGTCCCCCAAACGCCTCGCCCTCGCCGCCGTCAAACCCTACCTCCGCCGCTTCGACCGCCGCAACGACCAAGTCACCCGCTTCATCGGCAACTCTCAAACCGTCGCCGACCGCATCCGCCGCTTCTACAACCTCCCCGCCGACGTCGTCTATCCCGGCATCGACGAATCCTTCTACACCCCCCCGCCGCCCAGCTCCCCCCGCGCCGGATACCTCGTCGTCTCCGCCCTCGTCGGCTACAAACGCATCGACCTCGCCATCGCCGCGCTCCGCCAACTCCCCGATCGCCCCCTCACCATCATCGGCGCCGGCCCCGAAGAACCCAAACTCCGCGCCCTCGCCGCCGGCGCCCCACACATCCGCTTCCTCGGCCGCGCTCCCGACCAAACCGTCCGCGACGCCTACCGCTCCGCAAACGCCTTCCTCTTCCCCGGCGAAGAAGACTTCGGCCTCACCCCCGTCGAAGCCCAGGCCTGCGGAACTCCCATCCTCGCCTACCGTGCCGGCGGTGCTACCGAAACCGTCCTCGAAAACCACACCGGCCTCTTCTTCGACGCCCAATCCCCCAACGCACTCCGCAACGCCGTCCTCCAATTCGAAGCCTCGCGCGAAAAATTTTCCCCCCACGCCTGCCGCCAAAACGCCCTCCGCTTCACCTGGGACCAGTTCAGAAGGGCCATCCGCGACATCGTCACCCACGTTCTCCAAGAACCCTCTTACGCCCCAGCCGCCGCCGGCCCTAAAATGCACGATGATCCCTCTTCCTCTCAAGGAGACCGGCCATGAGCGACCACCCCTCAGCACAAGCCGGTACCGGAAACAGTCCAATGGCCGTCAACCTGGACTTCCCGCGCACCGCCCCGCTTGCCGCACGCCACCCGCCCAATCCGCCCGAGGATCTCTCCGAGCACGGCGCCCAAACCGCCGCCACGGACGACCGCGGCGCCCAGCGCGAGCCCGTCGTCTACGGTCCCGATGGCAACGGCGAATCCGCCGAACTCGACGACGACGGCCAGGTCGGCCGCGGCGCCGACTGACCACCCACGGGAGAAGCCCCATGCACGCACAGCCCGCCGGCGCCGCACTCGCGAACCCGTTTGGTCAGACCCCTGCTTTGCGTTATAAAGAGCCCATGTCCGCCGCCCAGCAAATCTCCGCCCAGTCCGCCCCCGCGCCCCTCCTCGGCCTCCCGCCCGAAGCCCTCCCGCGCCACGTCGCCATCATCATGGACGGCAACGGCCGCTGGGCGCGACAACGCGGACTCCCCCGCTTCGCCGGCCACCGCGCCGGCGCCAAAACCGTCCGCACCATCGTCGAAGAATGCGCCCGCCTCGGTCTCCAGCAGCTCACCCTCTACTCCTTCTCCACCGAAAACTGGAACCGCCCCCCCGAAGAAGTCGCACTCCTCATGGACCTCTACGTCGAGTACATGCGCTCCCAGCGCCAACTCCTCATTGATAACAACATCCAGTTCGTCCAGATCGGCCGCCGCGAAGGCCTCCCGCCGCTGGTCCTCCAGGAACTCGAAAACACCCTGATCGCCACCCGCACCAACACCGGCATGACCCTCTGCCTCGCGATCAATTACGGCTCGCGCGGCGAAATCACCGACGCCGTCCGCGCCATCGCCGCCGAAGTCCGCGCCGGCACCCTCGATCCCGCCGCCATCTCCGAAGACACCATCTCCCAGCATCTCTACACCGCCGGCATGCCCGATCCCGACCTGCTGATCCGCACCGCCGGCGAGATGCGCGTCAGCAACTACCTGCTCTGGCAAATCTCCTACGCCGAATTCTTCGTCACCGACCTCTTCTGGCCCGAGTTCGGCATCGAACAGCTCTATGCCGCCCTCCGCGATTTCGCCGGCCGAAACCGCCGCTTCGGCGGCCTCGACAAAACCAACGTTTGACCAAGCCCTCACGAAACCTTCATCCGCGGTGATCGTCGCCGGCCCATCATGCGCCACGCACTTTCTGGAGATTTGCGATGCCGCACCGCTGGACCGCCCCGGGCCTCCTCCTGCTCCTGACCACCGCCTTCGCCTGGGGCGCGGCCAGCATGGCCCTCACCAACGTTCCCCCGCCCGCCTCCGCCGCCCCACCCGCCGCTGAACCCGCGCTCGCGCATCATGCCGTGATCATCTCCATCGACGGCTGCCGTCCGGACGTCCTGCTGCGCGCCGACGCCCCGCGCATCCGCGACATGATGGCGCACGGATCGTTCACCATGTACGCCGAAACCACCGACATCGCCATCACCCTGCCATCGCACACCAGCATGCTCACCGGCCAGCCGCCGGAGATTCACGGTATCGTGTGGAACACCGACGATCCCCCGGCGGAAGGACCGCTGCATCCCTACGTGCCGACGATTTTCCAGATCGCCCACGCTCACGGCATGACCAGCGGCATTGCCGCGGGCAAGAAGAAATTCGAAGCGCTCGCCCGGGATGTGGATTACGACAAAGTCAGCCACGACGCCAAGAACGCCGACGATTCCATCGCCGCCAACGACGCCGCGACGATCATCCGCGAGCACGCTCCCAACGTGATGTTCGTGCATTTCGCCAACTGCGACATTGTGGGGCATGCGGTGGGCTGGGGGACGATGGAGCAGGTTCACGCCATCGAGGGCGCGGATGCCGGCGTCGGCACGGTGCTCGACGCCCTGCAAGCCGCGCACATCGCCGACGAGACGCTGGTGATCCTGTCCTCGGACCACGGCGGCTCAGGCGCGATGCACGGCAAGGGCGATCCCCGCTCGCGCTACATTCCCTGGATCTGCACAGGGCCCGACGTGCGCGAGAACTACGACCTCACGCGCAACCGCAACCGCACGATCCACACGGAAGACACCTTTGCGACGGCCTGTTATTTCCTGGGGCTGCCGACGGGGAAGGTGCAAGGCCAGCCCGTGCTGGAGGTGCTGCACGAACGGGATCTCATGGTGTCGGCAACGCGGCCGGCGCGGTGACGGACTCGGGTTTGAGCAGGCGCCAGGTCCAGACGGTGAGGACCGCGGAGAGTGCCAGGAGGAGCGCTCCATTGGCCTGGTGGGCGGTGGTGATCAGGGCGCCGGCGGTGGTGGGCGTGTTGTCGGGGCCTGAGCGGAAGACGAGCGCCAGCACGCCCAGGGTGATCTGCACGAGCACGACGATGAGGATGCCGATGCCCGCTCGATAAATCGGCCGGCGCTCCGCGTGCAGGCCCCACGCGCGCGCCCCGGCGGTGAGCACGGCGAACAGAACCAGGGCCGCCATCGTGATGTGTTCGAAGAGCATCTTGTCTTCATGGCGGAGCATCGCGCCGAGCATCAGTTGGAGGACGAGCAGCCCCGTGAGCAGGAGCGTGACGCCGCGATCCATGGCGGCGCCGGCGTAAAACTCAGCGCGGCGCGTGCGGAAGCCGCGGGTGTTGATGGCCACCTGAACGGCCATGGCGGCGAAGACAACCTGCGCGAAAATGCCATGGACGATCGCCAGCGTGACGCTTCGGTCATCGACGCGGAGTCCGCCGAGGACGGCCTGAATGGCGACGCAGACGCCGATGATCCAGGGGAGGGTTTTGATCCACCAGCGGCGGTCGGCGATGGTGAGATAGATGGCGAGCGTGAGCGAAGTGAGGCCGACGAGAGCGCCCATCAGGCGGTGGGCGTGTTCGTAAAAGCGTCCTTCGTCTTTCTGCATCATGGAGAGGGGGAAGAGGAACATGTTGTAACCGTAGGATTGGGGCCAATCCGGGACAGCAAGGCCGGCGTGGAAAGCGGTGACGAGGCCGCCGAAGGTGATCAGGGGGAGGGTGGCGGCGGCGAGGACGAAGGCGAAGAGAGCGGCCCAGGAGACGGCGGAGCTGCGGCGGCGCGTGATGACGGCCGCAAGCAGCCCGCCCGCGCCGGCGGCGACGGCGCTGGTGAGGATGGAGCCGGCGAACCAGAGCGCGGCGGAGGGAACAAGGGCGGCGTCGTGGGTGGCGACGTAATCGTGAACGAGGGAACCGACGATCAGGATGTCGAGCAGGCCGGACAGGGCGCCGGCGAGAAGCGCGGCGACGGCGCGGCGTCCGCGCGGCGAGTAGGCGGCGGTGAAAAAACCGCCGACGATCAGCACGGCGAGCATGATGCCGACGGTGACGTGGCCGGGGGCGTTGACGAACTGGATGCGGCAGATATAGGCGGTGATCCAGACGGCGACGGTCATGGCAAAGGCGGGCACGAGGATGTCACCGCCCGCGAGGCGCGTGGGGCAGCGTTCCGCCGGAGATTCGTATTGAAGCACAGGAGGGGAATCGGTTTGTATGGTCATGTCGGTCTCTTGTATGATGGGCCGTTTGGCCGGTCGGTCATCCCGCCCCGCGGACCTTCTGTTATAGGGTTCGACGGAATGCGGTTGCAAGCGATCGGCGTCGCGAGGAGAGCACGAAACACATGACGCAGGCGCAACCTGTTTCGGCACCGGTGGAAGCCGCGGCGGCACGTCGGGGGATATTTTCGTCGCTGGCGTTTTACCTGCGTGCGTATGGGGAATTGGGGAAGCTGCGTCTCAACGCGATGGTGGTGGTGACGACGGCCCTGGGGTTCGTGGTGGGGTCCTACACGATCTATCCGACGGCGATCGACGTGCCGCGGCTGCTGTGGACGTGCATGGGGACGCTGCTGGCGGCGATCGGCGCGAGCGCCTTTAACCAGTCGATCGAAGGGCCGCGGGATGCGCGGATGAAGCGTACGCAGGGGCGTCCGGTGCCCAGCGGTCGCGTGTCGCGGGGGCATGCGGCGTATGTGGGGCTGCTGGCGACGATCGCCGGCGTGGCGATCCTGTGCCCCACGTCGAATGGCCTTACGGCGCTGTTGGCTTTGGCCAATGTGATCCTTTATGCGGCGATCTACACGCCGCTGAAAACACACTCCACCACCAACACGCTGGTGGGAGCGGTCGTGGGCGGCATTCCGCCGGTCATGGGCTGGACGGCGGCCACGGGCGCGATCGCGCCGGGCGCCATCGCGCTGGGGCTCGTTCTGTTCGTGTGGCAGATTCCGCACTTTCTGGCGCTCGCGTGGATGTACAAAGACGATTACGCCCGCGGCGGCTACAAGATGGTTTCCACCGCCGATCCGCAGGGAAAACGCACCGCGATCCTTTCGGTGGTGTATTCACTGGCCCTGATTCCGCCCTCTTTGGCGCTGGTATTCTTCGGCGACGCATCGGGGGTGTTCGGGTGCATCGCTCTTTTGCTGGCGGCGTGGATGGCGTTCAACGCCCTGCGCTTCGCCGCGGATCGCACCGTGCGCGACGCCCGGCGGTTGTTTCTCACCTCGATCGCCTACCTGCCGCTGCTGTCGCTGGCGCTGGTGCTGTGCGTGCGCACGCCGATGCTCGCGGCGCTGGAGCCGACGCGCGGGGCGCTGGTGAGTCCCGACGCACAGGGCGACGGCGGGGCGGGGGGGACGCCGGTGATTGACCCCGACCTCACGCAGGCGGCGCCCTGACCTCGCACGGCCCCGGCGCCGGAAAAAATCTCATGAGCCATTCCTCCTCCCCCGCCTCTCCGCCCAGCGCTTCTCCGCGGCTGTTCACCTTTTCCTCCGCCGGGTGGGTGATCCTGCTGTCGGCGTTCTTCAGTCTGGTGGCGGCGGCGATCGTGCTTTATCCGGTGTTCACCACCGGCTTTCATCAATCGGTGGGCGACGGCCACAACGTCGACACCTACGGATTCGATCTTTCCAACCTGACGATTCCCCGCAGCGCGCTGGTCGCTTCGGGCTGGCCCAAGGACATGGTCCACGCCATTCCCGAATCGCTGGTGGAAACCGACACGCCCGCCGAAATCGAGATGATCCACCGCAACGAGCATCTCAATTTCATCGTGCCCGACGATCGCGTCATCGGGCTGACGATCAACGGCGAAACGCGGGCCTATCCGGTGCATGTCCTGAACGTGCACGAGATCATCAACGACACGCTGGGGGGCGTGCCGATCGCGGTCACGTGGGCCCCGCTGTGCGATTCGGCGGTGGTGTTCGATCGGCGCGTGGATGGCGCGGGCGCCCCGGCGGTGGAGTTCGGGGTATCGGGGCTGCTGGTGGATTCGGATCTGGTGGCGTTCGATCGGCGTGGGCATGCCGCCGACGAATCGCTGTGGCCGCAGTTGGCGCTCCAGGCGGTATCGGGGCCTCTCGCCGGCAAGCCGATGAAGCTGATTGCGTATGAGATGAAGACCTGGAAGGAATGGACGTCGGAGCATCCGGAAACGCGCGTGGTGATCGGGCTGCGAACGCACAAGACGGAATACACCTACGAGCCGTATGCGGGCTATCTGGCGAACGATGAATTGAAATTTCCGGTGACGCGGGAGTGGCCGGACCCGCATGTGGCGCGCAAGACGCGGATCGTCGTGAGAGGAGCGCCCGGTGGGCGGTGGGTGGCGGCGCGGGATGTGCCGGGGGCGACGACTGCGTCCGCGGCGACGGAGCCGGGGGAAATCACGCTGCACAGTTTTCTGTTTGCGTGGTACGCGATGCATCCGGCGGATACGGATTACTCGGCGTTGCAGTGAGGCTCATGGGAGTGCGGAATCAGGTGCGCGAAGCGGGGACGGCACGGTGAAGCGTGAACTCCGGACGTGCTTTTATTGAATGGACTTGTCGAGGGGGGAAACGGTCAGGCGGAGGCGGCGGGGTTCTGGGTGGCGGGGAAGCTCATGCCCAGTGCGGGATGTTCCCGGGCGACGCCGCGGATGCCGCGCAGATCGTGCAGGAACACCTTGCGCAGCGTGTAGCGCACGAGCATGGCGATCGTCAGGCCGACGGCCATCTGAACGTAAATGTTGGCGGTGGTGGCGACCGCGAAGGCCCACCCGCTGATGAATTCGGCCATCGAGATGTAGGTGAATTCGCTGAAGGGATATTTCATCACGATGAAGTCGCGCTGCGTGCGGACGTAGCGGACGAAGAAGACCAGCGTGACGGCGATCATCGCCAGCAATCCGGCGGCGATGGAAATGATCGGGGCGAAGCGGGCGTGATCGAACGCGCCGAGGGTGACGAAACTGGCGATGGCGCCGCAGCCGACGGCGATGAGAAACTTGGCGCGCGGGGAGCCCTTGGGGAATTTGTAATCGTAGAGGCGGGAGAGATGCTCGAGGTAGCGGAACTGCTCTTTGAGCGTCAGCTTGGACTGGCCGTGGACGCGGTTGCGGAACGTGATGGGCACTTCCATGACGCGTGCGGGGGCGATGTGGGTTTTGGCGACCAGCTCGAGGCCGATTTTGTAGCCGATGGGGTTGAGGGGATCGGCGAGGCGGAGGGCTTCGCGGCGGAAGGCGAAGAATCCGGCCATGGGGTCTTTGATGGCGCCGACGAGGGGGCGGGCGAGGAGGGTGGCGCCGGCGGAATTGAGCCAGCGGAAACGGGACCAGTCTTCGGTCTTGCCGCCATCGACGTAGCGGGAGCCGATGACAAAGTCGGCCTGATCGCGGAGGAGCGGTTCGACGAGGGTGGGGATGGATTCGGGCGGATGGGAGAGGTCGGCGTCCATGACGACGATGTAGTCGTTGCGGGAGAGGGCGACGCCGGCGAGGACGGCGGAAGAAAGGCCGCGCTCGTGGGTACGGATGAGGTATCGCACCTGCGGGAAGCGGGCGGCGAGTTGATCGAGGACGTGCTTGGTGGCGTCTGGCGAATTGTCGTCGACGATGATCATTTCCCAGGTCCAGTTGCGGGCGACGGGATGATCGCGGAAAGCCGCGGCGACCTGGGGAACGAGCAGCGGCAGGTTTTCCGCTTCCTTGAAGGTCGGAACGACGATGGTGATGCTGGGGGTGAGAGACATAAGAAAGGAGGGGCTGGGCACGACTCCACCTGTAGCAAGACGGGGATGCGCTGAGGGCCGCGCGTAGGTGTTATAGACAATGCGGGTGCCGTTTGGTGAGTTTTTGGCGTGCAGGTCCGTCACGGGGGGGGGCGGGCGCTCTGGCTTCTTCGGCCAGGTGGATTGCAAGTAGCGTTGCTGGGGCGAGTTACGGCGGTCGTTGGACAATGGGGCAGGCCTGCCGCTAGGCTGGGAGTTTCTGCGGATTCTACTGAGGACGGCGTGACACCCCAGGCAAGCACGGCAGCAACGTCTACCCCCCCGGCCAAGCAGACCTACCCGGGCGGTCAACTTGGCAAGCGCCCCCGGCGGGCGGGCTTGTGGGTCGGCGGCGCGGCGACGGTCCTGCTGCTGACTTTGGCCTACCCGCCGTTCTGGGTGTGGCCGGCGATTTTTGTGGCGCTGGCGCCGCTGTCGCTCGCGGTCGTGCGGCGGCGGATGAAGCTGCGGCATCTCGGCGTGGTGTACCTCGCCGGATTTTTGTTTTTTGCGATCAACCTGCTGTGGCTGACCCCGGTGACGGTGCGCGGCTATCTGGCGCTGTGCGCGTTCATCGCCCTCTATTTTCCGGCATACGCGTTTGCGTTGGAGCGGCTGGTCAATCAGATGCGCATGCCCGCGTGGCTTGCGGTGCCGCTGGTGTGGATGCCGCTGGAATTTCTGCGCGCCGGTTATCCAGAGGGCGGCTTTTCGTGGTTCCTGCTCGGGGAGTCGCTGGCGCCGGCGACGTGGCTGACGCAGGCGGCGGATCTGCTGGGCGTCTGGGGCGTGACGTTTCTCGTGGGGATGGTCAATGGGCTGTGGGTCGATCTGCTGCGGCTGGAATTGCACAAGGGGCGGCTGAGCGCGGTGCAGTGGCGGCGTCTGAGCGTCGTGGGCGCGACGGTGTGCGCGTGGATCGGTTACGGGCTCTTCCGGCTGAGCCAGCACGCGACGCACCCGGGGCCGCGTGTGGCGGTGATTCAGGAGAACATTCCGCAATCGCAAAAAGACGCGGGCGATCAGAACGACATTTTTCTGCGGCACCTGGCGCTCGTGGAGCAGGCGATGGCGGCGACGCCGAAGCCGGACCTGGTCGCATGGCCCGAAACGATGGTGCCCGGGCATGTCAACGCGGAGTTTCTCAATGCCGGGTCGGCGGCGCTGGCCCAGTTGACGGGGGCGGAGGATTTGAAGGGGTGGCTCGGGGAGCGGGACTGGTCTCGGCAGGCGTTGGAACTGTTGCAGAGCAAGACGGACGATTCGGGGGTGGCGCAGCTTTTGGGAGTGAGCGCGCTGGCGCCGCGGGGAAATCTGGATGGCTCGGAAAAGCAGAATGTGACGGCGTTGATGATGCCGGGCAAGGGCGTGACGCAGGAATACGCGAAGGTGCACCTGGTGCCGTTCGGCGAGTTTTTGCCGTGGCGCACGGTTCCGGTGATTGGGCGGTGGATGCTGGCGCTTTCGCCGTACGGATATGATTTTTCATGCACGCCGGGGTCGGCGTGGACGCGCTTTCGTCTGGATGCCGGGGGCGGGCAGTACACGTTCGGCACGCCGATTTGTTTTGAGGATGCGATGCCCCAGCCGGCGCGGATGATGACCTCGCCGCGCACCGGCGGTGGCAGGAAGACGGATTTTCTGATCAATGTGTCGAACGACGGATGGTTTCACTGGTCCGCGCCGGAGGGCCCCGGAGGCGGCGCGGCGATCGGGCGGGCGATCGTGGATGCGTACCGATCTGTGTGGGACAGCGCGGAGGTGGATCAGCGGCTGGAGGCGTCGCAGCTGCGGGCGGTGGAGAACCGGGTGCCGATCGCGCGGTCGGTGAACACCGGCGACTCGGGCTTTGTGGATTCCAGCGGGCGGGTGATGGCGCTGGTGCGCGGGGCGAACGGGCAATCGGACGGCGCGGTGGGGACGCTGGCGATGACGCTGCCGCTGGATTCGCGGGTGACGTTGTACGATCTGGTGGGGGATGTGTTTCCGGTGGCGTGCGGGATCGTGGCGGTGCTGGCGGTGGGCTGGACGATCGTGCGTCCGCGCCGCGGGATAAAACCTGAATCGGAGGCGACAGTCTGATGCGCAATGCGATGCGTGGGTGGATAACGGCGGCGACATTGGCCGGCGCGGCGCTGGCGGGCGCGTGCGCGGGACCGCAGGCGGGCGGGACCTCCCCGCCGCCGGGTCCGGCGGAGCGTGCGGTGCTGGAGAAGGCGATCGGGGTTTTGCAGGAGCAGTTCACGTCGAACGATCCGGCGGCGCGGGCGAATTGCGTCGAGGCGATTCAGCCGCTGAACGATCCGCGCTCGACGGCGATGATCGAGGCGGCGCTGCACGATCCGGAGTGGGTGGTGCGCTTTGCCGGGGCGATGGCGGCGGGGCGGCGGAAATTGCAGGAGCTTCAGCCGGAGCTGGAGCAGATGACGCAGGACGCCAATGGCTCGGTGCGCGTGGGGGCGGTCTTTGCGCTGCGGCGATTGGGCGAGCCGGCGGCGCGGCACCAGCAGGTGGTCGACGCGGCCCTGAGCGACCGCGATCCGGCGACGCGCGCCAATGCGGCGCTGGTGCTGGGGTTGCTCGGCGATCGCTCGGCCATCGGCCTGCTGCAATCGCGGGCGCTCGAAACGGATCAGCGGGTGCGGCTGGAGATCACGGCGGCCCTGGCGCGGCTCGGCGATGCGGACGCCCAGCGCGTGATCGTCGCCCAGGCCATGTCCAAGTATGGGGAAGATGAATGGATGGCGATGGACGTGTGCGGCGATTTGCCGGAGCAGGCCTCCGCCAAGCCGCTGCTCATGGGCCTGGAGGATGCGCCTGCGGGGACGCCGGCGCAGGATGTGCCGCTGACGGTGATCCGGCAACTGGTGGCCGCGCGCTCGCTGGCGCGGCAGGGATCGATCCAGGGGGCGGACATCGCGGTGCGCCACCTGGCGGACCCCGAGCCTGAGCTGCGCGGGCTTGCGGCGCTGGCGCTGGGGGAAATCCTCAGCCCGATCGGGGCGCGGCAGCGTCTGGCGCCGCTGCTGGACGATCCGGATCCCTCCGTGCGGCGCTCAGCGGCGGCGGCGGTGGTGAAAGTTTTTGCCCGCGACCAGCGCAACCGTTGAGCCGCCCCAGCACGCCGATTGCATGGTTTCTTCCGGCACGATAAGCGGAGGTGTGCAATGAACAGGCGGGACCCAGACGATGCGGGCTATAAGGGCCAGGTGAAGGATGAGCAGGGCGCGCGCGGGCGGCGCCTGAGCGAACAGCAGGATGTCGGCGAACTTTCCGCCCAGAATCGCGGCGGCACCACAGCGCGCGGACTCGAAGAATCCGCACGACTGCGGGAAGATGACCGCGAGCAGGCTGCCCAGCCGGAGGCTTCCGCCGCGCCGCGGGAAGCCGATGACGAATCCTGCGATGCCTCGGCGGAGCTCAACGAGCTTTTTGCCCAGGAAGATCGGCCTGCGGAGAAGAGGGGCAAGTCCGCGGCCAAGCCCGACGCTGCGGACGAATAGGCCCGCGCGGCGAAGGGGCGAGCGCCGGATTCAGGAGCGGGCGCGCGTGAAGCGGTTGGCGCCGGTGCGGCCCACCGCGCCGGCAAGCTGCAGCAGCGTGAGCTCGGCCATCATCACGCCGGCGGAAAGGCCGGTCGCATCCAGCATGTCGTCGATCGTCGATCCCGCGGGGGCGATCGCCTGCAGGATTTGATGCTGCACGGGCGTGAGCGACGGAACTTGCCGCGGCGTTTCCAGCAGCGGAAGCGGTGGCTGCGGCACCTCGACCGGCGGCGCGGATGGCGGCGGCGATGCGGCCGCGGATCGAAGCGCCGCCCCCACGTCGCCGAGGTTGTCCAGAATGTCCTGCACCGACTCCACCAGCGTCGCCGTGCCCGATTTGATCAGATGATGCGTGCCCGCGCTGGCGGGAGAATCGATGCGTCCCGGAACGGCGAAGACTTCCCGGCCATAATCCGCGGCGGCCAGGCGCGCGGTGATGAGGCTGCCGCTGCGCAGATTCGCTTCAACGACCAGCACCCCCAGGCTCATGCCGGCGATGATGCGATTGCGCGGCGGAAAATTTTCCTTCAGCGGCGGCGTATCCAGCGGAAAATCCGAAAGAATCGCCCCGGCCCCTTCGGCGACGATCCGCTCGTACAATTTCCTGTTCTCCGGCGGGTAGGTGTGAAAGAGCCCACAGCCCTGCACCACCAGCGTGCGTCCCCGCGCCAGCAGCGCGCCTTCATGGGCGCAGGTGTCGATGCCCCGGGCGCCGCCGGAAATCACCGCCACGCCATGCTCGGCCAGCGAGCGGCCGAACTTCGCGGCCACCTCCCGGCCGTAGAGCGTGCACTGCCGCGCCCCCACGACGCCGATGGCCACGGCATCCGCCGGCAGAATTTCTCCGCGAACATACAGCAGCAGCGGCGGATCGGTGATCGTCCGCAGCGCCGGCGGATAAGCCGGGTGATGCAGCGGCAGGATCGTGACGCCGCCGTGGAGGGCGGCATCCAGTTCGCGCTGGGCGTCGGCCAGCGTGGCCCTGGCGCCCGCGGCGATCGCGCCGGCGGTGCGCGGGCCGATGCCTTCGATCTCGGCAAGCCGCGCCGGATGGGCCTCGAGGATGGCCCCGGGCGAACCCAGCGCCTCCAGCAGGCGCCCCGCGAGAATCGGCCCCACGCCCGGCAGACGCGCCAGACGCAGCCACGGCAGGATTTCCTCAGGACTCATCCCGCTTCTCCCGGCGATGCCACGCGCCGCTTAGCGCCATAGACGCACCTTTCCATCCAGCGTGGCGGCGGCCATCTCGCGGCCGTTGCCGGAGATCGCCACCGCCGCGATCGGCGAATCGCTCGCCTGCCGCATCAATTCTTTTTTCGTCCCGGTCGCCGTCACCACGATGTCATACTCCGCCGGCTTGCCCTTCGCCGCAACGTTCCCGGTTCCCCACAACAGCAGGCCCAGATCGTCGGTCAGCGCGCCGCAGGCGAAATGATCAGGCGTGAGCGCCCCGGCCTGGGAGCCGTCGGCGGTGTTGTAGAAAAACAGGCCGCCCGCCTGCAAACCGCCGCCGTAAAAGTGCCGGCCGTCGCCGGTGAAGCTCACCATGTCGACGCCGCGCGGATTGCGCGGGGTCCCGCCGAGTTCTTCCTTTCTGACCTCCGGCTGCACGCGCGTCGGCCGGCCGGTGGCGAAATCCACCAGCGACAGCCCGCCGGCCGCGGTCCATCCGGTCACCAGCAGCTTGGCGTCCGGCGAGAGCGCCAGGCGGTTCTGCGGCGCGGGAAGCTCGAACCGCCGCTGCGATTGACCGTCGGCCGCCGACCACACGCCAACGGCCGTCCCGCCGGCGACCACGCGCTGATTGTCCGGCAGGAAACCGGCGATCGCCGGCGCGGGATCGAGCGTGTAGTTGCTGCAATCGATGGTGCGCAGGACGACGCCGTCGTTGGCGCCGATGATCAGCATGGTGCCATCGGCCACGCCCGCCGCCAGGTAGGTTCCATCGCGCGAAAAAGCCAGCGATTGCACCGGCCGCGCCGTGCCCAGGTCGTGCACGATTTTGCCGGTCGCATCGATGAGGAACACGCCATCCGCGCCGCCCAGGGCCAGCATTTTGGCGTCGCCGCTGAAGCGCGCCGTGAAGATGGCCCCGTGCAACCCGCGCACGAGGACCGGGGCCGGACCGCTTGGTTGCGTGGTCGGCGCATCGGCGGCGGCGGCAATGAAGGCCACCGCCAGGAGGGCGGCGCCGGCGACCCATCGGCGCATCGATCGGCGTTCAGGCATGGCGCATCTCCCTAAGCGGCGGAAAGCGACGCAATCGCGCGGCGAATCCCCGGCACGTCCGCGTCGCCCGTCTGCACCACCCGCGCAGCACCGATCGCCGTCGGCAATACCAGGCGAAGCCTTCCCCCCGCGACTTTTTTATCCGTGGCCATGGCGGCAAATGTGCGATCGACGTCCAGCCCCGGCAGCGCCGTCGGCAGGCCGATCGCCTCGAGCAGCGCCGCGATCCGCCCCACATCCCCCGGCGGAAACTCGCCGCGCGCCGCCGCCAGACGGGTCGCGGCGATCGTACCCAGGGCCACCGCCTCCCCATGCGCGATGCCGGTGTAGCCCATCACATTCTCGATCGCGTGCCCGAACGTGTGCCCGAGGTTCAGCAGCGCGCGCACGCCATGCTCGAAGGGATCTTCCATCACGACGGCGGCCTTGATGGCGACGTTGCGCGCCACCAGTTCTTCGATGGCGGCCGAATCGCAGGCCAGCAGCTTCCCCACGTGCGACTCGATGAACGCAAACAGGCCCGCCTCGCGGATGATGGCGTGCTTCACGCACTCGGCCAGCCCGCAGCGCAGCTCGCGCGGCGGAAGGGTCTTGAACGTCGCGATGTCCGTCAGCACCAGCCGCGGCTGATGAAACGCGCCGATGAGATTCTTCCCGGCGGGATGATCCACGCCCACCTTCCCGCCCACCGACGCGTCGACCGCCGACAGCAGCGTCGTGGGCGCCTGGATGAAAGGCACGCCCCGAAGCAGCGTCGCCGCCACCAGGCCCGCGAGATCGCCGACGACCCCGCCGCCCAGCGCCACCACCGGCGTCGCGCGCTCGACGCGCGCGTTCAGAAAGGTATCCAGCGCCCCGGAGGCCGTGGCCAGCGTTTTGTGCGCTTCGCCCGCGGGCATCGTATGCACCAGCACCCGGTATCCCGCGCCCGCCAGCGATGCCGCGGCGCGCTCCAGGTAAAGCGGTCCCACCAGCGAATCCGTCACCACCGCGCACGAAGGCGCCGGCGCGACCGCCCGCACCTGTTCGCCCAGGCGCGCCAGCCCCCCCGCCTCGATGCGAATGTCGTACGGCGCGGCGGCGGTTGCGGGAAGCGTCACGGTCAGGCTCTTCATCCCCGCAAGTCTACCGCGCCGAAGAACGAAGCGCCACCCTCACCCCGCCCATCCCGCACGGACCCGCCGCGCGAAATCATCCGGCAGGCGCTGTCGACGTCGCCGCGCCCGCCGCCGCTTGCGTGGCCGCCGCTCGCTGACGCGCCACAAACCCGCTCACCGGCAGCAATCCCGGAAACACCCGCTCGATCGCCCCGAAATACCACGCCGCCGCCAGCGCCAGCAGCAACGCCACGATCACCGTCGTCCACCACCGTCCCCTGTGCCGCTCCCGATAGGGATCGGCGCGGTCGTGCACCGCGCCGCGCGGCAGCGACGCCGTCGCCGTCAAGGCCCGACCGAACGGCAGGTTGATCTTCGCTTTCGCATTCACCGCCCACCCGTTCGCATCCAGCAGCGGCCCCAGATTCCGCTGCCGAAGCTTCAGCCACGCAATCAGCATCGACGGCCCGGAGATCGCCAGAATCACCGCCAGCAGTCCCAGCGGCATCCAGAAGCCCAGGCCGAAGAATGCCTGCAAAATCGCCCCCAACGCCGCGCTGGCGCCCGCAAACGCCACCGCGATCGCCGCGATCACCCCCACGTCCAGCTTCCTGGGCAGCAGCGGCGCGGCAGGCGGAGGCGCGGCGGCCGGCGTGGTCGCCGCCGGTCCCGTCTCCGCCGCCCTGGCCAAGGATGTCGCGGCGCTCTGCAGGCGATCCGTCGCCGCCGCATCCGCCGCCGCGGCGCGCTTCGCGATCTGATCCTCCACCCACCGGATCGCCCGCTTGTAAGGCGCCCAGAACGCCTGCCTCACGCTGATCGGGTTCTCGACGATCTTCGTGATCGTCGCGTCCCAGTCCCGCCCCAGCCGGTCGTAAAACACCCCGTTGCGGCCGACCATCAGGTTGTCCGAATCGCCCGCCGTAAACGCCGCCGCGATCGCCGCCGTTTCCCCCGTCGACTTGTGCGACAGATCGCAATACGCCAGGTACATGCGCGACAGGTGCGCCATCGCCGCATGCTTCGCCGCATCCCGCACGCGCACGCACAGATCGCACCCGCGCTGGTCCAGATAGAGCGTCCCCGCCTGGAAAATCGCTTTCCGCCGCCGCCCGTAAAAATCGCGAAACGCCACGAAGTTGTTCAGCAGCTCATACAAATCCCGGTGCAGCCGCACCAGCTTCTCGACCGCCGCGATGCCCGCCGCCTCGGGCGCCAGCGCCGCATCCTTCGCCAGCAGCTCCTTGATCGCCGCTTCCGCAGGACCCGCGAGAATCTCCTTCGCCCGCGCCACGCCCACCTTCTGTGCGCCCTGCGCCGGAACGCCCGCCTGCCACGCCTCATACGCCGCGAACGTCCCCGTCAGCCGCCGCCACTCCGCTTCCGTCAACTGGTCTCGATCTCCCAGCACCGGCGCCACCGCCCTGGCACGCAGCGCCCCGATCGCCGACGCCCACGCCGGGTTCACGCCCTCATTCAGCGGCAGCGCCCGCCCCGGCTCCACCCGCGCCAGCGGAAACGCCGCCACCGCCGGATCCGCGCTCGACAGCTCCCGCGACGCCACCGCCGCGTAATCCTCCCCCGCCCGGTTCATCGCATCCAGCGCCCGCCCGTCGAACGCCGCCAGCCGGCACCGCGCAAAATAATCCTCCACCTTCGCGCTGACCGCCCGCACCGCCGCCGCCGCTTCCACCGTCGCTTCGCCGATCGGCAGCACGCCGCTCTCCGACGCCTCCCGCTCGTGCCACGCCACCAGCGCCCGCAGCCCGGCGAAAAACTTCTCCGTCTGCGCGGCGGTCACCCCCGGCTTCCCCGACCTGTCCACCGCCGCCGCCTCCGCTCCCGCCGCCAGGATTTCCTCGATCACCTTGCGCACCGCTTCATCGCTGGCCGCGTCCGCCGGAATAATCCCATCCCCATTGAACGGCGTGCTGGAAAAAATCCGCCCCGTGTCCGAGACATCCTCGACCGAAATCTCCGCCGCCTCCGCCTTGCCCAGGCTCCGCAGAATCTGCCGCGCCGACGCCGCTATCGCCGCCCCCTCCGGAAGCTGCTCGTTGATCGCCGCCAGCTTCAACGCCGGTTCGCCGCGCAGCAGGTCCGAGGGCTCCTTCACCAGCGACCCCGCCCACTTCGACACCGCGATGATGTCCGGCGCGCGAATCCGCCCGTCATGGTCGGCGTCAATCAGCTCCAGCGTTCGCCGGTCGAACTCCAGCCCGTCCACCGGGCACGCCAGCGCCACCCACAGTTTCTGATCGAGCTGATCCAGGTGAAGCAGGTCGCTGCCGGCATCGAGACGCACCTGATCGAAGCCGCCGGCGCGGAAGAAGTGCCAGCGGTGCGCGCTTTGAGTCATGCCTGTCGCCTCTCAACATTCGCGGATGTGGGAAGGATAGGCCAAAAACCTCAAACGCAAAATGCAAAAAAAACGCCGGGCGGGTTGCGGTGGATTGTTCTCCGAATTGTTGTTCCCAAAAATGAGACCGCTCCGCCCCTCAGCCCTCTCCGCGCTCTCCGCGGTCTCCGCGCTAAAATTCCCGAAACCCTCGCCCCCCGCAGGCTGCCCGTGCGACCGCGCTCCTCGCCCACCCCGGGCCTCTCACTGCTTCCTGGGAATGTGCGGCGAATACCCCGCCGTGAATTGCCTGATCCACGCGTCGTACTCGGCGTCCAGCTCCGGAATGTTGGGATTGATGTATTTTTGCAGGTACACCGGACCGGCGACGGCGTTCCAGTGTTCCGTGAAGTTGTCGATCTCCGGTTGTGTGATCCCCGTGCCCGCGAGCGCGGCAGTGAGGCGGCCGTTCCCGGCGTCAGCCAGAAGCCGAAGCAGACCCGGGCGGTACTTCGGGGAATTCTCCAGGAACAGCACGAACGACCAGAGCTGCGCATAGTAAGAATCGATCTGCCGCTGCGGAAGCCGGATCACTCGCCCCGCGTGCGTCGTGACCAGGTCCTGGAGTTTCCACAGCCGGTTCTCGCGCAAAGCGGATTTCAGGGCGGCGAAACGCCGGAAGTTGTCCGACGGTTTGAAAACCGGTGTGACCCCCTCCCAGTCGATCCCTTCGTTCTGCGTCGCCAGCCCCTCTTCCAGCCAGCTTGGCAAACGGTCTTTGAACGCAAACCACGAGTATTGGTGCCACGCTTCATGAGCGATCACCGAAAGCGTTTGCTCCCGGCCGATGTCATAGCCTGCGAAGATTCCCTCCTGACAGTATCCGCCGGCCGAAATCTCCAGGTAGATCGGCGCGTTGGGACCCGTGTGCAGGCGCGTGTAGGTTTCCCACTGGTTGCGGGTGGCGAAGACATAACAATCGAGCGGGTTCAGCAGCCGGCCGTTGGGATTGACCGTCATCGCGCGGGCCAGCGCTCCCTCGAGATCGCGCGCCAGCAGGTGCTGGTAAAGCGGATCCTGAAGGGTGGTGAAAATGCGGTAATGGGCGGTCTTGATGAGGGTTCCGGTCTGCTGGCCAAACATCCAGGGCTCGGTGGCCAGGGGTTCCTTCGAGAGATCGGCGAGGGCCTGGGCGTCGGTGGTGAAGCTGTCGGGAACGGCGGTGCAGGAGGGCAGCGCGGCCAGGGCGAGCGGCAGGGGAACAACAAGGAGGCCGAGGCGGCCCAGACGTATCGCCCGTCGAAGGAGGCTCAGGTCTGGCGCAGAGGGAGGGCGGTCGAAAAGCCGGGGCATCATGTGTGAAGTACCGATGAAAACGCGGGTTGCGAGCACCTGCAGAATAGCGACTCGCCACCGCCTTTTCGACTGGGCACAGGCAAATCGGCCCGCACGATTCCCCAGAATCGCGCTAACAGACGCAATTTTCACGTGTCTGGAACGTCAGACTAAGAGCGGACGCCCACATTTCGCCCGCGCTTGCAACAGGGAAGGCACTTCAAACATGCGGAGGAACAGGGGGTTGAAACTTTGGGGCGGGAGATTCGTGAAAGCAGAGGGAAAGCGCTCGCCCCGAAGCGTTTCGGGGGGGTGAAGAACCGATACATCCTCGTTTTTCGAAAGGACAGAGGGTATGCGTAAGGTGATGGGATTGTCAGCAGTGACCGCCGCGCTGGCGGTGGCGGTGGCCTTGTCCACCAGCGGCTTGAGCTGGGGCGCCGCAGCGGCGCCGGGCGCGACCACGCAGCCGACCGCTACCGGTACGGTCAAGGGCAAAGTCTTGGATGAAAACGATAAGCCCGCCAAGGGCGTAACCGTCAACGCTCTGGCGCCCTTCGGCGGCGGACGGCGCGGCGGCGGCGGCGCGGGTGCGGCCGGCGGTGCGGCCGGCGGTGGACCCGGTGGCGGCGCTCCCGGCGGCCGGCGCGGCGGCGGCGGCTTCGGCGCGGCGCCTTTGGCGACGGCCACCACCGGTGACGATGGCACCTACACCCTCGAAAAAGTGCCCGTCGGTGACATCCGCCTGATGGCCATCAAGGCTCCCGAAGGCGCTGCCGCGGGCGGCGCCGCGGGTGGAAATGCAGCCGGTGGACCCGGCGCCGGCGGGCCCGGCGGTCGTGGTCGCGGCATGTTCGCCCCCGGCTCGCTGATCGCCCAGAGCGATCGCCAGAACCCCATCACGGTCAAGGCCAATGAAACCACCAACGCTCCCGATCTGAAGCTCGCGGCCTTCCAGGGTCGCGGCGGCGGCGGCGGCTTCGGCGGCGGTCGTCGTGGCGGCGGTGGCGGCGGCGGCGGCGGTGGTGGCGGTGGTGGCGGTGGTGGCGGCGCACCAGCCGGCCAGTAACGCCTGCCAACCCTTCCCATGGTTTACCTGCGAGAGGCCGCTTTCGAGCGGCCTCTCGCTGCTTTTGCAGCACGCCCCGGAGGCCCCCCGGCCGGCCGAATCCCCGCGAACGGATGCGGCCATCCTTTGCGGCATCGGCGTCCCGCAGCGTCCCGCCAATGTTCGGCCGAAGGCCGATCCGCTCAGGGCGCGCGCATCTATCCTGCGGACCCAGCGGCCTGCGGGCCGCCATTGACGGGGACGCCAACGCCACGAATGACCGCCACGAATAAGATGGCCGCGCCCTCAAGCCGCGTTCGGTGAGGGGGGGGAAGATTTTTTTTACCGGCAATGGTATCGTGGAGACATGAGCGTCGATTTTCGCAAAGCATGTCCCAATTGCGGCAGCGCCGAGTTGTATACACGCCGCCTCGATTCCGGCGGCGCCACCGGCGTCAACCTCCTCAAGGGCTTGGGCAACTTCTCCTACACGCCGAAAATCGAAGCCGTCATCTGCGGGTCGTGCGGCCATTGCAGCTATTTCGCCGAGCATTCGACGCTCGAAAAGCTGGGGCCGGGAAGCGGCTGGGAAAAAATCGAGCATTCTTGAACGAAAACGCGCAAGCCCTCCCCGCGCCGAGGCCTGCCGCCGCGCGCCCTCAGCGGACCGTCACGATTTGCGGCCGCGTGGATTCGATGATCGCCAGCAGTTCCTTCTGGTCCCCCGTCGCCACGCCCAGTTTATCCAGTGAGGCTTTCAGGTCGCCCACCGCCGCATCGAATTCGGCATTGGTGATCTTCATCCCGGCGTGCGCGGTTTTCATGTCCCGCCCCTCGTACTTGGTCGGTCCGCCCGAGGCCACCGCGATGAACTGCACCATGTGCCGCTTGAGCGCCGTCTGGTTTCCGGGCGTCGGGTCCCAGGCCGACGATTTGGTGTGGATGCCCAGGAAGCCGCCGTGGGTGATGCCCGAGCGCGTCCAGTTGACGCGCGGATCGGCGATGGCCCGGGGAACAAAGTCGTCCACGATCGCCGTTATGCCTTGATCCCCGCCCAGACGCGCGTAGAGCGTCTGGTTCGCCGGCGCGGAGTTTCCGCTGGCGTCCTTCTGCGACCCTTTGAGCTGGCCGGATTTGGCCATGCGCTGTTCCGCGCGCTGATCCGCCTGTTGTGAGCCCGAGGTGAAAAACGCCGGGTTGGATTTTTGCGCGCTGCCGCAGGAAACGAGACACGCCAGCGTGGCGGCCAGCGCCGCGGCGCGGAACAGGGGAATGCGCAAAAGCCAGAGCATGGATAGCACCTCACGGAGTGTTGTAAACCGGGTTACTTGGATCGATATCCGTCCCCGGCGCGAATTCCAGGCCGCCCGAGTCCGGGGCCACCCCCTGAAACCGCGGCAGATACGCGCGGATGAAGGCGTTGCGCAGAACGTTGCCCACCGTCGCCAGTATGTCCGTCGACGGCTTGTCGAGGTTCCCCGACACCGGAATGTACGTGGCAAACTGATCCCGCGGCGGATTGGTCAGCACCTTGGTGACGCCTCCCACCAGCGCTTCCCAGAAAAACTGCAGCACGTTGTCCTTCTTCATGTCCTGCCGCAGCGAGAATATCTGGAGGTTTCGAAACAGCGGCTTGATGTAGCCTTCGACGCTGCCCTCCTTCGCGTTGAGCTCCACCACCAGGTCGAAATAGCCCTTCTCGAAATCGAAGTCGCCATAAGCCTGCGCCAGCGGATTGATCTGCGTCACGTCCAGCCCCACCAGCCGCGTGGCCAGCTGGAACGTCGGCCGGTACGAGAAGGGATCCAGCTTCATGTTGAATTCAAAGTGCGCCTGGTTCATCGCGAGCGCGGTGGCCGAAATGGTGGTGATCAGCGGCTTGGTCTCGTCGTGGATGTTCGTCAGGTTGTCCACCGACGCTTCCACGTTGTTCAGATACACATCCACCGGCGGATTGGTATCGAACGCCCGGAAGTGAATCTCCCCGTTATGCACCACCGCCGAGTTGATCTGGAAGGGAAACAGATCCCGGATCATCCCCAGCCACGGGCCGCCGCCGCCGCCCGAATCGCTCGCCCCCTCGTTGCCCGTCTGAGAAGTCGCGGCATTTTTGGAATCGACGAAATTCAGCTCCGGATGGTACAGCGTCACGTGCCCCACCACCTTGCCCGACAGCAAAGCGTCCCATTCCAGGTGAAGATCGACGCGCTTCGCCGAGAAGAACGGAACCGGAACGTTCCCCGTCGTCTTATCCAGCCGGACATCGTGGATGGTGTAGCCGCCGCGCCACAGGTGAATCGACACGTCGCCGATCGTTCCGCGGTAGAGAGGCGATCGATCGATGGTCTTGTTGACGTACCAGCGCACCCACGTGGGCAGTGCCAAGCGCACCGCCACCAGCGCCACCACCAGAAACAGAAACGTGAAGAGTATCCGGTTGCGCCAGCGATGGGGATGCCGGCGCTTCGCAGGCGCTGAAGCGGCGGCGCGGCCTTCCGGCGCGGGAGGGGCCGGCGAGGCGGGAGGGGTTATCGCGCGGGATGCGGACACGAGCGCTCCTTGAGGCGGCGCGCAGCAGCGCGCCAGGCGTCTCTGCAGGGCTTGCGTTGCAAAAATGGGGCCGAAAAAAAAGGTTTCCCCCCGCGATTTATGGATGGGCGGAAGCGCCCCCGCCGCCCTCCGACGCCCGCAACCCCTCCAGATGCCGATGCGCCGCGGCGCTCGCCGCATCCAGAACCTCCTTCACCGGCACATGCAAACGCCCGGCCAGCGCCGCGACGTCGTCGTACTCCGGCGTGATCGCCGCCGGCCGGCCATTGTGCACCTTTACTTTCCCCCGGATCCGCCCATGCCGCGTCTCCAGCGTCACCATCGCGCGCCCCGCCTCATGCCGATGCTCAATCCCATGCACCCGCACCCCCAGCGTCGTCGTTTCTTCCAGCATCACCTGCGCCAACGCCTCTTCCTGCGCCGCGTTCCCCAGCGCCGCCAGAAGCACGGCCGGACGGTTCTTCTTCATGTGAATCGGAGTGAACCAGACATCCTTCGCACCCGCCGCGAAAAGTTTCTCCGAGACGGCGGCGTAGAGTTGCGGATTCATGTCGTCGATGTTCGTTTCCAGTTGCACCAGCTTTCCCGCCGGACCGCCCCCCCCCGCCGCCGCCCCCACCCACAGACGCGCAATGTTCGGCCAGCCCGGATCCTTCCGCCCCGCCCCCGTGCCAATCCGCTCCAGCGTCATCGCCGGCTGCCCGAACGTCGCAAGCTGGCACACCAGCGCCGCGCCCGTCGGCGTCACCCACTCCCCCGCCGCCGGACCCGGACGCGTCGGCGCCCTCGCCTCCGCCAGCAGCTCCAGCGTCGCCGGCGCCGGCAGCGGAATCTGCCCATGCTCCGACTTCGTCCAGCCCGCGGATAGCGGCAACGGCGACGCAAACACCTTCTCAATCCCCAGATGATCTACGCCCGCGCACGAGCCCACGATGTCGATGATCGCGTCCATCGCCCCCACCTCGTGGAAATGAATGCGGTCCGGCGTCGTGTCGTGCACTTTCGCTTCCGCCCGGGCCAGACGCTCGAATGTGGCGATCGCGTCGCGCTTCACCCGCTCCGGCAAATCCGCGCCCCCGATCATCCCCGCAATATCCGCCAGATGCCGGTGCGCATGCGCTTCGGAAGTTTGAATATCCGCCAGCGTCGCCCGCAGCGGCCCCTTCATCACCGTCCGCGCCTCGATCCTATATTCCTCCCCCGGCAGCTTCAGCGCCCCAATCGCCGCGCGCAATGCCTCCACCGCAAACCCCGCATCAATCAGGCAACCCAGAAACATGTCGCCCGATATGCCGGAGGGCAGGTCAAGGTAAGCGATGGGCATGGCGTCTCTATCTTTCGTGTTCTCGTGTCTTTCGTCCCATTTACCGGTTTCGAAATGGCGCCTACTTGGTCGCCGCGTGCAGGCTCCCCGACGCGAAACCCGCCAGATCGAGCGTCACAAACTTATAGCCCCCGCCTTCCGCCGATTTCAGCGCCCCCGTGATCTCGTTGTGCAACGCCAACGCCTTGGCGAAATCCTCCGGCGGAAGCTCGATCCGCGCAATGTCCTGGTGATGACGCACGCGAAACACCGTGAATCCCAGCCCATGAAGCACATTCTCCGCACGCTCGATCTTCTGCAACAGCCCCGGCACTATCGGCGTCCCATGAGGCACACGCGACGCCAGGCATGGCGCCGCCGGCTTGTTCCACACCGGCAGCCCAAGCTCCTTGGCCGCCGCGCGAACCTGCTCCTTCGTGAACCCCAGTTCCGCCAGCGGAGACCGGATGCCCCGCTCGCGTCCCGCAAGCCAGCCCGGACGGTCCCCCGCCACAGCATCGCTGGCGTTATTGCCGTCGACGATCACCGCGAACCCTTCCTCGCGCGCGATCTCCTTGAGCCGCGTGTACAGATCGGACTTGCAGAAATAGCAGCGGTTCGCCGGATTGGCCGCATAGGCCGGATCCAGATGCTCCTGCGTCTCGACCGTGCGAATCCTCGCCCCAAGCTGCCGCGCGACGCCCAGCGCCCCCACCAGCTCCCGCTCTGGATACGATGGCGAAATCCCGATGCACGCCAGCGCCCTGTCGCCCAGACTCCGATGCGCCGCCGCCAGCACCACCGCCGAATCCACGCCCCCCGAATACGCCGTCAGCACAGAATCCTGCTGGCGCATCCAGCCGCTAAGCCGGGCAAGTAAGGAATCGGCGGCGACTGTCATGGAAACTCCGGCACGAACGGCGACCACCGAAAGTATAGGCAATATCCGCCTGCACGGGGAGCGGTCAAGCTGGATGCTTACGGCTTGCCGCCTGGATGCACTGGCTGTTGATCGCCGCCGCCACAAACGCCGCGCCAAATCCGTTGTCGATGTTCACCGTCGCGATCCCCGAAGCGCACGCGTTGAGCATCCCCAGAAGCGCCGCAACTCCCCCGAAGCTCGCCCCATATCCCACGCTCGTCGGCACCGCTATCACCGGCGCCGCAACCAGCCCTGCCACCACCGACGGCAGCGCGCCCTCCATCCCCGCCACCACGATCACGCACCGCGCCTCCAGCAGATCCGGCACCCGCGCCAGTATCCGGTGCAGCCCCGCAACCCCCACGTCCGTGATCCGCAACGCCTCGTGACCCATCACCGACAGCGTCACCGCCGCTTCGTCCGCCACCGGCAAATCGCTCGTCCCCGCCGCCACGATCGCGACGCCCACGTGCTTCGCCGCCGGCGCACGATCCAGATACAGGCAGCGCGCCGACGCATGATACTGTAGCTCCGGCACGCACGTCGCCGCCGCCGCGTAATGCTCCGCCGTCGCCCGCGTCCCCAGCAGCCGCGGCGAGCGCGCCGCCAGACGCTCCGCGATTTGCGCCACCTGCCCCGGCGTCTTCCCATCACAATAAATCACTTCCGGAAATCCCTTGCGCAATTCCCGATGATGATCGATCGTCGCGCACTCCAGCGATTCGCACGCCTGCCGACGCAACACATTCAGCGCCGCCTCCACGCTCGTCTCGCCGGACCGCACCCGGTCCAGCAATTCCCTCACCCGCCCTTCATCGACGTTCTCCGCACTCACTGCTGCCTCCATCGCCGCCCCACCCGTCGCCCGCCGGTTTGACGCTCCCGGCACATCCTCGCATCATAGGCGGCGCCACGCTGTTTGGCAGGAGCGCGCCATGGAGTACCGCCGGTTTGGACGCACGGGCCTCATGATGCCCCTCTTCTCCTGCGGCGGCATGCGCTTCCAGTGGAAATGGCAGGATACACCCCTCGAACAGATCCCCCCCGAAAACCAGGCCAACCTCCAAGCCACCGTCCGCCGCGCCTGGGATCTCGGCATCACCCACATCGAAACCGCTCGCGGATATGGCTCCTCGGAACGCCAGCTCGGCCTCGTGCTCCCTTCCCTCCCCCGCGAAAAGCTCATCGTCCAGACTAAAATCGTCCCCGAGGCCGACCCCGCCCTCTTCCTCAAACACTTCGATGAATCCCTCGAACGCCTCCGCCTCGACTACGTCGACCTCCTCGCCCTCCACGGCATCAATAACGACGACGTCGCGCAAAAAGCCCTCGGCCCCGATGGCCGCGGCGGATGCCTCCGCGCCGCTCGCCAGCTCCAGCGCCAGGGCCGCGCCAAACACATCGGCTTCTCCACACACGCCCCCTCCGACCTCCTCCTCTCCCTCATCGACCATCCCCACAACGGCGGCTTCGATTACGTCAACCTCCACTGGTACTGGATCTTTCAGAAAAACGCCCCCGCCATTCAGGCCGCTACCCAACGCGACATGGGCGTCTTCATCATTTCCCCCTCCGATAAGGGCGGAAAACTCTACGCGCCTCCCGAAAAGCTCACCCGCTTGTGCCAGCCCCTCCATCCCATGGCCTTCAACGACCTCTTCTGCCTCAGTCATCGCGAGGTCCACACGCTCTCCGTCGGCGCAGCCCGGCCTTCCGATTTTGACACCCACGTCGAAGCCCTTAAATGGCTCCCCCGCGCACGCGAACTCCTCGGCCCCATCCTCACGCGCCTCGAATCTTCCCTCCACCAACACGTCCCCGAAGCCCTCCGCGATCCCTTTTCACTCCCCATCCCCCCCTGGGAACTCACCCCCGGCCAAATCAACATCCCCGTCATCCTCTGGCTTCGCAATCTCGTCGACGCCTTCGATATGCGGGAATACGCCGAAATGCGCTACAACCTCCTCGGTAACGGCGGCCATTGGTTCCCCGGCAAAAACGCCGCCGACGCCGAGCACGTCGACCTCGAACCCATCGCCCGCATGGCCGGCATCCGCGAACTCGTCCCCCTGCTCACACAAACCCACGCCCTGCTCGCAAAGGCCCCCGCCCAACGCTTGAGCCAGTCCTGATCCCGTCAGCCGCGATCTCACTCCGACGATTGATCGTCGCCACCTCAACATCGAGTCCCGCCCCGGCAGCGGCCAAAGCCCTTAGCCCACCGCAACGCGGCATGCCCCCGCCGCCGTGGGATACGCCACCCGCCTCTCCCGCCATCGCCCCGGCAGGGGCGAAAGCTCGTCCACGCTTGGGCATCCGATACAAGATCAACAACGAACCCCCGACCAAAATCTTGAAACGCCCGCCCCACCTCCCCGCACCAACACCCATCCGACGCCCCAGACGCTCATCGAGGGCCTTTCGCATGCGTCTATCACCTGCTCTCCCGCCCAACGCCATTTCGCGCTCGCCATGGACGACCCGGCTCCTGGCGGCCGCCCTTGCCATCATGGCCGCCACCGCCCGCGCCCAAACCGACGACTCCTCCCCCGTCACCGTCAAAGGCCGCGTCGTCAGCTTCAACCGCGGTCCCAACGGCAGCGCGGAAGGCGTCGTCATCGCTCCCCCCGGCGATCAGCCCGTCGTCCAGTTCAATCTGCCCCCCGATCTCGGCATCCGCATCATGCAGACCGTCTCCGTCGGCGACATCGTCCAAGCCGTCGGTTCCACCCGACCCGCCGGACGCGGACGTGGACCCGGACCCGGCCGAGGCCCCGCCGATGCCGGCCCCGCCGGACGCGACGCTCCCGCCGGCCGTGCCCCCAAAGCCGCCGATCATGCCGTCTATGAACTCTTCTCCCTCACCGATTCCCGCGGCAACCAATACGCCCACGAGGGCCCCGCCGCCCATCAGCCCATCACCTCCGACGGCGTCGTCACCGCCATCAACTACAACCACGACGGCGCCGCCGACGGACTCCAACTCAACAACGGCGACCTCGTCAAGGTTGACCCCGACCGCGTCCCCATCATCCTCAACATCGGCGATCACATCATCGTCCAAGGCGATGCACGACCCCTCGCCGGCGGCGGCCGCCTCATCGAACCCACCACCCTCAACGGCGCCTCCGTCCAACCCGCCCCCAAGCCCACTCCCCCTGAAGACGGCCCCCCACCCCCCCCCGACGGCGGTCCGCCTCCACCACCCCCAGATCCCAACACCCCGTAACCCTTTCCACGACGCCGACAGCACCGCCCGAATCACCCGCAAATTTTCCCCTTGACTTCCTCCATCCCATCCCGCCCCCTTGTCCCCTCGTCTCCGTGTCCCCTTGTCTCCTTGTCTCCTTGTCCCCTCGTCCCCTCCCCTTCGCCCCCTCGCCCCCGCCTCGCTATACTGCCCCTGGCAACGGCCTGCCCCCTCACCGCCACAGCGACGGAGCGCTCGTGCACTTCCAATTCCTCCAACCTTCCCTCACCCCAGACCAAATCCTCGCCCTCCTCTCCCCCCCCGTCCGCGCCTGGTGGACCGCCAGATTCAAATCCCTCTCCGCACCCCAGGCCCTCGCCATCCCCGCCCTCCACGCCGGCCAAAATGTACTCGTCTGCGCCCCCACCGGCACCGGCAAAACCCTCTGCGCCTTCATCGCCATCCTCGACGACCTCCTCCGCCGACACGCCGCCAATGCCCTCCCCGACGCCATCGACACCCTCTACATCTCCCCCCTTCGCGCGCTGGGCACCGACATCCAAAAAAACCTCACCACCCCCCTTTCCGAAATCGCCGCACACACCCCTTCACCTGGTCAAGCCATCCGCATCGCCCAACGCACCGGCGACACCCCCGCCAAAGAACGCGCCGCTCTCCTCCGCCGCCCCCCGCACATCCTCATCACCACCCCCGAATCCCTCGCCCTCTGCCTCGCCGCCCCCGGCACGCGCGACCTGCTCCGCTCCGTCCGCCGCATCATCATCGACGAACTCCACGCACTCGCCCCCAACAAACGAGGCACCGACCTCGCCCTCTCCCTCGAACGCCTCTCCCACCTCACCACCACACACAGCGGCGCAGACCCCCAACGCATCGGCCTCTCCGCCACCATCGCCCCTCTCGACCGCCTCGCCCACTTCCTCGTCGGAAACGCCCCCGACGAGACGCCCCGCCCCTGCGCCATCGCAGACGCCTCCTTCCCCCGCCCCCTCGATCTCTCCATCGCTTCCCCCTTCGCCAAATCCAACACCCCCTTCCTCACCACCGCCCAGATCAACAAGCACGTCTACGACCTCCTCGAATCCACCATCCGCCGGCACCGCACCACCCTCATCTTCACCAACCTCCGCGCCGCCACCGAACGCGTCACCTTCCAGCTCCGCAAACGCTTCGCCGCCAACCCCATCGCCCCCGACGGCTCCAACCCCACCGACATCATCGCCCCCGCCCACATCGAAGCCCACCACTCCTCCCTCGACCGCGACCTCCGCCTCGATATCGAACGCCGCCTCAAGCTTGGCCAACTCCGCGCCGTCGTCTGCTCCACCTCCCTCGAACTCGGCATCGACATCGGCGCCATCGACCGCGTCATCCTCCTCAATTCCCCCAAGGGCGTCGCACGCGGACTCCAACGCGTCGGCCGCTCCGGACACTCCCTCGACGCCACCGCCAAAGGCACCTTCCTCCCAACCATCCCCGCAGACCTCGTCGAATCCCTCGTCACCGCACACGCCATGCGCCACCGCCGCATCGACCAGATCCACATCCCCGAAAACCCCCTCGACGTCCTCGCCCAGCATCTCATCGGCCTCGCCCTCCAGCACAAACCCCACGGCATCCACACCGACCACGCCTTCGCCATCATCCGCCGCACCTACCCCTACCGCACCCTCACCCGCGACCAGTTCACCCGCGTCCTCGACTACATCGCCACCCCCCAACTCCGCGACACCGCCCACCTCCCCGCCAAACTCTTCCTCGAACCTTCCGGCCTGCTGCACCCGCTACGCCCCGCCACCGCCGGCCTCTACGCGCAGAACGCCGGCACCATCACCCAGGAAACCCAGGTCCACGTCCGCCTCCACAACGGCGGCCCCATCGGCAAAATCGAAGAGGCCTTCGCCCAGATCCTCAAACCCGGCGACCGCTTCGTCCTCGCCGGCCGCTGCGTCCAGTTCCACTCCGCCAAAGCCATGTCCGTCTTCGTCACCGAATGCGCCGGCCAAACCCCCACCATCCCCCGCTGGTACTCCGGCACCCTCGCCATGGAGCCCGGTCTCGCCGCCCAGATGCGCGACTTCCGCGCCAAGGTCCGCGCCATCGCCCCCGCCGGCGAATCCGCCATCGCCCGCACGCTCACCCGCCAGTTCGCCGCCGACACCGCCACCGCCAAATCCGCCGCCCAGTTCCTCCACGCCCAGTTCCGCTACGCCGACATCCCCACCAATGACGAACTCCTTGTCGAACGCGTCCCCGACGATGACGCCGTCGTTCTCGTCTTCCACACTATGATCGGCCGCGCCGCCAACGAAGCCCTCGCCCGCGCCGTCGCCTACCGCATCCACCAGCGCTTCGGCCGCACCGCCTCCACGGAGGACCCCGTCTCTGGCCACAACGCCACCGTCGTCATCGATGACTACGCCTTCGCCGTCTGGATCTCCAACTCCTCCGCCGCCCGCCGCGCCGACCGCACCCTCATCCGCTCGCTGCTTGCCCCCGCCCACTTCGACGAAGACCTCGCCGCCGCCATCGACGCCTCCGAGCTTTTCCGCGCCCAGTTCCGCTACACCGCCATTCGCGCCCACGCCCTCCTGCAAAACAAGTTCGGCCGCCGGCGCTACATCGGCCAGCTCCAGTCCTACGCCACGCGCCTTCATGACGCCCTGCGCGAGCATCACCCCGATCACCTGCTGCTCGAAGAAACCCGCCGCACCATCACCCACGACCTGCTCAACGCCCCCGCCGCCAAAGAATTTCTCGCCGCCCTCACCGCCACTTCCCTCCGCCTCCTCGATCTGCCCTCGCCTTCCCCCTTCGCCTTCGGCCTCTTCGCCGCCGGCGGGGGGAAACGTGACACACTGCAACTCGCCGACACCGCCGATTTTCTCCTCGCCATGTACCAGCAAGTCCAGCGACGTCTCGCCAGCCAAATCCTCCCCGCCGCCGCCCCCGCCTCACTGTTTTCCTGAACCCGCCCCGCCCACCCCGCCATTGCCGCCCGCCGCACCCGCCGCCGCGGGACTTGCGATCGGCGGCCCGCCTCCTCCCCCGCCGCGCGGCGTCCGCGGCGAAGGCGGCGCATGCCCCGTCGAATCGGTTTTGCCGAAGATCATCTTCCCCGCATTCGTCTGGAGGGCATTGGTGACCGTAATCTCGATATCCTGCCCCACCTTGTCCCGCGCCCCGTCCACCACCACCATCGTGCCGTCCTCCAGATATCCCACGCCCTGCGTCGGCCCTTCGCCCGGCCGCACGATCCGCAGCTTCATCGTCTCGCCCGGCAGCGCCACCGGCTTGAGCGCATCGGCGATCGAATTGATGTTGATCACCGTCACGCCCCGCAGGCTGGCCACTTTGTTGAGATTGAAATCGTTGGTGACGATCCGCGCGTTTTCCTGCTGCGCCAGCGCCACCAGCTTGTGGTCCACCCCTTCCGCCTCGGCCGCCGTATCCGTCAGCGTCCCCTCCCAGAACCGCAGTTCCAGCTTCGGCATCGCTTTGAGCTTTTCGAGAATGTCCAAGCCCCGCCTCCCGCGCGAACGCTTGAGCTTGTCCGACGAATCCGCCACCACCTGCAACTCGTTGAGCACGAACCGCGGCACGATCACCGGCGCCTCGAACAAGCCCGTGGTAGCCATGTCCGCGATGCGCCCGTCGATGATCACGGAGGTGTCCAGGATCATCGGCCGCGGCCCGCGCGTGGCCCGGGCGAATTCCACATAAGGAATGATGAACCGGAAATCGTCCTTGGTCTGGAGGATAAACGACACCGTCAGGTAGCAGCACATCAGGCCCAGCAACACCTTCGTGCCTTCGATCAACGGCGAATAATTGGCGCGCAGTTCGTCCGAAAGAAAAATCCGCGTGGCCGAGTCGATCAAATAAGAGAGCCCCACCGATACCACCACGCCCACGAGCAGGCCGAAAAACAACCCCGAGAGCGCGGCCAGGTTCTTTCTCCGGATCAACAGATCCATGGTGATGATCAAAAACGCGATCACCACGGCCGAGACCATCATCATGTAGGGCACTGAATTGAAAGGTTGCTCGCTGGCCTCGGGCAAGGGCGGCTTCTGCAGCGCGGGATGAGTCGTCGAGCCCGGAAGAGTCGCCGGATGGGACTGCTCGATCGACACCTGCTGCGGGCCGCCCCCGGCGCCGCCCGGGACGTAGGTGAGCGTCGCCCAGAGATAGGCGGTGGCCACGATGGAGACGAGGATGATGAACATGATGCGGATGATGTGGATCATGGAGGCCCCGTGAGACGAAGGACACCGGCGGGCATTATAATCATTCCTGTGCCGGCGCGTGGCCGGTTCGTCGTACAGTGGAGTTGCCGTGGCCGATGGATTCTCTCGCCGTTCACCCGGTCGGCCAAGCGGCCCGCAGGCGCCGCTGCGTCCTCGCGGGGATGCCGGGGCGCCCGATTCCGCGGGCCGCATGATGCCCATCACGCATGCCGGACCGCTGCCGTGGGTGCAGCTTCGCAACGCGGTTTATCACCCGGCGATTTTCCGCAAAATGGTCGGCCGCACCGATCCAGCGGCGCGCAATGGCGACCTCGTAGCTGTATACGATCGCGACGCCGTGCGGTTCGGCACCGGGCTGCTTTCCACGCAATCCCAGTACGGCCTGCGCATGCTCTCCTTCAACGACGCGCCGCTCGATGAGTCCTTCCTGGAAGAGCGCATCGCCGCGGCGACCCGGCTCCGGCGCGATGTTCTCAAGCTCGATGCCATCGCCGACGCTTATCGCCTCGTGCATGCCGAGGGCGATGCCCTGCCCGGACTGATCATCGATCGCCTTGGCGATACGGCGGTGGCGGAGGTGTTCAACTTTCCGATGTTCCGCCGCGCCGAGGCCATTCGCGCGGCGGTGCGGAAGGTGCTCGCGGATGTTGGCGTCGAGCGCGTGCTGGTGCGGGCGGACGAGAGGGTGCAACGGGCGGAGGGGTTCGTGATGGAGGGCGAATCGCCCGGGCCCGTGGCGGCGCGGCGGGCGGATCGGCAGTCGACGATCATTACGGAAAATGGCGTGCGTTTTCAGATTGACCTCACGCACGGACACAAGACCGGCTTCTTCTGCGATCAGCGCGACAATCGCCTGCGCCTGACGCAATTCACGCCGGGGGCCGAGGTGCTCGATCTTTGCTGTTATTCCGGCGGCTTCGGCGTGTATGCGGCGACGCTTGGCAAGGCGGCGGCGGTCACGTGCGTCGATCTGGATGAGGATGCGATCGCTTTGGCGCAGCGGAATGCGAATTTGAATAACGTTGCGCGGTCGGTGTTGAGCACGGCGCACTCGGATGTTTTTCCATACATGCGGCAGTTGCAGGCGAACGGGAAGCAGTTTGATGTCGTGGTTCTGGACCCGCCGAAATTGATCGCCTCGCGCGAAGAATTCACCGAGGGCCGAGCGAAATACTTCGACCTGAACAAGCTGGCGGTAACGCTCGTGAAGCCCGGCGGGATGCTCCTGACCTGTTCGTGCTCTGGGCTGTTGAGTCCGGAGGAGTTTTTCTCGGTGCTGCGAGGGGCGCCGCGCTCGAGCGGGCGGCGCGTGCAGGTGCTGCAATCGACCGGTCCCGGCGCAGACCATCCGGTGATGACCGAAGCGCCGGAGTCGGCATATCTCAAGTGCTTGTGGTGCCGGATTTGGTGATGTTCCTGAGTCCGGCGCGGCCCGCCTGCGAACGCGCCGGCGTCACACGCGCTTGGAGCGGATAGCGCTCCGGATGCATGATCGCCTCAAGTTCGAGATCGACGTCCAGTTCCGGCCATTCCAGGTGGTGGCCGGCGTGGAGTCGCACGTCCAAAATCTGCCGCACCGTTGCGTTTTCGAACCAAGGATTGCTTTCAAAGCTCAGGAAGTGTTCCTGTTCGTCCATGAGGATCCACACCCCGTTTTTCGAGATATGGGAAACTTCAACTTTGGAAATGGCGTTGCCACGCCTGGTCGATTTCATCGCGGCGCTCCGTAATGATCTTTTCTAGCTGCAAAACCTGCTTCTTGCTCAATCCCACATTGACCGACAAGGCGACCGCGGGCGTAATCCAAAATTTTGCTTCGCCGTCGGCACATTGAACATGCACATGCGGGCGAGGCTCTTCTCTTGAGAAGAAAAAGAAACGATACGGGCCCTGTCTGAAAACTGTCGGACTCATGCCCTCCAGTATACCCACCCTCCCCCTGCCCTCCCTCACGCTGGCGTCCCGGAAGTTTACCCGCATTGAGAACTACACCCGGCCGTGGGAAATTTTGTTGACCCTGGTGGGAGCTACTCAGGAGAATGTGGTGGACGGGATGAGGCGGGGCCTTTGGAGGTGCGGACATGCGCGACGAGCGAAGCAGTGTGCATCCGGCGGGCATTGCGGCCGTGCCTGTAGTGGTGACGGCAATCGGATATGGGATACTTCTTTCCAAAAATGGCGATATGTTAATGTTCTGGAGCGTGGTGGGGATCGGGTTGCTCGTCGTGATGCTGGTGGGGGGATTTCGGTATTACGCGGCGCATCCCGCCGTGGGATTGCTGACGGCCGTCTGTTTGGCCGGGCTGTTCCCGCAGTCGCAGGCGGCCATGGCGAGTGATTCGACGCAAATGGTGCTGGGGATATTGAGCGGCGGCATCGGGATGGTGCTGATGATAACGTTCGCGGTGCTGACGGTGGCGGACATGCGAAAGAGCGTGGGCACAGACGAGCGCGTCATGGCCAAAGCGCGGAGAGCCTGACGGCGGCGTGCCGGACACCGAACGTTACCACCCCGCCGTCGCTTTGCGGTCTTTGAGCCATTGTTGGAGGGATTCGAGGGGGCGGGTGTTGAGGATGTGGGCGGGGGTGGCCCAGGCGCGGCGGGCGGTGAGGATGCCGCAGGGGAGTTCGTCGAAGTCGGCGAAGGAGTGGGCGTCGGTATCGATGCAGATCGGGACGTTGGCATTGACGGCAAGGCGGGCGTGCGTGTCGCGGAGGTCGAGGCGGTGGGTGTTGGCGTTGATCTCCAGCGCGATGCCGTTGCGGGCGGCGGCGAAGATGACTTTTTCCATGTCGGGCTCGATGCCGCGGCGGGAGGGGATGAGGCGGCCGGTGGGGTGACCGATGACGCAGACGTAGGGGTTGGCGGCGACGCGGACCATGCGGGCGGTGGCGGCGTCGGAGTCTTGCGAGAGGGCGGCGTGGGGGGAAGCGACGACCCAGTCGAGTTTGGCGAGGAGGTCGTCTTCGTAATCGAGGGAGCCGTCGGCGAGGATGTCGACTTCGGAGCCGGCGAGGAGGAGGAAGCCCGATTTGATGGCTTCTTTGGCGACGGCGTGGATTTTCTGGATGTGGTCGAGGAGGCGGTCGGGCTTGAGGCCGTTGGCCTGGAACTGGGATTTGGAGTGGTCGGTGATGGCGAGGTATTCAAAGCCGCGGCGTTTGGCTTCGGCGACCATTTCTTCGATGGAGTGGGAGCCGTCGGAGGCGGTGGTGTGGGTGTGGAGGTCGCCGCGGATGTGATCGATGGTGACGAGGTCGAAGGGACTGCCGATTGTCGATTGCCGATTGCCGATTGAAAAGAGTTTGGCGGCTTCTTCGATTTCGTGGGTGTCTTCGCGGAGTTCGGGGGGGATCCAGGCGAGGCCGAGGGCGTTGTAGATTTGTTCTTCGGTTTCGCTGGGGAGGGGGGTTTCGGATTTGTCGGGGTTGATTTTGCTGAGTGCGAATTCGTTGAGGGTGTAGCCTTTTTTGAGGGCGAGCTGGCGGAGTTTGACGTTGTGGTGCTGCGAGCCGGTGAAGTATTGGAGGGCGGCGCCCCAGGATTTTGGGGGGACGGTGCGGACGTCGACCTGGACGCCGTGGCCGGTGAGGATGGAGGTTTTGGAGGGGCCGGCCTGGATGGTGGAGGCGGCGAAGGTGTGCTTGGTAACGGCGTCGGAGATGGCCTGGGCGTGCTGGGGATCGGCGGCGACGGCGATGTCGATGTCGCCGATGGTTTCCTTGCCGCGGCGGAGAGAGCCGCAGTAAGCGACTTTCTGGACGCCGGGGATTTGGCGGAGGTAATCGACGAGGGTTTGGGCAAGGGGGAGTGCTTCGCCGAGGCGGGTGCGGCCGGCGGCAGTTTGGACGTGGTCGAGGTTGGCGCGGATTTTTTTGAGTTTTTTTTCGCCGAGGCCGGGGAGATGGAGGAGCGTGCCGTTGTCGATTCTGGCCTTGAGGTCATCGATGGTGGTGATGCCGGCGTCTTTCCAGAGGAGTGCGGCGGTCTTGGGGCCGAGGGAGGGGATGTGGGTCATTTCGAGGACGCCGGCGGGGACCTGGGCGAGGGTGTCTTCGAACTCGGCGATTTTGCCGGTGGAGAGGTATTCTGCGATGCGCTGGGCGGAGGACTTGCCGATGCCGGGGAGGGATTGGAGTTCTTTGGGCGAGAGTTTTTCGACGGCGTGGGGGAGCTCGGAGAGGACGCGGGCGATTTTGCGGTAGGCGAGGATGCGGAACGAGTCGCCGTCGAGGAGTGCGAGGACGTCGGCGGTGCGTTGGAAGAGGCTGGCGATTTCGAGATTTTTCACGGGGGACGATCCACAAATTTTCACAAATGGACACGAATTGACGGCGTAAATGGCCACGAAAGAGACGAAAGAGACGAAAGACACGAAAAGGATGGGAGGTATCGGGTGACAGGATGATAGGGGCGGGGGGTGAATTGATACAATGGGGGGATGAGTGCGGAGCAGACGCGGAGTCATTGGCCGACGTGGCCGTTGCCGGTGAGGCAGGAGGTGGCGATTACGAGCGCGCATGCGTGCGGGTATTTGGCGGGTCGGCAGGCGCGTTTTCGGGCGTTTCAGGTGGAGCGGATGGCGGGGAGCGAGTACCAGAAGTGGATGGATGCGGGATTTCGGCGGAGCGGGGCGGTGGTGTATCAGCCGATGTGCGTGGGGTGCCGGGCGTGTGCGCCGCTGCGGGTGGCGGTGGGGCGTCTGGCGATGAGCAAGAGCCAGCGGCGGGTGATGCGGCGGAACCGGGATGTGCAGGTGCGGGTGGGGGTGCCGCGGCCGACGACGGAGAAGTGGGAGTTGTACGATCGGTATCAGCGGGAGTGGCATGATGGGAAGCAGGCGGGGGATGTGATGGCGTACGTGAATTTTTTGTATCAGTCGCCGGTGGAGACGGTGGAGTTTGAGTATCGGGATTTGGGGGGGAAGCTGCTGGGGGTGGGGATTTGCGATGTATGCGAGACGAGCGTGAGCAGCATGTATTTTTACTTTGATCCGCGGGAGGGGAAGCGGTCGGTGGGGACGTTTTCGGCGTTGTACGAGATGATGTGGGCGCGGGAGATGAAGATACCGTATTGGTATGCGGGGTTCTGGGTGGAGGGTTGCGAGAAGATGGAGTACAAGACGCGGTTTCGGCCGTGCGAGGTGCTGGGGACGGACGGGGTGTGGCGGGAGGCGGGGGAGTGAGGGGGGAGGGGCGAGGGGCGAGGGGTGGGTGGTGAGTGGTGAATGGAGGGGGTGGGAGTGAGGGCGGGAAGGTTCAATTCTTTTTGAAAGTTGGTGAAGGTTGTGGGAAATGGCGGTGGAGGAGGTGGGGTTTTCTTCGATGTGTAGGGGGGGTTTGGTGAAAAACGTTGAGTTTTTGCCGTTGTGTTTTTGCAAATGTGGGGTTTTGGTGCTTGTGTATGAGGTTTTTGGGGGAAATGGACACACCGCTTCCCTCTCCACGGCCGGCGACGGAAACACGAAGTCACGAAGCGGTGAAGCCCCCCCCCGACCACGAAGGTTTTTTGGGGTTTGGGTCATGGCGCAGTGCTCCTGTTTGTCTATAGAGGGGGGGTGCGCCCAGTTTGTGCGCACAGAGACGCGGGGGGAATTGGGGTAAGGGGTTGGGGGTGCGGGGGTTGTGGAGGGAATTTTTTGCGGGGAGTGTCCGCGGGGCGTGCCAGGTTGTGCGCGCGGGGGGGGTGACATGGTGACAAGGTGGCAAGGTGACAAGGTGAAACGGGGAGACAAGGAGACAAGGAGGCGAGGGGACAAGATGTTTGACCCCTTTTACTCGTTCGCTTCGGCAGCAAGGGAGGTAAAATGACTCCTGACCCCTTTTTATGTCCCACCCCTGACCCTTTCCCGTTTTTATCCCCCCTGACGCTGAAATGACTCCTGACCCCTTTTTTTTTCTGGCTCTGGTGCGGGGTGGGGTTCGTAGGGGGTGTGGAGGTGGATTGCGTCGGGGGAGGGGACGGGGGATGATGCGGGGTGGAAGGGATGTTGGTGATGCGATTTTTGAGAATTTCGCTGGTGGCGGCGGGGGTTTATAACCTGGCGTGGGGGGCGTGGGTGGTGGCATTTCCGGGGGCGTTCTGGGGGTTGATGGGGATGGCGGCGCCGAGATATCCGGAGTTGTGGCAGTGCATTGGGATGATGGTGGGGGTGTATGGGGTGGGGTATCTGGCGGCGGCGCGGGATCCGGTGCGGCATTGGCCGATCGTGCTGGTGGGGTTTCTGGGGAAGGTGCTGGGGCCGATGGGGTTTGTAGAGGCGGCGGTACGGGGGGCGTTGCCGTGGCGGTTTGGGGTGGTGAACGTATTGAATGATGTGATCTGGTGGGCGCCGTTTGGGATGGTGTTGTGGGTGTCGTGGAGGGGGAGCCGGGGTCGTTCGTGGTGGTCATGGAATTCGGGTCGTACAGGGCGGAGACATGCAGGAAATTGAAGGTCGGGTGCTGGTGGTGGGGGGCTCGGGGTTTTATGGCACATACCTGGTGAAGGATTTGCTGGAGCACACGAGGGCGTCGATCACGGTGGTGAGCCGGCGACCGAAGGCCGTATGCCCCGAGACGGGGCGAGTGAAACTGGCTGTTTGCGACCTCAAGGATCTGTCGAGGCTAACGGGGTTAGCGCGCGGGTGTGACGTGGTGGTGCACTGTGCGGGGCCGTTTCAGAGGTTGCCGTTGAATCCGCTTCGTGCGGCGCTCAGTGCAGGGCGGCAGTATGTGGATCTTGCGGAGGATAGGATTTTTGCGCGTGAGGTGCGTGAACTTGGGCAGGAGGCGGAGTCAGCGGGCGTGACGGTGGTGTCCGGTGCGTCGGTGTGTCCGGGGCTGGAGGCGTTGTTCGCGCTGGGGGTGCGGGGGCGTTTTGATCGTGTGACATCGATTCGCACGATCGCCGCGCCGGACACTCGGAAGCATCGCGGTCCGGCGATGTTTTACACGATGCTTTGGGGCGTGGGGCGCGGCTGGGACGAGCCGAGGGGGGGAGAAATGAGACGTGTATATGGGTGGACGGAGCCGGAGTGGGTGGAGTTTCCCCGTCCCGTGGGAAGTCGTCTGACGTATCTGGTGCTGGAGATGGCGAATCTGGACGTATTGCCTGAAACGTTTGGCGTGGGAACAGTGGCGTTCAAGGCTGGGACGGAGCACTGGTGGCTGAATCGCATGCTACAGTGGTCGGCGCTGCTGCGGGCGCGGACTGGCTTTCCGGCATGGGAGCGGATGAGTATTTTCGTGCGGGGGCTGTCGTGGCTTGCCGGCCTTGTGGGGAAGGATGAGGGCGGGGTGATTTTTGAAGTGGGGGGCATACGCGGCGGGAAAGCGGCGGTCCATCGGCTGGCGCTGATGGCGGAGCGGGACGGGGGATTTATTCCGTCGGCGCTGGCGGCGATTGTGACGGAGGAGATTTTGAGCGGGCGGTTGAGGAAGCGCGGGGTGGTGCCCGTGGAGGACTGGATTGAGCCGAGGCGGCTGGTGGGATATCTACTTGGGCGCGGGTTGAGGCTTTGGGAGCAGGAGTCGTTGGAGGGGGAGTGGAAGCAGGTGGACGGGATTTCCTAATGGGGCGGTGGAGGACGGAATTGGCTGCGCGGGGTGAGGTTGTGGGGGGCGGGCGTGTGGAAGGCGGGAGTTGGGAATTTTTTGTGTATGAGGGAGACGCGCAAGTGCGGACTTGGGAGGGGCACTGGAGCGGCGGCGGAGGGGCGGTGCGGTTGAGAGCGAAGTCGTGGATTTATGAAGTTTGGGGTGGGGTGTATACTTTGCGAGTTCATGTCGCCCCCCTGCCGCAACGGGCGCCGGCGAGGGGGGTGATTTGTAAGTGGGAGAGATTTGTGCGTGAACGTGAGGAGCAGGGTTCGGTTGTGATGAAGCCGCTGGTGCGGGCGCTGGAGGGGGGGAGGCTGGAGGATGCGGCGCGGTGCGTGGTGGGAGCGGTGGCGGATCGGCGTTTGCCGGAGGGGGAGGCGTTGGGGCGGTGGCTGTCGAAGCAACTGGGGGTTCGGGGGATGCGGCAGTTGGCGGAGGCGTTCGGGGAGTATCCGTGTTTTGTATGCCGGGGGGGCTTTGAGATTTGCGACAACTGCGGCGGGAAGGGGCGGACGCACAAGCATGTGTGCGAGCCGTGCATAGGGTTGGGGGTTGTGGGGTGCACGTTCTGCGGGGGCTCGGGGTGGGCGACGGTGAATTTTGTGCCGCGAGGGTTGCGTTTTGTGACGGTGCTGCACCGGATCGGGCGAGGGCGGGAGCTGATAGGGGAGACGATGCGGTCGCAGCGTTCGGAGTTGCGGCATGCGGGGTCGAGGGGCGCCGGGCGGAAGAAGATCGCGGCGGTGGTGCTGCGATGGAACCGGGCGCTGAGCATACTGGAGAATGGGGTGGTGGCGTTGCAGCATTCGTGCCAGCGGGAGCGGATGACGGGGGGGACGCGGGAGCTGTGGATTTCGCGGTGCGCGACGTATGCGCGGCGAGCGGACCGGCACCTGCGGCAAAGCCTGCATGACCTGGCCAAGGCGAGCAAGGGGAGTTCGGGGGATGCGGCGTTTTACGAGGAGATCAGCAAGCGGCCGGAGATGATATCGAAGCTGGAGCATCCGTTTCTGCGGCGGCGGATGGGGGCGGCGCGGCGGTCGGGGGCGGTGAAGGGGGGGTTGAAGGAATCGAAAGGCGGGGCGTCGCGGCGGGGGAAGCGGCGGGGTTGGATGAGGAAACGGGCGGTGTGAGGGGAAGAGGCTTTTGGCGGCGGGCACACTGAAGTGTGAACTCCGGACGGGCTGGGGAGGTTAGAGGGTGAGCATTTTTTTGTAGGCGGCGAGGCGGGCGTGGATTTCGTCGGGGGTGGCTTTGAGGAGGCGGGTGAGGGAGAAGTCTTCGATGGTGAAGGAGGCCATGATGGTTCCGGCGGCGATGGCGTTTTTGAGGGTGGAGGGGGGGAGGTCGTGGGCGGTGGTGTGGTGAGCGGCGAGGTAGCCGAGGAGGCCGCCGGCGAAGGAGTCGCCGGCGCCGGTGGGGTCGGTGAGGTTGGGGGTGGGGAAGGCGGGGAGAGCGAAGATGTCGTTGCGGAGGGAGGCGATGACGCCGTGCTCGCCTTTTTTGAGCAGGACGATGCGCGGGCCGTTGGGCTTGAGGAGTGATTGGAGCTGGTGGAGAGCGGCGACGAGGTTGGTTTTTCCGGTGAGGAGGCGGGCTTCGAGATCGTTGAGGACGATGCCATCGAAATGTTTGAAGGCGGCGAGGGATTCGTCGTGGAATTGCTTGATCCAGAGGTCGCGGGTGTCGGCGATGGAGAGGGGGCTGCCTTTGACTTGCGAGAGGAGGTCGAGCTGGAGGTTGGGATGGGTGGCGGCGAGGAAGACGACTTTGGAATCGGTGTAGGCGTCGGGGAGCTTGGGCGGGGCTTCGATGAGGACGTTGAGATCGACTTCGAGGGTGGTGGCCTCGTTCATGGTGGGGTCGTAGGTGCCTTTCCAGCGGAAGGTTTTGGAGCCTTTGCGGCGTTCGAGGCCGCGGAGATCGATGTGGGGGTGGCGGAGGGCGTTTTCGAATTCGGCGGGGAAATCCTCACCGACGACGGCGACGAGGCGGACGTGTGAGAAGGCGGCGGCGGCCCAGGCGAAGTAGATGGCGGAGCCGCCGATGACGTGATCGACGGAGCCAGCGGGGGTGGAGACGGAATCGATGCCGAGGGAACCGGTGACGAGGAGGGACATTTGCAGCTCCGGGAGGGGGACGTAAACACGAAGACACGAAGGGACGAAGGACCACGAAGGTTTTACTGGAGGGGGGGATTATGCACAAATGGGCGCGAATGCGCACGGGGAAGGTTCTTGCAACGCCTTCAGTGCATGTGGAGGTTGTAGTGGTGCACAAACCAGCCGATGGTGCCCATGACGGCGGCGAGGGGAAGGCAGGATGTGGCGAGGAGCAGGAGGGCGAGGCACCAAACCGCGGATGCGCGCCATGCGAGGATCAGGGGGTCGACCATGAGGGAGAGGCCGAAGCCGAACGCCAGCAGTCCCAGAACGAATGTTTCTACGGTGAGGGCGTCAGAAGGCGCGCCTTCGAACCACATCACCGAACCAAGAAGGCCGGGGAGTAGGAGGGCGAGCGCAACCTCGATAACGATCGCTCGAAGAAGCAGACGAAGGGCGCGGCGACGGCCTTCCGCGGGGGTCATCCTGGTCGCCGTCTCACCGGATTTTTGGCCACCGTGCGGTTGAGTGGTCAGGGATTCTGGGGCCATTGGTCACCAGAATGTGGGAAGCAGATATGGGCGGATGAGGAGAGATGGCGCGTCGCCGAGGTACGGCAGGAATGTGCAGGTATCGAGTAGAAATCGCACTTATTCACCGTACCACTGTTTGAGTTCGTCTTCGGATATGGGATCGAAGAAGGAGGGGAGAATCTCGATCATTCCTTTGAAGAGGCCGATTTGGCGTTTTGCCGGGGCGGATGCTGAAACGGGGTGAATTTCGGCGACGGAGCGGCGTCCTGAGTGATGACGAGCGTTTCGCCGGCGCGTACTTTTTGCAGGCATTCCGCGGGAGACTGCTCGAACTGCTTATGATCGATTCGGATCATGCGTAGATGCTCCTGACGGGACATTATATCGTCATTTGGCGGCGAAATGTTTGTATTCCTGCTGGAGGCGCTGGAATTCGGTGAGGATGTCGTCGAGGCGGCTGGGTTTGTTTCGGGCGAGCCAGAGGGTGCGGTATTGGGTGGCGAGGGTGGCGGCGTTTTTGGAGAGGGTGCGGAGTTGCTGGGGGAAGTTTTTGGGGAGGGGGATGGGGGGTTTTTTGCGGAGGGTTTCGTGTTCGGGGTTGCGGGTGGCGGGGTCGGCGGCGAGCCATTGTTGGCGGAGGAGGGTGCGGCGGCAGGTGTGGATGATTTCTTCGGCGGTGAAAGCGAGTTCGGCTTTGAGGAGATCGGCGTGGGGATGGTTGAAGGTGGCGGCGGCGATTTTGGGGAGGAGGGATTGGGTGGCGGCGATGACGGCGTGGAGGTCTTTGTCGGAGGCGCGATTGACGTAGTTGGCGAAGTCGAATTTTTCGCGGAAGAGGAACCAGTCGAGGGAGCCGTTGAAGCGTTGCCAGGAGAAGCGTTCGTAGGTGAGGCCGAGGTCGTAGGGGAGGGCGGCGAAGGAGGCGGCGGGGTCGTGGAAGAGGTGGAGGGAGGCGGCGGCGAGGAAGGGGCGGAGGGCGGTGTCGAGGGATTTGGGAGCGCGCGGGGCGGCGCCGGTGGACCAGTCGGGGGGTTGCTTTGGGGCGGGGTTGGGGGTGGCGGCGAGATTCCAGGAGGCGGCGGCTGAGTAGGCGAAGGGGAGGAGGGAGACCGCGAGGAGTTGCTGGTGGCCGTGGTCGCCCCAGTCGGTGAGGAGGAGACCGGCGGCGCCGTGCTTCAGGCCGGCGGTGGCGGCGTTGTGGATGTTGCCGAGGGCATTGCGGGTGCGGGCGGCGAAGGATAGCCAGGAGGCGGTACCGGGGGCGACGTAGAAGGAGCGTGCGGAGCCTTTCAGGCGCTCGGCGATGGTTTTGCAGTGGTCGTCGAAGGCGTGATGGGATTCGTAGCCCCATTCGAGGAGGGTGGCGTCTTCGGGGAGGTCGGGGATGAATTCGGGGTGGTGGAGGATGATGTCGGCCCACATCTGGATGCGCTTGCGGTGGGAGGAGGCGAGGGAGTTGCAGAAGTTGATCCATTGGACGTAGAGCTTGGTCGTGCCTTTGCCGGCGTCGCCACCGAGGGCGTCGGCGGCGGGTTTGGAGCGGCCTTTGCCGAGGTCCCAGGATTCGTCGCAGCAGATGTTGACGGTGGGGCTGGAGAAGTTGGGGAGGAACTCGGCGTACATGTCGGTAAGGAGTTGTTTGGAGGCGGGGTCGGTGACGTTGAGGGACCAGGGGTCTTCGGACCAGGTGGCGATGCCTTGCTTTTTGAGTTCGTCGGGCTCGGCTTCGGCGAGGTGGCGAAAGGCGGGGCGGCGGAGGATTTTTTCGAAGTGGCCGAGGGAAGTGAGGGAGGGGACGAAATCGATGTGTCGGGCGCGGCAGGCGGCGTCGAGGAGGAGGATTTCCTCGGCGGTGAAGGGGGTGGTGTCATCGAACATCTGGGGGTGCTTGCGGAACTGGAAATTGTTTTCGATGTAGAGCTGGAACTCGTTGATTTTGAGGTGGGCGAGATCGTCGATGAGCTGGAGGAGGGTGTCGACGGTGGGGACTTTGCCGCGGGCGGTATCGAGGTAGACGCCGCGGCGGGGGAAGTCGGGGTGATCGAGGATGGTGAGGGCGGGGAGCTTCAGCGGGGATTGCCGATTGCTCATTGCCGATTGCCGATTGGGGCGCGTGGTGCGCTTTCCGGGGAGTGCGGAGTAGGCGGATTCTCTGAGGATTTGGAGGAGAGTTTGGAAGGCGTAGAAGGTGCCGGCGGGGGTGCGGGCGTGGAGGGTGATGGAGGCGGGGGCGATGGTGAGGCGGTAGGCCTGGTCGTGGGGGAGGGAGGGATCGGGGAGGACGCGGATTTCGGCGGCGGGGTCGGTGGATTCGGTGGTGACGGCGATCTGGAAGGCGGTGGCGGAGAGGGATTCGGCTTCGATTTCAAAGCGTTCGGCGGCGAAGAGGTCGCGCGTGGCGGGGTCGGGGTGGAGGAGGATGAACATTTGTGCGGGGAGTGTGAAGCGGCCTTTGGCGAGGGTGAGGGATTTGGGGTGTGGGAGCAGGTGGAGCGTGGGCATGGGGGACCTCCTTGTCGATGAGAGGATTGTAGTGTGGCGGGCGGCGGGGGAAACGGCGGGACTTGCGGAAAAGCGGTTTCATGTATGATGGATGACATGAGAAAGGCGGGTTCAGGATGGATGAAATGGGTGGGGGTGGTGGTGGGCGTGGTGGTTGTTGCGCTGGCGGGGATGGGGCAGGGCGTGGCGGGGGGCGCGGGGGCGGGCGGGGCGGTGCAGCCTGTGCAGCCGGTGCATGAGAAGGCGGCGGTGATCACGGTGGAGGGGACGATCGATCAGGTGACGTTGAAGAGCATAGAGCGGCGGGTGGATGAGGCGCGGAAGGCGGGGTGCTCGCTGGTGGTGTATGAGATCGATGCGACGGGGGGGATGATGGAGAGCGCGTTGGAGATCAGCGCGTTCACGAAGGGCTTGGCGAAGGAAAAAATGCCGACGGTGGCGTGGGTGCGGGGGAATGCGAGCGGCGCGCCGACGGTGGTGGCGTTGTCGTGCGCGCAGATTGTGATGGCGGATGGCGGCGCGATGGGGGAAGTGGGGATGTTTGAGGAGCCGGCGACGGGAGGGGGGGCGGTGTCGCCGGTGCTGGCGGATGTGGAGGATTCGGCGAAGGTGAACGGGTATCCGCCGGCGGTGGTGCGGGCGATGGCGATACCGGAGGCGGCGCTGCTGGAGGTGAAGAACGACACGACGGGGGAGGTGCGGTATGAGGATGATGCGGGTGCGCGGGCGCTGGCGGACGAGAAGACGGCGGGGCCGGGGGGCGCGGCGGTGCGGCCGTGGCATGTGACGGGGGAGGCGAAGAAGAAGGGGGAGTCGCTGGTGGTGGTGGGTTCGGAGGGGGTGGGGATGGGGATATCGAAGGCGGAGGTGAACAGCGCATTGGATTTGCGGGCGGTGATGAACGTGCGTGGGGACGTGGTGACGCTGGAGATGAATTTCTGGGAGAAGACGGCACGGTTTCTGGCGTTGCCGTGGGTGCGGTTTTTTCTGCTGGTGGGGGCGTTGACGTTCGGGTGGGCAGAGTTGTCGCATCCGGGGATATCGATACCGGGTGCGTTGGCGGTGGTGTGTCTGGCGTTGTTGATTGGCGGGCCGTACATGACGGGGCTGGCGACGACGTGGGAGATTATTGCGATCGTGGCGGGCCTGGTGATCGTGCTGGCGGATTTGTTTGTGGTGGGGTCGCTGGGGATGCTGGCGGTGCCGGGGTTTATCCTGATGGGGGTGGGGCTGGTGGCGAGTTTTATTCCGACGGGGGTTGGTGGCGGGTTGCAGTTCGGGGATGGGCTGCGGGCGTTGCGGAACGGGCTGGTGGTGGTGATCGGAGGGACGGGGGTGTCGCTGGTGATATTTGGGATGCTGGCGAAGTATCTGCGGATGGTGCCGGCGTTTCGGCAGTTGCAGTTGGCGCCGGCGGGGGGCGCGGGGGCGGTGGTGACGACGGGCGGGGCGGCGGTTCGGGATGTGGCGGATCGGTCGGTGAGCGATGCGGTATTCGTGGGCGCGCTGGGGGTGGCGCATACGCAGTTGAGGCCGGCGGGGAAGGCGCGGTTTGGGGAGTTCCTGGTGGACGTGGTGAGTTTTGGGTCGTTTATAGGGGCGGGGACGGAGATTGAGGTGATAGGGGTGTCGGGTGCGCGGGTGACGGTGCGGCCGCGGCGGGTGGCGGTGCAGGCGGAGGAAATGGCGTGATCATCGGAGTGGCGGCGCTGCTGTTGGCGGCGGTGGGATTTGTGGCGGCGGAGTTGATGCTGCCGACGCATGGGATGCTGGCGATCATGGCGGGATTGTGTGCGCTAGGCGCGGTGGTGCTGGCGTCGTTCTGGAATTTGTATCTGGGGGTGCTGGTGGGGTTGGGGGTGATCGTGGCGGCGCCGGTGGTGTTTTTCTGGATGGCGAAGGTGTATCCGCGGACGCCGATCGGGAGGCGGGTATTGCTGGCGCCGCCGGCGACGGCGGCCGGGCCCGGGGAAGCGCCTGCGAGCGTGATGGTGGGGGATGTGGGGACGACGATGACGGTGTTGCGTCCGGCGGGAGCGGTGGAGATACATGGTGAGCGAGTGAACTGCGTGAGCGAGGCGGAGGTGATAGCTGCGGGGACGGAGGTGCAGGTGATCCGGGTGCAGGGGCCGCGGGTGGTGGTGAAGGCGGTTGACCGGATGATAAAATAAAGGTGGTGATTGGTCGCGGCGGTTTTAGCAGTACATAGAAAATACGGAGAGCACGGCGTTGTTTGGGTCGCATTTGTCGATTGCGGGGGGGGTGGAGAATGCGCTGCTGGCGGCGGAGAGGCTGGGGATGGAGACGGTGCAGATTTTCACGGCGAATCAGCGGCAGTGGGCGAGTAAGCCGCTGGAGGCGGGGGCGGTGGAGGGGTTTCGGGGGCATGTGAGGCGGCTGGGGTTCACGCGGGTGGTGTCTCATGCGTCGTATCTGATCAACCTGGCGGCGGTGGAGCGGGGGGCGTGGGAGAACAGCGTGCGGGCGTTTGCGCGGGAGATGGAGCGGTGCGAGGCGCTGGGGGTGACGGATGTGGTGGTGCATCCGGGGGCGCATTGCGGGAGCGGGGAGGGGTGCGGGGTGGGGCGGGTGATCGAGGCGCTGAATGTGCTGCTGGAGGTGCAGAAGGAGGGGCGGGTGCGGATTTGCCTGGAGACGACGGCGGGGCAGGGGAGTTGCCTGGGGTGCCGGTTTGAGCAGTTGGCGGAGATGATCGCGGGGACGAAGCGGAAGGAGCGGCTGGGGGTGTGCGTGGATACGTGTCACATCCTGGCGGCGGGGTATGACATCACGACGGCGGCGGGGATGGGGGCGGCGCTTTTGGAGTTGGAGAAGACGGTGGGGATCGAGCGGGTGCGGGTGTGGCATTTGAATGATTCGAAGAAGCCGTTGGGGAGCCGGGTGGATCGGCACGAGCATGTGGGGCGCGGGTGCGTGGGTGTGGCGGCGTTTGGGGTGATTTGCCGGGATGGGCGGTTTCGCGGGGTGCCGAAGATTCTGGAGACGCCGAAGGATCCTGCACCGGATGGGCGGGACTGGGATGTGGTGAATCTGGAGTTGTTGCGGAAGCTGGCGGCGGGTGAGGATGCGCGGCCGAAGGTTTTCCGGGCGAAGAAGAAAAGGGCGAAGGCGGGGGCGGGGAAAGTGAAAGGGAAGAAGAAGGGGGCTGCACGGTGACGAAGATTTGCGTGCCGGTGTTTGTGAAGGGCGGGGTGGACGTGGAGGAGGCGATTGCGCGTGCGGAGGAGGCGTTGGAGGGGGTGGAGGGGATGGTGGAATTGCGATGCGATACGGCGAGCGTGAAGGGGATGCTGGGGGCGATCGATGTGGCGCGCGTGCCGGTGATCGTGACGGTGCGGCCGACGTGGGAGGGCGGGTTTTCCCAGAAGAGCGATGCGGAGCGGATCGGGCTGTGGGAGGCGGCGATGGAGGCGGGGGCGGAGTACGTGGATGTGGAGCTGGAGGCGTGGGAGAAGAGCGGGGCGATTCGGGAGGCGATAGGGGATGCGGCGGAGAAGAATGGGACGCGGCTGATTGTGTCGAACCATTGTTTTGGGGGAAGGCCGAAAGATTTGGCGGAGCGGGTGGGGCGGCTGCGGGCGGTGCGGGAGGCGCGGGTGCTGAAGATGGCGTGGAAGGCGGAATCGTTGGTGGATGCGATCGATGCGCTGCGGATGGTCGCGGAGAATCGCAACGTGGATGGGCGGCCGCTGGTGGCGTTGGCGATGGGGGAAGAGGGGTTGATTTCGCGGGTGCTGGCGAAGAAGTTCGGGGCACCGTTTACGTTTGGGGTGGCGGAGCGGGGGAAGGAATCGGCACCGGGGCAGCCGACGGTGGCGGAGCTGCGGGAGCGGTTTCGGTGGGAGGCGCAGGGGGAAAGGACGGGGGTGTGCGGGGTGGTGGGGTGGCCGGTGGGGCACTCGCTGAGCCCGGACATTCATAACGCGGGGTTTGCGGCGGTGGGAGCGGACGCGGTGTATGTGCCGCTGGCGGTGCGGCCGGGGGCGGAGGCGTTTACGGGGGCGGTGGAGGCGTTGCGCGGGTGTGGGGGGATGAACCTGCGGGGGTTGAGCGTGACGATACCGCACAAGGAAAGTGCGATGGCGTATGCGGAGAAACATGGGGCGGAGGTGGATGCATTGTCGCGGCACATCGGGGTGGTGAATACGCTGGTGTGGCGCGGGGAGCGGGGCGGGGGGTTGAAGGCGTTGAATTCGGATTTGGGCGGGGCGCTGGATGCGCTGGTGGGGGCGTGGGGCGGGACGCGGGAGAGTTTGCGGGGGAAGCGGGTGGCGGTGCTGGGGGCGGGGGGTGCGGGGCGGGCGATCGTGGCGGGGCTGGCGGCGGCGGGGGCGACGGTGGTGGTGTACAACCGGACGCTGGAGAAAGGGCAGGCGCTGGCGGAAGCGTTTGGGGGGACGGAGGGGAAAGTGGTGGCGGCGGCGTGGGAGAAGCTGGGGCAGTCTTGCTGCGAGGCGTACATCAATTGCACACCGGTGGGGATGCATCCGCATGTGAATGAGACGCCGATGGAGCCGATCACGAGCGGTCCGTGCGCGTGGGGAGCGGGGACGGTGGTGTTTGACACGGTGTACAACCCGGCGATGACGAAGTTTTTGAAGCTGTCGCGGCAGGCGGGAGCGACGATAGTTCCGGGGACGGAGATGTTCGTGCGGCAGGCGGCGGTGCAGTTTGAGGAGTTCACGGGGAAGGCGGCGCCGGTGGAGGCGTTTCGGCGGGTGATGGGCGCGGTGATGAAGGGGCGATGACCCCCCTACCGGGGCTGGGTTCGGCCGGGCAAAAAAAATAGCGGAGGGCCGGCAGGTCGCGCCGGCCCTCCGCGGGTATGAAATGCGTGGTTTAGTGGCAGAAGCGGAGGAGGTTGTCAACGAGGTTGATGAGGTTGTTGTTGCAGATCAGGTTGACGCAGTAGGACTTGCCCTGATCGTTGCAGGAATTGAGGCAGAAGGCCTTGGTGGAGCAGACGCTTCCACGGTTATCGCATTCCTGGACCTTGAAGTTGCCGCCACAGAGATTGCCGAAGGAATAGTTGCCGTGGCAATCGGAGTAGGTGGTCCAGGTGCAGGCGCGTCCCCAGGCATCACAGCCACAGAGGGTGACCTTGCAGCATCCGTGGCCGCTGTTGCCGCAGACGGTGGTGGTCTTGACTTCGCCGAAGTTGTAGCAGGAGCCGTCGGCACAGGGTGGCAGGGTGATGTTGGAGATGATGTCGTTGCCGAGGGTTCCGCCGAGGGAGCCGAGGGAATCCTTGCCGTCGGTGTAGCCGGCGGGCTGGGATTCGGTGAGGGTGTAGTTACCGGCGATGAGGTTTTTGAAGGAGTAGCTACCGTGTGAATCGGTGTAGGTGGTTTTGGAGACCTGGTTGCCGAGGAGGTCGGTGCCGGTGAGCGTGACCTTTACGCCGGCGATGCCGCTGTCGCCGTTGTCGAACTTGCCGTCGGCGTGAGCGTCGTTGAAGACATAGCCGCTGAGGGAGCCGGTGGCGGTGGTGAGGGTGGGTGCGCCGCCGCAGGTGCATTTGCAGCCGCAGGTGGACTTGTAGTTGTCGAAGTCGAGGTTGGTGTAGTCTCCGGAGGTGGCGTTGACGGTGTAGGCGCCGCTGGCGGGAGCGGTTTCGATGTAACCGGAGACGGGGGTTTCGGAGACGAAGTAGGTGGCGGCGGCGAGGCCGGTGAAGGCGTAGGAGCCATCAGCGGCGGTTTTCTGGGAGGCGACGAGTGTGTCGCCGCTATCAAGCTTGCCGTCGGTGTTGGTGTCCTGATAGAGGTTGATGGTCACGCCGGCCATGGGGTGGGCCTTATCATCGGCGGAGAGGCCGTTGCCGGTCTGATCGATGTACTTGTGGCCGGAGATGTTGATGGGGGGCGCGGAGACCTGGGGGATGGCGCCGACGTTTCCTTTGACGAGGGCGGAGAAATCCTGGCAGAAGTTGCCGTTGAAGGTGGAGTCTTCGACGCTCATGGTGACGCCGATGTCTTTGGAGGAGAAGTAATTGGCGGCGAGGGCGCCGCCGGTGACGGAGAAGCGGAAGTCGAACTGATCGCCGTTGGGGTCGGCGCTGTCCTGGGAGCCGAAGGCGGTGATTTTGCCGGTGAGGAGGGTGCCGGTGTAATCGGGGGTGCCATCGTTGTTGACGTCGATGGAGCCGGTGACGACGAGGTCGTTGGCGTTGGCGCCGCTGCCGATGAGGTTGCCGTTGTTGTCGACCTGGATGTGGAGATCGAAGCTGGAGGGGGGCAGGACCTGGGGGGCGCTGAGGGGGCTGACCGAGAGGATGATGGACATGGGAGCGCCGGTGGCGTCAAAGGAGTGGGTGGCGGCGGTGTAGGACAGGGAGCCGGGGTTTCCCAGGACGCTGGTGACGGGGAGGCCGAGCTGTGCGCCGATGCCGAGGAGTGTGCCCGAAAAGAGCTCGCGGTTTTCGAGTGTTTCCATGACGGCGCGGGCGGCGCGGTTGCGGGAAGTGCGGCGGGCGGAACGATTTTTGAGGGTAGCGACCATTTTCTCTCTCTCCATTTGTTCGAGGCGTTTTTTAGTGAGTGCGGGTGGTCCCGCCGCTCTCGAACTGCGAGAGCGGCGGTGGTTGATGTCGTCAATTATGCGAGGAGGGACTGCGGCGGCGGCTTACGCGCGGGCCTTGCGGCGGCGGAGCAGGAGCATGCCGCCCATGCCGAGCATACCCAGGGATGCGGGTTCGGGGACGGAGTAGGTGTCGGAGTTGGCGAGGGGGAGGGCGTTGCTGAAGGCGGTGCCGAAGTTGGCGAAGTTGGTGCTTCCCTGGCCGTGGAGGACGACGGTGAAGAGGCCGGGGTAGTTGCCGGAGTTGCCGTTGAAGTTGAAGGTAAAGGTATCGCCGGCGTTGTTGAAGCCAGTGAGGGTGGCGGAGGTGAAGTAGGTGGAGGTGGAGTCCTTGACGGTGACATCGCCGGAGAAGCCGGTGATGGTGTTACCGGAGAGGGTGAAGTTGGCGTCAAGGGTGAAGTTGCCGCCGGTGATGTTGGGGGTGAGGGAGCCGTCGGTGGAGACGGTGCGGAGGTGTTCCGCGGTGCCGGTGGCGGTGAGGTGTCCGGTACCGCCGCTGACGGTGTAGGTGATGGCGGTGGTGTCGGAAAAGATATCGGGGACGGGCTGGGCCACGAGCGCGTGAGCTTTCATGGCGGGAATCGCGGCGAAGGCAGCGATCGCGGCGAGCAACAGACGAGCTTTCATTTTTCTCTCCATCCTCAGGTGTGTCGGTGTCTCTCGGGGCCGCCCCGCGAAACACGGTTCGACGAACGACACTGACAACCTATCCCAAGGGGAAAGCGCGGCAACCGGGAGGAAGGGTGATTTTGGCGGCTTCTCGGACGCGCGGAGGTGGAAGCTGACCCATAAGGTTTTGCGGTGGAAACGTGGTGAAAGTGCGCCGGTCGTAACGGCTGGCGCGCTGCGCGGGGAGCGTGTTTTCGCGGGGTGAAAGTTCTTATCGGAAAAAGTCGGAGAGTGTCCGGAAAACCTGGCGTTCGACTTGCGCCACGGACCTGGAGGCGTCGACGACGCGGTAGCGCTCGGGCCACTGCTGGGCCTGCCAGAGGTAGTTTTCGCGCACGCGCTGGAAATAATCGCGGGCGCGCTGTTCGATGCGGTCTTTGAGATCGCCGTCCGCGAATAGCGGGTTCTGGCGTTCGTCGCGGGTCTTGCGGCTGCTGGAGGACCAGAGGGGGTTGAGGCGTTCCATGGCGACGTCGATGTCGAGGTCGAAGACGACCGTGAGGTGGGGCCAGGCGTCGTCCACGGCGATCCTGGCGACGGCGAGGATGTCTTCGAGATTCATGCCGCCGCCGCCGCCCTGATAGGCAAGGGTGGAGGAAGCGAAGCGGTCGGCGACGACGCACTCACCGGCGGCGAGGGCGGGTTTGATGTGCTCGTGGACGAGCTGTGCGCGGGAAGCCATGTAGAGGAGCATTTCGCAGCGGAGGTCCATACCTTCGTTTTTTGTGGAGAGGAGGAGATCGCGGATTTGTTCGCCGATAAGAGAGCCGCCGGGCTCGCGGAGGCGGCGGACCTTGATGTTTTGGTTTTCGAGGCGGGCGATGAGGGTTTTGAGCTGGGTGGTTTTTCCGCAGCCGTCGGGGCCATCGAAGACGACAAACTTGCCGGCGAGAGCATGGAGTGGATCGTCGGGCATGGGGTCCTTGTCGCAAAGGAGAAAGTTGGAAGCCGGGCTTGCGACCGGCGAAGGGGCCGCGGGTGGTGACCTATAACGGGGGCGATGCTACGAAGCGCATGGTGCGGCGTCAACGTGAGGAAAATCCGAGGGGATGGTGCAACTGGTGCGGGAGTGGGGCGTGTTTTCGTATGATGGGAGGATGCAGGGCCTGGGGCCGAAAGGCCGATGAGTCCCGAGGAAATCCCGCGATGGCGGGGATTCCGAAGTGGGGGGTTTCAGGAAAGGGCGAGCGATGGACAATCCGCTGCAACCGATCTGGGAGAGCGATCCGGGCCGGTGGGATTTTTCGATGGCGGCGCACCTGTTGAGGCGGGCGGGATTTGGCGGTGCGCTGGGGGAGACGGAGGCGGCGGCGGGGATGGGGCCGGAAAAAGCGGTGAACCAGCTGGTGCGGTTCGGAAACGTGCCGAATCCGGGATTGGAGCCGCTGGTGTTTGGGGATTTGACGAATCCGATCGACCAGGGCGGAGCGGGCGGGGCGCGGGGCGGCGGCCGGGGCGGGCTGCTGCGGGGGATGTCGGCGGAGGAGCGGAAGGGTTTTCAGCAGATCGAACAGGCGGCGCAGCGTGCGAAGCTGGAGGAGCTGAAGCTGTGGTGGCTGGACCGGATGGTGCGCACGACGCGGCCGCTGGAAGAAAAGATGACGCTGTTCTGGCATGGTCTGTTCGTGAGCTCGGCGGCGACGGTGAAGAACACCTATCTGCTGTATCAGCAGAACGAGCTGTTCCGGAAAAACGCGGCGGGGAATTACAAGCAGTTGGCGCTGGAGGTGAGCAAGAATCCGGCGATGCTGATTTATCTGAACAACAACGACAACCGGGTGCAGCATCCAAACGAGAATTACGCGCGCGAGCTGATGGAGCTGTTCACGCTGGGGATCGGGAATTACACGGAGACGGACATCAAGGAATCGGCGAGGTCGTTCACGGGGTGGACGAACGTCGGGGACCAGTTCGTGTTCAATCGGGGGCAGCACGATGAGGGGATCAAGCATTTTCTGGGGCATGCGGGGAACTTCACGGGGGAGGACATCGTCAACATCATTTTCCAGCAGCCGGCGTGCGCGAAATACATTGCGGGGCGGCTGGTGCGGTTTTTCGGCGTGGACGAGCCGCCGGCGGAGGTGGTGGAGCCGCTGTCGCGGATCGTTGCGGCGAACCGGTACGAGATGACGCCGGCGCTGCTGGCGCTGTTTGGGAGCAAGTGGTTTTATTCGCAGGAGGTGGTGCAGCGGCAGATCAAGAGTCCTGTGCAACTGGTGGTGGGGGCGCTGCGGTCGCTGGGCGTGCCGGTGTCGCAGCCGGCGGCGGTGGACAACGCGCTGAAGCTGATGGGGCAGGAATTGTTCAACGCGCCGACGGTGAAGGGGTGGGACGGGGGGCGGGCGTGGATCAACACGAGCACGCTGTTCGCGCGGTACAACCTGCCGGCGTATCTGGGGACGGGGAAGCTGCCGACGGCGGGCAAGGGGGCGCAGGGCGCGTCGATGGACATGCGGACGAGCTATGCGGAGTTTGATTCGGGGTGGCGGCCGGATGTGGATTTGGCGGAGGGGGGCGTGTCGACGACGGACGGGGTGGTGGATTTGTACATCAAGAAACTGGTGGGAGCGGAGCTGGACGCGCGGAAGCGCGAGGAGCTGGTGATTTTCATGAACGGGACGGGGGACACCAAGAGCCACATGAACGATCCGCTGCTGCCGGACAACGATCGGCGGACGCGGTCATTGGTACACCTGATCATGGCGATGGCGGAGTATCAGCTCGCCTGAACTCTCATCGCCCCCTTACCGGAGCGCCGCGAGACGCCCCTCCTCGGACCTCATAGGAGACGCACATGGACACGATGCATACGCGGCGGACGTTTTTGACGCGTGGACTGACGGTGCTTTCGGCGGCGACGACGATGCCGCTGTTCATTCAGCGGACCTGCCTGGCGTTGAACAATCCGCACGATCTGCCGCTGACGCAGACGGCGATGGGGATCGGGGAGCAGATTCTGGTGTGCGTGCAGATGTCGGGGGGGAACGACGGGCTGTCGACGGTGATACCGCTGGACAACGACGATTATCACCGCGCCCGGCCGACGCTGGGCGCGATCCCGAATCCGCTGGCGCTGGATAAGAGCGGGGTGGCGCTGCATCCGGGGCTTGCGGGACTGAAGGAGATTTATGATGGCGGGCACCTGGCGGTGATTCAGGGGGTGGGGTATCCGAATCCGAACCGGTCGCACTTCCGGTCGATGGAAATCTGGCAGACGGCGGATCCGATGCATCCGCCGAAAGACGGGTGGCTGGGGCGGTATTTCGATGCGCAGTGCAAGGGCAGCGATCCGAAGGACATGCCGGACCCGAAGGCGGCGGTGAACATCGGCGCGACGGCGCCGCTGGCGTTGCAGGGATCGAAGTTCACGGCGATATCGTTTCAGAATCCGCAGTCGTACCAGTGGTTCGCGGGCAACAAGGGGGTGGACGCCAAGATGCGCAACACGTTTGCGCAGGTGAATGACCTGAACGACACGGGCGATGAGCTGGCGGGGCAGAGCAGCGGGAATCCGACGCTGGATTTCCTGGAGCGGACGGCGCTGGATGCGCAGTTGACGAGCGATGAGATTCGCGCGGTGACCTCGAAGTACCATCCGGCGGTGAGCTATCCGAACACGCCGTTTGGGCAGCAGTTGCAGATGGTGTCGCAGATGATCGCGGGGGGGCTGAAGACGCGGGTGTATTACGTGTCTTTGGGCGGGTTTGACACGCACTCGAACGAGAAGCCGGCGCATGATCGGCTGATGCAGACGCTGGCGGCGGGGATCAACGCGTTCATGCGGGATTTGAAGAGCCAGGGGAACGATCAGAAGGTGCTGGTGATGACGTTCTCGGAGTTCGGGCGACGGGTGGCGGAGAATGCGTCGAAGGGGACGGACCATGGGACGGCGGCACCGATGTTTGTGTGCGGGTCGATGGTGAAGGGGGGGGTGTATGGGGCGCATCCGTCGCTTCGGCCGCAGGACCTGGATGCTGGGGATTTGAAGTTCCACACGGACTTCCGGAGCGTGTATGCGACGCTGCTGGGGGATTGGATGAAGGCGGACAGCGCGCCGATTCTTGGGGGGAACTTCCGGACGCTGCCGCTGCTGGCGTGAGGGCGGTTCTGCGAACCGCCGCGAAACGGGGGCGAGTTTGTCGGAAGTTCCGCGTTGCGGAATGCGCGGGGGTGGCTTACCGTCGTGGGATTGAAGCGACGGAGGCTGCCGATGAGCGATGCGCCGATGACCAACAAAGCCGCGGAGGCGGAAGCGGTACAACCCGGGGAACCGAGCCCGCAGGACGTGTGGCGGATTTTTCGGATCATGTCGGAGTTTGTGGAGGGGTTCGAGGCGATGGCGCCGGTGCCGGCGGCGGTGAGCGTGTTCGGTTCGGCGCGCACGAAAGCGGGGACGAAGTATTACGAGATGGCGGTGCAGATGGGGCGTGAGCTGGCGAAGCGGAAATTCGCGGTGATCACGGGGGGCGGTCCGGGGATCATGGAGGCGGCGAACAAGGGGGCTCGGGCGGCGGGCGGGATATCGGTGGGGCTGAACATCTCGCTGCCGATGGAGCAGAAGGCGAATCCGTATCAGACGATTGCGATGACGCACCATTATTTTTTCGTGCGCAAGGTGATGTTTATTAAGTATTCACATGCGTTTGTATGTTTTCCGGGGGGCTATGGGACGATGGACGAATTGTTCGAGTCGCTGACGCTGATCGAGACGAACAAGATCGATCCATTTCCGGTGATTCTGATCGGGACCGATTACTGGACGGGCCTGTTGACGTGGATGCGGGAGACGATGCAGGAGCGATATGGCTGCATCAGCGGGCCGGATTTGAACCTGCTTTACATGACGGACGACGTGGTTCACGCGGCGGAATACCTGAAGAAAGCGGAGCAGGGGCGCACGTGGCAGAAGCAGCGCGGGTTTCGGCAGATCGCGCGGGAGCGGCAGACGACGGCGGAAGGGACTAAGTATGGGATTCGGCCGACGAAGGCGCCGCTGCCGGAGGCGGAGGCGAATTCTGAGGCGGCTCCGCAGCAGTAGCGGGGGCCGCGGGCAGATGGACGTGGAACCAGTCGATGGCGCGGCGGCGCGCTTCGCCGGAGAAATCGAAGCATGCGGCGACGTGGCCTTCGCCGTGGAGAGGGTGGAATTCCGAGCGGTCGGGGTCGGCGTCGTGGAGTTTTTGTGAATTCGCCATGGGGATGATGGCGTCAGCGTCGCCGTGGAGGAGGAGGATGGGGATGTGGGTTTTGCGGATGGCGGCGAGGGGATCGGCGTCAGCGGGATTGAAGTTGGCGATTTCGCCGGCGTCGCGGACGATCTGGGCGTAATCCTGGTTGGAGAGGAACCAGCCGGGAAGCGGGAGCATGGTGCGGCCGAAGTGCGGGACTTCACCGCTGAAAGTGGCGAAGGGAGCGACGGCGACGACGGCGGAGACGCGCGGATCGAGGACGGCGAACTGGATGGCGGTGGCGGCGCCCAGAGAGACGCCGTAGACGCCGAGGTGGTCACCGCAGAGGTGGTGCTGCTGGAGGTAGTCGGTGAGCTGGACGAGATCGCGGGATTCGACAACGCCGAAGGTGATGTGCTTGCCGGTGGATTCGCCGTGGCCGCGGAGATCGACGGCGACGGTGCGGTAGCCGGCTTTGGCGAAGGCGTCGGTGGCGTAGTCGAGCCAGGAGTGATCGGCGAGGAAACCGTGGACGATGAGGAGGGTGCCGCGGGGGGGAGCGCCGCGGGGAGGCTCGGTGACCCAGGCGGAGAGGGTGGCGGCGGGCGGACCGACGGCGATGCGGAGGTGGCCGTCGGTGGGGTGGGCGATGGGTTGGAGGGGTCCGGCGAGTTTCTGGCGGAGCTCGTTGGGGGGCGTGACCATCTGGCGCGCGAGCATGTGGTCGCTGCAGGCGGGGAGTGAGGCGGCGAGGAGCGCCAGGATGCAGACGGGAAGCCGCACGGGAATTCCCTTCAGTGATGGACGGGCGTGCCGAGCTGTCCGCCGACTTCGTCGAGTTTTTTCCTGAGCAGGTCGGCGGTGTTGGCTTCGAGGTTGAGGCGGAGGAGCGGCTCGGTGTTGCTTTTGCGGACGTTGAACCACCAGGTGTCGTATTCGATGGTGATGCCGTCGAGGTAATCGACGGAGGCGTCTTTGTAGCGGTCGGCGAGCTTGGCGATGGCGGCGTCTTTGTCGTGGACTTCGAAATTGATTTCGCCGGAGCCGTAATAACGCTGGAGGGGCTTGAGGATGTGGGAGAGGGGCTGATCGTATCCGGAGAGGACGGAGGAGGTGACGGCGAAGACGATGGCGCCGGAATCGGTTTTGAAGTTGTCACGGAAATAGAAATGGCCGGAGAGTTCACCGCCGAAGACGCCGTGAGAATCAGCGAGGGCTTTTTTCATGAAGACGTGTCCGACGCGTTCGCGCTTGGGCACGCCGCCGGCGTTGAGGATTTCCTCGCGCACGACGCGCGAGGAGCGCAGATCGTAAATGATCGCGGAGCCCGGGGATTTTTTGAGGAAATCCTTGGCGAGGAAAGCGGTGAGGATGTCGCAGCGGACGACCTTGGCCTGTTCGTCGACGAAGATGCAGCGGTCGGCGTCGCCATCGAAGCAGACGCCGAAGTCCGCACCGTGCGAGAGCACCGCTTCCTGAAGTTCGCGGAGGTTGGCGTCGACGAGGGGATTGGGCTCGTGTTTGAAGGAGCCGTTGATCTCGGTGTTGATGGAGATGATTTCGAGGTTGGGCTGGCCGACGAAAATAGTGGGGACGAACTTTCCGGCCATTCCGTTGGAGCAATCGACGACGACTTTGAGAGGCCGATGGAGCTTGAGGAATTGCAGGACGTGGGACTTGTAGGGGCGGGAGAGGTCCATGGACTCGACGCGGCCCATTTGGGCGGCGGGTCCTTTGCGGAGGTTCATGGCGAGGCGTTTGATTTCGTGGAGGCCGGTGTTTTCGCCGATGGGGCGCGCCTCGATGCCGGAGATTTTGAAGCCGTTGTAATTGGCGGGATTGTGGGAAGCGGTGACCTGGATGCCGCCGCAGCAGCCGAGGTGGTTGATGGCGAAGTAGATCTGTGGGGTATCGATCATGCCGATGTCGATGACGTTGGTGCCGGTGGAGAGGATGCCGTCGATAAGGGCTTTGGCGAGGGAGGGGGAGGAGAGTCGCATGTCGCGGCCGACGATGATCATGTTCATGCGGGGGTCGGCCTTGGCCAGGCCGGTGAGGTTCATGCGGAGGAACTGGGCGGTGGCGTGGCCGGTTTTCCAGGCGATCTCTTCGTTGAGGGGGTCGGGGTAAATGCCACGGATATCGTAGGCTTTATAGACTTTTTCGATCATGTGTACCTCGTTAAACGCGGGAGCGGCGGGGTCGCCATCGGCGGCATGGTCGTGGAGGCGAGCGTTGTTCCAGGGACATTTGGGGCATTTGGGGTAATGGTGTTTTTGCCGCTGGCCGCACACGGCGTCGGAAATTTTGTAAGCCTCGCCGGGACACTGGCGGTAATAATCATGGAGGATCTGGGGCTGTTGATGAGACACGGGTCCTCCAGGGGGAGGGTGTAGGATAAAGCGAACGGGCGCGGGGGACAAATCGCTCCCGGCGCGGCATTTGCGGAGAGCCGCGTTTAACCTACATCGGCCAAAGTGATCGAATCGGCAAAGCGCGTCAGGATTTGCGTGCGCAGGGAGGCGTGGGAGGGATCGAGGAGGCGGGGGTCGGCGGCGATCAGGTTGAAGGCGTCGCGGCGTGACATCGGCAGCAGGTGGGGGTCGAAGAGCAGATCGGCAAAGTGAATATCGGTGCGGCCGGACTGGGCGGTGCCGATAAGATGGCCCATGCCGCGGAGTTTGAGGTCTTCCTCGGCAATTTTGAACCCGGAAGAATGGCGAACCATGGCCTGGATTCTGGCGACGGCTTCATCGGTTTTCTGGTCGGCGAGCAGGATGCAATAGGACTGCTTGCCGCCGCGGCCAACGCGGCCGCGGAGCTGATGCAATTGCGAAAGACCGAAACGGTCGGCGTGCTCGACGACCATGATGGTGGCATTGGGGACGTCCACGCCGACTTCGATGACGGTGGTGGCGACGAGGGCGTCGATGAGGTGCTGGCGGAAACGTTCCATGATGTGCTGGCGGACGTCGCGCGGCATGCGGCCGTGGATGAGGCCCACGCGCTGCCTGGCGAGGGGGCCGGATTGGAGCTCGCGCTGGACGGCAACGGCGTTGCGGAGCGAGTCCTGCGTCCGGAGAGTTGAGTCCTGAGCGGCGTTGTCCTGAGCGGGGTCGAGAGGGGCGTCTTGAGCGAGGGGGGGTTCTTCGTCGATCGCGGGGACGACGATATAGGCCTGATCGCCGGCGGCGAGTTTTTTGGCGAGCCAGTCGTAGACATCGGCGCGGTTGGAGGAGGGCGTCATTTTGGTGAAGATCGGCTGGCGGCCGGGGGGAAGCTCGTCGATCACGGAGACGTCGAGATCGCCGAAGGCGGTCATGGCGAGGGTGCGGGGGATGGGGGTGGCGGTCATGACGAGGGTGTGGGGGGCGAGGCCGGAGCCGGAGGGTTTGGTGCGGATGAGGGAGCGTTGTTCGACGCCGAATTTGTGCTGTTCGTCGATCACGATGAGGGCGAGGGATTTGAATTGGACGGCTTCCGAGAGCAGTGCGTGGGTGCCGACGACGAGCCCGGCGGAGCCACCGGCGATAGCGGCGAGGGTGCGCTCGCGGTCGGCGCCGGTGACGGATCCGGTGAGCAGGAGGGGCTGAACTTTTTTGCCTTCGAGGAAGCGCGAGAGGGTGATGAAGTGCTGCTCGGCGAGGATTTCGGTCGGGGCCATGAGGGCGGCCTGGTGGCCGAGGGGCTGGGGCGCGCCGGCTGCGGCCGTTGGGGGAGTGTCGGCGCGCTGCGTAGCGGCGGCGGCCAGCATCGCATAGAGGGCGACGACGGTCTTGCCGCTGCCGACGTCTCCCTGGAGCAGGCGGTTCATCGGCTTGGTGGCGTTGAGGTCCTTGCGGAGGGAATCGATCACGCGGTTTTGAGCGGCGGTGAGCTCGAAAGGCAGCAGCGCCCGGATGCGCGTGTCGACGGCATCGTCCACGCGCAGCGGTATCGCCGGGTTGCTGTTGCGCTGGTGATAGCGCTTGATCGCCACGGCGGCCTGGTGCAGGAAAAACTCGTGATAGGCGAGGGTGCGCTTCGCGGTGATGGCTTCCTTGAGCGTCCCGGGCCGGTGGATTTTTTCGAGCGCTTCGCGGCGGGTGAAGAAGTTCCGCTCGCGCAGGTGAGCTTCGGGAAACCACTCCTCGATTTGCGGCAGCAGGGAATCCAGCACGTTTCCGATGATTTTTGCGAGCATCGGCGAGGGGAGGTCGGTGGTGGCGGGGTAGACGGGCTCGATGCGGGCGGTCTTGGGGGCGTGGTCCGCGTGCTCATCGAGGATTTCGTAATGGGGTTGGACGATCTGGAGTCGATCGCGAAAGGAAGTGACTTTTCCGGTGGCGCGAATGAGCATGCCCGGGAGGAGTTTTTTGTCCAGGCCGTAGGGATTGAACCAGGTGAGCACGCAGCGGATGCGGGCGCCATTGCCTGCCGGTCCGTCGCCGGCGGCATCTTCGAGGAGGGCTTCGAATCGGCGGGGCTTTTTAGGCAGGAGGCGGGTCTGCAAAAGCGTTCCGCGAATGGTGGCCATTTCGCCGACGCGGATTTCCGATACCGGCGCCTCATCGGAAAAGCGCAGATAGTCTCGAGGGAAATGAAAGAGCAGATCGCCGCAGGTTTTCAAGCCCAGGAGGCCAAGCTGGAGGGCGCGGATTTCGCCGACCCCCTTGGCGTAGTTGACGGGCGTTGCGAGCGTGAGCGGCGGTCGCGGCGGTGTCATGATGCCAGTCTATCGGGGCGCGCGGAACGAGGCGAGGCAGGCGCGGCTGGGGAGCGCCGGCCTCATTTGCCGCCGGTCGGCATGAGATTGTTTTCGCGTGTGATCCAGGTGTCCTTGTCGCGGATGATCGCCTGCGGGGGCAGCATTGCGGATTGCGGGGCGATGTTGGCGGTCTTTTTGACGGCGGTGCCGATGGCCATGAATTCCAGCAGGTTTCCGAGGTCGTGAACGTGGGTTTTGATGCCGACGACATCATCGGCGCCGATGGCGTTGGCCTCATTGCGGATCAGTCCGATGGCGTGCTCGCGGGCATCGTAGATCAGCGAAGTGAGTTCGTTGATTTCGCCGCGGGAGAAGGATTTGAGCGCCGCCAGGACGCCGCCGACGACCCCCAGCGAATAGACGGCGGTTCCCAGGACGAGCTTCAGCGGCGCGTAGCCGATGGCCGCCAGGTTCCACATTTCCTCGGCGGTCAGGTCAGAGGTCACCGGGCCGTTCTGCGGATGGGGCGGGGGCAGGGCGGCGTGATGGCAGGCGGTGCCGGTCATCATCATCTCGTGGACGCCCTGGAAAGGCAGCACGGTGGTCTCGATGCCGGCGACGGCGTTGGCGTTGTATTTGAGGGCGTCCTGGCAGATGCGCGCGAGGGCGAGATGGCGGGTGTGGTTGAAGACGTCGGAGAATTCCTTGACTTCGCCGCGGGCCATGGATTTGAGGCCGCCGAGGATGCCGCCGGTGATGCCGACGGAGTAAGCGACGTTGCCGAAGACAAAGTGATGGGGAGTGTATCCGGCATCGATCAGGCAGTAGAGTTCCTGCGCGTCGTGGGCGGTGGAGAAGGCGAGGGTTTCAGCGGGGCCGCGGGGATCGGTGTGGAGCGTCGAGCCGATGGAGAGGAACTCGACGTTGCCGTGGAAATGGCGCAGGTCGGAGGTGACGCCGGAGATACCGATGCCGCCGTGCTTGGTGGCCTCCGCCTGCAATCGGCCGAAGGATTGGGTTCGGCCCTCGTGAATGATCTGGGTGACCTGGGTCACTTCGCCGCCCATCATGTTGCGCAGCCCCGCGCCGAGTGAACCGACGAACCCCATCGAGTAAACGGAATTACCGATCACGAGTTCTCCGGGCGCGTAGCCCTTGAGGTGGAGGCAATAGAGCTCATTTCCAGACAGGCCGGTCATCACGGGCATGGGTTCCCCTTCGTGAAGAAGCATGAATGGCGCAGATTGTACGGGATTTTCAGATTTCTGAATCCAGTTTTGTTGAAATTTGCGCGGGGCGAATGCGACGGTCGGCGTGCATGACGCGGGTTCGGAATCGTGCCCTGCCTCATTCCTCGAGCAACGCATCGGGCAATTCGTTCCGGTCGTCGGCGTCGGGAGGAAAATGCTGGGCGAGCAACTCTCCGGCGCGGGCGATCGCCAGCAGAATCGCCTCGGTGTATTGGCGCGCCTTGAGATGGGGAACCATCGCGTCGCGCACATGGCGCCAGAATTCCTCGCCGCAGAGCGCATGGACGCCCACGTCGCCCACGACGGCGAAGGTTTGCGAGGCCGGTGCAATGAAAATCAGGATGGCGTTGCGGCGTTTGGTTTTGTGCATGCGCAGGGCGCGAAAGCGGGCGTGCGCTTCGGCGACGGGGTCCGGCGCGGGCTCGTGCACGACCAACACGCGGATTTCGCCGGAGGTGTTCCGCTCCGCGCGGAGGATGGCGGCGCGTATCTGATCGGATTCAAGCTGGCTCAGGAAGGCGTAAGGATTCATCACCAGGACCCTCCCGCGCCGCCGCCGCCGGTGCTGCCGCCGCCGGAAGAAAATCCGCCGGAGGAGAACCCGCCGCCCCCCCCGCCGCCGAGGAATCCGCCGGAACTGAACCATCCGGAATCGGAGGAAGAGTTGGAGGAATTGGCGCGCATGGCCCAGGCGTAGAGGAGGTGGTTGAAGAGGCCGGTGGGCTGGCGCGAGCCGTAAACGGTTCCGAAGTGGCGGCGTAAGGCGCTGCGGATGAGGCTGGTGCCGAGGATGAGGATGGCGAGCGTCCAGAAGAGGGCGTCCTGGATGTGGCGTTCGACGATGTCGCGGACGGTGGCGCCTGTGCCGTGATATTCGCCCTTGGTGGCGGCGATGATGGCGTTGACGCCCGCGCGCACGCCGCCGGTGTAGTCGCCGGTCTTGAAGTGCGGGGCGATTTTGGTGTCGATGATGTCCTTGCAGGTGGCGTCGGGCAGCGCGCCTTCCAGGCCGTAGCCGGGGGTGATCTGCATCTTGTGCGAGTTCACGAATACAAACAGCACGACGCCGTTGGATGTTGCCTTTTTGCCGGGATGCCAGGATTCGAAAGTCCGCGTGCAATAGTCGGCGAGTTCCTCGCCTTCGGGAAGCTGCGGATAAATCGCCACCAGGAATTGATTCGAGGTGGTGCGTTCGAACTCATCGAGCTGGCGATTGATCATTTCCAAGTCGGGCGGCGAAATCACCCCGGCGTTATCGGTGATGTACCTGGATGGCTTGCGGGGCAAATCTGACGGGGCGCCGCGCGCGGGCGAAGCGGATACAACGGTCAGCAACAGTGTGAGCAGCAGGAGGATAGGGCGTACGCGCATGGCTCACTTGGAGAAATCAAAAATTCACGGACGGAGCGGTCTGAGCGTTTTCGGTCGCCTGAAAATAGGGCTTATCCCGAAAGCCGAACATGCCGGCGAAGAGCGCCGTCGGCAGGTGGTGAATGGCGGTGTCATAGGCCCGCACTGCGTCGTTGAATCGGCCGCGCTCGGTGGAGATGCGGTTTTCAGTTCCTTCCAGCTGGGCCTGGAGATCACGGAAATTCTGGGTCGATTTCAGATCCGGATAGTTTTCCGAAACGACCATCAGCCGCGACAATGCGTTGCTCAACTGCCCCTGCGCCTGCTCGAACTGCTGCAATTTCGCCGCATCGTCCGGCGCGTGCGAAGTGTCGATCGTCACTCGCCCCACCGACGCCCTGGCGTTGGTGACGGCTTCCAGGGTCGATTTCTCAAAAGACGCGCTCCCTTTCACCGTCTGCACCAGGTTCGGGATCAGATCCGCGCGCCGCTGATAGACGTTCTGCACCTGCGCCCACTGGCTGTCGGTCGCCTGCGACAGCGTCACCAGGTGGTTGTAGCTGCCCATCCCGATCAGCAGCAGGATCACCACCACCACCGCAATGACACCCAGCACCGCCCACTTTTTCATGCGAAGCCCCGCATCCGAAAGGAGACATTGCGGTGATTTTCAGGGAAATTCGGGAGGTTGTCCAATGAGCCCCGGGGCATCGGCCGGCACATCGGGCCACCACGACGCGGCGCTCGCATGATGTGGCGATCTGTGCCGCGGCCCCCGCGCAACCTTCATACCCGGGGCGGCTTGAAGTTGGCAGCCACGGCCATCCGCACCAGGTCCGCGACGTTCGCGGCCTGCATTTTCTGCATCAAATTGGCGCGGTGGTGGTCGACCGTGCGCGCCGAGATGCCAAGCTGGTCGGCGATCATCTTGGTGGACTTGCCTTCGATCACGGTCCACAGCAGTTCCTTCTCGCGCGGGCTGAGCGTGTTGAGACGGCGGGTGATCTCCTGCGTCTCGACGGACGCGGCCCGCCGCTGGCGGTCCTTCTCAATCGCCGCCTGCACCTTGGCGAGAAGCGCCGGCCGATCGATCGGTTTTTCCAGGAAATCGACCGCCCCGAGTTTCATCGACTTCACGGCGACCTGCACCGACGCATGGGCCGTCACCACGATCACGGGACAGGATGCGGTCGATTCAAAGTGGCGCTCTAAAAGTTCCAGGCCGGACTGCCCGGGCATCTGCAGGTCCAGGAGGATGCACGCGGGGCGGTCCGGAATTTTGAACGTGGCGAACTCATCCGCGGAGGCGAAGAACACGGGTTCTATGCCCACGGACTGCAACGTCGCCCCGATCAGCGCGCGCATGGAGGCGTCATCATCCACGATGTAGGCGGCCGGCGAATCGGTCATACCTGGAGCATCCTCAAAAAGGCCTCGACAGGGGGGCGAGGGTGCACGGCGATTCAACTGCTGAGATTATCCCTCACGGACCTTCCGATGGAAAGCCTCCATCAGCCGCCGCGTGATCGGACCGACCGACCACCCCTCGCCGCTCGCGGCGCCGGAGCCGGTTTGCGCCCCCGCGGCCCCACTGGTCGCCCCCCCGATGCGCCGGCTGTCGATCATCGACACCGGCACGATTTCCGCGCCCGTGCCGGTCAAAAAGCACTCATCCGCGGCGTAAAGATCGAACCGTGTCAGCGAGCGCTCGGCGGCGGGAATCTGGCCCTGCCGCGCCAGCCGCAGCACCGTCTGCCGCGTGATACCCACGAGGATTCCCGCATCCTCGGGCGGGGTGAGGAGCTCCCCGTTTTTCACGATGAAAATGTTGTCGCCCGTGCATTCGCACACGTAGCCGAGGTGATTGAGCATCACCGCCTCGGGCACTCCGGCGTCGATGGCTTCCCATTTGGCGAGCACGTTGTTGAGGTAGTTGAGCGACTTGACCTTGGGCGAGAGCGAGTTGGGATGGTTGCGGATCGTCGACGCGGTGATGATCGCCATGCCCTGGCGATAGGTTTCCTCGGGATACATCTGGATGGTGTCGGCGATGATGATGACCGCCGGATTCTGGCAGTTCTTGGGGGAAATGCCCAGGTATCCCGTGCCGCGGGTGACTACCAGGCGGATGTAGGAATCGCGCAGGTTGTTGGCGGCGAGCGTTTCCTCGAGGGCCTGGGACAACTGCTCGGCCGAATAGGGAATCCGCAGCCGAATCGCCTGCGCCGATTCGTAAAGGCGCTGCAGGTGGGCGTGCTTCTCGAAGATGCGTCCGTTGTATTGACGGATGCCCTCAAAGACGCCGTCGCCATAGAGCAGCCCGTGGTCATACACGCTGACCTTCGCGTCGGGCTTGGGGAGGAGTTTGCCATCGATCCAGACTTTGGGGTCCATGAACTGCTTCCGCGGGAAAAATGATCAATCCGGGCAGTGCGGTCCCCGTTGGACGCGCAGCGCGCGAAGCGTTATGGTAGCAGGTCTTTGGGCTGGTTGAAAAGAGCGTTCGTTTCCTGACGGGGCCGGCGCGGGGGATCGGCGGCGCCCCTGGGGGGTGCGCGGGACGTGAGGAGTCCTGGTTGGCGGTGACCATCGAACCCAAGAAACCGGGGGTGAAGCGGGTCCTGTGGCTGCAGACCCAGCCCGAGCACTACTTCAATTGCATGATGGACGACCTCCAGCGCGCCAGCCCCGGCGACATCGAATACGTGGCGGCTTTCTCCTATGCGGGACCGGGCTGGTACCAGAACAACGCCCCCACACTGGCGCCAAGCCTTGTGTTGACTCCCCGGGCGGGCGTGAAGGGGCCGCCCTCCATGCGCGGACGTTTCCACCAGCAGGGCATCGGCGAACTGCTGGCGCTCGACATCGATGCGGCGGTGGTCTCGGGCTACGGCTATCGCACACACCGGGAATTCATCCGCGCGTGCGCCGCCCGGCGCATCCCCGTGGCCATGTTCAGCGACTCCAACCTGCGCAGCCAGCGCGGCCAGGATTTGAAAACCCGCGCACGCCGCTGGCTGAAAAAACGCCTGCTGCGCCCCTACATCCGCGATGTCTCCTGGCTGCTCACCGCCAACCGGCTGGGTGTGGCCTATTGGCGTTATTTCGGAGCGCCCGCGAGAAAAATCGTGCTCTGCCCCTACTACGCCGATTACCCCCGCGCCGCCGCCGCCGCCAGAACCCCTCGTGAACAGGTTCTTCAGCGTCTGGGCCTGGGCCCCGAAGCGCGCTACCTCTTCACCGCGGCCCGGCTGGTGCCCGCCAAGGGAATCGACCTGATGATCCAGGCCTTTCGCCAACTCAACCTCGGGGCGCGCGGCTGGCATTACCTGATCGCCGGCGTCGGCCCGGAAGAAGCGGCGCTCAAGGCGATGGCCGGTGACTTGTCGGCCAGCATCCACTTTGCCGGTTTTCAGCAACCCGCGGATAATCTGGCTCTGATGGCCCATGCCGAAGCGCTGGTGCTGCCCTCGCGCTATGAGCCGCATGGAATCGTGATTCAGGAAGCGGTCAGCATGAGCGTACCCGTCCTCGCCAGCGATGCCTGTGGCGCCGCCGCCGATCTGGTCGTGCCCGGCGTCAACGGCGCGCTCTTCCGCTCCGGCGATGCCGAGGATCTGATCGCCCGGCTCCAGGCATTCACGAACGACCCCGCGGGCCTTGCGCGGATGCGGGCCGGCGCCAGCGAAGTCTTCGGCGACTGGTTTCACCGCACCAATCCCGTCATCGTCGCCGACCGTGTCGTCCGCGACATGCTCGGATGCTCCCGGGGAGAGCGCGCGTGAAGAAGGGGCGGATCATCTTCTGGATCAAACTCGTGGTCATGCTGGCCGTCGCCGCCGCCGTGGCCTACGCGCTCCACGACGCGTGGACCAAGGTCCGCTTGAAGCACATCGCCATCGAGTGGCGCTGGGGCGGCGTGGCTGTCGCCGGCTTTTGCGCCAGCATGCTCACCAGCGGCTTCGTCTGGCGCGCTTTGGCCGCCCGCATGGGAGATCGCTCCCCCACACTGCCGCTGATCGGCGCCTACACCTTCAGCCAGGTCGGAAAATATATTCCCGGAAAAGTCGCCCTGCTGCTCATGCGCATCGAACGTGCCGGCCGCTTTGGCATGAACGCCGGCACCTGCACGCTTTCTACCCTGCTCGAAAACGCCCTCTATATGATCAGCGGCGGGCTTGCCGGCATGATGGCCATCGTCAAGCTCGGCGAAGCCCTTCCGCCCCGCCAGCGCGTCCTCCTGTGGCCCGTCACGATCGCCGCCGTCGCCATTCTCGCCACCGGATGTGCGCCGCCGCTCTTCTACCGCGGCGTCAATCAGCTGCTGCGAAAATTCAAACGGCCCGAGGTCCCGCGACAGGAGTGGCTCGGCGTGGGCTCGCTGGTGCTGGGCGTTCTGGGCTTCCTGCCCTGCTGGATCTTCGGCGGCATCTCGCTCTGGGCTTCGGTCTGCTGCGTCCATCCCCTCAGCCTCGGCGAAAGCTGGTGGTTCGCCGGAGCATACGCCCTCTCCGTCATCATCGGCATGGCCAGCCTCCTGCCGGGCGGGACCGGCGTGCGCGACGCGCTGCTGCTCGCGGCCGTCACGATCGCGCTCACTCCCGCGATGGGCATTGATGCCGCCACCCTCACCGCCGGCGTCGTCGCACTGCTCCAGCGTCTTTTCCAGGTGGTCGCCGAACTGCTGCTGGGACTCGCCGGCGCGGCAATCACCTCGCGCCGCAACGTGGCGGAGGAACATCAGGCCGAGCGCGCTCCCGAAAGCTCTTCATAAGCCGCGACCCAGCGCTGGGCGATCTTCTCCGGCGCCAGCGTCTCCAGCACCCACCGGCGCCCCGCCGCTCCGCGCTGCCGCGCGCCCTCCCGGTTCGCCAGGCTTTCCGCGATTTTTTCCGCGATGTCGGCTGGATCCCGGCGGATCAGCGTCGCCGCATTCGCCGCCAGCAGTTCCTCATGAATGTCCACATCCTTGGTCAGCAGCACCGGCGTCTCGCACACCAGCGCCTCGGGAAACACGATGCCGAAGTTCTCCTGGCTCGTGGGAATCGCCAGCAAATCCGCCCGCCGCAAGAGCGCCACCTTCGCCGTCCCGCGCACAAGCCCGACAAAGTGCGCCCGTTCGCCGATCCCCGCATCCTTCGCCCGCGCCCGCATCAGCTCCTCATAATGCGCCTCTCCCGCCCCGGCGATCACCAGTTGCACCGCCCTGTCCCCCAGGCGCGACACCGCATCGATCAGTAAGTCCAACCCCTTCTTCTCATGAATCCGGCTTAAAAACAGAATCCACGGAGCGCCGGCCGGAATGCCGGGAAACTGCGCCTCCGCCGCCGAGCGCTCCGGCAGGCGCCGAAACGGCGACAAGTCCATGATCACCGGTATGACCAGCTGCGGTGGTCCCTCCGGCAGCCACGCCGCGGCCTTCGCCGCCTCCGCCTGGGCCGTGAAGTGCAGCGCCGCAGCGCCCGCCAGTCGGCGCCTTTCGACCAGTTGGAAGTACACCGATTTTTTCCACCGGCGCTGCGAAACCGACCAGGGATCCAGCATGCCATGAATCGAGCAAACGTAGGGCGCTGCCGCTCCCCGCGCCACTTTCGCCGCCGCCGCTAAAAGCGGTTCCCACATCCCGTGCAAATGCACGAGGCTTCTCCCCACATCCTGCCGCGCGTTCCCCGGCGACAGCAGCGAGCGAAGCAATTCCAGATAGCCCCTGCTCGCCCGGTTCGCCTTGCCGACAGGCGGAAGCAGATGAACGTGCAGGTTCGCTGCCGGCGCATCGCCCCATGGAAAATCAAACGGCCCCCCATCATAGGAAAGCACGTGCACTTCCACCCGCGGCGAGGCCTGCGCCACCGCGTGCGCCGAATCCGCCACCGCCCGCGCCACCCCCCCCGCCGACGCCGCCAGGCTGCTCACCACATGCACCACCCGCAACCGCTTCCGCCCGCACGCAGCCTCACCCGCGCCAATTTCCCCGGAAGCCAATCCCGCATGTGTCATGCCAACGCTCGCGAAACAGGTGACTTCATCCTCCCCACAACCGCATCGCTCACCGCTCCACCACTTCGGCCTCCAGAAACGACATGTCCGGCTTGGCGCCGGGGTCCGCCTTCAACATCGCCTCAATCCCGTCCTTCCGCGTCTTCAACCCGTCGATGTACTGGGCGATGTCACCGCGCTCCTCCGGCGGCGCCTGTCCTTCCCTCAGCGGAAATGCCTGGTCCACCCAATACTGCGTCGCCGTGATCGCGTCATCGTACGCCGGCAGCGCATCCAGCAGCATCTGCTTCACCTTGTCGGTCATCTTGCGGCCGTCCGTCTGCCATTGCACCAGCGCGTCGAACAGCTTCGATTCCGCCACCCCCACCTTCTGATACGCCTTCGCCTCGTTGATGCTCTTCGTGTGCACGTTCTTATCCGGCGGCCATTTCAACAGGTGAAGCTGCAGGAGCTCCACCGCCTTGGGCGCGATCGTCTGCACGTTGCGATAACACAACCGAACTTCAGCCACCTTCGCCGAAAGCGTCGCCGCATTCCCGGTGATGTCCGGTGAATTCTGGTTGAACGCCGCGTTCATCACATCCTGGCTGTAGGTCAGATCATCCCGGCACCACAGCCGCAGCGACATCCCCGGCTCTGAATCGATCACCCGCTCCCCCGTCGTCGACGCCGTCCCGAAGCTCAGCGACCGGTTGAACGACACGTATGCAAAATAAAACGGCGATACGCCGAACGGAAAATCCATCGGCTCGCCCACCCGTCTTCCGTCCGTCCGATACTTGAACAAATCCGGGTCCGTGATGCTGATGCCATATCCCAGCGCCTTGCTGCGCTGCGAGGGGTCCGGCAACAGCGCGATGTGGAACTCCGGCCGCGTGGCGAAATCCTTCACATGCTGCAGCGCATCCTTGGCGTTACCCTCCTTGAGCTTCACATCCTCAAGTTCGTGAAGCCGGCTCAAATCCGACCGAATGTGCGCGCGATAAAAAATCCGCTCGAACGACCCGCCCAGCTTCAGGTAATACATGTTGGCTTCTTCCAGAGCCAGGTCCGGATTGTTCGGAATGTAGCGCTCGCCGCCGTAAAGATAGGCCAGCCCGTCCAGCACCCATTTGTATTTCGTGTCCTCATCATGCCACTGCGCCGAGAGGTTATACGCCTGGTTCCACGCGTGGAAAATGTACACGCTCGTGAAGTAGGGCTGCAGCGACGCGATCATGTCGTACTTGGTTTCAAGGTCGAACCATCGCCGGTTTTCCTTGTCGTCCTCCGCCTGAATCCACAGCGCCGTCGACAGCAGGCCCCGGAAACCGCCCAGCGTGAGCCGCGGAAACGTCACCGCCAGCGATTGCAGCGATGCCTCGTTTTCCTGCACCAGCGCCGCGCGCTGCGGCCCCAGCGTGAATGTCTCCAGGACCTGCGCCCCGATCATGCACAGCACCCCGATCACCAGCGCGATCAACTGATCGCGCCGCGCCGCCAGCGAAAAAAAGCCCCCGCGACCCTCGCCGCCGGCATTCCGCGGCTTCGGGTTCTTCGGCGGCGTCAAAAGAGGTGCCGGCGCTGTCATCAGCCAAGCTCCTGCTTACGAATCAACAAATAGCCCATAATGATGAAGGGCAACGCATACAAACACGAAGTCAGCGCGTCCATGCCCAGATTTTCCCACGGCCGGTTGCGCAGGTCCGCAATGAACGCCACGCTGTCATATCGGGAAAAATTCGGCAGCAAATGCACCAGCACGTCCAGCGTCTTCCACAGATACTCCGTCACCCGGTCGAAAAACCGATAGGTCGGTCCATAGTTGCCATACGGCGTCAGGTTCAACGCCGTCAGGCCCCCGTAACTCAACAACCCCGCCACGAACGCCTGGATATGCCCAAGCACGTACGCCAGCGCCGCCAGCAGCATCGCCACCGGCCAATCCAGCCGCACCGAGCACGCCACGCAGATCACCACCAGCAGCGTCGCTTCCGTCAGCAGCACCGCCTCGCTCTTGAGCAGGTTCACCGCGAAAAACGACGGCGGCTGCTCGATCCGCACCGAATTCTCCACCGCACCGATGTAGTGGCCCGGCGTGTTGCAATACAACGCCACATACAGATCCCGCGGCTTGCTCAAATCTCCCAGAATCGACATTGGAAACTTTACGTCCGTCCGCCGCTTCTCCACCACGGGCACGTCGTGCGAAACAATGTCGTCCGGCGTCGCCGCGCTGAACGCCTGCACCGTCGCGCTGGTGTCCAACTCCTCGTTCTTCTGCTTTTCCACATCCAGGAACATCGACACCGTGAACGTGCCATCCTCGTTCGGATGCACCTTCTTCAGGTCCTCCGCCGAAAAGCGGAACAGACCCATTTCCCGCGGCGGATGCTCCCCGCGCATCACCGCCGAATAATCCGGACCGCCGATCTGCTGCGAACCCCGCCGCTCGAATCCGTGCACCACCGGGTCCGGGAACGGCTGGTAAAAATAGCCGGGCGCCGGCGATGCAAACACATTGAAGTTCGCGCCCGAAGGCATGTTGCCCTTCGCGTCCGGATACGCACCGTCAAAAATCCCCAGATACACCCCGTACGTCGGGCACGACACCCGCACTTCCACCTCCCCCAGGTCCTGATCCACTTTCCCCGTCACCGGGTCGATCACGCTGAACAGCTCGTCCGGGCGATCCAGTTCCCACCGCGCTTTGAACTCGTTGTCCAGCTCCAGCGTCTTTTCTTCAGATTGCAGCGGCTGCTTGACCCGATACGCCGTCACCCGAATCTGCAGCCGCTGTGTGATGTTCCGTGAATACGCCCGCACCGGAAATTGAAACACAAACGCCGGCCGCGACCCAGGAACGCCCATCACGCCCGAGAGCGGGATGGCGATCCGCCCGGGAAACCGGTACACGATCGTCTCGTCGCTGCCTCCCATCAGCCAGCGCATCGGCGGGCTCACCGATGTATCCAGCCGCCCGATCACTGAAAAATTCCCCGGCCGCGGGGCGATGTAGTTGTACGCAAAAAGCGACCCCGCCTGCGCCAGCGCCAGTTTTTCCTTCGGCGCCGGTGGAGGCAGATCGTTCCCCGGATGCGCCGCCTTGGAATTGTAATCCGTCTCCGCCCGGCGGTACTCCTCCATCGCGCGCGCTTTCAAATTCTGGTTCGCCACGACCAGCATCACATACGTGATCAGCCCCATCCCCGCCAGGATCACCGCCGCGGACACCGAAAAGCCCACGATCTTGCCCAGCATGATCTCGAAGCGCGACACCGGTTTGGTCGCGTTGGTCACGATCGTCTTGCGCTCGCGCTCCTTGGGCAGGCTCACGCTCGCCATCACCCAGAACGCCACCAGCACGATGATCTCCTGGATCAACAGCGCCGAGCGGATGTACAGCGGAATCCGGTCCGTTTCCTCGAACGGATGCGCCACCAGCATCAGGATCGAAAACGCTATGAAAAACAGCACCAGCAGCACCCACGCCCGCTGCGATCGCACCTCCAGCATCGTCACCCGCGCCACCGACCACACCCGCGACAGACCCGTCCCCAGCCGCGCCGTCGGTCGACGGAACAGCAGCAGAAAGTCCCGCCAACCCGCCAGCAGAAATCCCAGCAGCAGCAGCGAAACGACAATGGTCCCGATGATGGTTGTTGCGTAGTCCATCGTTATTTCGCCGCCCGTTCAGCCGCACGCTTGTTCAGCACCAGCCGGTTGAACAAATCCTGCAGCCGGCTCCGCTGCACCCCCGGCTGCACCTCCGACACCCCCGCCGAATGCTGCAGCAGCGAAACCACCTTCTCCTGCACCTCCGCCGGCACGTTCCGCGCTTCCACCTTGAACACGTCCTGAACTTCCAACAGCGAATTCACCGTTCCCTCCACCTCCAGCTTGCCCCGATACAAAATGCACACCCGGTCGCACACATCCTCCACGTCCGCAAGCTGGTGGCTCGACAGCAGCACCGTCTTGCCCGCCCGCTTCAATTCCTTGATCAGGTTCTTCATCTCCTGCGTGCCCAGTGGATCCAGCCCCGACGTCGGCTCGTCCAGGATCACCAGGTCCGGATCGTTGATCAGCGCCTGCGCCAACCCCACGCGCCGCGCCTGCCCCTTGGAATAGGTCTTCAGCCGCCGCCGCCGCACCGCCGGATCAAGCCCCACGAAATCCAGGTAATACTCCACCGCCCGCATCCGCTGCGCACGGTTCATGTTGAAAATCCGGGCATAAAAATCCAGCGTCTGCCGGGCGTTCAAAAACCGATACAGATACGTCTCTTCCGGCAGATACCCGATCGACCGCCGCGTCACCTGGTCCCCCGTCGGCTTGCCCAGCACCGTCGAAAAACCCTCCGTCGGATTGATCAGCCCCAGCAGCAGCTTGATCGTCGTCGTCTTGCCCGATCCGTTCGGCCCCAACAACCCGAAAATCTCGCCCCGGTTCACCGTCAGGTTCAGATTCTCCAACGCCGTGACGTTCTGGTCCCGGAAGAAGCCGGGGTACACCTTCGTCAAGCTACGCGTCTCGATCGCCGGCAACTCCGTCGCCGCCGCGCCGGTCGTTGCCGCCGGCGCCGGGGATGGGGTCGAAACCGTGGGTGATGTCATGCCTAACTCCGTGATTCAAACAAGCCGCGTATCTTAGGCGAAAATCCGAAAACAGGTAAAAGCCACAGGCGACCGCTCACTGGCCGCCTGGCTGACCCGCCGCCGCCGGATTTCCCGGCCGCACCTGGTTGGCGTCAAATTGCGGGGAATCGATCGTGATCGTCGCGTGCTGGCCCGGCTGCATGAACATCAGGCGGTTCGCCGCCGCAGCGACCGTCCGCACCGCATCCACGTACACGTTGTAGCGCGTCACCTCCGGCGCCTGCTCATACTGCTTGAGCACCTGCGCAAACCGCGCCGCCTCGCCCTTGGCGCTCTGCACCACTTGCGCCTGGTAGGCGTTGGCGTCGCTGATCATCGCCTGGGCCGCCGCGTCGGCCTGCGTCACCGCCGCCCGGGCATCCGCCTGCGCTTTCTGCTCGTCGCTGACCATCTGCGCTCGCGCCTGCGTCACCTTGTCGAACCAGGGCTGCACCACCGCCGGCGGCCGCGCGTCCACGAGGTCCACGCGTTCGACATGTATCCCCATGTCGATCCGGTGCGCCGCCGGATCCGCAAGGTCCGGCAATTCCAGCGCGTTGACCACCGCCGTCTTGAGCAGGTCCGGCAACTTCTGCCGTCCCTCGAAGAGCATGTCGTCGATCGTCAGGTGCGAGACCATGTGCACCATCGCGTGCTGCACCACCTGCTGGAAAAGCGCCTCCCGCATCCCCTCCGATTCGCCCGTGATGTCGTCCTCATGCGACGCCGTCGTCAGCCACGCCTCCGGATCCGCGATCGTGTACTGCACCGCCACTTCCATGTGCACGACGTCCTTGTCCGCGGTGATCAGATAGGGATCGAACACCGCATCGGCCACCGTCAGATTGATGCCCGGATTCTCCTCGACAAACCGCCGCTTCGCTTCCGCATAGGCGTCCGGCTGCGAATTGAATATGTTCACCGTCAGAATCCGCGTCTGGTGGATCGAAATCTTGTGCACGCGATCGATCGGCCAGGGAAGCGCATAGTGCGGCCCCGGCTCGATCAGCATCGCCTTGCCCGTGCCCCCGTTGCCGCTTCCTACGTACTCGCCCAGCCGCTCGATGATTGCCACCTCTCCGGGATTCACCTTGTAAATCCCCGACAGCAGCCACACCAGCAACGCCGCGCCCGCAAAAATCAGCAGGATATGGTGCGCCTTTCCGAACCGGCTCCCCGTCTCCTCCGTCACCGGCGGCGCATGCGTCTGGGGTTCATCCACCATGGGTGAAAATTGCGTCATCGCTCGCTCCTCACTTCGCCGCAGGCGCGGGCGCCATGCCGATCGTCGCATTCGACGGCTGCGTCGCCGGTACCGCCGTCGGCTCCGGCGGCGCCACGAACAGCCACTTCAGCCAGGGCGTATTGGTCGGCAACACCAGATAGGTGTTCTTCGTGAACGACGACTTCATCACTTGCATCGACTTCCAGTACTGATAGAAATCCGCCGCCGCCGGCGTCTTCTGCACCTCCTGCAACGCCTTCAACGCCAGCGCATCTCCCTGGCCCTTGATATCCTCCGCCTGGCTGATCGCATTCGACCTTTTGATCGACGCCTGCGAGTTTCCTTCAGCCGTGATCGCCGCCGCCTGGCTTTCGCCCTCCGAACGGTAGTTCTCCGCCGCCGTCTCCCGCTCCGACGTCATCCGTTCATACACCGTCTCCGCATTCGCCGGCGGAAACGCCATGCGCGAAAAACCGATCTGCACCACCTGCATCCCCTGGTTCTCCACCGCCCCGTCCACGCTGTGCGCGATCTGGTCTTCCAGCTGGGTCGTGATCACCTTCTTTTCATCCGTATTGAAAAACTGGTCCAGCGTGTGCGCCGACACTTCCGACTGCACCGCCCCGGACATCTTCTGCGACAGCAGCTGCTGCGCCTTCAAATCGCTCGCCCCCGTCGTCTGGTAGAACTTCACCGGGTCCGCTATCCGCCACGCCGCGAACGCCCGCACGCTGATCGTCTCGCTGCCTGATGTCGGGATCTCCTGCAGCACGTTCGGAAACAGGTGAATCCGCTGGTCCATCCGGATCACCGAATCCGTCGGCAGCTTGAAATACCAGCCGTACGCAATGTGCGTCTGCTCCTGCTCCGGAATCAAATGCCCGAACCGGTTCAGCAGCACCGCCTCATACGGCCGCTTCACGAACGTGCACAGCACCACAAACAGAACGCCCACAACGGCGATCACAAACAGGCTTATTACAAATCGTCGCATATCAAAAACCTCAAAGGCCAATCGCCTCTTTCACAATTCTTCCGCTCTCGTGGGTCACTACTGCTGCGGCGCCGCCGGCCGCATCGGCAGGTTCCCCTTGTCGCTCAACTGCCACACCGTCACGTCGATGCTCGGATCCTTGATGATCTTGCTCGGCGGGTTGATCGAATCCTTCAACGCCGCGTACAGCGTGTTCAGCTTCGCCAGCGCCATCAGCTGCTTCGCGTCCGGGCTCGACTGAATCTCGTTCAACATCGTCGTCAGCCGGGCCGCTTCACCCTCGGCGTTGCCGATGGTCGTCGCCCGCTGGCCCTCCGCGTCGCTTATCATCGCCGCCGCTTCGCCATTCGCCCGCGTGATCGTGCCCAGCTTCTTCGCCTGCGCCAGCGCGATCACCTGGTCCTTGTATTGCCGGCTGTTCACCACGTCCTCAAACGCATCCGCCGGGCCCAGGCGCACCCCCGACCTTCTCGTGAAGTCGTACTGCTTCCCCGATCCCAGCGGCGGATGCAGGTCCTTGATCGTCAGGTCCACCACCTCGATCCCCGAATTCGCCTGGTCCAGCTTCTCCTGCAGAATCCGCTTGAGATGCTCGTTCACTTCGGCCCGGTCGGTGATCAATATCTTGTCCAGCGAATGTATCGCGAACGTGTGCGTCACCGCATACGCCGCAATCTGCTGCACCAGCGCCGCATAAATCGGCAACGCCGTCGTCTCGCCCTGCGCCTGCTCGTAAAAATCGGAGTGTGACAGGTTCTCGTAAAACTTCACCGGATCCGCCACACGCCACCAGATCCCCACGTACGTGTCCAGCAACTGCGGCGACGCCTTCCCGTTGCTGTCCGTGTCCCCCGTCGCAAACTCATCTTCATTCTCCTGCCCCGGCTTCGCCGCATCGTGCCCGATCGTCCAGAACTGGAAATCCACGTTCGTGTCCCCATACGTCGTCCGCAGCGGCGTCCCCACATCCGTATATTGCAGGTCCCCCGTCGGTATCTCCAGAATCGAATCAATCGGCCACGGATACGTGATGTGCAGCCCCGGCATCAACTGCTCCGGCACCACCTTCCCGTCCGGACCCGCCCTCCCCACCGGCGTGCCCAGCCGCTCCAATATCCCCACCCGCCCCGACGGTATCGACCGAAAACACGACGCCGCGATCGCCAGCACCACCAGCGCCACCAGCACCCGCGGCATCAACCGAGCCACCACCCCGCGCCTCCCTCCCACGCCCCCCTCGCTCATCCCCACGCTCTCCACCAGCAGTAACTGCACCCCGCCCAGCCACGACGACGCCAGCATCGGCACCAGCGGCAACGCCTGCAAATCCACCGCCGCCTGATCCAGCTCCTCGATCCCCGAATAACTCCGCAGCGAATTCACCAGCAGCTCCAGCCCCTGGAGCGCCAGCAGAAACGCCATCAGCGACGCCGCCAGCTCCCCCGCATACGCCACGTTCATGTACGCCAGAAGCGCCGCCGCACCCAGCGCCAGGAATCCCAGCGCTTCGAGCGCGAAATTGCTCTCCACCGCCTCATCTTCCACCGTCGATTCCGCCCGTGGACGCGTCACCCAGTACGCCCCCAGGTAAATCGCCGCCGCACCCAGCCCGATCACCAGCCCCAGCTCGTTCACCGCAACCGGCTTGCCCAGCGGACCGGCAATCGGAAACGCCTTGTCCGGATTCGCCTTCGCCCACGCAAACGTCAGGTACACCAGGTAAAAAATAATCGCCGAAAGCACCACCAGCACGGACCCCACCAGCCCCACCAGTATCCGCTGAAATCCCGTATCCAGCGTCCGCGGACCCGAAGCCGCCGGCGCTGCCGCAGGCTCCCCAAACGTCATCCCCATCGCCGGCGCGCCCATGTTCATCGGGGGCAGGTCCGCCAGTTCCTCCGCCTGCCGCGACAGCATCAACCCCCACGCCGCCAGCGCCGTCACCACCGCCTGCCCGAACGCCACGATCATCCCCGCCCAGTACGCCGTGTCCCGGTACAGCACCCCGCCCGCCAGCAGAATCCCGCCCACCGCCGCCAGCGCCGCCGTCGCGCCCCATGCCGCTATCTCTGCTCGTTTCATATCCGCTACTCGTAAGTGCCTGGCCGCCTGCCCCCCCTCGCGACGGCCGAAATGATCCTGCCTGATTCGCTCAAATCGATTGCAGCGGCGTAAACCGCGGCGCCGTAAATGCTGCTTCCTTCGCGCTCGTCGTTTCTTCCGCTTTTTCCACCGCCGCCGGCACAGGCTTCCGCTTCCGCGCGCCCCCACCCGCCAGCCGCACCGAGTTCACCGCAATCACCCCCACCCCCGCGATGTGCACCAGCGCCGCCACCACCGGCCCAAACAGCCCCCCCGCCGCCGCCGCTTCCGCCAGCCCCGCAAACACCAGCGAAAACAGCAAATTCTGATAAATCGCCGTCCGCGTCCGCTTCGCCAGGTAAATCAGCAGCGGCACGCGCGTCAGATCATCCTTCAGCAGCACCGCGTCCGCCGCCTCGATCGCCACATCCGTCCCGCGCACCCCCATCGCCACCCCCACCGTCGCCGCCGCCAGCGACGGCGCATCGTTGATCCCGTCACCCACCATGCACACGCCCCGCCCGCCACGCTGCAGCCCCCGAACGATCTCCACCTTCTGCCCCGGCATCAGCTCCGCGAACACCTCGTCGCAGCCCACCGCCCGCGCCACAAGCTCCGCCGTCCGCCGCCGATCCCCCGTCAGCATCGCCACCCGCTTGATCCCCAAATCCCTAAGCCGCGTCACCGTCCGCGACGCCTCCGGCCGAATCTCATCCGTCAAAAACACCGCCCCCAGCAGCCGCCCGCCATGCATCACATACACCGGCACCACCGGCAACTTCTCCTCCGCGTCGTCCAGACGCCCCGCCGCCGACGCATATTCCGCGGGTATGATCTTCGACGATCCCGCCACCGCAGGCTCCCCTGCCACCGTCGCCCGCACCCCCAGCCCCTCCAGCACCTGCATGTCCGCCGCCTCCGACGGAAAAATCCCTTTCCCCCGCGCGTGCGCCACGATGCTCCGCGCAATCGGATGGCTCGACCGCTGCTCGATCGTCGCCGCTATCCGCAGCAGATCGTTGACGTCCACATCCTCCGCCGGACGCACCTGGCTCACGATGAACCGCCCCGTCGTCAGCGTCCCCGTCTTGTCGAACACCACCGTCTGCAGCGTCGCCGACGCCTCCACAAACGGCCCCGCCTTCACCTGCATCCCAGACCGGCTCGCACGCGCCAGCGACACCACGATCGCCATCGGGCTCGCCAGCAGCATCGCGCACGGGCACCCCACCACCCACATCGTCACCATCCGCACCGGGTCCTTCGTCACAAACCACGCCAGCGCCGACGCCACCAGAATGATCGGCGTGTAAAACGCGAAAAACTTGTCCGCCGCCCGGATGATCTTCGGCTGAAACTGCTGCGCACGCCGCACCAGCGCAATCGTCTGACCCAGCGCCGAATGCTCCCCAACCCGCTCCACTCGCACCTCCGCCGACCCCGTCAGATTGATCGTCCCCGCCAGCATCTCCGACCCCGCGCCCTTATCCACTGGCATCGATTCCCCCGTCACCGACGACTCGTCCACGCTCGTCGCCCCGCTCACCAGCTTCCCATCCGCCGCCAGCCGCTCCCCCGGCTCCACCACCAGAATGTCCCCCACCCGCAGCTCATCAACCGGAATCACCTGTTCTTCTGACTTCTGCCTCCGTATTCTCGCATGCTTCGGCGCCAGCTTCTGCAGCTCCAGCACCGCCTTCTGCGCCGATTCCGTCGCCACACCCTCGATCAACGCCCCGATCTGCAGGATCAACGCCACCAGCCCCGCCTCCACGTACCACCCCAGGCTCACCGCCCCGATGATGCTCATCGCCACCAGCTCGTTCACGTTCGTCTGCCCGCGCGACAATCCCTTGATCGCCGACCAGATGATCGGACCCCCGGCGATCGCCGTCGCCGCCAGCCCGAAAAAATTCGCCAGCGCCACGTTGTCCGTGAACCACGAGCACGCCCCCGCCAGCACCAGCGCCGCAATCGCCAGCGGCAGCAGCACCGTCAACTGAAAGTCCAGCCCGACCCCCGAATGCGAGTGCCCTCCGCCGTCGCCATCCTTGCTGTGGTCATGCCCGCACGCGCACGCGAACCCGTCATGCTGGTGCGCATGCGCCTTCAACGGCGCAAACGCCCCCGGACGTGTCGCCGGCGCGGGGCTCGCGCTCGGGCTCACTGCGGTAAACGTGACCGGGGCGGGGACGGGGGACGCTACGGTTGTGCCGGTCTCGGCTGAGGGTGACTTCACGCGGACCTCACGACGCTTCAATACAGGACGGAAAGATCATCATTCGTACCATTTTCAGAGGCCAAAGCCAAGCGGATGCCTGCTATCCGCCCGCCTCAACTGCCAGGCTCCAGGGTCGCATCCCTGCGTTATCAGACCCGCCGGCGCGCAGAATTGAATAATCCGCCCTGGCGGTGCTGAAGCTTTGGGTCTTTCTGCTACGTTCCCCAACCCCAAAGGTTCGCTGCTTTTCCCATTTTTTTCTCACGCCCCCCTCCCACCCCCCCGCCCGCCCCCTCAAATCCGCTCGATCACCACCGACGCCCGCGCGGATTCCGCCAGCCGCGGATCGAATTCCTCCATCTTCGGCGACATCGCCCGCGCCGTCGCCACCGCCACCGCCGTCCCCAGCGCTTCCTCCGCGCTCTTCCCCGCCGACGTCTCCGCCACAAACCCCGCCAGCAGATGATCCCCGCAGCCCACCGTCCGCACCGGCATGTCCTTCACCGCCAGCCGCGCCGAATAGGCCCCCTCCCGCGTCAGCAGCACCGCCCCCATCGGCCCCCGCGATACCAGAATGTTCCGCGTGTGCTTCAGCAACGGCGCCGCCGTATCCCGAATCGCCGCCGCCGCATTCGGAACCTCCACCCCCACCAGTTGCCGCAGCTCCTCCAGGTTCGGTTTGATCAGCCACAAATCCTTCGCCGCCGCCGTCCGCAGCGGCGGACCCGACGAATCCACCACCACCCGCGCCTGCGTCTTGATGCACCGATCCAGCAGCTCCGAAAAAAAATCGTCCTCCACCCCCCTCGCCAGCGACCCCGCGAAAATCGCGAAATCCCCCGCCTTCAACTCATGCAGAATCTTCTCCCGCAGCATCTCCGCTTCCCCCTGCGTCACCGTGAATCCCCGGTCCCGCAGGTGCGTCTCCAGCCGCCGACGCGGATCCAGTATCGTGATGTTCTCCCGCGTCTGACCCGCCACCTCCACGAATCGGCACAGAATCCGCCCCGGCCCGCACGCCATCAACTGCTCGTGAAAAAACTCCACATCGTCCGCCCCCACAAACCCCATCGCCAGCGAATCGCACCCCAGCTGCGCCAGCGCCCGGTTCACGTTCGCAGCCTTCCCCGCCGCCAGCCGCGCTATCTGCCGCGCCTGCTGGTGGCCCCCTATGTGAAAATCTGAACACTCCAGAATCCGGTCCAACGCCGGATTGAACCCAATCGTCATGATCGCCATACACGCCACCTGTCCTGCCACCCACGTGGTTATACCCGCGCGCCCCCTCCCGGCAAAAGCCCCGGCCGCCCCACTTCACATCACGTTCACCGCCCGCGCCAGCAGCAACGCCACCACCGTCAACGACACCAGCGATTGCACCATCGTCAAAAGCTTCGCCCACCGATTCATCACCGGTGTGTCCGTCGGTGAAAGCGCCGTTGACGTGTTGAACGCCACAAACAAATAATCCACAAACATCGGCGACCAGCCCCGGTTCACTCCCCCCTTGCCCTTCCGCAGCGTCGACTGCGGAAACAAAAACGCCGCATCCTCCGGCCGGTAATCCCCGCGATCCCGGCAATACGGACCGCCCCCATCCAGCCGCCAGTACCACAACGCAAACGTGATCACGTTCGACACCCACAGCGACGCCGCCGATCCCAGCATCGCCACCGGCGCCTCCCGATGTGCCGGCAGGTACGCCACCAGCAACGCCACCGACCACACCACAAACAACGTCAACACCCCCGACACCACATATCCCAGCACCCGGCTCACACGGGTCGCCCCCCGGTAATGCGTGATCAACGTCGGAATCTCCAACCCCACAATCACCGCGATCAGCAGCCACCGCGGCCCCACCGACAAACTTTCCGGCAACGCCCCGTACACCAGCCCCGCCGTCACGATCGCCACCAGCGCCGGCCACCGTGGCTCCTGCTCCTCCGCCGCCAAAAAATCCCCGCCGGCCGCCTCCTTCGAGGCCGCCCGCGGGGATTCATCCATTCGTTCCTCTGCCATGGCCGGTACGTTACCACCGCTCATTGGCCTCATGCCAATCCCGCCCGCGGTCCATGTCGCGCCCATGGTCGAAATCCTCATGACGTACCACCACCACCGGATGCTGCCATTCGTGATGCCCGTAGCCACGATCCAGGTACGGCCGCTCATCCCCAACGCCCACGCCCACGTAGCCGTGCGCACATCCCGCCATCACGGGCAACGCCAGAAACGGCAAAACCATCACAACCTTTATCAGCTTCGAACACATGGTAATCTCCTTTACATGGAAGCCACCAGTTCCTTACGCAAAGCCAATACCACGCCCTCCCGGCGCGGCGCCGGCCCCCCCTCCCGCGCCATATCCGCAGATCAGCAGACCCTTCCCGCCCCCGCCGCCCTTGACCCCCGGCCCACCCGTCAGTGACTCCCCTTCGGCGTCAAAATCATGATCATCCGCTTCCCTTCCAGCTTCGGCTCGCGCTCCGGCTTCGAAATCTCCGCCAGATCCGACTTGAACTTCTCCATCAACGTCCGCCCCAGATCCACGTGCGCCATCTCGCGGCCCCGGAACATGATGTTGAACTGAACCTTATGCCCCTCCTCCAGAAACCGCTTCGCCTGGTTCAGCTTCGTTTCCTGGTCGTGATCGTCGATTCGCACCGACTTGATCCGCAGCTCCTTCAACTGCGTCACATGCGCCGCGTGCGCCTTCTGCTCCTTCTTCCGCTGTTTGTACTTCCACTTCCCGTAATCCATCAACCGGCACACCGGCGGCTGCTCGTTCGGCGACACCTCCACCAGGTCCATCCCTGTCTCACGCGCCATGCGCAACGCCTCCAGCGTCGGCACGATCCCGACCTGTTCGTTCTGTTCGTTGATGAGGCGGATGGGCGTGATACGAATCTGTTCGTTGCAACGCAAACCGTGCTGGCTAATGGCAAAAGCTCCTGTCTGGCTCGATCCCCCAAAAGGCCGCTTGGCCCTCATTTCGGAAGACTCGCTGTCCCCTGATTTTTACATGATGGCGGAGCCAAGGTCAAATTTCCACCGATTTCCTCGCTCCATCACACCCCCGCGCCCCGCCCCCGGACACCCCCCCTGCCGCTGCTTTCCGCCATCAACTACCCTGCCCTGCCATTCGCCTTTGCACCCCCCTCATGGTACGATCATCCGATTCATTTTTTTCCCGCTGAGGACTTCATGGACATCCGGCAGTTTATCCTTCCGGGGGGCATTGGCTTAACCCATATCCGCGTCTACACCGAAACCTGCCCCGACGGCATCCCCGGCGGCGGCGCTCACGTCCACCTCGCCTGCTCCGAAATCTACTACATCCTCAAAGGCACCGGCTCTATCGAACTGCTCTCCATCGACGGCCTCCACACCGAGCCCCTCCAGCCCCACAAAGCCGTCTTCTTCCGACCAGGCATCTTCCACCGCGTCCTCAACCCCAACCGCGATCTCGAACTCCTCGCCATCATGCAGAACGGCGGCCTGCCCGAACGCGGCGACTTTGTCATGTCCTTCCCCTCCGACATCCTCGCCTCCCCCGCCGCCTACACCCAGGCACTCCGCGCCGCCAACCTCGCCGAAGCCACACGCCGCCGCGATCTTTCCCTGAAGGGTTACCTCGAACTCAAGGCCGCCTTCGCCCGTAGCCGCGACGAAGGACAGGCCGCTCTCCGCGCCTTCTACCGCCAGGCACGCGCCCTCATCGCCCCCAAGGTCGACGGCTTCGAATGGGTCCTCAAGCAGGGCGCCCAGAACGAAGTCAAAGACAGCCTCGACGCCTGCGACTTCATCAAGGCCGGCCGCACCGACTACCTCGAACGCTCCCGCTACGCCGCCCTCGATCCCTTCGCCAACCCCACCAAGCCCGGCATGTGCGGCGAACTCCACGCCTACGCTCTCGACGAATCCTTCCTCAGCGACGGCCGCAAGGTCGCATGATATTGCCGATTTCCAATTGCCCATCGCCAATTGAACCATCGCCCTCATTCGATCGGCAATGGGCCATTGGCAATTGGCAATTTGCTTTTTCTCATTGAGGCTCCCCATGTCTCCCAATCCGGTCGTAGCAGTTGTCGGCGCCACCGGCGCCGTCGGTGTCGAATTCCTCGATTGCCTCGATAAACGCAATTTCCCCATGAAGGAACTCCGCCTCCTCGCCTCCGCCCGTTCCGCCGGCAAGGTCATGTCCTTCAAAGGCAAACCCATCACCGTCGAAGAACTCACCGAATCCTCCTTCAAGGCGCGGGGGGGGGTCGACATCGCCCTCTTCTCCGCCGGCGGCCCCATCTCCAAAAAGTTCGGCCCAATCGCCGCACAAGCCGGCGCCGTCGTCGTCGACAACTCCTCCGCCTTCCGCATGGACCCCACCGTCCCCCTCGTCATCCCCGAAATCAACCCCGAAGCCGCCAAAAACCACAAAGGCATCATCGCCAACCCCAACTGCTCCACCATCATCGCCATCACCCCCCTCTGGCCGATCCACAAGCAAAACAAAATCAAACGCTTCATCGCCGCCACCTACCAGGCCGCCTCCGGCGCCGGCGCCGCCGCCATGGAGGAACTCCGCGAATCCACCCGCGCCCACCTCGAAGGCCGCGAGTACAAACACACCGTCCTCCCCCACCCCTACGCCTTCAACCTCTTCAGCCACAACGCCAAGGTCGATCCCGAAACTGGCTACAACGAAGAAGAAATCAAGATGGTCAAGGAAACCAAGAAAATCTTCGGCGACAACGACATCCGCATCTCCGCCACCTGCGTCCGCGTCCCCGTCCTCCGCGCCCACTCCGAAGCCCTCACCGTCGAATGCGAACGCCCCATCACCCCCAACGAAGTCCGCAACATCCTGAAAACCGCCCCCGGCGTCAAAATCGTCGACAACGTCGAAGCCAACTACTTCCCCATGCCCAAAGACGCCTCCGGCCAGGGCGACATCCTCTGCGGCCGCATCCGCCAGGACATCTCCGACCCCACCGGCCACTCCTTCTGCATGTTCGTCGCCGGCGACCAGCTCCTCAAAGGCGCCGCCCTCAACGCCGTCCAGATCGCCGAGCTTCTGCTATAATCATCTCCACACCACGACTTCGGAGAAAATCATGCCTGGAGACGCCGGCTCAATCATCGAGACGCTCAAGGAAATGCTTGACTCGGACCCCTTCGTACCTTTCCAAATCACTGCCACGAATGGCCGCCACTACGATGTCCACGATCCTCACAGCGTTGCGATCAATCGCTCCCAGGTCTTCTACTGCTACCCAAAATCCGAGCGCGTCGCCCACATTCGAATCCAGGAACTCGTAAGCGTGGAAACACTCCAAGCCGCGTAAAACGTTCGCTTCTCGTCCCTCACGCCCCCAGCTCCTCATGATATCTCCGCATCAAATCCGCCCGCGCCAGCATCCCCTCCACCTGCTGCCCCTTCCCCTCCCCGCGCAGCACCACCAGCTGATTCAGCTCGTGCCGCGCAAATAAATCCCACGCCGCCTCCAGCGTGTCCACCATCCGCAACGGCGGCACGTTCGTCCGCATCACCTCCCCCACCAGCAGCAGCGGCGCGCTCTCCGGCGCCAGCATCACCACCCGCACGTCCTCCCCCGTCAGCAGCCCCAGATACGCACCCTTCGAATCCAGCACCACGTAATCCGTCGATCCGCTCGCCTGGCTTCGCTTCACGATCTCCGCAAGGCTCTCCTCCGGCTTCGCCACCGGCGCGCGACGCAACGCCATCTGGTCCACACCGATCCGCCTCAACGCCCCCATCCCCACCGCCGCGCCCAGCCGCACCCCCAGCTCCCGCAGCGGCAGCGTGTAGATGCTCTCCTTCATCGCCAGGCGATACACCAGCGTCGCCGTCACCGCCGCCAGCATGATCGGCAGCATGATCTGGTAATTCCGCGTCAGCTCGAACAGCAGAATGATCCCCATCAGCGGCGCCTGGATGATCGCCGCCAGCACCGCACCCATCCCCACCAGCGCATACGCCGACGGCTGCACCGCCATCCCCAGGTCCCGCATCCCCAGCCCCAGCGCCCCCCCCGCCGTCGCGCCGATGAACAACGCCGGCGCGAACACCCCGCCCGATCCGCCTCCGCCCAGCGTGAACGCCGTCGCCAGAATCTTCGTCACGCACAGCACCACCAGCACACCGATCGTCAACCCCGTCACCATGTGCGCCGTCATGTACGCGCTCGGATCCAGCGCCTGCATCACCGTCGGGTAGCCGCTGGCGAAAATCGGCACGTACCAGTTCCCCGCGCCCGGCGCCGCCCGCGCAAATACCGCCGGCCTCAGCACGATCATCAACACCACCCCGCACAACCCCGCCAGCCCCGCACCCACCGCCGGATGAAAAAACGGATGCACACGCCGCATCCGCCGGAACCAGTGCCCCACGTTCTCCATCAACGCCGTCAACACCACCGCCAGCACCCCGCACACCAGCCCCAAAAGCAGGTAATTCGGCGTCTCATACAGATTGAACGACACCGCCGCACCATGCGTCGGCACCTCAAACAGCCCCCGCACGGGCCCGCCGCCCCCGCCGCTGTGCAGCCCGCGAAACGTCGTCGTCGCGATCACCGCCGAAAACACGATCGGCGTGAACGTCTTCACCGAAAAATCCCGAAGCATCACCTCCAGCGCGAACAGCACCCCCGCGATCGGCGCGTCGAACACCGCCGATATCCCCGCCGCCGCTCCGCACCCCACCAGCGTCGCCGAGTTGCTCCGCGATATCCCCGCCAGCGCCGCGATGATCGACCCCACCGACGACCCGATGATCGCGATCGGCGCCTCCGGGCCCGCCGAACCCCCCGTTCCGATCGTCAACGAGCTCTCCAGCAGCGTCTCGGTCCCCAGCGTGTGTTTCAACCGCCCACGGTCCCGGATCAGCGACAGCAGCACCGCCGACAGCCCATGCAAAGGCGATCTTTCGTGTCCGAACATCACCCGCACCAGGCTCACCGCGATCCCCCCCAGCGCCGGCAGCAGCGGCAATAGAAATATCCACTTCCCCGTCAGGTCGAACCGCTGCGCCAACGCGCGGAAATAATCCGTCTGCAGAAAGTCCACCAGTTGCTCGAACACCCACGCCGCCCCCGCCGCCGCAAACCCGATCGCCACCGCCATCCCGATCAGCAGCGTCTCTTCCCGCACGCCCCAGCGCGCCAGCCGCTGCAACACCCGCAACCGCCACACCCCCGGCATCCGCACCACCCGCAGCCCCAGTTCTTCAATGCGATTCACCTTCGACAGCTCCCGGCGAAAACCAATCCCCTACTTTAAATCTTCGCCGCCTGCTCCGCCACCGTCCCACCGGGCTTTTCTCCCGCCGACTCCCCGCTCTCCGTCCGGCGAAATGGGTCCGTCTCGTGCCGCTCCCGCAGCGCCCGGATCGCTCCCATGATCCGCCCCGTCGCCGCCTCCCGCGCCTCCGCGTCCCGGCCCTTGCCCGCCAAATCGTCAAACCGCAGCGGCGACCCGAAAAAGGCCGTGATCCGCGCATTTTTCACGAAATCATTCACCATCCCCGCATGCACCCGCGTCCCCTGTATATACGCCGGCACCACCGTCGCTCCGCTCTGCAGCGCCAGCAGCGCCACCCCCGCCCGCCCCTCCTGAAGCCGGCCATCCTCCGATATCCGGCCCTCCGGAAACATCCCGATGACCTCCCCATCCTTCAGCGCCCGCAGCGCCGCGCGAATGCTCGCCGTGTCATTGCCCGTCCGATTCACCGGTATCACCCCCAGCCACTTATACAAATACCTGAACGGCCATTTCTCGTAATACTCCTTGGCCATCATGAAATGAATCAGCCGCCGCCGGCTCGCCGCCTGCAGCACCAGCGGATCCAGCGCGCTCGTATGGTTCGCCACGAAAATCACCGGGCCCGCCGGCGGAATCCGGCACGCGTTCCCCCGCTCGAACCGGTGCCACACCGACAAATACGCGCTGCAGAAACGACGCACGATCGCCACCATCACCGGCAACGCCGACCGCCGATAGTAAAACCACACCAGAAAACTCCCCATCGCCACCACCATCACCGCCAGTATCCGCAGCAGCATCACGATGTAATTGTCGATGTTCGGCACCAGCGCCAGCGGCACCTGCAGCCCCACCAGCGCCACGTTCGACGCCACGTCCCGCGCCGCCATCACCCGGCCACGCACGAAGTCCGGCACGATCCGCTGCAACAGCGTGTCCAGGCTGATCATCAGGATCGCCGCGAAAAACGCCGCCGCCATCAGCAGTCCCAGCGCCGGCCCCCACCCCTGCGGCACCGAGAACGCAAACAGGAACACCCCCACCATCACCATCGACCACGCAATCCCCACCTCCTTGGCCACCCCGCGCCGCGCCAGCGACATCACCACCGCTCCCACCAGCATCCCGATGCCCACCAGCCCCATGAAATAGGCGTACCATTCCTCGCTCTTGCCGAATTTGTGCGTCACCACGCCCGTCAGGCCGCTGAGAATGACCGCCCCCGCGCACCAGAACAGAAACATCAGCCCGATTACCTGAAGCGTTCGTTTGTGCCTCCACACATACCGCAGGCCCGTCAGAAAGTCCCTCAACAGCGCTTCCCGCTCCCTCGGCCGCGCCACGCCGACGCGCTTGGGCGTGCGCATCGCCATCAGCGAGCACGCCGACGCCAGGTACATCGCCGCATCGACGTACATCGCTCCCGGCAGCCACCATTCCACCAGCTTCCCCCCGGCCATGAATCCCAGCAGCGACGCGATCGTGCCCGCCCCGTTGGTCATCGAGTTCGCCCGCAGAAGCTGGTCCGGATGCACCAGGTTCGGCATCAACGCCGTCCGCGCCGGCGAGAAGAACGCCGTGAACACCCCCACCGCCAGCTCCGACAACAACAGCAGCGCCACCGCATACGAAATGTTCGGCCAGTGCAGCGTCGCCTGCAGCGCCACCGGCACGGCCAGAAAAATCGTCCGCGCCACCACCACGATCACCAGCCGCACCAGGTCCGACGTGATCATCACCAGCCGCCGCGGCAGCCGATCCGCCAGCACCCCCGTGATCGGCCCCAGCAGCACGTACGGCAGCAGCATCATCACATTCAACTGCGCCGTTTCCGCCGTGCCCCCCTTGTCGATGTGCTTCAGATCCACCAGCAGCTTCAGCATCACCATGAAGTGGATGCGATCCCCCAGCGCCGAAACCACGTACCCCGCCCACAGCAGCAAAAAGTTGCGATTGCGCGACAGCGGTGGATAGGCACGAAGTATCGGCGTATCGAGCGCTTCGGTCATGAATCGTTCCAGCCCACGCGTTCCTTCCTGTCACCCCCCCTGCCGTCTCCGCTGCCCAGCCGGCCTCACGAATCGTATTTGATCGCCGTGTGCAGGTGGTATTTGTCGAACTTCGACCGGCCCTTGAGAAACGTCAGCTCGATCAGCACCGCGATCCCCGCGATCTGCCCGCCCAGCGTCTCCACCAGATCGCAGCAAGCGCGCATCGTCCCGCCCGTCGCCAGCAGATCATCCACGACCAGACAGCGTTCGCCGCGGCGAATGGCGTCCTTGTGGATTTCCAGCGTGTCCTGCCCGTATTCCAGGTCATAAGTCAGCGCGATCTTGTCCGACGGCAGCTTCCCCGGCTTGCGGATCGGCACGAACCCGCACGAGAGCGCCTGCGCCATCGCCGTGCCGAAGATGAACCCGCGCGATTCGGCCCCGATCACCGCCTGAATTCCCTGCCCCCGGAACGGGTTGACCAGCATCTCCACCGCCAGCGCCAGGCCGGACGGGCTGGCCAGCAGCGGCGTGATGTCCTTGAACAAAATGCCCTGCCTGGGAAAGTTGGGCACGTCGCGGATGAAATGGCGAAGTTCGACCATCGGGTCCTCTCGAATGAACGTTGCGACCTTACTCCAAGGCCCGGCGCCAGGCAATCAGCGCGCCGCACGCGCCGCGGGCTTCGCGCCGGCCGCCGCGGCTTTCGCTCCGGCGGGCGCCGGCTTGGATAAAAACAGCGTCAGACCATCCACGCCCAGCGGCGCCTCGACGCTCACCGGCAGCCGCGCCTTGGCCAGGGCCTCGCGCCATTGGTCGCCGGTCCACATCGGCGAACGCGCCAGACGCAGGAACAGCGACAGCTCCGGGGCGTAATAATTCTTCCCCATCCGCGCGCCCTCGACCGGCTCGATCAGCAGCAGGCCCGCCCGCGGAAAATGCCGCCGCGCCGCCGCCAGAAGGGCGCTCACGCTCTCCGCATCACGCACCATGTCGGAAAACAGCATCGGCAAGATCACCAGGTCCAGATCGCGCCAGAGCTGCTTGGATATCCCGATCCGCTCGAAGGACCGCCGCGTGTCGCCCAGCACTTCGGCCGCGGCGCCCGGCACGGCGATCAGCCGCTTCTCCATTGCGGCTTCCGCAAACGCCGTGTTCGCCCGGTGGCATGCCGCATCGTCGGCGCCGATGCCCACCCCGACCACCCCGCGAATCCGCTTGCCCATCTCCAACAGCAATTCCCCGTTGCCGCACTGCACATCCAGCAGGTGCGAAAATCGATGCTCCCGAACCAGCGCTTCGATGGCCGGGTACAACTCGGGTCCCTGGCGGCGGGCGCGGGATTCCAGAAGCGCTTCCGATTTCCGCATGCCTCCACCGGCGGCGACCGGCGTTTTGAGCTTCGCGAGCAGATGTTCCGCCGCGGCCAGCGACGGCTGATAGGCCCGGACCAGGTCGATCACGCCGTCATCGTGGTCGAAGAGCGCCCGCCCGTCGGCGGTGAAGCCGGCGCGGGTGCCGGTGATGGCGATCAAACCTGTTGCGGCGAGGTAATCGAGCAGCGTGAGAAGGATGTCGGGGGCCATGTTGCGGCGGACGGCGTGGACCTTGGGGTCGAGCCCCTCGGCGCCGATCGCGGCGATGGCGTCGAGGACGCCGGCGTGTTTGAGGGTGGACCAGGCGACCAGGGCGCAGTGGCCGGTGATGAGCCGCTGGGAGGTCTGCTGGGCGAGTTTGCGGGTGTTGGCGAACACGTAGCATCCCTGCAGGACGTCGGGTGGCGACGAGGACGGAAGCGGGGCGTGGGTGTCGGGGGCGCGGCGATCAGCGTGAGCCGGGGCGGAGGCCGGCCATGGCGATGACGGTGCGCTTTCCGGCGGAGCCTTTGACGCCGGCGAGCTTTTTGAGCTGGGCGGCTTTGTCGGTGCGTTCCCAGGTGAACTGGGGCAGTTCGCGGCCGAAGTGGCCGTGGCGTGCGGTTTCCTTGTAGATGGGGCGGAGGAGTTTGAGGGAGGCGACGATGCCGCGGGGACGGAGGTCGAAGGTTTTGCGGACGATGTCGGAGAGGAGGTCTTCGGAGACGATGCCGGTGTCCTGGGTATCGACGAGGACGGAGACGGGTTCGGCGACGCCGATGGCGTAACCGAGCTGGACCTCGCAGCGGTCGGCGAGGCCGGCGGCGACGATGTTCTTGGCGACGTAGCGGGCCATGTAGCAGGCGGAGCGATCGACCTTGGAGGGGTCCTTGCCGGAGAAAGCGCCGCCGCCGTGGGCGCCCATGCCGCCGTAGGTATCGACGATGATTTTGCGGCCGGTGAGGCCGGTATCGCCGTGGGGCCCGCCGATGAGGAATTTGCCGGTGGGATTGATGTGGAAGAGGATGTCCTTGTTCCAGAGGTCGGGGCGTTCGTCGAGGATGACGGGCTTGATGACCTGTTCAAGGATTTGCTTTTTGGCGGCTTCCGAGAAGAGATCGGTTTTCTTGTCAACGGCTTCCTCGGTGTGCTGCGTCGAGAGCACGACGGTGTGAACGCGCTTGGGCTGGTTGTTTTCGTACTCGATGGTGACCTGGGACTTGGCGTCGGGGCGGAGCCAGCGGAGTTTGCCCGTCTGGCGGAGTTCGGCCTGGCGTTCGACGAGGCGATGGGAGAGGTAGATGGGGAGTGGCATGAAGGATTTGGTTTCGGTGCAGGCGTAGCCGAACATGATGCCCTGGTCGCCGGCGCCCTGGTCCTTGTCCTTGGTGGCGGTGACGCCGCGGGAGATGTCGGCGGATTGGCCGTGGAGGGTGCGGAGGACGGCGCAGGAGCGGTAATCGAAGCCGGTGGCGGGATCGTCGTAGCCGATTTCCTTGACGACGTTGCGGGCGGTTTCCTCGGCGTGGGCGAGTGCGTCGGCGGCTTTCTGGTTGTGGACGGTGACTTCGCCGGCGAGGACGACGAGGCCGGTGGTGACGAGGGTTTCGCAGGCGACGCGGGCGTGGGGATCGGCGGCGAGGAGTGAATCGAGGATGGCGTCGGAGATTTGGTCGGCGACCTTGTCGGGGTGTCCCATGGAGACGGATTCGGAGGTAAAGAGGTGTGAGTTGGGGAGGTTGGATGGGGTGGGCACGGGCGTCCTCTCGTAAAAGTGCCGCGCGGGGCGCGGGGGAGTATCGGAAGCGGGACCGTGCAGTGTAGTGAAAGGCAGGGGGAATTCAATGGGAAGGGGGCGGGGAGAGAATTGTCCGCAAATGCGTAGGAATGGAGATAGATAAGGGGGATGGAGGGGAGGAAGGTGGGGTTTTCTTCGATGTATCGGGGGTGTTTTGCAAAAAACGTTGAGTTTTTGCCGTTGTGTTTTTGCGGATGTGGGGTTTTTGTGCTTGTGTATGAGGTTTTTGCGGGAATTTGACACAGGGCGAGGCGGGTAATTGGTAACTGGTAAGTGGTAATTGGGCGCTGGGGTGCGGGGGCGGTACGGTTGGTGGTCATGGCGCAGTGCTCCTCTTTGTCTATAGAGGGGAGTCGCGCCCAGTTTGTGCGCACACAGACATGGGGGGAATG
>DASZTO010000024.1:0-93050 GCA_035548175.1 Phycisphaerae bacterium | reverse complement strand
CAGCATCGCCACGGCGCACCGGCGACGCTGCTCCAATGCCGCCGAAGATCCTTTCGGCCTCATCGCAGACTCCTGTCCTGGAGACAAGTCATCGTAGGCGGCGTGCGATTGAGTTACATTATTTTTTCAAAGAGCAGTAGTCAACGATCCAAAGCCGGTTTTCTTGAATTATGAAATTCTACCGGGATGAAAAACATTCGATGGATTTCCAGGTACAGAATCCGCTCCGGACACACGGCGACCGCCTCAGCGGCTGATACGTCGATGACGAAAATCGACCTCCTAGAATGGGCCTAGTGATCCTTGTCCCGCTTGCCAACGTCCCGCCATGCTCGAATCAGTTTTACCGCACCAGCCCCCCGCAAATCCCCGCTACATCGGGCGCACAGCACGGATGCGCCAATCACCCCCTCCCAGTTGCCTGTATGACACGCATATACCAGTATCCCCAGCAACGTCACCCGGTAGAACAATTTTTTCACTGCCTTGCTGGTCATAGCATTGACTCCGTTACTAGGGCTGAAAGCGCCCTTCCACTTTCCCCATAGGCCCTTCAACGAATTTCGCTGAAAATGCGGATGGGCCGGGTTTCCCCGGTCGTTAAAAAAAGGATACGGAGGCACCCCCGCCCCGCCCGAGTTGCCGAAAGACAAATTCCGGCCTCACTGGATGGTAAGAAAACCCAGCGTGAGATTTACCAAGGCCCGCTCAAAAATTTTGGAGTTGCCCCCCGCCCAAACCGAAGGTTTTCCGGAGTTTCCTCGGGAATCGATGAAAAAACTGGCTCGCGTTAGGAGACATCCCCTTACTTCTCAACGGTTAACAGCAAGTAAATTCGCCCCGCATTTCCCCACTGACCTACGGCCCCCGACTCTCGCAGTTGACTCCAAATGGCGTCGAACTTCGCCTGTCCGATGAGGAAGTGGACAGTGCTTGAAGGGATTGAGCGGGCGGCAAAGAATGATGCAAAACGCACAGCCGAACTCCAGCCAATGCTATGGCTTCGGGCATCGCCGAAGAAGGGCTTGGGAAGCCATCGATCCAAACGAGCTTGCTGTTGAGCCTGCGTCTCTCCCGGCGAAACCCGGTAGCGTGGGTGAAGTCTAATGACGCGCAACAGCACCACCCCCTGCCGAAGCGCCTCTTCCAAGAGTTCCCATCGCTGGTCTCGCTCGGCGGCGATACCCAGGGACTCACGCAACACTCCCATTTCGTTGTCTCTGTATTCAACTTTGAGACACCAGGGCAGACACTGCTTCCAATGAGCCTGCCGCCCTGTTAGCGGCCCAGGAAGCGCCAGCCCCCCATCCCGTGCCTCGGCGAGTGCCCTAATGGTAGCATCGCTGAGGCCGGATGACTTTGATGCTTTCATGGCTGTCTCCAAAAAATCGTGGGGCGGAAAAAATTAGTCCCGGAAAAAATTCGGCCCCCGCATCGTGAACTACCACTTTTCCGCGCGTTGAAAAGTCGCTACGTAGCGGTTCCCCGGCTACCGCAGGGGATAGTCATGACCCCTCTCCGCTGCCCGCCAGCAACCGGCGCACAGCTTCCGCCTTCTCAGAATCTGTCAGTGGCAAGCCCATGATGGCTCCCACCGCATCGACGAAATTTACCGGATTTGCTGCGCATTTTGCTGCGCCTCCCCCCGTAAGGGCTTGTTTTTCTTGGGGAATTGAGGGTACATTCGAGTCCCTCATCGCCCATCCCTCTACTCGCGTTTCCTTCCTTCGGCTTCGCATGGTCCTCCGCCCGCTTACCCTCGCCGACGAAGCCGCCTTTCTCCGCGGTTACGCGGATTACGCCGGTGAAAACCCAGCGCAGTACACCTTCACCTGGAAGCCCGGTATGTCTTTCGCCGAGCACGTGCGCCAGCTCGACGATCACGCCCGCGGCATCAACGTTCCGCCGCAATGGGTTCCCTCGACCATGCTCTACGCCTTCGTCGGCGCGCGCATCATCGGGCGCGTCAGCATCCGCCACTCGCTTAACGACTATCTGCGCCAGCACGGCGGCCACGTCGGCTATTCCGTCGCCCCCCCCTACCGCCGCCAAGGTTTCGCGACCCTGATGCTCCGCCTCGCGCTCGATCCCTGCCGCGCGCTCGGCCTCGAAAAAATCATGCTCACCTGCGACGACGACAACACCGCATCGTGGAAAGTGATCGAAAAAAACGGCGGCGTGCTCGCCGAAACGTTTCGTGATAAAGCATCTCACACGCTCACCCGGCGCTACTGGATCGATCTTCGCGCCGCTTTCAAGAAGGAGTGACTGTGCTGCCTTCAAAACGTCCGCCCGTGGAGCAGCGCACCTTTACTTCGCCCGTCATCGAGCAGGTGATCACGGAGGCCCGCACGAAAATCGCGGACCCGGAACTCGCCTGGCTTTTCGAGAACTGTTTCCCAAACACGCTCGATACCACCGTGCAATTCACGCCCGCCGCAACTTCTGAAGCCTCGGACGACGCGTTCATCATCACCGGCGACATTCACGCCATGTGGCTGCGCGATTCCACCAACCAGGTGTGGCCCTACGTGCCCTTCGCCGCCCGGTGCGACAAGCTGCGTACGCTCCTGCGCGGCCTGATTCACCGCCAGGCGCGCTGCGTTCTTCTCGACGCTTACGCCAACGCGTTCTATCGTTCACCAGACCAGGAATCCCCCTGGAAAAGCGACCTCACCTTCATGCGGCCCGGCGTGCACGAACGCAAATATGAACTCGATTCGCTGGTCTCCGTCCTGCGACTTGCCACCGGCTACTATGCCGCCACGCGCGATGCCTCGATCTTCAACGAGCTCACGCTGCGATCGCTGGCCCGCATCTGCGACGTGATCGCCTGCGAACAGCAGGGACAGCTCGAACAGCCCTATCCTTCGGACAATCGCGGCTATCGCTTCCAGCGCAACACGCCCAACACCACCGATTCGCTGCCGCTGGAAGGCCTGGGCAATCCTTATCGCCGCACCGGCATGTCGCGCTGCCCCTTCCGCCCCTCGGACGACGCCTGCATCTTTCAGTTCCTCATTGCCGCCAATGCGATGGCGGTGGTCGAATTGCGCCGCATGGCCGATGTCCTCGAAGACCTGCATCTCGCGGCCGACATCGTCACCGGCGCCCGCCGCTCGGCGATGACCATCTCCGAGGGCATCTTCCGTCACGGCGTTGTGCGCCACCCTCGCCACGGCGACATCTTCGCCTACGAAACAGACGGTTTCGGCTCCACGTTGCTGATGGATGATGCCGGGCCGCCGAATCTTGTCGGTCTTCCCTACCTGGGCTTTTGCAGCACCGACGATGAGATTTACAAAAACACGCGCCGCTTCGTGCTGTCGCGCGACAATCCGTACTATGCCCAAGGCGCCGCCGGTCACGGTGTGACGTCGCCGCACATCGGCGTTTCGTGGATCTGGCCGCTGGGCATCATCACGCAGGCGATCACCGCCACCGATGACGCGGAAATTCTCGCCTGCCTCCGCATGCTCAAGCACACGCACGCGGGCACCGGCTTCATGCACGAAGCCTTCCGCAGCGACGACGCCCGCCGCTACACGCGCGACTGGTTCGCCTGGGCGAATACATTTTTTGGAGAGCTGATTCTTCACGTGCTCGACACGCGGCCGCACCTGCTTCAAAAGCCGCTGGATTGACGGCGTTACTGCGCCATGTCGATGTACATCGGCGTGCCGTCGCCCCGATGATGGGCGGGACCGGAGAGAATCGCCTGCACGGCCTGGGGCGCGGTGATCCACACGCGATCGCCGACGATGGAGATATCGCCGATTTTGCCGCCGTTGGATTTCCAGATCTCCGGCCGCACCGCGGCGGTGATCAGCCGCATGATGTCGGTGTCGCTGTCCTGCGGCGCGACGGCGACGTGCGTCTTGCCCGCGGCGTTCCGGGCGCCCTTACCCGGCCCGGCGCGCTCATTGCGCGGATCCGCCTGCACCGGATCGGGCGCCTTGGGCGACGGCGCCGGCGCGGCATCCTCTTGAAACGTATTAAGGTCCATCGTCGGCGGCACGATCCGCGGCAGATTCGCCAGCAGATCGTTGAGGTCGTAGCTTTTCGTCACCACGGTATTGTCCGCCTGCCCCTGCGTCTCGATTTCCACCACCCCCTCATCCGCCGAGATGACCATGTCCTGGTCCGGCGCCGCCTCCTTGAGTATTCCCAGCAGCGCCTGCTTCAGCGTCCCCTCCTGAACCAGAAAAACATGAGGCGAATCCACATTGACGCCCACCTGCTGAAGCCCGCGAATGCCCAGCACGATATTGGTTCCCGCGCTCGCGGCCATCTGGCGCATCGCCGCCTTCAGGGAGACGTTCTTCAACATGGAGGCCTTCACCGATTTGTCCAGCACCGCCTTGTCGTTTTCCACCAGCGTCACTTTCCCCACGACCATCGGACGAAATGGAATCGCCGTGGTGGCTACCGCCTGGCTGATGCCCGTGCCGTTGGTGAAGGTGTCGAACCCTTCCAGACTCGCCTGCGAAGGCTCCAGGTGCAAGGTGACGTAGCGGCCGTCGGCGGAGACGGCCCCGGTGACATCCAGCACGGTGCCGGTGGAGAGGGTCGAGACGGTCAGGGAGGTGCCGACGGCCGCGTTGCCGCCGCCGTTGCCGATGACCTGCCCGCGCAGAGCGCCCGTCCCCCCGAGCAGGCCGAAGCCCAGCATCACAATCGCCAAATGCTTCACGATGCACCCCCGCGTTCAAGGCGTCGCCGCCGGTCCGGTCACATCCCGACGCGAATGGCGCCGGTATCGGAGTTGACTGGTCCGCCGATCATTTCCTGCACCGATTGGGGTGCGGTGACGATCAGCTTGCCGCTGAAATAGCGCATGGTTGCGGGCCCGCCATTTTCCTTCCAGATCGAGGGGCGCACAACTTCCTTGATCAGTTCGACGAGGTCCTGCCCCTTCTGATCGGAGGTCTGCGATGCCTGCGCGCCCCCGCCGGTGGTGTTGGTTTGAAACAGCGACTGCTGGCTCGCCCCGCCTCCGCCGCCGCCGCCCTGCGTCGAGCCGCCCTGGGTCACCGCCTGCAGGTTGAAGGTGGGCACCTGAATGTTCTGCTGATAGTCCGGCATCACCAGGTCGTCGACGATGTACACCTTGGTGATCATCACCTTGTCCGCTTCATCCTGCGTGGTGATGCTGATCACGTTCTGATCGACATCGTAGGTCAGCGGCACGGTGGGCGAGGCCTGATCCAGCACCAGTTGCATCGCCTTGCGCAGCGTCACCCCGCGCACATCCAGGGTGATGGGCGCATCCTGCGAAACGCCCGCCGCCTCCAGGGCCTTCCAGTTCACGACGATGTTGGCGCCGGAGATGGTGCGGAGGTAATCGATCACTTTGGAAACTGCGATACCGTCGGCCTGGATTTGCTGGATGGATTGTCCCAGGGCCCAGCGTGCGTTGGAACCGGGCGCGGCGCGCATCGAAGCGGAGTTGCCGGGGGTGGAAGTGCTGGAGGACGCATCCGCACCGAAGACCGCGCCCGCAAGCGCCACCGTCAGCACCGTTGTCCAGAGAGTCGTGCGCATCGCCGAACCACCTTCTGTGAAAAGGACCGTTCCCTCCATGCACCGGGCATTTTATCCGGACCTGCCCCTGGAGTTCCACAAAAAACTTTGCGCGTGTCAATAATTCCGGTACTCATATCATCGACCGCCATCTTCCTGGCGCTCCCCCTGGTCCGGCCCGCGCCCAGGCCCCCTACCGCTTGCGCGATTCCGCCTGCTGCCGCAGCTTCTCCAGGCGATCGGCGAACTCCGCGCGCCAGTGGTCACGCAGGCCCGTCTGAATCCGCTCCATGTATGCCGCCTTCTTGGGGTCCTTGGGACGATACTCCGCGGCCAGCGCCGCCACGTGCGCTTCATCCACCGGCTGCCAGGGGCCATAAACAAGCGAGCCATCGGGGCCGATGGTGGTGGTGGCGAAGGTCGGCAGCGCATCGAAGCCGGCCAGGAGGTCGGGGGGATCGCCATCCGCACGCACGGCCCGCCGCGCCGCCACCAGCGCCTCCTCGTTGTCCACCAGCGCCGATTTGATCAAGTCCCCGAGAAACGCCCGCCGGTCCGACTGCTTCTTTGGATCGGCCTTGAGCGCCTCGGCCGGCGCAAACGGATCCGTCGCGTCGAACATCGAACCGTACTCATCCCGGTACAGCTCCGGCAGCACGCTCAGTCGCCCCAGCACGTCGCGCTTCGGGCCTCCCGGCACGCCCGCCTTGAACACCCACAGCCGCTGGCCCGGCGGGCTGATGACGAACTCGATGAAATGCGAGGCGATGTCCGCGTGCGGCGAACCTTTCAGCAGCGCGATCGGGTCGGCGTCGATCGTCGAGCCGCCCTGTGGAATGATGAACTGCACAATGCGCGGCCCGACGCGGATGACGTTGGTGCGGCCGTAGAAATCGATCACGATTCCCGCCACCGCCTGCGCCGAGCCGACATCATCGGAGGGATCGGAGCCGTTTTCGCGGATGGCGTTGGCGTTGGCGAAAAAGCGCGTCATGATGCCCCAGCCCTTGTCCCAGCCATACTGGGCGAAGGTCATGTCATAGCTGGTGAGCACCGAGCCCGACTTCGACGGATCGCCCAGCGACAGATCGCCGATCCAGTCGCCTCCGGCGATATCGGCCCAGGTTTTGGGCATGCTGAGGCCCAGTTCCTTCAGGCGATCCTTGTTGACCACGATGCCGAAGTTGGACATGGTCGCGGCGATCCACACGTCGCCGGGGCCGTGCAGCGGCGTGCCGAAGATGTCGTGCGGAACCTGATCGAGGACGCTCTGCGGCAGTTCCGGCTTGACGAGAAATTTCTGATATTGGCCGAAGGACGCCGACCCGCCGCCCCAGACGAGATCGAAGGTGCTGGTGGCGCCGTGGGAATACTGGTTTTCGAGGTAGCGTGCGATGTTGCCGGTGCCCCCGCCGCCGATGTCCGGATAGTTGATCTTCACCGCCGTGCCATATTTTTTCAGATGCCATTGGGTGAAGGCGTCGGCGAATTCGCGGCGGATGTTGGCGCCGTGGGGGCTGACGATATCCAGCGTCACCACGCCCGTTTGCCGGCCGTCGCCGCAGGCCGCCAGCAGCAGCGCGGCCAGCGCGATTCCCGCGCACAGCGCCGCTCGCCACAGGTTGTCCAGGTGCCGCATCATCCGCCCCTCACGCCGCATCCGGCACGAGCATGACATGCTCCGCGCGCACGGCCACAACGACTTCCTCTCCATGCGCCGGCGAAGCGCTGCGCGGATTGAGCTCAAAGGCCTTGATCTGCTGGCCGTCGACTTCCACGATGTGCTCGGCGATTTCGCCCAGATAGACCGTCTGCACGCGCCGCCCGCGCAACTGGTTCACCGTTGCGCCCAAGTCCCGGTCGCCCGGCACCACCTGCACCGCCTCGGGCCGAAACGCCGCCAGCACTTTTTGCCGCGGGCTCACCTCGCCCGCCGCCGCCTTCATGGCAAAGAGCGTCCCCGCGCGGGTCTTCACGCTCACGGTGCTGCTGGTGACGGTTTCGACTTCGCCCGGAAGAAAATTCGATTCCCCGATGAAATCCGCCACGAACTTCGATACCGGCTTGCGATACAGATCGGTCGGCGTGCCGGTCTGCTGCAACTTCCCCGCGCGCATCACGGCGATCCCATCCGCCATCGACAGCGCTTCCTTCTGATCGTGCGTGACGTACACCGCCGTGATGCCCGTCTGCTTCACGATGCGCCGAATCTCCGCCCGCATGTCCAGCCGCAGCTTCGCATCCAGGTTGCTCAGCGGCTCATCCAGCAACAGACACTGCGGCCGAAACGCCAGCGCCCGCGCCAACGCCACCCGCTGCTGCTGGCCCCCCGACAACTGGTTCGGCTTGCGCGCTTTCAAATGCCCCATCTGCACCAGCGACAGCGCCTCATCGATCCGCTTCGTCCGCTCGCTCCCCTTGATCTTCCGCACATCCAGCCCAAAACCCACGTTGTCCCCGATCGTCATGTGCGGCCACAACGCATAGCTCTGAAACACCATCCCGGTGTCCCGCTCGTGCGGCGGAACATACGTCATGTCCTTCCCGTCAAAGGTGATCCGCCCCTGCGTCGGCAGAATAAATCCCGCGATCATCCGCAGCAGCGTCGTCTTGCCGCACCCCGACGGCCCCAGCAGAAAAAACAGCGCTCCCGACGGAATCGTCAGCGAGACGTCATCCACCGCCGTCGTCATCCCCGCGTCTCCCCCCCCGTTGCTCCCGCCGTCACCCCCTCCATTGCCATGGTTCTTCCCTTCCGCCTTCCCGGCGTCTGCTCCGCCCGCGCCAGCCGGAAAGCGCTTCGTCACGTGTTCAATCGCGATGGTCACCATGGCCGCAGAATACCCGCCGCACCTCCACGCGCCCAGCAGCGCGTGGCATCGGCGTCCCGCCGATCTCCGCCGGAGGCCGCTGGATGCCGATGCCGCTACTTCCCGCTGCTGTCGTCCACGATGTCATACACCGTTCCGTCCAGCACGACCGTGAGGTTATTGCCCAGCGCGAAGTACGCGGCCGCATCCGGATATCGCTTCAGCAGCGCAAAATAATCATCCGATCCGAACACGACCTTGACATGTTTCGCATCCTGGAGCTTCTGCGCGCCGGCATCGGTCCACTGGTTTCCATTCAGGAAGAACGCCCGATCGTTGACCACGCGTGATTCCTGCGCGTAGTTGGTGACGATGCGATAGCCAAGCCCGTTGGCGTCGGCGCCCGTGCCGCCCTGCCATCCGTTGGCCGAGGCGGTTCCCAGGTTGAGCGCTTCCGGGGACGCCGCGGCGCGTCCGCCCGCGCCTCCCCCGCGCCCGCCGTAGCCGCCGAAGCCGCCGCCGCCCCCAACGCTGAGCGCCGGCGCCGCCTGATTTTCGAAGCGTGCGTGGGCCGAACTTTGCGCCGCCGCCTGCCGCGAGTCGTCCAGGTTCGACGCCCGCTCATAGCTGCGCGTGTTTACGCTGTCGGCCACCGCCTGGCCGCCGGTCGCATTGCCCGCCTGCAGGCTCTTGAACGCCGCCCCCGCATTGGCGGTCGCATCCCGATCCTGCGACATCTCCCGCAGCGTCTGTTGCGCCAGAGGCACGTGGCGCTTCTGTTCATCCTCGATGATCAGCATCGCCGTATAGGGCGTCACCACGCCCCACCGCCGCGCCAAGTCCACCACCTCCTCCTTCACCTCCGCGCTCTCGCCATGCAGCCGAATCTCATCCAGCAGATACCCCACCCGGCGCGTCGCCCACAACTTGGCGATCCAGTCCTTCTCTTCGCCCGTGGAATCCGCAAACTCGACATCCTGCGAGAATTGCTGCTGCTTCCCGTTCACCATGCCCGTGATCGTCACCGCCGTCTTGCCGCCCTTCGCGTACGTGCCAAACGCCACCAGCTGATCCCCGCGGAACAGGTCCGGCATCTCCCTGGGATACACCTTCGAGACCGTCACGCTCCCCGTATCCACCTTCAACCCCGCCAGCACCGGGTCCTGCACCTTGCCCCAGAAATTGCTCATCGCCAGTTCGAGGTTTTCGTTAGGCAGCACGTACTGCGAATACCCGCGCGAATCGCTCGCCACCAGGTCCAGCAGCTTCGTGTTCACGTCCGTGCCCACGCCGAACGAAAAAATCCGCACCCCCGCCGCCTCCGGTTTCACGTGCGCTAAAATCCGGTCCGGATCTTCCTCGCCGATCGTCGGCTGGCCGTCGGTCATGAACACCATCATCCGCACCCGATCCGCCGCCGCCCCGTTCACCTCCCCGAGCGCCTTGGTCAGCGCGTCATCGATCGCCGTCCCGCCCGCGGCGCGCAGGTTATCCGCAAAATCCTCCGCCTTCTTGCGATTGTCCGCGTTCGCATCCTTCAGGCCGTTGAACAGCGGTTCCGCCTCCGTGCTGAAGCGCACCACATCAAACCGATCCTGCGGGTTCAGTGTGTCAATGCAATACTTGAGCGCCTTGCGCGTCTGCTCGATCTTCTCCCCGCTCATCGATCCCGACGTGTCCATCACAAACACCACATCCTTCGGCATCGGCGTCGCATCCTTCGTCACCCCCGGCGACGCCAGCAGCACGAAATATCCCTCCCTCGACGGGTCCGGCCGATAGCTCAGCACGCTGATCCCCACCGCCGCCGCCTTGTGCCCGATGTACAGATGGAAATCCGTGTCCGGCCGCACATCATGCGCTTCGTAACTCACCGCCGCCTCGTTTTCCCCGTGATGCACCACATCCACCGTGTGCGTCGGCGAATACAGCGTCGTGATCGGCGTCGTGCCCCCCACCGTCACGTGAATGCTCACATCCTTCAGCGGCCGGCTTGAATACTTCTCCGTGTTCAACGTGTAGTGATAGTCCAGCAGCCCGTTGTCCTGCTTCAAAAGCTCCGTGTACTTGAGCTGTATCCGCTTCCGGCCGTGCGGCTCGATCGGAAAAATGTGCACCCGGAACATCGCCCGCCCGGCGTATTCCAGAAGCGCCGGATCGCGCGTCCGCCGCACGATCTCCTCGTAAATCCCCCGCGCCTTATCCGCCGGCAAAAGCTCAGCCTCCACCGTCTTGCCGTCGATGTCCATCGCGAACTTGTCGATCCGCGCCCCCTCCGGCACCGGAAACATGTAATCCCCTTCCAGGCGCGCATCATTCGGATTGAAAAACTCCTGATCGACGCTCGTCACCGCCACCTGGTCGTCGATCTTGCATTCCACCCGGTGGTACGTCACCTCCAGCGGCGCAAAAATAAAATGCCCGCGCACCACCACGCGATTGTCCGGAATCACAATAAACCCATCGCCCCGCGCCGTCCCCGCCGCCATACCCAGCAACCCCAGCACCACCGCCACAACCGCGATCAAGCCTCGGCGCATGCCACACCTCTCAGCGACAGGAACCAACCCTCCATTCCTTTAGAGCCGCACCTGCAAAAAAAGTTCACAAAATTTCCCAGCCGCGCCGCCACCGACGCGCCACGGACCCCACGCCGGCCATTGGTTCTCCCGCCCGCCATGCTTTAACATGACCTTGCCCATCCTCCTGAAAGCCACCCCGTTTTCGTGTCTTTCGCGCTTTTCGTGGCCATTTATCGTTGAACGGCGAGCCCCCATGATCCAAGTCGACCGCCTCACCAAAATCTTCGGCGCCCAGACCGCCGTCGACAACCTCTGCTTCTCCATCCCCGCCGGACAGATCGTCGGCTTCCTCGGACCCAACGGCGCCGGCAAATCCACCACCCTCAAAATGCTCGCCGGCATGCTTGAACCCACCTCCGGCTCGGCCACCCTTTGCGGCTTCGACATCCGCGCCCAGCCCCTCGAGGTCAAACGCCGCATCGGATTCGTCCCCGAATCCGCCGCCGTCTTCGAATCCCTCACCGGCCTCGAGTATCTCGAACTGATCGCCGCGCTCTACGCCATCCCCGCCGACGCCGCCCGCAAACGCATCGAGCAGTTCATCGCCTTCTTTGACCTCTCCTTCCTCACCCTCACCGAAAAACTCCTCGGCGCGTACTCCAAAGGCATGCGCCGCAAGGTCGCCATCACCTCCGCCCTCCTCCACAATCCCCCCGTCGTCTTTTTCGACGAACCCCTCGACGGCCTCGACGCCAACGCCGCCGTCGGCTTCAAAGCCCTCATCCAAACCCTCGCCCACGAAGGCAAAACCATCCTCTACAGCTCCCACATCCTGGACGTCGTCGAACGCGTCTGCCACCGCGTGCTCATCATTGACAAAGGCAAACTCCTCCTCGACGGCAAGCCCGACGAACTCGTCGCGCAGCACGACGCCGGCACCCTCGAACGCCTCTTCACCCAGCTCACCGGCGGCGCCGAACTCGAACAACGCGCCGCCGCCTTCGCCAAAACCTTCCTGCCCTGAGCGACGGCCTTTCCATGTCGAGTGCTCCAATCGCGCCTCCCGTCTCCGCCAACAAAGCCCTCCGCCGGCTTTTCCTCACCCTCTTCCTGCGCGGACGCTCCGTCCGCGGCCTCCAGAAATCCAGGCTCCCCTCCTCGCTCCCCAAAAAGCTCGCACTCACGCTGCTCTTCTACGCCCTCTTCGGCGGAATCGCCGCCTCCACCGGAAACCAGCCCACCATCGTCACCGCCCTCTTCCTCCACACCATGACACTTCTCTTCCTCGCCATGTTCATCGCCGCCTCCTCCGGCGAAATTCTCTTCAACCGCGAGGAAGCCGACATCCTCCTCTCGCGGCCCATCTCCCCGCGCTCCCTGCTCTGGGCCAAGATCGCCGTGCTCCTCCAGGTCGCCCTCTGGATCGCCTTCTCCTTCAACCTCGTCGGCTTCTTCACCGGCACGCTGGGAACCTTCGGCTCGTGGCGCTTCATCCCCGTGCATGCCGCTTCCCTCCTGCTCGAATCCCTCTTCACCGCCGCCGCCGTCGTCCTGCTGTATCACCTCTGCCTGCTCTGGTTCGGCCGCGAACGCCTCGACAACATCATGACCACCGCCCAGGTGCTCGTGATCGTCGTGACCATCGCCGCCAGCCAGGCCGCTCCCATGGCCACCGTATACTTCGCCAAATCCGGCGGCGATCTCGCCCGATCCTGGTGGCTCGTGCTCATCCCCCCGGCCTGGTTCGCCGGCTTCGATGACGCCCTCGCCGGATCGGGCGCGATCACCTCCTTCATGCTCGCCGGCGCCGGCGTCGTCGTCACCGCCATCCTCGCCTGGGCCGCCTTCGACAACCTCGCCGCCACCTACACCAGCAGCCTCCAGCAGATCGTCGAATCTTCCAGTTCCTCGCGCACCCGCCCTGCCCGTGCTTCAGGCGACAGCCGCCGCTGGCTCGAACGCGCCGTCGAACGCGCCCCGCTCCGCTGGTATCTACCCGATCCCATGACCCGCCGCGGCTTCCTACTCTGCACCGCCTACCTCCTGCGCGACCGCGACACCAAGCTCCGCGTCTATCCCTCCATCGCCCCCATGCTCATCATCCCCTTCTTCATGCTCCTCAACCTCCGCGGCGGCGGCGCGCCCACCGGCGACGCTTTCCCCCTCATCTTCGGCGCCTCCTATCTCGCCCTCTCTCCCACCCTCGCCCTCTTCACCCTGCAATACTCCCAGCAATTCCAGGCCTGCGACATCTTCCGACTCGCTCCCATCACCGGCCCCGGCTTCCTTTGCGCCGGCGCCCGCCGCGCCGTATTGCTGCTCATCGCCTTCCCGACCGTCCTGATCTTCGCCATCGCCGCCTACGCCATCCGCCACAATCCAACGGAGCTGCTTCTCCTGCTCCCCGGGGTCCTGGCCCTCCCGCTCTTCGCGATCCTTCCCCAAATCGGCGGCCACGCCATCCCCCTCTCACGCCCTGTCGACGCCGCCAAATCCACCAGCCGCGGCCTCATGATCTTCGGATTCCTGCTGATCTCGCTCGCCCTCTCCGGCCTCGGCTGGCTGGCCTACACGTTCCACCTGCTCCTTCCGGCGCTCATCCTCGAAGCAATTTTCGTCTTCACCACCACGACCCTCCTCGCCCGCCACCTGGCCCGCTCCCCGTGGCCGGAAACCGACTGACTGCTCAACGAATCACTCACCGTGAAGAATCTCGAAGATCTCCCTTGGACCGTCTGCAATCAGTTTCACCTCATTCAAAATATCACGCCCGATCAAGGCATACCGTCGGTCGTGAGTGATCGCTTCCACCGAATAGCGTCGGCCTTCCACCACGATTTCGACGAGATACGACCATTCCTGGCGCCCGGTCTGGCGTATCCTCAAGGTGTTGAACGCAACCAGTTTCAGCCGTTTGATGCAGTTCCGTGGCAATACGGAAAGATCGGCTGCCGTATCCAACTTGGCCCTGCATGCCATCACGACGTCCGTTCGCCGCGGTGCCTGCACCTCGACCGGCAGAATCAATGCCGGCGGAATTGAGAATTCGTCGGAATAACGATGTTGCATGCGCCCCGCAACTCACCGTGGATCATCAATCGTCGGCACTTCTGACAATACCTGGGAGACGACAAATCGATGATCGGGAAACTGTTCAATCAGCCGATCGTAAAGCACCACTTTGTCCGCATCGACGCCCACGATCTTCCGATCCCGAATTCCTACGTACTTGTTGCGATAGGCCGGATCCTTAAACAGACGCCCGCGGACCCGGCGAAAATAACGAAATGCTTCGTTCGCATGGTGCACGGATTGCCGGTGTGAAATCACCTTCTCTCTGCGTATCGGCTTCGTACGCTCGTGGTTGTGCGTGCTGATCGTCATCCATCACCTCCTGCTGATTATACAAAAAAGCCCGCGCCATGGGCGCGGGCTTCTCTCGTTCGCAGCTTCTCCAGCCCCCTATGCCAGATTCATCGTCAGCAAAAATTCCCGGTTCGTGCCCTTCTTCTCGAGCCGGCTCTTCAGCAGCTCCACCGCCTCGATCGGATTCATGTCCGAAAGCACCTTGCGCAGCCGATACACCAGCTCCAGTTCCTTCGGATCCAGCAGCAATTCCTCCTTGCGCGTTCCGGACATCGACACGTTGATCGCCGGATAAGTCCGCCGTTCCACCAGCCGCCGGTCCAGGTGCAATTCCGAATTGCCGGTGCCCTTGAACTCTTCGAAGATCACTTCATCCATCTTCGAACCGGTATCGACCAGCGCCGTGCCGATGATCGTCAGCGAGCCGCCCTCTTCGATGTTACGGGCGGCCCCGAAGAAACGCTTGGGTTTCTGCAATGCGTTGGCATCCACGCCGCCGGTCAAAATCTTGCCCGAGTGCGGCACTTCCGTGTTGTACGCACGGGCCAACCGCGTGATCGAATCCAGCAGAATCACAACATCCCGACCATATTCCACCAACCGCTTCGCCTTCTCGATGACCATCTCGGCCACCTGCACGTGCCGGCTCGCCGGTTCGTCGAACGTCGAGCTCACCACTTCCGCCTTTGTCGACCGCTGCATTTCCGTCACTTCTTCCGGACGCTCATCGATCAGCAGAATCATCAGGTAGCATTCCGGATGGTTCTTGGAAATCGCATTGGCCATCTTCTGCAGCAGCACCGTCTTGCCGGTGCGCGGCGGCGCCACGATCAGCATGCGCTGCCCCTTCCCGATCGGCGTCACGATGTCCACGATCCGCATGTTCACTTCCGTGTTCGCCGTCTCCAGGAACAACCGCTTGTCCGGATGCAGCGGCGTCAAATCCTCGAAGTTCACCTTCTCCGTCAACAGCGAAGGCTCTTCAAAGTTGATCGCCTCGACGCGCAACAGCGCGAAATACTTCTCGTTCTCCTTCGGCGGACGAATCTGCCCCGTGATGATGCAGCCGCTCTTGAGCCCGAACCGCCGAATCTGCGACGGGCTCACATAAATGTCATCCGGGCACGGCAGATAGTTGTATTCCGGCGAACGCAAGAACCCGAAGCCGTCCGGCAGAATCTCCAGCACGCCTTCCCCCACCATCAACCCATTATCCTGAATCCGCTTCTTGAGAATCTTGAAGATCAGGTCCTGTTTTTTGAGCCCGATGTAATCCTCAATCCCCTCCTTCTTGCAGATCTCATGCAGCTCCTGCACGCTCATCCGCTGCAGGTCCACCAGGTGCAGCTCGCTGCGCTTCACCTGCTCATATTTCTGGTGCGTCTCCTGGTCATACGCCTCATCGACGTCATCATCCGTCATCCCCGCGGCATTGATCGCCTTGCCGATCATCATCTCCCCTGCCCCACCTGCCGGCGCCGGGGGCTGCCCCACGATCTGGTTATTGGGCCGGCGCGCAGGCACGGTCTCCGTCCCCTCATCCCCCTGCGGACCCATGTCGGCCCCGCTCTCCGAAGCGCGCATCGGAGCCTCGGCCGTCGCCTCCGCCGGCGCTGTGGCCACGGCGGTCGCAGTATTGGTTTCCTCAGCCGCGGGAGCTTCTTCCTGCGACGCGGGGGTGGGAGCGGGTTGGTTCTGGGCCGATTTCCGGCCGCGGGTGGTCCTTGCCATGACCGTCTGTCCTCCAAGGGGTCGAGGGGGGGGATTCTCGATACGCCGGGCAAAGGCCGCGATGCACTCGCGCCAAGCTCCGACGGCCGCATGGACAGGTCACACAAACCGGGTCCATGAAGCAGGTTGTTTTGTTTCACGATGCCTCGTCAACGGGCATCATGACGCGTGGAAAATATTGTTCAGGTAATAGTGGTGGTCCGAGGGTAGGGAGAATACCGGTCAAACCGGCGCTTGGGATATGTCAGCACAACTTATGCCAACTCTCATTATCTTGTCCGCCCGCCCTCCTGCGAAACCACAGCTCCCCACACCCGCCACGTCGTTCGAGGATGTCCCAGCGCGCCCGGCCGCTACCGTTTCTGGCGGCGAACTGACCGTCAAAGTCAGTTCCACCAATACGACTAATGCCCGTCAGGCTTGTCAGTCGTGTGCGAGAGTAGCTGGGAGAGCATGCGCTGGACTTGCTGGAGGCTGTGGGCCTCGCTACCGCTGTTGTCCATACAATAATCCGCTGCCTCTGCCTTTTTGTCCAGCGGAATTTGTAATTTTTCTCGACGGGCCAGTTCGTCCGGTCCCCAGCCCCGTTTTTCATGAAGCCGGGCCAGCCGTAATTCCCGCGGGGCGTCGACAAACACCACGGCATCGCATTCCTTGTCCAGGCCAATCTCGAACAGCAGCGGTATATCCCACACCACCGCAAGCACTTCCGACCGCTGCATCGCCTCCGCCGTCATCTCCCGCCGGATCTGCCCCACCCGCGGATGAATCAGCCCGTTGAGCCGCTCAATCTGCTCGGGCGACGTGAAAACCCGCTTCGCGACCGCCTTTCGGCTCACCGACCCGTCCTTCTCAAAGGCCCCTTCGCCCAGCCATTCCCGAAGCGCCGCCTTTACCGAGGCGCTCTGCAGCACCTCATGCGCAATGGCGTCCGCATCCACCACCACGCAGCCAAGCGATTGCAATTGCCTGGCAATCAAGGACTTGCCTGATCCGATCCCCCCCGCCAGGCCGATCACCGGTTTGCCGCGCTGGTCCTTCCACCTGCTCATGGCGCCAGCTCCCGCGTGGACGCTGCCGGCGCGCTCGCCGGGCCAGTCGCCGCTGCCGCTGCGTCGCCGTCCATCATCACATGGTCCTCCGGCCGGGCGTACAAGACCAGCACATCCCCATGCGCCGCCGCCAAAGAGTGAAACCGGGCAATTTCCACGTACGGGCCGATCTGCGACAAGGGCGTGTCGCCGTTGCCGGGCCGATAAATCTCGCCCGCGACGATCGGATGCGGCTGACCCCCCGGACCCGGCCGCCGCGCTTCCGCCAGTTCGGCCAGCCGCGGATCGATCGTCAGTCCCTCCCACAGCGCATAAGGATGCCCGGAGTAATACCCGATCCGCAGTTCATCATCGCAGATCGTCACGTTCGGCCGCACGTGCGTTTTGATCCACTGGGCCGCTCGCGCGATGTAATATTGATCGTTCAAAGGCGGCGTCCCCAGGCGAATCATTCCCGGCAGCGCGGCAAGGAAGCACGCGGTCCCACCGGCCATCGGACCCCAGTTGCGCACTCGCGCCGCCCACGCCGGCGACCGGCCGCGCAACCGCAGCCCGTGGTACCGCGCCGCCGTCGCCCATGTGCTCAAGGCCAGGGCCAGCAGCCCGTGCAGCAGCACCACCAGCGCCAGCGTATGCCGGCCATCCAGATACGATTTTCGCTCCAGCACCCAGAGCATCAGCGCGATCCACAGAACGGCCCACACCACCACCACCAGCCGCAGCCGTGCCCGGCCCCACAGCCGTGGACGCAACGGCAGCGCCAGCAGCAGCACCAGCCACGGCGCGAAGCCGAAGGTTTCCCACAATTCCATCACCAGCCGGCCGATGTGCAGCAGCGTCGCGTGCGGCTCCGCAACTATCGCCGCCATCGCCGCCGGCGCGGCAAGCGTCTCCGCGGCAGGCGCCCGCGCGGTTGGCTCGTCCAGCTTGGCCGTGAACTTGCCGATCGCCAGCATGTATGGGACCGAAGGAATCGCCGCGCCCAGCAGCAGCGCCATCATCGCCAGCGCCGCCAGGCGCGGCGCCGGACGTATCCGCGGCATCAACTTGAACGCCCGGCCCGCGAGACGCAACGGTCCGCCGACCCGCCGCGGCCGCGGCAAGGCCAGCATCACGATCGTGATCGCCAGGATCAGCGGCGCCCCCAGTCCTTCCGGACGCGCCAGATAGGCAAGCCCCCCCAGCAATCCCGCCGCGAGAAACGCCGCCAGACATCGCGGACAAACCCGCTGAAACCCGCGCAGGGCACGAAAACCCAGGAGCATCGCGGCGGTGAACAGGCAGAGAAACAGCATGTCCGAAAGACCGTCAGCACCGAATGCGGAGGTGCGCCGGCCGACGGTCCACACGAATCCCGCGCCCAGCGCCGCCCAGAAGGGCGCCCCGATCCAGCGTGACAGCGATACGATCTGGAGCGCCACGATCGCGCCGCACAGGATGCCGACGATCTGCATCGAGATCAGCCAGGCGATGCGGTCGTTGGCGAAGGCGCCGGCGATGAGGGTGTGCACCAGCAGGCCGGCGGCGGAATGCAGGGGGTGGTAGACCTCCTGGCGGACCGCAAGGAGGGGATGCACGGCCAGCAGTTTGGCCTGGTCGATGAAGCGGATGGTGTCGGGGTTGACGACGGGTTCCTGGAATGCGCGGAAGGTGCGCAGGCCGAGTGCCACCAGAAACAGCAGCAGCAGCAGCGCGAGGCGGCGGAACGCGGGGGAGGATTGGGAGTGAAGCGGGGGGAGGGTCCGCATGCGGGGGGTTGTATCACAAGCGCGGTGCGGGGGCGAGGGAGCGCCGCGCGGCGGGGATTCAGGCGTGTGAAAGGCCATGGGCGGCATCTCCCGGAGGGGGCGGGGTGTCGGCCGGGGGCTGGGACTGGGGATTGGTGACGGGCATGATGAGGGAGAAGGTGGCGCCCTTGCCGATGGCGGAGAGCAACTCGATGCGGGCGCCCAGCATGCTGGCGAGTTCACGGGCGATGGTGAGGCCCAGTCCGGTGCCGGCGTGCTGGCGGGTGACGGAGCCGTCGATCTGGCGGAACTTGTCGAAGATGACTTTCTGGTCCTCCGGCGAAATACCCGGGCCGGTGTCGGTGATGGAAACGCGGACGGCGGTTTCGGTATTTCCCGCGGGGTCGGCCCCCGCCACGACAGGTTCGTCTTTGCGGGCGGCGATGGTGACCGAGCCGTCGGTGGGGGTGAACTTGATGGCGTTGGAGAGGAAATTGTAGAGGATCTGCTGGAAGCGGCCGGCGTCGGTGGTGATGAGGGGCATGTCGGGGGCGATCTGGATGTGGAGGTCGATGTTTTTTTTCTGGGCGAGGGGACGCATGAAATTGGCCATGGCTTCGCAGACGTCGGCGACGTTGACCTTTTCTTCGCGGAGGACGATTTTGCCGGCCTCGATTTTGGCGAGGTCGAGGAGGTCGTTGATGAGGTCGAGGAGCTGGCGGGCGCTGGTGCGGATGTTGTCGGAGTAGCGCTGGAGCTTGGCTTCGGGGGTGTTGGCGGGGATGGGGGCGCCGGCGGCCGGGGGCGGGGCGAGGCGGGCGGCGGCGTCGCCCATGAGATCGGCGAAGCCGAGGATGGCGTTGAGGGGGGTGCGGAGCTCGTGGGTGACGTTGGTGAGGAATTCGGACTTGAGGCGGTTGGCTTCGAAGAGGTCGACGTTGGATTGGGCGAGTTCTCCGACGCGGGTGTCGAGTGAGCTGTTGGTGGATTCGAGCTGGTCCTGGGAGGCTTTGAGGTTGGCGAGCATGGCGTTGAAGGTTTCGGAAAGGTGCTGAAATTCGTCGCCGGTGGAGATGGCGGAGCGGATGTTGAGGTCGCCTTTGGCGACTTTTTCGGCGGTGTTTTTGAGGACGCGGACGGGCTGGAGGATGAGGCGGCTGGTGATGAGGTAGAAGACGACGATGGCGAGGGTGCCGCCGAGCATGCCGGCGACGACGATGACGATGCGGTTGAGGAGGAGCTGGTTTTCGTCGGTCTGGTAAGGGACGTCGACGCGGACGACGCCGACGACGGGCCAGTTGGCGGGGATGGCGGCGGCGCGCAGCGAGGGAAGGGAGGCGGGCGCGGGAAGGGTGAGGGCGGAGGCGGTGGCTGGACCGGTGGTGGAGGTTCCGCGGATCCAGGGGAGGTATTCGGTGTGGCAGTGGAGGCAGGAGGCGTCGAGGCGGATGGGGGCGGCGTAGCGGTAGACGCGGATGCGGTCTCCGGCGTGGTTAGTGACGGTGTAGACTTTGCCGAAGTCGGTTTCCTGGGGTTTGTCGCGGAAGAGCGCGAGGGCCTGGGAGGCGACGGAGTCTCCGGCGGCGTCGGGGTCGGAAAGGGGGCGTGTGGCGGAGGGGGCGGTGTAGATTTGGGGCGGCGGGAAATCGTTGTCTGTGAGGGCGATGTCGTTCCAGGCGTCTTCGGGGGCGGTGGCGGCGGGGGCGGGGGCGGAGGCTGGAGCGGGGGCGGGGTTGGTGGCGGAGATGGCGACGGCGGGGTTGGCGAGTGCGTTGGCGTGGATTTGTCGGAAGTAGAGATCGGCGGCGAGGCGGGCGGCTTTGACGTTAGGCTGGACGGCGAGTTGTTCCATGCGTTGCCAGGGGACGGCGAGTGCGCCGGCGATGATGACGAGGACAGCGAGGCCGAAGAGGAGCTGGCATTTGGCGGCGAGGGAGATGGAGATGCTGCGTTTTTTGGCCATTGTGGGGATTGTCCGGGCGGCGGAGGAATTGGTAAATAGTAAAGGGTAATGGGTAATGTGGGGGGTGGATGTGAAAAGGTGGAGCGAAAATGTGAGTTTTCTTCGATGTGTCGGGGGTGTTTGGCAAAAAACGTTGAGTTTTTGCCGTTGTGTTTTTGCAAATGTGGTGTTTTTGTGCTTGTGTATGAGGATTTTGGGGGAATTTGACACAGCCCCTCCCCCCCGCCGCGACGTAAACACGAAGTCACGAAGCGGTGAAGCCCCCCCCCGACCACGAAGGTTTCTTTGGGTTTTGGTCATGGCGCAGTGCTCCTCTTTGTCTATAGAGGGGCGTTGCGCCCAGTTTGTGCGCACAGAGACGCGGGGAAATTGGGGTAAGGGGTTGCGGGGGTGGGAGTTGGAAAGGAAATTTTCCGGGGGGAATGGTGGCGCGGCGTGCCAAGTTGTGCGCGCGGGGGCGGGGGGGGGTGTTGGTCCTGCTGGCGAAGGCAGGGCGAGAGGCAGGCGGAGGAGCCGCAGGGATTGCGATCCCTGGGCTTGCGCTGGTAGTGTGGCGCGAAGATGGGAATGAGGGAGGCAGCAGGACATGAGGCGGCTTTCGTTCGTTGTTGTCCTTTGCGGCAGCACTTTGGGGTTGCCGGCCGGTTTCGCGCAGGAGGGTCGAGCCGCCGCTTCGCGGCCCTTGGTGTTGCTGGGCGGGAGGTTGGACGACGAAGTCAGGCTCATTCGTTCGTTGTATGGGCAGCGGCCGGGGTCGCTTGAGGAGGTGGATGGGTTAAAGGCCAGGCTCTTGACCAAGTATGCGAATGCTTCACCGGACGACGTAGGGAAAATTTGCGCCGAGCTATGCATGGCGATGGACAACGTTTCGATACACGATCAGCCTGCGGCGATGGCGGACAAACAAGGTCTTGCGTTCATGTGTTTGCGCGATCACATGCCGTCGACGGACATCGCACTTCAGCTGGCGGTGTATCTACGGGTGGATTCACCTGTTGATTCAGCGAACCCGGGACAATGCGTGAAGCTGTGGCTTTCCCTATGGCAGAATTTGGAGTCGGAGATTGATCCGACGTTCGATCAGGAGCCGCCCGTGATTGATAGTGCGGGTGCGGAGGTTATCGCGCAGCGGAATCTGCAGTGGGAGGTGCGTCGCCAAAAGCTAATTTACAGTGGACCCTACAGCAGGTTTCTGGCGGCGTACATTGAGCAGCAGAAGTTTGATAAGAAGTCGGCGCAAGCGTTTCTGGACGGTGCGACGGTGGACGAAAGGCTGCGTCAGCAGATTCTGGAGATGAGTAGGGTGAAAGAATTGGATGGCTAAGCGGTGAGAGGCCCTGCCGATCGCGGGGGCGCGGTCGAAGGGCGAACGGAGCGTGTGAGGCCGCGGCGTTGCTTTGCAACGGCGCTGCATGGGTGAGCGCTGCGCGATCAGGCTTCGCCGACTTTGAAGCGGGCGAAGCGGATGATTTTTACTTCGCTGCCGACGGCTTTGCCGGTGTCGGCGAGGAGGTCGCGGATGCGGCGTTTGTCGTCTTTGATGAAGGGCTGATCGACGAGGGCGACGTCCTGGAAGTATTTTTCGAGTTTGCCGGCGACGATTTTTTCGACGATGTTGGCGGGTTTGCCGGCGGTGCCTTCGGAGGCGGCTTCTTTTTCCCTGGCGACGATGCTGGGGTCGAGGCCGGTGCGGTCGACGGCGAGTGCGACCTGGGGGACGGCGGCGGTGACGTGCATGGCGATTTCGGCGGCGGTGACTTTGACGGCGTCATCGGTGGAGCCATCGATCTGGACGAGCGCGCCAACCTTGGCGTTGTGGTGGACGTATTTTTCGACGCGGCCGTTGGGGGTGGAGAAGCGAGCGAGGCCGGTGACGCCGATGTTTTCCTTGATGGTGCCGCCGATGAGTTCCTTGATGACCTGTTCGACGGTGCGTCCGGAGCCGTCGGGGTAGGCGAGGGGGTTGAGGTCCGCGGGGGCGTTGACGTTGTTTTCGAAGGCGAGGTCGGTGAGGTCGCCGAGGAGCTTGAGGAAGCCATCGTTGCGGGCGACGAAATCGGTCTGGCAGCCGAGGCGGAGGAGGACGCCGAGCTTGCCGTCGTTGGAGATGCGACCGGAGACGAGGCCTTCCTTCATTTCGTTGGCGAGTTTTTTGTCAGCGGAGGCGGCGCCGCGTTCCCGGAGTAGCTCGGCGGCACGGTTGACGACGTTGTCGCTGGGGGCATCTGCGCCGAGTTCGGCGTTGGCGTCGACGAGGGCGCGTTTGGCGTCCATCATGGGGGCGTTGGTGCGTTGACGGAGTTCGTTGACGAGTTTGGCGGTGATTTCGGCCATGAGGGGTTCTCGCTGGGAAAGAGGTTGAGTGGGAACCGCGGGGTGCAGGTTCCGAGTCGGGTAAGTGTAGGGGTTTGGGGGGGGGACGTAAAGGGAGGTTGGGGAGTTGCGGGGAGTTATGTGGGGGAATGGGGGGATCGGCCTGCGGGACGATGCGGGCGGGACGCGCGCGTTACTTGCAGGCGTGCTCGATGGCGGAGCGGAGGTCGTCGGGTTTGACGGGTTTGAGGAGGTGTTTTTCGAAGCCGGCCTGGGTGCAGCGTTCGATGTCTTCGGACATGCCGTAGCCGGAGATGGCGAGTCCGCGGACGGGTTGAGTGGCGCGGATTTCGGAGAGGAGGTCGCAGCCGTCGCCGTCGGGGAGGCCGATATCGGTGACGAGGACATGGATGGGATGTGCCAGGGCGATTTCGAGGGCCTGGGCGAAGGTGGCGGCGGTGTGGACGACGTATCCGCACTGGCGGAGGTATTTGCCGACGGCAATAAGGGTGTCGGCGTGGTCGTCCACGAGCAGGAGGTGGCACTCGGCGGGGTCAGAAGATGGCGATTTGTGAGGACTCATAGCACATGAGCATGTTAGGGATTTGGATAGGTGGCTGAGCGGTAGTATACCCGGAAGAAAGGGTAGTGGAAGAGGGGGGAGGTTCAATTTTCGCGGAGCGGGGGGGGAGGGGTGCGAAGCAAGGAACAGGAGGGGTTGGGTCGATGAGTGAAAGATGAGGTAGGGAGGGGGTGGGGGCAATCCCGTGGGGGAGCGGGTGCGTAGTGCTGGAGTGGGTTGATTTTGCGGGAAGAGCCGGGCTTATGCGCGACGAAGATCCAAGACAGGATGAGGCGACGGTATCGCAACTGGGGAAGCGAGCGCTGGTGCTGACGGGGATCATTGTGCCGGCGATATTGCTGACGGTGCTGCTGGTGGTGAGCGAAGCGCGTGCGACGCAGAAGTCGGACATCGCCGCGCAGGCGATACCGGCGACGCTGGATGAGGCGGGGGCGAAGGGAAGCGCCGGGGACGTGTGGACGTCGACGCGGAACACGTTTTCGGACGCGGAGATGGACATATTGGAGACGCATGATTACGTGTACCGGACGTACCGGGACGGGGAGGGAGCGCCGGTGGATTTGTGCGTGATATTTTCGGAGGACAACCGGAAGGGGACGCATCCGCCGGACGTATGTCTGGAGGGGGGCGGGAGCCGGATTGTGAGCCGGGGGGACCGGGTGGAGGATGTATCGGGAACGAAGCTGACGGTGCGGGAGCTGGTGACAGCGGACGGTGAAGGCCGATACATGTATTTTGCGTATTTTTACAAATGCGGGGATTCGTTTACGCCGTCGTTTTACTGGCAGCAGGTGAAGATCGTGTGGAACGGGTTGACGGGTCAGAATGCGGCGGGGGCGTTGATCCGGTATTCGGCGCCGATCGGGGATAACTCGGCGAGCGGACCGGGGCTGGAGGCGGCGCGGGCGCGTGTGGATTCGCTGCTGGCGGTAACGTTTCCGTACATACGGGACCGGTTGAATCCTGCGCCGTGAGGGGCGTGTGCGGAGGGGCGTCCGGGGCGGATTTTGGCGGGGCGGGCGAATGCGGACACTTCGAGGAAACGAGCGCAAAGGTAGAAAAATGGCGATAACCGGGCATCCCTTTGAGAAGACGGAACGTCGCGGGTTGGCGGCGCGGAACGTGATGCTGGCGGCAGCGGCGGCGTCGGCGGTGCTGGTGGCGGCGGGCGGGGGGTACATGTATTGGCACAATCACACGCCGTCGGCATTGGCGAAGAAGGGGGAGTTGGCGCTGGGGCAGCATGACACGAAGCGGGCGGTGGATTTCCTGACGCAGGCGGTGAAGAAGAATCCGACTGGGGAGACGGGGGTGCGGATCCGGAACCTGCTGGCGGAGGCGTTGATACAGGATGGCCGGGAGGAGGATGCGCAGGACTACGTGCAGGAAGCATTGAAGATGTCGCCGGGGAACGCGGAGGCGCTGGATAACCTGGCGGAGACGTACGTGCATCCGGCGTTTCGGAAGTATCAGACGGCGATCAAGCCGCTGTCGATGTCGACGCGGAAGGAGATATTTCAGACGATCGACACGGGGATAGCGAGTTTGGAGAAGCTGCCGAAGGAGGCGCGGAACCTGGTGGGAGAGGCGGAGCTGGATCGGTTGTATGAGACGCTGGAGGATGAGGGGCGAGCGGCTGCGCAGGGGGCATTGCAGGCGGCGACGCTGGCGGGGAATCAGACGGCGATGGGGCAGGCGCGGGAGGAGCTGGCGGAGTACAAGGAGCCGGCGGGGGAGCGCGGGAAGAAGGCGTTGGGGCTGCTGGAGGAGGCGTGGAAGGCGGATCCGAAGTATGGGCGTGCGCCGCGGCTGCTGGCGGAGTATGAGTATCAGGACCATGATTACGGGGATGCGTTGAAGGTGTACGATCGGGTGGTGAAGGAGGGCGGGGAGAAGGCGGTGCCGCAGGAGCTGGCGATCACGACGGCGAACGTGCACATAGCGGACGCGGCTGGGGAGCCGGAGGAAGGGAAGCGGTTGAGCGCTGCGCGCGGGGTGCTGGAGAGTTATTTGAAGGAGCATCCGGAGGACACGAAGGTGACGGTGGCGTTGGGGCAGGTGCTGTTGCAGCAGGGGGACACGGCTGGGGCTGCGCAGATGGCGCAGAAGGCGATAGGGAGCAAGGATTCGGACATAGACGGGCAGATTCTGGCGATCAATGCGCGGCTGAAGGAGAAGAAGACGCAGGAAGCGCTGGGGATGATCACGCCGCTGACGGTGAGCTATCCGAACATACCGCAGGTGTGGTACGTGCTGGGGGTGGCGGATACGGATGCGGGGGATTTGAAGGGGGCGGAGGAGGCGTTCAGGAAGGCGGTGCAGCTGGATGCCGGCTATGCGCTGGCGAAGCGGGATTTGCTGCGGACGGAGATGCGAGACGGGAACACGTCAGCGGCGCAGATACTGGCGCTGGACATCATCCGGGACGACCATTATTTCATGCCGGCGTGGGCGGTGACGTGCGATAGCTTGCGGTCGCATGGGCAGGAGGCGCAGGCGCGGCAGATGCTGGAGGGGCTGGCGGAGGACCCGCAGCTGCCGGCGGATGCGCGGGTGGAGCTGGCGGGTCTGCTGGTGGCGGTGAACGCGAACGATGCGGCGATGAAGCTGATCGAGAAGATGCCGGCGAATGATGCGACGACGCAGCGTCTGAAGGGGGAGATAGCGTTATCGAGCGGGAACGCGGCGGAGGCGCGGAAGATGCTGGCGGCGGCGGTAACGGAGGATCCGAAGAACGTGACGCTGCGGCTGGAGTATGCGAGCGTGCTGGCGGGATCGGGTCTGCGGGCGGACGCGCGGGCGCAGCTGGACGAGGCGGCGAAGGGGACGTTGACGCCGGACGAAGCGGTGCGTGTGGCGCGGGGGTATCTGACGCTGAGGCTGCCGGCGCAGGCGGAGGGGGTGTTGAAGCCGGTGCTGGCGCGGGGGAAGCAAGCGGAGGCGTCGGAGCTGGAGTCGGAGGCGGAGGCGATGATGAGCGGTGGGGCGGCGGCGACACAGACGGCGAGGGCGGACGCTGGGAGCGATCCGTTAAGCGCGGCGCATGCGGCGTTGGCGCGGAAGGATGCGAGCGGGGCGTTGACGATTGCGCGGAACGCGCTGGTGAAGGATCCGAACAATGCGGGGTTGCACCTGGCGGCGGCGGAGGCGCTGGGGGAGATGGGCAAGCAGGAGGAGGCGGCGAAGGAGGCGTTGGCGGGAGCGAGCAATCAGCCGGACACGCTGCCGGCGTATGCGACGTTCGTGTCGCTGTTTCCGACGGCGGACGCGGCGCTGGGCGGGGTGGGGTTTGGGGATCAGCTGCAGGGGATCAATCCGTCGCTGGGTGCGTGGGCGATCGGGCGGCTGTATGAGACGGCGGGGAAGGGTGATTTGGCGCGGAAGTATTACGTGAACGGGCTGGAGGCGAGCGCGCGGCTGACGGAATCGCGGCCGGCGCGGGATGCGTTGTACACGGCGCTGCTGGACCTGGATGCGAGCCAGAAGAACGGGGATGCGATCAAGAAGGATGCGGAGGCGTATGCGGCGAGGGATGGGTATTTTGCGCCGGGCCTGCGGCTGATGGCGGCGGACAAGCTGCTGGCGCTGGGGGACCGGGCGGGGTCGGAGGGGGAGCTGGCGGCGCTGGCGGGGAGCCTGACGAGCGACACGGTGCCGCCGCTGGTGCTGGCGCTGGTGCAGCGGGAGGTGGCGGCGGGTCAGACGGAAAAAGCGGCGGCGATTTTGAAGCCGCGGGCGACGGCGGCGGGGGCGGATCCGCAGTTGCTGGACGCGTATGCGACGCTGCTGGAGACGAGCGATCCGGCGGCGGCGTTGAAGGTCAGGCAGTCGCTGGTGGCGCGGGACACGTCGAATCCGCACTATCGGATATCGCTGGCGGAGACGCAGGCGGCGATGGGGGACACGCCGGCGGCGCTGGCGACGCTGGAAGAGACCAAGTCGATGGGACCGACGGGCAAGGAGCTGGCGACGAGCGCGCGGCTGCGGTATTTGATTTCGATGGGGCTGCTGAAGGAGGCGGCGACGGAGCTGGCGAGCGATGCGGGATCGGCGAAGGATTTTGAGTCGATGCTGGCGGTGGGCCGGGGGTGGGAGGAATTGAAGCGACCGGAGGAAGCGCGGAAGGAACTGGAGCAGATCCCGTCGTATGCGGGGGAATACCCGGCGGCGCGGATCGCGCTGGCGGCGCTGGATACGGAGGCGGGGAATGCGGAGAAGGGAGCGGCGGAGCTGGAGGAATTGTCGAAGACGTCGGCAGCGGCGGCGCAGCAGGCGTCGGTGCCGCTGTTTCACACGCTGGTGCGTGCGGGCAAGGCGCCGGCGGCGAAGGAGCTGGCGTTGGCGCAGCGGACGCAGACGCTGGCGAATTCGCAGCAGTGGCAGAACTGGACGCTGCTGGCGGCGATGGCGGCGCGGGAGGGGAAGGATTACGCGGGGGCGGTGAAATTGCTGGAGTCGATGGATAAGGATTCGGTGACGGCGGGCGCGATTGATCGGGCGCTGCTGGAGTTGCTGGACGGGAAAAAGAGGGAGGCGGCGGGGGTACAGGGATTGAAGGATGACGGGCCGACGTTCAACAAGACGTTCGTGGGGATCGAGACGGGGACGGGGAAGGCGGACCGGCGGGTGCTGGCGGCGGGGGTGCCGTCGGTGGTGATTGCGACGGTGGCGGCGATGTCGCCGGGGGAGCGGCCGGGGGCGCTGGAGGAAATTGGGAAGAATTCGCGGGTATTTCCGCAGGACGTGCAGAAGGTCATGGAGGAGGCGGGGACCGGCCCGGAGGCGACGGGGCGGCTGATGAAGCTGGCGCTGGCGAACCGGGTGCTGGAGGCGGGGTGGAGCACGGCGGCGATCGATCTGGCGGACGAGCTGGCGAAGGATGGCGGCCCGGCGTTGACGGACGCGCTGATCGTGAAGCAGCAGGCGGAGACGCTGATGGAGCGGACCGCGGAAGCGGACAAAACGCGGGATGAGATCGCGGCGAAGTTCAAGGCGGGGGACGATGTGCCGGGAGTGCGGGTGCTGCTGGCGGCGTCGTGGAGCAAGGAGGGCAAGGCGCAGGCGGCGCTGGATGTGCTCAAGCCGCTGGAGGCGACGGGGCGTGCGGACGTGCTGATGGCGCTGGCGAGCCTGGATGAGAAGCTGGGTCGGCTGGATGACGCGGTGGCGCTGGACCGGAAGATACGCGCGGCGGCCCCGGACGATGTGGCGGCGGCGAACAACCTGGCGTACATGCTGGCGGCGGCGCATCCGGAGGACAAGGCGGCGCTGGCGGAGGCGAAGAAGGACATCGAGTTCGCGATTTCCAAAGCGCCGCAGGTGCCGGTGTTCCAGGACACGCTGGGGTGGATCGAGATTTTGTCAGGGGAGGCTGGGGCGGGGACGCAGCGGGTGGCGAAGGTGTTGCCGGCGTTGCGGCTGGATCCGGCGGTGCACTATCACCTGGGTGTGGGGTATGCGAAGCTGGGGCAGTCTGGGTTGGCGCGGATGCACCTGGAGGATGTGGGGGCGCTGGCGGGGATGAGCGCGGAGGGGAAGGTGCCTGAGGTGGCGATGGCGGTGGAGGCTTTGAAGACGCTGCAGTGACGGCGACGTAAATTAGCCACGAAGGGCACGAAAGGCACGAAAGTCCCCCCCCCCCGCCGACGGTGGGAATTGTCCACGAATTTGCACAAATTTTCACGAATTTTGATTTGTAGATTGGATATTTTGGGGTGGTGGGATTCCAGGGAGGGAGCGATGGGTGTTGGGAGGGATCACGGTTTTATGATGGTGGGAGGAGGCGGCGGAGGGAGCGGCCGTAGTCGATGGCGCGGCGGATGATTTCGTCCATGGATTCCTTGACGAGCACGCGATCGCCGGTGGTGAGGGTGATGAGGGTGTCGGGCGTGGATTCGACGAACTTGATGAGTTCGGCGTTGATCACGACGGGCTGGTTGGAGAGTTTGGTGACGGGGATCATGGGGCGGTGGTCAGTAGTCCGTAGTCAGAAGATGTTAGTGGACGGAGGAGAGGAGGTCCTGGAGGAGTTGGTTGCTGGTGGTGATGACTTTGGAGCTGGCGGAGAAGGCGGTGGAGGCGGCGATGAGCTGAACGAATTCGGAGGAGAGGTCGACGTTTGAGAGTTCGAGGGAGCCCGCGACGATGCGTCCCGAGGAGAGTTGTTGGGGTGCGGAGATGATGGCGTTACCGGAGTTGGGTCCTTCGATGTAGGTATTGGAGCCATCGTCGATGAGGCCTTCGTTGTTGCGGAAGGTGGCGAGTGCGACCTGACCGACGGTGCGGGAGAGGCCGTTGGAGAAGGAGCCCATGATGATGCCGTCGGTGCCGATGGCGAAGGAGGTGAGGGTTCCCGGGGGCGAGCCGTCCTGGTAGGTGGAGGCGATCTGGCTGGAGGTGCCGGAGAGGGCTGTGATTTGCGAGAAGTCGATATTGACGGAGAGGTTGGGCTGTGCGCCGGTGCCGGCGCGATTGATGTTGACGATGGGCGTTGTGGAGGAGACCTGGTGTCCGGAGGTATCGAAGGAGAGGGTGCCGGTGCCGACGGCGGTGGAGCTTGGCGGGGCGAGGTTGGTGTTAGCGGGGGAGGTGGCGAAGTAGCGCCAGGTGGAGCCGGAGCTGGATTTGGATTCGAGGACGGCGGTGATGTTGACGGTGATGGGCGTGCCGAGGGAATCGTAAGCGGTCATGGAGGTGGCGGTGGATTCGCCGTCGGCGGTGGAATTTTTGGTGAAGGTGTAGGGGGTGAGGACGGTGCCTGCGCGGGTGATGGAAAAGGAGTTGTTGTCGAGCGTGAGGTCATTTTCGAGGCCTGGGTTGCCGTCGATGGTGAGGGTGGCGGTGTTTCCGGTGGCGGGGATGGTGACGCCGGGAGTGGTGGCGATGGCGCCGTTAGCGCCGGCGGTGGTATCGATGCCGAGGGTGCCGGTGAAGAAGGACTGGAGGTCGGCGAGGGTGGTGGTTCCGGTGACGGTGAGTGTTTCGGGGGCGATGGCGCGGGTGTCCTGAACGCCTTTGGTTCCCTTGAGGGTGATGACATCGCCAAGCTGGAACTGGGCGGCGCCGGTGGAATCGGTGATGTCGGTGAGGAGCGTTGCGCCGGTGGGAGGCGTGGTGGGGTTGACGCCGCCGGCGCCGTCGGTGAGGTAGAGGGGCTGTCCGAGGGTGAGGTCGGAGACGGCGGTGGGGAGATCGCCGCCGGTGTTGAGGTTTCCGGTGAAGGTGGTTTTGGAGGTAGCCTGAGCGACGGTGAGGGAGCCGACGGGGATGGTGAGGTTGGTGAGGACGCCGGCGGTGATGTTGTAGTTGGCGTCGGCGCCGTAACCCTGGACGAGCTGGCCGGTGCCGGAGACGAGTTGGTTGAGGCCATTGAGCTGGAAGGAGCCGTCGCGGGTGTAGACCTGCCGCGTGCCGTCTTTGAGGACAAAGAAGCCGTTGCCCTGGATGGCCATATTGGTGGGGACGCCGGTGACCTGTAGCGATCCGTCGCCGAAGTCTTTGGTGATAGCGCCGGCCTGGGTGCCCAGTCCGATCTGAAGGGGGTTGGTTCCGCCGACGTCGGCGGAGGGCGCGGTGCCGTAGGAGAAGTTTTCGAGGAACTGGGTTTTGAAATCGAGTCGGGAGGATTTGAAGCCGACGGTGTTGACGTTGGCGATGTTGTTTCCGACGACGTCGATCTGGGACTGTGAGGTGGAGAGACCGGAGAGACCTGTGACGAGGGAGGAGGTGATGCCCATGAGGCCTCCGAGTATGAAGAAGTGGCGGCGGGATGCGTCACGGCGCGAGCGCGGGCCACGGAGATGATAAACACGACGTGATGGGGCGGGCTCCGCCGCCCCGATGGATCACGCCGCGCACGAGATTGGCGGGCTGCATCCAGCGGCCCGTGGAAATACGTGAATCAGGCGGCGGTCTAGGAGGAGGAGCCGCCTGCGATGGACTGGAGCATCTGAAGAAGCTGCTGTGCGGAAGTCTGGGAGGTGGCGGCGCCGGTGGTGGAGGTGGTGGTCGTTGGGTTCTGGGCGATGATGGTGAGGTTCTTCATGGGGAGAGCGGCGCCGTTGTCGAGCTGGAGGTAGACCTGCTGGTTGGTGATCTGGACCTTGGTGACGGTGCCGGTGGTGTTCTGGCCGGATTCGGTGATGCCCTGGACCTGCTTTCCGATGAGGTTGCCGGCGGCGCCCATGGATTGCTGGAGGGTGAGGGAGGCGATGTTATTCTGCATGTCGGTGTTGGACTGGAGCTGTGAGATCTGCGCGAGCTGGGTGAGGAGCTGGTTGGAATCGGTGGGGTTGAGGGGGTCCTGGTGTTCGAGCTGCTGGAGCATGACCTGCATGAAATCGGTGGAAGACATGGAGGTGGCGCCGGCGGTGGAGGAGGCGCCGACGGAGGAGGAGGAGGCGCCGGTGATTGCGGAGACGTCAGCCATGGGAATCCTTTCCAGCGGGTAAGAGTTCAGGCGACGAGGTCGAGGGGGTCGGGCGTGGATCGCGCGCCGTTCCAGAGGCGGGCGAAGGAGGGGGAGTGGGGTTTGCGTTGAGGATCGCGGCCGGAGTTGCCGGAGCCATCGCGGGAGTAATCGCCGGCGCTTCGGCCGTCGTGGTTGGCGGAGCCGGAGTTGGCGGAGTTGTTGCCGCCGGAGGTGGAACCGCCGGAGTTGGGCGTATCGGGGGAGGCATTGACGGCAAGGCGATCGACGGCGACACCCTGTGATTCAAGGACATTTTTCAACTTATCCATGTTGCTGGATAGCAAGTCACGTACCGAATCGGAAGCGGCCCTGAAGTGGGCAGTGAGGGAGCCGTTGTTGAGGGAGATGGAGACGGTGAGTTTGCCGAGGGATGGCGGTTGGAGGCTGATTTCGGCCTTTCCGTTGGAGGGGTCGAGCTTGGAGCGGAGGCCGAGGACGATTTGATCGAAGGTGGAGTCGTCGGCGGCGCGGGGCGAATCGTGCGCGGCGGAGGCGGAGTTTGCGCGGTGTGCGGCGGAGTCTGCGCCGGCGGGGGGCGCGGTGAGGGGCAGGGCGGCGGAGTCGGCGGCGGAGGATTTCGGCGAGTCGGAGTCCGCGGGTTTGGCGGTCGGCGCGGAAGGCGCGGCGGTCGTTGCGACGGCGGCGGCTACGGCGGCGGCGGAGGCGGCGGGGGTTGCGGCGACGGCGGGGTCGGCGACGGAGGCGAATGACGTGGATGCCGCGGCGGCTGCGGTGGCGGCGGCCCGGGCGGAAGAGGTTTTGGATTTGGGTTTCTCGGCCAGAGCGTCCGGGGCGGGCGTTGGCGGGGGGAGCGGATCTTTGGTGCTGGCCGGAGTTGGGGTGGCGGGTTGTTGCACGGTGTCGGACCTGGCGGAGGCGGGCGTTGCGGCGGGAGGTTCGTGCGCGGGGGGTGCATCGGTGGACTGCGAAACGGCGGTGGCGGCGGGGGACATGGCGGCGGTTTTTGCGGGGGCGGCTTTGGCGGAGGGGAGGGGAGCGGGGAGTTGCGCGGCGGCGGCGGCTTGCGGCGCGGGCGCGGGAGAGGGGGATTTTTCGGTGGTCTTTTTGGCGATTGGCTGAGCGACGGGTTGGGGCGTGGCGGCGGCAAGGAGGAGAGCGGTGAGGTCCGGGGTGTTGGCGGCGGGATCGTCGTTTTTTTCAGGCTTCGGCGACTTGGCGGTTTTGGGGGCGGCGGTGGAGGCGTCATCGTCGGGAGTGGCGGAATTTTCGGCGGGTTGATCGGCGGCGGGAGCGGCGTCGGCGGCGGGTGTGGCGGTGGCGTCGTCGGCGGAGGATTTGTGATCGTCGTCGGTGCTGGACTTCTCTTTGGCTTTCGCGGGTTGGGGCTTGGGGGCGTCGGCGGGGCTGGGAGCGGGACCGGGTTTGGGCTGGCTGGCGGCGCGGAGGGTGTCGGAGAAGTCCGGCGTGTGGGGATCGGAGGTGGGATCGGGGAAGGAGGGCTTGGCGGGCAACTGGCTGGCGGCGGAGGCGAGGGAGGTGGCGATGGGCGAGGTGGGCATGAGGGTTCTCGTCAGGAGCCGCTGGACTTCGCAGGGGTGGTGGGAATAGATGCAGAGTCCGTGCCACGGGTGCGGATCAATTCGAGAACGGAGGCGATGTACTTCTGTTCCTGGTCGGTTTGGAACTCACCGATGATTTTTCCGGCGCGGGAAGGATCCATGGCAAGCAGGAAGTTGGCGACGACGTCGGGAGGCATTCCGACGAAGATTTGCTTGATTTGATCGGGTTTCATCTGGTCGTAGAGGGCGAGGGATTTCTGGAAATTGTCGTCCTTGGTTTTGGTGGAGGCGGCGGCGACGCGGGCGTCGAAATCTTTTTTGTCCTTTTCGAGGGCGTCGACCTTTTGCGCAAAGGCTGCCTGCTCGCGTTCGAGCAATTCCTGCCGATGCTGCAGGTCCTGCGCCTGGGTTTCGAGGCGGAGGCGCTCCTGTTCCATGGCCTGGCGGGCGAAGTCGAGGCGGTCCTGGGCGGAGGCGGCGAGGGGGATGTCGGCGTCGGGAGCGGATTGGGAGGCGGCGGTTTGCGTGGCGGGAGCGGTGGCGGCGGGCTTGGGATCGAGGATGTCGGCGAGCTTTTCGCGCAGGGCGGGAGGCTCTCCCTGGTGGCGGAGGAGATCGCCGATGGCGCGGGCCTTGGCGCCATCGAGGCGGTTGGTGGCGGAGAGGTAGATCGCGACAGCAGCGATGGCGAGGAGGTTGAAGATGGCGAGGAGGGTGAGGAAGGAGGCGATTTTTTTCATGGGTCACCTGCGGGTTGGGGAATGGTCGGGGATTCGGCTTCGATGCGGGCGGCTTCGCGGATGGCGATCTGGGTGCCGATTTCGTCCATGAGGGCGGCGTCTTTGCGTTCGAGTTCGGCGAGCCAGCGGGCGTGCTGCTTTTCGCGGAGCTTTTCGATGACCTTGCGGGCGCGGGCGGCCTGGAGGAGCTGGGCGCGGGCGGCGGCGACTTTTTGCTCGGCGGCGGCGAGTTTCTGCGCGGTCAGGACGATCTGGACATGCAGGTTGCCGACGTAGCGTTTGCCGAAGGCGATGGCGGACATATCGAGGCGGCCGGTGAGGTGGGTGGTGGAGAGGGCGCGGTTTTCGTCGAGGATGCGTTGCTGGGCGGTGCGGATGGTGGAGAGGAGGGATTGGACTTCCTGCTGGGCGAGGGCGACTTTGCGCATGTGGTCGCGCTCGGCGGCGCGGCGGTGCTCGAGGAGGGCTTCGAGGGGGAAGTGGAAGCGGGGTTGGGCCATAAGGGAGAATCGAGAAGTCAGTAGTCAGTAGTCAGTAGTCAGTAGTCAGTAGTCAGTAGTCAGGAGTCAGGAGTCAGGAGGAAGCGGGGTTAGGTTTTTCGTTGCGCGGGGGGTTTTCCTTGTTCGAGCGCTTTGGCGTCTTTTTCGATGGTGGCGCAGAGATTGGCGAGGTGGACGCGGGTCTGGTCGAAACCGCTGGGGGCGTCGGTGGCTTGCTGGAGGAAATCGACGATGCGGGGGTTGCTGCGGACGGCGAGGTCGTTGGCGGGGTTGGCCCCGGGGGTGTAGGCGCCGATGTTGACGAGGTCTTCGATGTCGGCGTAGGTGGCGAGGAGCTGGTTGATGCGGCGGGCCATGGCCTGGTGGTCTTTGTCGGTGACATCGGTGCGGACGCGGGAGATGGATTGAAGGACGCCGACGGCGGGGAAGTGGCCTTTGTTGGCAAGGTGGCGGTCGAGCCAGAGGTGGCCATCGGTGATGCCTTTGACGGCGTCGGCGATGGGTTCGTTGAAATCGTCGCCTTCGACGAGGATGGTGTAGAAGCCGGTGATGGAGCCGGTGTCGGTTTTTCCGGCGCGTTCGAGGATTTCGGGAAGCAGGGCGAAGACGGAGGGGGTGTAGCCCTTGGTGGCGGGGGGCTCGCCGACGGAGAGACCGATCTGACGCTGGGCCTGGGCCATGCGGGTGAGGGAGTCGAGAAGGAGCAGGACGTTGAGGCCCCCCCCACCGGCGGCTCCCCCCGCGCCATCGCGGAAATATTCGGCGATGGTGCAGGCGGCACGGGCGGCGCGGACGCGGAGGATGGGGGGATCGTCGGCGGTGGAGACGACGACGATGGCGCGGCGGAGGCCTTCTTCGCCGAGGGAATGCTGGAGGAAGTCCTGGACTTCGCGGCCACGCTCACCGATCAGGGCGATGACGGAGATATCGGCGGAGGTGTTTTTGGAGATCATGGACATGAGCGTGGATTTGCCGACGCCGGGGCCGGCGAAGATGCCCATGCGTTGTCCGAGGCCGCAGGTGAGGAGGCCGTCGATGGAGCGGATGCCGGTGGAGATGGGCTGGTGGATGGGGACGCGGCGCATGCAGTCGATGGCGCGGACGTTGACGGGGCGATGCTCGGGGAGCTTGATGGGGCCTTTGCCGTCGATGGGGCGGCCGAGGGCGTCGATAACCCGGCCGACGAGGAGCGGGGAGCAGATGATGCGCTGGGAGGTGGAGGTGGTGCGGACGGTGTTGCCGCGGGCGATGCCCTGGAGGGGTCCAAGGGGCATGACCATGGCGAATTGGTTTTCGAAGCCGACGACCTGCCCGGGAATTTTTTCGCCGCGCTCGTTGATGATTTGGACGGCGGAATCGACAGGAGCGGCGAGATCGGCGACGCGGACGGTGAGGCCGCGCACGGACTCGACCTGGCCGCGAACCGACTTGGGCTCGATGGATTGGAGCTGGGAGATGTAGCTGTCCAACAAGGTCATAGTGCCTGCGGTTTCGACACAGAGGGTCACAGAGGGTCACAGAGGAACACAGAGGTTTCTTTCTGGATCGCGTTCATTCGGTGTCCTCGGTGCTCTCTGTGATCTCTGCGTCGAGGAATCATTCGGCGGCGAGGAGTTCATCCGCGATACGTTGAATCTGGGTTTCCAGGCGCGCGTCGATTTCGCCGGCGCCGAATTGGGCGATGACGCCGCCGGGGGTGATCGTGGGGTCGGGGAGGAGCTGGACGGAATCGATCGTGCGGAGTTTGGCGACGAGTTCGGGGAGGTAGGCGTTGAGGAGGTCGGCTTCGGAGGGATTGGCCAACAGCGTGATGCGGCGGGCGGTGGCGGCGAGGGCGAGGGCGTCAGCGGCGACGGCTTCGGCGACTTTTTTGTTGCGGAGCGCCTCCTGGTGCGTGACGCGAGCGGCGATGGCCAGGGCGAGGCGAAGGAGGTCGGTCTTGGCGTCGGCGGCATGGGCGGGCATGTGCTGGTGGATGATTTCGAGCGACTGCGACCAGCGGGCGGTGAGCTCCTTGACGAGGGCGGAGGTTTCGGCGACGGCGGCGGCGTGGCCGGATTTTTTACCTTCGTCGAGGCCTTTGGCGAGGCCTTCGGCGTGGCCCTGTCCGCGGGCCTGTTCGCGGATGGCGGCGGCTTCGCGCTGGGCGGCGGCGCGGGCGGTGGCGAGCATCTCATCGGCCTGGGATTTGGCGCTGGCGACGATCTGCGTGGCTTCGCGCTCCAGATCGGAAAGGTCCATCACGATGGAGGACTCGCGGAGGCGGGAGGCGGAGTGGGCTTTGAGGAGGGGCATGGGAGGTCCGGCGTTGGGGGTCAAGTCGTCAAGTCGTCAAGTCGTTAAATCGTCAAGTCGTGAAGTCGCAGCGTGAAAGCTCGCGGGGATCACACGATGAGGTCTTTTTCGCCGCCGCGGCCGGAGATGATGATTTCGCCGGATTCTTCGAGGCGCCGAACGACGTCGACGATTTTCTGCTGGGCGCCTTCGACATCGCTGACGCGCACCGGGCCCATGTATTCCATGTCTTCCTTGATGAGCTGCGCGGCGCGTTCGGACATGTTCTTGAAGATCTTGTCCTTGAGCTCCTGCGAGGCGGTCTTGAGCGCCAGCGAGAGGTCTTCGTTGTCGACTTCCTTGAGCATCGACTGAATGCCCTTGTCGTTGACCATCATGATGTCTTCGAAGACGAACATCAGGCGGCGGATCTGCTCGACGAGGTCGGGGTCCTCGGCTTCGAGGCCTTCCATGATGGTCTTTTCGGTGGCGCGGTCGGCGAGGTTGAGCATTTCGGCGACGGTGTCGACGCCGCCGGCTTTTTCGAAGGTCTGGGTGATCATGGCGGAGAGGCGGTGCTCGAGGCCGCGCTCTACTTCCTTGATGACCTCGGGGTTGGTCTGCTCCATGTTGGCGATGCGCTTGACGACCTCGACCTGTTTTTGCGCGGCCAGGCCGACGAGAATTTCCGAGGCCTGCGTGGGTTTCAGGTGCGCCAGGATGAGGGCGATGGTCTGGGGGTGCTCGTCCTGAATAAAGGTGAGGAGGTTTTCGCTTTCGGCTTTTTGCAGGAAAGAGAAGGGGGCGGACTGGATGGTCTGGTTGACCTGATCGATGATTTTTTTGGCCTTGTCTTCGGGCAGGCTTTTGGCGAGGAGGGCCTTGGCGAAATCCCAGCCGCCTTCGTCGGCATAAGAGCGGGCGAGGGCGAGCTGATAGAACTCGTTGACGACTTCATCGCGGAGGGCCTGGGGGACGGGACCCATCGAGGCGATTTCCCGGGAAAGCTCTTCGATCTGGCTTTCGTCGAGATGCTTGAGGATTTCGGAAGCGATGGATTGCTCGAGCGTGAGCACGAGGATGGCGGACTTTTTGAGACCGGAGATTTCGGCGGCGGTTTCGGGCATGCGAGTTCCGGCTTCTTACGACGTGAATTGGCCACGAAAGGCACGAAGGACACGAAAGAACGCTGCTTTTTTTACTTGCCCTTCGCGATCCAGCGTTTGACGAGGGCGGCGGCGTTTTCGGGGTTTTCCTTGATCATGTTGGAGACTTCATCGACCATTTTGCGGCTGGCGAGGGTGTCGTCGTCGAGCTCGATGCCGGTGAGGACGGCCTCGCCGGAGTTGGCTTCGCCGAAGACGTCGTCGCCGGTGTCGAACTGGCCGGCGGAGGCGCCGCGCTTTTTGGCGCCCGCGCCGCCGAAGAGGACGGAGGGATCGAGTTCATCGCCGACCGCGGAGGGGACGGCGCGTTTGACCATCATGAGCATCATGCCCAGTGCCCCAAGGGCGAGAACGGCGAGGATTCCCTGGCGGGCGTATTGGGAGACCAGGCCGCCGACGCTGCCGGCGGAGAGCCCGGCGCTGGCGACGACCACATCGGGCTGCGGGGGCGCGAGGGTGTCGTCGAACCAATCGACGCGAATCTGGTCGTCGGACTGGGCGCCGATGGCGCTTTTGGCGCGAAGGGCGAAGGACTTGAGTTGCTCGTCGATCACGGGCTTGAGTTTGTCGTCCTCGGGATCGGCCTTGGGGTCTTTGGTCATGCGGCGATAGAGCGAGACGAAATAGGAGCGCGGGAGGGAGATCGAGGCGCTGAGTTCCTTGAGGTCGGCGCCGGGGGTGAACTGGGTGTGCTCGTCGACTTTGGAGAAGCGGGCTTCGGTGCTGGTGGTGGTGTCGTTGCTGGTGGACGAGCTGCTGCGGCCGCCGTTGGAGGAATCGGCGACGAGGCCGACGTTGGGGCGGACGCCGGGCTCGGATTTCTGGGCGCTGCCGTCGGTGGTATTGGTGGTGCGGCGGGTCTCGGAGATGTCGGCCTTGACGACGCCCTTGGGATCGAAGGTTTCGGATTCCTGGGTGCGGGAGCGCATGTCGGGGACGGCGTTGACGGCGATTTTGACGTTGGGGACTTCGCTGAACATGGTGTAGAGCTTCTGGGTGAGCGTGTCTTCGATGGCTTTCTTGAGTTCGAGCAGTTCCGTGGGCATCGCGACGCCGTCATCCTGGACGTGGTAGGAACGCTGGCCGTCGACGACGCTGATGTTCTGGCGTTTGAGGCCGGAGACGGAGCCGGCGACCATGGAGACGATGGCGTCGACCTGCCGGCTGGAGAGGGTTTCGTTGTTGCGGACCTTGACGGTGACGCTGGCGGTGGAGGGAGCCATGGCCTGGCCGATGCCGGCGTGTTCTCCGGGGACGACGATGACGGTGCCCGATTCGATGTAAGGGAAATACTTGAGCATGCGCGAGAGGGTCTCCTGGGTGGCGACGTTCCACTGGCGCGAGGCGTTGCGATCTGTGGTGAAGAGGTTGTTGGCCTTGACGAGTTCTTCAAAGGCCATGGTGGTGTCGGAGGGGAGGGCCTGGGCGGCGAAGAGTTCGCCGCGGATGGCGTAGGCGTCTTCAGCGGGGACGAGGATTTTGTCGCCGTCGATTTTGTAGGTGTGCTTTCCGGCGAGCTGCATTTCGACTTTGTTGATTTCCTGGGGGGTCATGGGCTGGTCGATGAGGACGACCATGGTGGGCTTGGAGGAGTTGGCGACGGTGAAGAAGGCGACGGCGACCATGATGAGCAGGCAGAGGCCGATCAGCAGTTTGTTGCTGACGGAGAGTCCCGCGAGCTGGGTTTTGAGCTGTTCGAGGGTTCTGCGCAGAAACGCCATGGCATCCATGCCTCAGGTCAGGACGGAGAAGAGGTGTCCCGTGGTGCGACCGCTCCGCAGTCGTATGGATGTCATCGGTAGAAAGGCGGGAAATTCAACAGGAGAAAATGGATGAGCGCGGCAAAGGTTGCCGAAGAGGTGGGCGGAGGCGCAGGTATTGCCGATTTTGCGATCAACGCTTCCGCGAAAGGGGAGCGTCAGACGCGGAGGTTTTTGACTTCGTCGTAGGCGTCCTGAAGCTTGTTGCGGATTTGCGTGAGCATGTTGAAGGCCATGGTCGCTTTCTGGCTGGCGGAGATGATTTCGCCCATGTTCTGCGAGCGACCGGTGACGAAGTCCTCGATTTTTTTGTCGGCATCCTGCTGAAGGTCGTTGACCTCGCTGAGGTTTTTCATCAGCACGTCTTTGAAGCTGGTGCCGGGCGTGCCTGCGGCGGGCGAAGAGGCGGCGGAACCGGCGGAGACGTTGGCGCCGCCGACGGAGAGATTGTTGAGGGAGTTGAGGGCGTCCACGGGAAGGTCCTCTCAGGCCGGCGTGTGCCGGCGGTTGCGGGTGACGGATCGTTCAGGCCAGGATGCGGAGCGTGGAGTTGATCATCGACTTGGTGGTCTCAATGGCGGTAATGTTGGCTTCGTAGGCGCGTGTGGTTTCGATGGCGTTCATGTTTTCGGTGAAGAGATCGACGTTGGGGTAGCGGACCCAGCCGTTGGCGTCGGCGGCGGGGCTGCCGGGTTCGAGCTTGAGGCGGAAGGGGGTCTGGGTGTCCTGCTCGATGGAGGAGACGCCGACGCCGACGCCGCCGTCGGGGGTGCGCTGGGTTTGAAAGGTGGCGAAGATGCGGCGATAGGGCTGGGGCTGATGGTTGGGGCCCAGGACGGCGTCGATATTGGCGAGGTTGGAGGCGATGGTGTCCATGCGGACGCGCTGGGCGGTGAGAGCGCTGGCGGAGATATCGAAGGAACCGAACATGGAACGTCCTTAACGGAGGCCGGGGGTCAATCAGACCTTCATGGAGATCGCGCGGGTGATCATGTCGTAGCGGGATTTGAGGAGTTGGACGGCGGTGTTGTGGGCGAGGGCGTTGTCTGCGAGGTTGCTCATGAGCGAATCGATGGAGCGTGCGCCTTTGTCGTGGAAGACGGGGCTGGCGATCACCTGTTGAGGGATGCCGACGGGGTTGCCGGGGCCCTGGGAGAAGTCGACGGTTTGGGAGGAGTCGGGGTTGACGTCGGTGCCGACGGAGGCGCGTTCGCGGTCGAGGGCGTTGCGGAGGGAGGACTGGAAATCGGCGACGTTGAGGTCGCTCTGGATGTAGCCGGGCGTATCGAGGTTGGCGATATTTGCGAGCAGGACCTGGTGGCGCTGCTCGGTGAAGTTGACGGCGCCTTCGAGGACGCGGGTGGTGGGGGTGGAGATGAGGTCGTCGATCACGGAAAAAATCCTTGTTTCGCGCGGGGCCTAGTGCAAGGGGTGTACCGTGGGGCGGAGTTGTGAAAACCTCGGAGAAACGAGCGTTGGCGGCGGAGTGCGGGGCGCAGGTGTTGCGAGTCGGCGGCAGGAACTGCGCGGGCGCTGCGCGGTCAGGATTCGACCAGGACGCCTTCGTCCTTGAGCTTTTTGAGCTTCATGCCGAGCGTGCGCAGGCCGATGCCGAGTTCCTTGGCGGTGCGGAGGCGGTGGCCATTGTGCTTTTCGAGGACTTTGAGGATGGTGCGGCGTTCGAGTTCCTCGAGGACGCCGACCCCGGCGCTTGCGCCGGCGAGGGGGGATTCGATGCCATGAGCGCTGGCGCTGCGCACGCCGAAGGTGAAATCGTGGACGGCGGCGGAATCGACGCCGATGGCGGCGATCCAGGGGCTGATGGTGGCGGCGCGGATGACTTCGCCGGCGGTTTCCAGAACGACGCTGCGCTCGCAGATGTTTTCCAGCTCGCGCACGTTGCCGGGCCAGTGATACTTCTGCAGCAGTTCGAGGGCGGCAGCTTCGAAGCGGCGCTGCGGGCGGCCGTCGCGAGCGGCGATGCGGGCGAGGAAATGTTCGCACAGCAGGGGAACATCCTCGATGCGTTCGCGCAGCGGGGGAAGGGCGATGGGGACGACGTTGAGGCGGTAGAAAAGGTCTTCGCGGAACTTGCCCTGGCGGACCCAGTCGAGCAGGTGGCGGTTGGTGGTGGCGATGACGCGGACATCGACGTTCTGCGTGACGTTTCCGCCGACACGCTCGAAGGCGCGCTCCTGGAGCACGCGGAGCAGCTTGGCCTGGATGCCCAGGTCGATCTCGGAGATTTCATCGAGCAGCAGCGTGGAATTGTCGGCGAGTTCGAAGCGGCCTTTGCGGAGCTTGTCGGCGCCGGTGAAGGCGCCTTTCTCGTGGCCGAAGAGTTCGGATTCGAGAAGGTTGGCCGGGAGGGCGGCGCAATTGAGGCAGATCATGGGGCGGCTGGCGCGGGCGCTCTGGGCGTGAATGACCTGGGCGACGTTTTCCTTGCCGGTTCCCGATTCGCCGGAGATCAGGACGGTGGCGGAGCTGCTGCCGGCGACCTGGCGGATGCGGTCGCGGACGTCCTTCATCTGGCGGCTGTCGCCGATGAGGACCTTGGGCGGAGCGGCTTCGGCGTTGGCGCGGAAGGCCTGGTTTTCGGCGACGAGTTTTCCGTGCTCGATGGCGCGATCGACGACGACCAGGATTTCATCGCTCTCGAAGGGCTTCTGCACGTAGTCGAACGCGCCCTGGCGGATGGCGTGGACGGCGGTGGAGATGGTGGCGAAGGCGGTCATGAGGATGACGGGAACGTCGGGATGTTCCGCGCGGATTTTCTGGAGCAGCTCGATGCCATCCATTTTGGGCATCTTGAGATCGGTGATGACGCAGGCGGGGCGGTGCTGGCGGACGAGTGCCGGGGCCTCCGACGGATCGCCGGTGGTCACCGCCTTGTGCCCCGCGCGGGCGAGCGCCAGCGACAGGGAGTCGCGCATCATGTCTTTGTCATCCACGACGAGGATTGTGGCCATCTGTCACCTTCCCTGGTTCAAGCTAAAAGAGTTACTTGTTTGCATTCGCGGGCGCTTGCGTGACGTTTTCATCATTCGGCAGCACAATCCGAAACCGCGCGCCGCGCTCCGGAGATTTGAGATTCTCGGCCCCGATACGGCCCCCGTGGGCTTCGATGATTCGGTGCACGATCGCCAGCCCCAAGCCCGTACCGGTGTGTTTGGTGGTGAAAAAGGGGTCAAATATCTTTTCGACGAGGTCCGCCGGAATGCCCGGGCCGTTGTCTTCGATCGTGACTTCGGTCCGGCCGGCCTTGCTGGCCGCGCGAATTTCCAGCCGGCCGCCGGTGATGCCGGCTTCGCCGATGGCTTCAGCGCCATTGAGCACGAGGTTCAGCAGCACGCGGGAAAGGAGGCGGCGGTCGGCGCGGACGGTTTTGCCTTTGACCGAGCCGTGGACGCGGGCGGTGATGTCCTGGGCGAGGAGGCTGGGGGCGGCGAGTTCGAGGGCCTCCAGGACGATGGATTCGAGGTCGTGGGGCTGGGCGTCGAGGTGGAGGTCGCGGGTGAAGGTGAGCATGTCGGAGACGAGGGCGTTGAGGCCTTTGACGCCGGAGGAAATTTTGCGGACGAGCTCGGCGGCGAGGGGGCGATCGGCGACTTCGGAGGCGAGCGTGGAGGCGTAGAGCCCAATGCCGCCGAGGGGATTGCGGATTTCATGGGCGATTCCCGCGGCCATTTCACCCAGGGCGGCGAGACGTTTTTTCAGCTCCAGCTCGCGATTTTTTTGTTCGAGCTGCTCGGTGAGGCGGACGACTTCCTGCTGCAGGCGCTCGTGGCTGTTTTGCAGGCGCTGGGTGACCTCGTTGTACATCTTGAGGATTTCATGGAGGTCCTCGAGCGTGCGCGGCGGCGCGGGGCTGCGCACGGCGCCGTCCGCGGAAGCGATGATGGGCGAGGCGGTATCGGTCATGCGCCGGCCACCCGGGGCTTGATGCCGTAGGCGCGGTTGAGCGTGGCGCCGGTGACGGTGCGGGAAATCTCAGAGGCGACATAGGTGCGCTGGCGGGTGAGGGATTCCTTGTCGGCTTCATCGGCGGCGAGGATTGCGGCGAGCAGTTCCTGCACTTCCTTGAGCAATCCGCCGACGGTCTGGCGTTCGCGCCCGGGCAGGCCGTCGAGCACCTGCTGCCAGCGTCCCTTGTAGGGCTGGAGCTCCCGATCGAGCGGCGCGACCTGTTCGATGAGGCGGTTGCGGGCGGCGAGGATGGTCATGAGGTGCTCGGTTTCGCCGGTGGCGACGTATTGCGATTGTTGTTTGCAGAGGGCGAGGATCTGGGCGTAGATGGCCTTCTGGCCGGAGAGCGCGCGGGCCAGGGCGGCGGCCAGGCCTGCCTGCCCGAGGGGGGCGGCGAAGGGGCTGTTTGGCGGCGGGAACAACTGGGTCATGACGTCCTCGCGAAAAACACTCAGGGCTGGCTGCCGATCTTGAGAAAGTTTTCGTAATAGGCGCGCGTGAGCGCGACGGGGGCTTTGGGGAAGGCGTCGTCGGGGATGCGCTTGAGCACCCAGCGGGCGCGCTCGGCGGCGGCGGCGGCCTCGGCGGGCTGCTGAAGCGCCAGATAGCTGTTGACGATCTGGATGTAGGCGTCGACGGCGATCAGCTCGTCGGGAAAGCGCGAGGCCACGCCGTCGTAGAGGTGGATGGCGTCGGAATAGCGCTGCGTTTCGTAGGCGCAGCTTGCGCGATCGAGATAGGCGGTTCGCAGGTATTCCGCATCGACCGGCGAGAGATGCGCCGAAGAAGCAGCCGGCGCGGTGGTCGTGGCGGAGGGCTGGTCCGGGGCGGAATCGAGGGCGCCGATGACGGAGCCGAAGAGGTCCGCCGCGCGGGCGTAGCGGTCGGTTCTGGCGGATTCCATGGCGGCGCGATCGTCGGCGCCCGGATTCTTCTGGAGCGCGGCGCCGATTTCCTGGGCGCTGTGGCGATAGCTTTCCGCCAGCATGAAGGTGGCGTGCGGCACGCCGGGATCGTCGGGGTAACGCGTGCGCGCCTCTTCCAGGCGCAGGATCGCGTCCGCCCAGCGCTGGTTGCGGTAATACAGCTCGCCCAGCGTGAAGATGCTGATGCGGAATTCGTTGGCGGTCGGCAGCAGATCGCGGTTGTCCTGCACGAGCGACAGCAGCGCCGCCTCGGCCTTGTCGAAATCCTGCGGGCCCAGCGTCATGTAGCAGCGGGCGAGATTCACCGCCGAGGTGTAGGCGGCGGGCGTGCGGGGATTCTCGCGGATGTTGCGCTGGTAGACGGGGATGGCCTTGTCGATCTGGCCGACGGATTGATAAAGCCGACCGGTGTCGAGGAGCGCTTCGGGGACGCGCGGATCGGCGGGGCGCTGGGCGGTGAATTCCTCGTAGATGCCGGCGGAACGGAGGGTGTCGCCGGCGGCGTCAAACAGTCCGGCGGCTTTCCAGAGGCTGTTGCCCGAGACGTCGTCCTGCATGGTGGTGAGGCGCGAATGCCGGAGATAATCCTCGGCGGCCTGGCCGAGCATCGTGAGGGCGGCGGCGCGCTCGTGGCCTTCGGCATTGGCAGCCAGCAGCTCGTCCGCGCGGCGTTCGTGGGTGATCGCCCAGCGCAACGCATCGTCAGCGGATTCCGCATCGCCCAGCTCGCGCTCCAGCCCGAGATACATCAGCGCGTCATCGAGGCGGCCGGCGAGAAACGCATGCTCGTGAGCGGCGATGAGGCTGCTGCGCACGCTTTCGTGCGTGATGAATTCCGGCGGCGGATCGAGCGTGGCGGAACGGGCGGCGTCGGCAGCGGGCGTGACGGCCTTGATGGCGAAGCGGAAGTCGGCCTGGAGACGCTCGTTGTCCACGGGGATCGCGCCCTGTTGGGCGGCGGCGATTTCCGCGCGGCCCAGGCGCGCGGCGGCGAAGATCGGCGTGCCGGCGTGGCGGGTCACGACTTCCTGGAAGAGGTCCTGGGCGTTTTTGAGTTCGGCGGCCTCACCGGTTTTGGCGTACCGCGCCTGGGCGATTTTCGCCAGCAGCAGCTCGGCGCGCCCGTCATCCAGGTGATGCACGATGAAACGCGAGCGGGCGTCCAGGAGCGAGGCGCGGGCGGCATCCAGCTGGCCGGCGTCGAACTGGGCCCGGCCGATCCACACCAGCACGCGCCCGGCGGGATCACGCTCGGCGATCCCTGGCAGGGCGGCCTGCGCGGCCTGAAGGGCGGCGGCCAGTTCAGTCCCCGGCGCGCCGCCGGTGGCTTGAAGCTGCAGGGCCATGCGGATTTTTTCGCAGAGACCCCAGGCGCGATCGTCGATGGGCAGATCGGGCTGGGCCAGCAGGCGATCGACCACCGCCGCCGCCCTGGCCATGTCGCCCGCGTCGCGATAGGCCTCGACCAGCTCGTGGACGTGCGCCTGCAGAATCGCCGGGTTGGCGGCGGCGGCGGCTTCGAATTTTTCGATGGCGGTGCGCGCGTCGCCCAGGGCCAGGGCGGCTTCACCCCAGCGTTCGTTCAACGTGGGCGTGGCGGCGAAGCCCAGCGTCCGGGCGCGCTGGTAATGGCTGATCATGCCCTCGAAATTGGAACGCACCGGCACGGGCTGCTTCTGCTGCGCGAGGTAAAGCGTGTCGCCGGCGAGCACCTCCAGCGTGGCCTGTTGCGATCGTTCGTGGAAGCGGTCCGCCAGGATGTTGATGCGGGCGACGGCGTCGGTGTAGCGGCCGGCGGCGAGCATGTTCTGGACGTCAGAAACGTGGGTTTCGAAGGGGACGGGCTTGATGGTTCGGGCGAGGGTGCGCACGCCATAGGCGAACAGCGCGACGCCGGCGAGCAGAAGGGGAATCTGCCAGAGCCGCCGCCAGGGGCTGGCCGAAGCTGCGGACGCGCGGCGGGCGACGGGCGCGGGAGCCCCGGCGTCCAGATGGGCGTGCGGGTCAGTTTCGGCTGCGGTGGTCATTCCGTGCGGCTCCGCCGTCGTGAAGTACCTGGGCCCCGTTACCGCATGCCTCCTGCGTGCGGCGCGCTCCGGGTGGTTTGGGGGGCTGTCCGGTGCGCAAAATGTGCGTGGTACCGGGGCTATCGGCAACGTCTGCGCGTCTGCTTCAGTATTTCCGCAAAGCCGGGTGGGATGGACAGGTTAAAATCGCTGCTCCCCTGCTTCGGGCAGCGTCCCTGTCGCAAGACACATCGATCGGCCGGAACGGGTGCGCTCAAGGCTTCTCGCCCAGCAAGCCGCCATTGGCCCCCCCCACCGCGCGGGTCTGGCCGAAGTTGACGAGGTCGCTGACGATGTAAAGGGGCCGGCCCTGGACCTGTTCGTAGGTGCGGGCGAGGTACTCGCCGACGAGGCCGATGAGGAAAATCTGCACGCCGCCGAGGAACAGGATGGCGATGGCCAGGAAGGTGTATCCGGGCGTGCGGTAACCGGGCCAGAAGAAGAATTGCAGGATGACCACGGCGATCCAGGCGAGCGCGCCGAGGGAGATCATCATGCCCAGCCAGGTGGCGATTTTGAGCGGCGCAGTGGTGAAGCCGGTGATGGAATCGATGGCGAGGCGCACGAGCTTGAGGTAGTTGTACTTGGTTTTGCCGGCGAAGCGCCGGGCGCGTTCGAAAGGGACGCCGGTGGCGCGAAAGCCCGTCCAGCAGACCATTCCGCGCACAAAGCGATTGCGTTCCGGCAGGGCATTGAAAGCGTCCACCACTTTGCGATCCATCAGGCGGAAATCGCCGGTGTCCTTGGGCAGGTCGATCTTCGCAAGCCGGCCCATGAGGCGGTAAAAACCCCAACTCGTGAATTTTTTGAGGAGCGATTCCTCATTCCGCTTCGAGCGCACGCCGTAGACCACCTCAAAGCCTTCCCGCCATTTTGCCACCATGGTGGGGATGACGGCGGGCGGGTCCTGGAGGTCGGAATCGATGAGGACGACCGCCTTGCCGCGGGCGTAGCGCAGGCCGGCGGTCGAGGCGGCTTCGTGGCCGAAGTTCCGGGAAAAGGAAACGACGCGGACGAGGGGATCGCCGGCGGCGAGAGCGGTGGCGACGGAGAGCGACGCATCGCGCGAGCCATCGTTGACCAGCACCAGTTCCCATCCGCCCTCGAGCGTCAACGAGTCCATTGCGGCGTGCACCTGCCGCACGAATTCCGCGATCCCGTCCGCCTCGTTGTACATGGGAGAGACGATCGAAAGCATCACAGCGCTGTCGCTCATGGCGGGAAGTGTACCGGAAGCGGGGGCGTCTGGCATCGGGCCCTCAGTCCGGCGGCCTGCGGCGCAATTCGGCGATGAGTCGGCGCACGAGACGCTCCAGCTCCGGGAGCGCATCGGAGGCCTGCGCGCAATCCAGATCGTGCACCGCCCAGTAGCGCACACGCTGTTCCCACGCCGGATGGCGGCGCTGCATCAGCGGGCGATGCTCCGCTTCCTTCACCGCCACGATGATCGCCGCCGCTTCGAGTTCCGCCTGCGACACCTGCCGGGGCATGCGCTCCCCCCCGACCGCCGTGATGCCGCGCTCCCGCAAACCTTGCCTCGCCCACCAGCTCAGCGGCCCGATGTTCATGGAAAGGCCTTCGTCCACGCGCAAGCCCGACGAAGTCGCTCGCCAGGGCAGGCCCGCTTCGCGCGCCAGATGATTGAACAATTCCTCGGCAAACCGGCTGCGGTAATAGTTTCCGCTGCACAGAAACAGCACCATGCGATCGCCGGATTCGCCCACGCTTCTCTCCAGACCGCCGGTCACTTGCCCTTGCTGAAGGCGAAGCGTTTGTGATGATCGGCGTCGATCTTCACGTGGTCGCCCTCCTCGAATTCGCCGTCAAGAATGCGCGTCGCCAGCGGATTTTCGATTTCCTGCTGGATCACCCGTTTCAGCGGGCGGGCGCCGAAGACCGGATCGTACCCGCGCTCCGCCAGCTCCGCCTTCGCCGCGTCGCTGATCGCCAGGTGCAGCCCGCGATTCTCCAGCCGCTTCTCCAATCCGCGCAATTGAATGTCCACGATGCGCGTGAGGTGCTGCTTGTCCAGAGCATGGAAGATGACGATCTCATCGACGCGGTTGAGAAACTCCGGCCGGAAGTGCTGCTTCAAGAGCCCGCGCACCTGCGCCTCGATCTCCCACTCCGCGCCTTCCTTGCCGGTGAGGTCCTGGATCACCTGCGAGCCGATGTTGCTGGTCATGATGATCACGGTGTTCTTGAAATCGACGGTGCGGCCCTGACCGTCGGTGAGGCGGCCATCATCCAGCACCTGCAGCAGCACGTTGAACACATCGCGGTGAGCCTTTTCGATTTCATCAAACAGGATCACCGAGTAAGGCCGCCGCCGCACCGCTTCGGTGAGCACGCCGCCTTCCTCATAGCCGACGTATCCCGGCGGAGCGCCGATCAGCCGCGCCACCGAATGCTGCTCCATGAACTCGCTCATGTCGATGCGGATCAGGGCGTCTTCGGTGTCGAACAGGAACTCGGCGAGCGCCTTGCACAGCTCGGTTTTGCCGACGCCGGTGGGTCCGAGGAACATGAAGCTGCCGATCGGCCGGCGCGGATCGCCCAGCCCCGCGCGCGAACGCCGCACCGCGTCGCTGACGGCCTTCACGGCCTCTTCCTGCCCGACGACGCGCTTGCCCAGAAACGATTCCATTTTCCGCAGGCGTTCCTTGTCGCCTTCGAGCATCTTGCTCACCGGGATGCCGGTCCATTTGGCGACGACTTCCGCGATTTCCTCGGGCGTGACTTCTTCGCGCACCAGCGCCGCGCCGCTTTTGAGCTGCGTATCCAGATGTTTCTGACGCTCTGTGAGTTGCCCCTCGAGTTCCCGGATCGTGCCGTAGCGCAGCCGCGCCGCTTCCTCAAGCTGGCCCTTCCGCGTGGCTTCTTCCAGCGCCCGCTGCGCATTTTCGATCTTCTCGCGGATTTCCTTGATCCCGCGCAGCGCCCCGGCCTCCTGTTCCCACTGCGTGGTCAGGCGCGTGTTCTGCTCCTGCAAGTCGCCCAGCTGTTTCTCCACTTTTTCAAGCTGCTGGCGCGACCCTTCATCCTTTTCCTTCCTCAGCGCCTCTCGCTCGATCTCCAGTTGCATGATGCGCCGCCGAATTTCATCCAGTTCCTGCGGCATCGAATCGTTCTCGATCCGCAGCCGGCTCGCCGCCTCGTCGATCAGGTCGATCGCCTTGTCCGGCAAAAAGCGATCCGCGATGTAGCGCTGCGACAGCGTCGCCGCCGCCACCAGCGCCGAATCCTGAATCCGCACGCCATGGTGCGTCTCGTATCGGTCCTTCAATCCGCGCAGGATCGCGATCGTGTCCTCCACGCTCGGCTGCCCCACGTAAATCTGCTGGAAACGCCGCTCCAGTGCCGGATCCTTCTCAATGTACTTGCGATATTCATCCAGCGTCGTCGCCCCGATGCACCGCAGCTCCCCGCGCGCCAGCATCGGCTTGAGCAGATTCCCCGCGTCCATGCTCCCTTCCGCCTTGCCCGCCCCCACCACGTTGTGAATCTCATCGATGAACAGGATGATCCCGCCCTGCGACGACTCCACCTCCTTCAGCACCGCCTTCAGACGGTCCTCAAACTCGCCGCGGAACTTCGCCCCCGCGATCAGCGCACCCATGTCCAGCGCAATCAGCCGCTTGTTCTTCAAACTCTCCGGCACATCGCCCGCGAGAATCCGCTGCGCCAACCCTTCGACAATCGCCGTCTTGCCGACGCCCGGCTCCCCGATCAGCACCGGATTGTTCTTCGTCCGCCGGCTGAGCACCTGCATGCAGCGGCGAATCTCATCATCGCGCCCGATCACCGGATCGAGCTTTCCTTTGCGCGCCGCCTCCACAAGGTCGCGCCCATATTTCTCGAGCGACTGAAACTTGGCTTCCGGATTTTCATCGGTCACGCGCGTGTTCCCGCGCACATCCTTGAGCGCCGCCAGGATTTTGTCGCGCGTCACGCCCATCACCGACAGCACTTCCTTGGCCGGCGATTTCACCCCCGCCAGCGCCAGCAGAAAATGCTCCGTCGAGAGATACTCATCCTTCAGCCGGTCCGCTTCCTTCTGCGCGTCATTGAGCACCGCCTGCAGGTCGCGCGAAACGCCCAGCTGCGCCCCGCCGGACACCGTCGGCTCGCGCTTGAGCTCGCTCTGCACCACCCCCGAGACACGGTCCGGATCCGCCCCCAGCTTCGCCAGGATCGGCCGCACCAAGCCCTCTTTGTCCGCCAGCAACGCGCTCAGCAATTCCAGCGTTCCGAACTCGCTGTGCTGCAACTCCCCCGCCAGCGCCTGCCCCGCCTGCAACGCTTCCTGCGCCTTGATCGTCAATTTATCCATTCGCACAGATTCACCATCCGGCCTCCCCAATAAGGAGGCACCTATAAAAACATTATGCAATCGTGTCGCCCCGCTATGAACAAATGGCGTACCACCCTCGAATGCCCTTTTTGCCCCATAGCAGGTGCCTGGTCGGGAGACCCGTCTGCCATTCCGGCAGCCGCCCTTTGTCATTTGCGGCACGCCATTTATCATGCGTGACCCTGATTCCCTTTCATCCGGAAAACCATCATGCCGCTCGTCATCGAACAGGAACTCCGCACCTTTGCCGCGGCGCTCAAGCTGCATCAAGCCGGCCGCGCGGCCGAGGCGGAGGTGGCTTATCGCCAGACGCTGGCGATGAATCCCAACAACCCCGATGCGCTGCACATGCTGGGCGTCCTGCTGCACCAGCACGGGCACACCCAGCAGGCGCTGCCGCTGGTCGCGCGCGCTGCGGCGCTGCAACCCAACAATGCCGATATCTTCGTCAACCTGGCCGAGCTGCAGCGCTGCGTCGGGCAGGTCGAGGCTGGTCTTCAATCGGCGCGCCGCGCCGTCGAGATCGCCCCCGCCAACGCCAGCGCCCACGTGAACGTCGCCGCCCTTCTGCGCGCCGCCGGCCGGCCCGATGAAGCCCTCATCAGCGCCCAGAAGGCCATGCAGCTCAATCCCTCCATGGCCATCGCCTACACCCACGCCGGCTGCTGCCTCTTCGACAAAAATCCCGCCGCCGCACTCCCCTGCTTCCTCAAAGCCACCGAGCTCGAACCCGCCAACGCCGACACCCTGAGCACCCTGGGCGTCTGCCTGGAAAAGCTCGGCCGACACGAAGAGGCCCTCGCCTGCCAGCAGCGCGCCCTGCCCATGGCCCCCAACAACTTCGCCATTCTGCGCAACCTCGGCTCCGCCCTGGCCAACCTCGGGCGCTATCCCGAAGCGCTCCCCGCCTTCGAACGCGCCGTCGCGCTCAACCCTGACGACGAACTCGCCCTGCTCAATTACGCCGCCTGCCTGCACCGCACCAAGCAATTCGACAAAGCCCTGCAAGTCTCCCAGCAAACCGCCCGCAAATTCCCCCACAACTCCGATCCTTACTCGCTCATCGCCGACGCACTCTCCACCTTCGGCCGCTTCGATGAAGCCGTCGCCGCCATCGAGAAGGGCCTCGCCATCGCGCCCTCCGGCCGGCTCTATCATTCGCTGGGCATCGCCCTGATCCGCGGCGGGCGGGCGGCCGAAGGCCTCGCGGCACTGGAAAAATCGCTGGCGATGGACCCCACCCCGCCGACGCTGCATTTCGATATTTCCGTCGCCCGCCTGATGCTTGGCAAATATGCCGAGGCCTGGCCGGAGTACGAATGGCGCTGGAAACATCCGGGCCTGCGCAACTCGGCGGTGAATTTCAAAGAGCCCAAGTGGGATGGCTCGCCCCTCAACGGCAAACGCATCCTGCTCTACGGCGAACAGGGCCTCGGCGACACCGTCTTCTTCGGACGCTACGCCACGCGCGTCGCGGAGCAAATGGGCGGATACGTGATCCTCTGCGCACAGCCCCCGCTCGTCGATCTGGTCAAATCGATCCGCGGCGTCAGCGAGGTGACCAGTTCCGGCGTGCCATTGCCGCCGTTTGACACCCATTATCCGATCATGTCCCTCCCCGGCATGTTCAAAACGACGCTGGAAAACGTGCCCAACACGGTGCCTTACATCGCCGCCGATCCCGCCAGGGTCGCCCACTGGAAGCAGCGCCTCGCCGCTTCGCGCAACCGCTTTCGCGTGGGTCTGGTGTGGGAGGGCGGCGCTTTTCAGGCGGAGAATTTCCTGCGATCCGCCTCGCTGGCGGCGTTTTCCCCCCTGGCGCAAGTGCCCGGCGTCTCCTTTTATTCCCTGCAAAAAGGGCCCGCCGCCGATCAGGCCAAACCCCCCCGCCTGCCCGAGGCCTGGCGCTCCCCCGCCGCCGATTTCACCGACCTGGACGCCGACATCCACGACTTCTCCGACACCGCCGCCATCCTCCAGAACATGGACCTGCTCATCTCCATCGACACCTCGGTGGTCCACGTCGCCGGAGCGCTGGCCAAACCGGTCTGGATGCTGCTCGCCTTTTCCCCCGGCCACATGTGGATGCTCAACCGCCCCGATTCTCCCTGGTATCCCACCTTCACCCTCTTCCGCCAGCCAGCCTACCAGGACTGGGCGACACCGGTCGGCGTCTTGGCCGAAAAATTGCGGGCCCTCGTCGGCTCATGACCCCACCCGCCCCCGGGAACCCCACCCGCCCCGGGACACCGCGCCCCCAACGCCCCCTGCACCGCACGCGCGCCCTCACACCTCCATGATTTCCTTCGTCTTGGCCGCCACCAGCGACTCCACCTGCCCCTCAAACTTCTTGAGCAGTTCCTGCACATCGTCCCGACCGCCCTTGGCCTGATCTTCGGTCAGCAGCGATTCCTTCTCCTCCCCGTCCACTTTCTTGTTCGCATCGCGCCGAATGTTCCGCAACGCGATGCGCGACTGCTCCGCCGCATCCTTCGCCTTGTGCGCCAACTGCTGCCGGCGCTCGCCCGACAGCGGTGGCAGCACCAGCCGGATCTGCTTGCCGTCGTTCTGCGGATTGATCCCCAGGTTCGCCGCCTCCAGCCCGCGCACGATGTCCTTCACCGAGCTCGGATCGAACGGCTTGATCAGAATGCTCGTGGCGTCCGGCGTGGTCAGCGACGCCAGCGAACGCAAATCCGTCGGCGTGCCGTAATAATCCACCTTCACCCGATCCACCAGCGCCGTCGACGCCCGCCCCGTGCGCAGTCCCTGCAACTCGTGCTTCAGGTGATCGAGCGCCTTTTCCATCGACTCTTCGGCTTCGAACAGGATCTCATCCAGCGGCATGGCACACCTCCATAACCCCCCCGCCGGCATCTTGAATTACGGCCCCGCGCGCGGCCTGTCAAGCCGAGCCCCTCAGTGGCCGCCTGCCCCGGCTCCGGCATTATCCTAGCCCGCCGCGAGTCGCTACGGCGCATGATCCTGATACAATAACGCCTTCCGCCCTCCCCACCGGAGCAGGCGATTCGTGCTTTTCCCTGGAGTGGTCATGTTTTCCGGATCGTTCACCGCCCTGGTCACCCCCTTTAAAAACGGCCAATTCGATCGCGCCGGCTTCGAAAAGCAGATCGACTTTCAGGCCAGGGGCGGCACCAACGGCATCGTGCCCGTGGGAACCACCGGCGAATCCCCCACCCTCAGCCACGAGGAGCACCACCAGGTCATCGAGGTCGCCGTCAAAGCCGCCAGGGGCACCGGGATGAAAGTCATCGCCGGCACCGGTTCGAACTCCACCGAAGAAGCGCTCGATCTCACCGCCTTCGCCAGGCGCATCGGCGCCGATGGCGCCCTGCTGGTCAATCCCTACTACAACAAGCCCACGCAGGAAGGCATGTTCCGCCACATCGCCGCCATCGCCAAAAGCGTGGATTTGCCGATTGTCCTCTACAACATCCCCGGCCGCACCGGCGTCACCATGGCCAACGCCACGGTGATGCGCCTGGCGCGCGAATACAAGAATGTCGTCGCGATGAAGGAAGCCACCGGCAGCCTCGATTCGTGCAGCGAACTATGCGCGATGAATTTTCCCGTGCTCTCCGGCGACGATTCCCTCACGCTTCCCATGCTGGCCGTGGGCGCCGCCGGCGTGATCAGCGTCGCCAGCAACATCATCCCCAGGCAGATTCGCCAGATGGTCGATGCGGCACGGGCTCAGCGGCTCGACGAAGCCCGCGAAATCCACCTCAGGCATTTCGAGCTCTTCAAAGCCCTCTTCATCGAGGGCAATCCCATGGGCATCAAGACGGCCATGAACATCCTCGGGCGCGATACCGGCGACATGCGCCTGCCCCTGTGTGAGGTCGCCGCCGGCACCCGCGGGTTGATCAAGGCGGCGCTGTTCAACGCGGGATTGATTCAGGACAACCTGGCATAAGGGAGCGGATGGATGGAGAAGCGACTTGGCTGTGCGATGCTCATCACCGTGCTGCTGGCCGGATGCGCGGGACAGCAGGCGCATCCGCGGACCCGGCCCGCAACGCAGCCCGCAACGCCCCAGGCCATGACCCCCGATCTGCGGGATGTGCTCGCATCTCTCGCCCGCGCCCACCAGCAGAAAACAGAGCTCGCCTTTTACACCAGCACGCCCCTGCGCCCCGTCGATGAGCCCTTTAAGCAATTCTTCAAAACCATGGGCGACGTGCAGGGCGATCTGCTCAAGCAGTTGAAGCACTGGGCCGGCGAGCATCATGTCGACCTCACCTTCCACTATTCCAACGACATCGAAGGACGGGCGCAGAAGTTCATGGAGGATCGCCAGGAGAAGGTGGTGCGCGGCGACGACAAAATCAGCTTCGAGCGCGACATGATGATCAATATGTCCACCGATTACGACTGGCAGATCAGCCTGCTCACCGAAACCCTCCCGCTGGCGACCGACCCGGAGCTGCGCGCTTACCTGCAAAACAGCCTCCGCGCGCACGAAGAGGGCAGCCGGCAAATCCGCGGTTTGCTTTCCCAATACAAGTTTCAGCCGTGAGGAATGCGATGCGTGCACGATCGGCATGGGTGGCGGCGGCAATGGCGGCGCTGTGCGGCCTCAGTGCGGGTCCGCCGACGGCGCGCGCCGCGGGAACGCTTCAGGCGCCGCCCCTCTCGCTTCACCCCGAGGATCTGCCCCCCGCCTTGGCGCAGGTCCCCCTGCTCAGCGATCGCCCGCCGGAGCAATACGCATCGAAGTTCACCCTCTACTGGGACAACGACGGCGGATGGGCCAAACCCATTGACCGCCACGACAAACACTACACCTCCGGCGTCGGCGCGTCGCTCGCCTGGCGGGCGCCCTGGGTTGATGCCCTTCTCGACAACGTCCCCTCCATCGCCGATGAGTTCCCCAAAGGCGCCACCGATCACGCCATGGGCTTCGTCGGCGCCCTGACCATGTACACCCCCAAGCATTACGTCCTCACGCAACCCATCCCGGACGATCGTCCCTTCGCCGGTTACACCTATGGCGGCCTCTTCTTCCAGCGCGCCAACCGCCAGGCAAACGTCCCAGTCTACGAAGCGCTCGAAGTCGATCTCGGCATCCTCGGACCCAGCTCGCTCGCGCAAAACGCCCAGGAAATGGTCCACCACACCTTCGGCTATCCCTACCCCCGCGGATGGAGCAACCAGATCAACGATGAGGCCGAGTTCGCCATCAAGTACGACCGACGCTGGCGCCTCGACGCCTGGACTCCTCCCGCCGACTGGCAACCCTGGGCGCCGCGCGTCCAGGTGCTCCCCCAGGTAGGCCTCACCGCCGGCACCGTGCTCGACGAAGCCCACGCCGGCGCCATCTTCCGCGCCGGCTGGAACATGCCCGACGATTTCGGACCCGGAAACCTCGCCATGCCCGGAGATTTCACCTATCGCCCCGCCTCCCCCGATGACCCCTTCACCTGGCGCGACATCTTCCGCAAACAGTCCTTCTTCCTCTTCGCCAGGCCCTACGGCGAATTGGTCGCACGCAATTCCCTCCTCGAAGGCGACGCCTTCTCCGACCGCGACCCCGTCACCGTCTCCCCAGAGCACGCCCTCTTCGGCGTCGAGTACGGCCTCTCGCACCGCTTCCTCAAATACTTCGAATTCACCTATAGCTGGACCACCGAGTCCCCCGAATTCAAAGGCCAGGACAAATGGGACACCTGGGCCTCCGTCCGCCTCTCCTTCGAAATCTCCTGGTGATCGCCCCCGCCCTCGACGCCGCCGCAATTAACCCGGTCAGGGCTTCAGCAGCGGCTTGATGTCGGCCGCCAGATCGTCGCGCAGGCTGTCCGAATAGCCAACGTGAACCGCCCGCACCGTGCCCTGCTGATCGATCACAATGGCCGTGGGATATCCCTCGACGCCGAACGCACGCACCGTCTCGCGCGAAGCGCGCACCGACGCATAGCGCAGACCCAGTTGGCTGATCACCGCCCGCGCATCGCCTTCGTTCGGATCAATGTTCATCCCCACCACCACCACGTTCTTGTATTTGTAGTCGGACGCAAGCTGATTCACCTGCGGCATCGCCCGCAAACACCACGGACACGCCCGATACCAGAAATCCAGCACCACGATCTTGCCCCGCAAGTCCTGCAGCGACACCGTCCCTCCGCCCACGCGCGGCAGCGAAAAGTCCGGCGCGGATTTGTTCACCAGCTCGTCCGGAGACGATGGCGTCGCATGCGCATACTGATACCCCGCAAACGCCGTAAGCCCCGCCAGCGCCAGCACCGCCATTGCCCCGTTTCTTGCCATGGGAGTCCCTCATAACCGCTCAGTTCCCATGGATTGTCGGCACGATTATCCCACCACTTTTCACCCACGCCCGATAACACTCTCCAACCATCCATGCCCGCCCATCATCCCCGCCTCACGGATAATCCTGCCCCGTCGGCCGGATCATCAACTGATTGATATGCACGTGCGCCGGCTGCGACACCACAAACCCGATCGCCCGCGCCACATCCTCCGGCGCCAGTGGCTTCCCGAACTTCTCGATCGTCTTGTAAAAATTCTCCTTCGTGTACCCCGCGTTCTCCTGAAATTCCGAAATCACCACCGCCGGCATGATCGTCGTCACTCGCACGCCCTTCGCCCCCACCTCCCGCCGGAACGCCTCGGCAATCGAAGCAATGGCGAATTTCGTCGAGCCATAAAACCCCGAGAACGGCGAAATGTTGTACCCCGACACCGACCCCAGCGCCACGATGTCCCCCGATTTCTGCTCCGCCATTCGCTCACCCGCCCGCCTCATCAAATCCGCCGGCCCAAGCACGTTCAGCTTGTAGAGACCCTCCCACGCCGCCTGATCCGACGACAAAAGCCCCCCCGCCAACCCCCGCCCCGCATTGGCCACCACGATATCGATCCGCCCGCCCTGCCCGATTTCCCGGGAAAACGCCGCCGCCTCGTCGATCAACCGGGCATTGTCGGTCGCGCTCGACGCATCACCAGCCACCGCGCGCATCTGCCCGCCGCCGGCGATGCAGCTCGCCGCCAGCTCCTGAAGCCGCTCCTTCCGCCGCGCATGCACCACCACCGCCGCCCCCATCCGCGCCAGCTCGATCGCCGTCGCCGCGCCGATTCCCGACGACGCCCCCGTTACGATCGCCACTTTGTTCGCCAGCGCTTTCGACATTTCCATGCTTGCACTCCATTTTTCACGTCGTTGCCTTCTCGTTGGAAGGCTGGCGACAACGGAGTATAGTCCACCCGTTGCACGTGCGAAGCTGGAGCAGGTTGTGCCAGAACTCAATCGGACGCCGTTCTACGACTTTCACATCAAGTCCGGGGCGCGCATGGTCGCCTACGCCGGCTGGGAAATGCCCCTGCTCTATCGCGGAATCATCGATGAGCACCTTCACACGCGCACCGCCGCCAGCATCTTCGACGTCTCCCACATGGGCCGCCTCAAATTCACCGGCAAGGGCGCCGAAGAGTTCCTCCAGCGCGTCTGCACGCGCAACCTCGCCAAAGCCGCCGTCGGACAATCCATGTATTCCCTCGTCTGCAAAGAGGATGGCGGCATCCTCGACGACGTCATCGTCTCCCGATTCGATAACGGAGGGGGGCACTGGCTCCTGGTCTGCAACGCCGCCAACCGCGAAAAACTCCTCGCCTGGTTCGATCAAAACAAGGGCCAGACCGCCTTTTCCATCGAGGACGAAACCCTCAAAACCGCCATGGTCGCCATCCAGGGCCCCAAAGCCGTCGGACTGCTCGATGAGGTCCTCCCCGAGCCCGTCTCCGACCTCAAACGCTACCACTTCCAAGTCATGCGCTACATGCTCATGATCCAGTTCACCGTCTTTCGCAGCGGCTACACCGGTGAAGACGGCGCGGAAATCATCTGCGGCACCACCGCCGCAAGCCTCGCCATGAATTACCTCCTCAAAAGCGATGGCGAGCACGCCCTCCTCAAGCCCGCCGGACTGGGCGCTCGCGACACCCTCCGCCTCGAAGCCGGCATGCCCCTCTACGGCCACGAGCTCACCGAAGAAACAGACCCCCTGTCCGCCGGGCTCGATTGGGCCGTCGATCTGCAAAAAGACTTCGTCGGCGCCGATGCCCTGCGCCGCAAACACGATATCATCCAGCGCCGCTCCGGACCCTTCGACAAACTCGTCGGCCTCATCCTCGACGGCGCACGATCCGCACGCCAGGGGATGGCCGTCACCCAGCCCGCCGGCGGCGCACGCATCGGCACGATCACGTCCGGCGCCTACTCCCCGACATTGAAAAACCCCATCGCCATGGCTTACATCCGATCGGAGGAAGCGGAAATCGGCGACAAGGTCGAAGTCCAGTTGTCCTCCGGCTTCGCCCCAGCCACCATCACGCCGCTCCCCTTCTACAAACGACCCAAAAAACCCTAAAATCTCTCGAATCCCAACCACCCGTGACCATTTCCTAACCGCCGAGGCCCCGATGTCCGCACCAAACGACCGCCGTTATTCCACCTCCCACGAATGGCACAAGCAGGAGGGAGACATCGTCACCATCGGACTCACGCGCTTCGCCGTCGATGAGCTCACCGATGTCACCTACGTCGACCTCCCCACCGTCGGAAAAAAGGTCGACGCCGGAAAACGCTTCGGAGAGATCGAGTCCGTCAAAGCCACCAGCGAGCTCTACAGCGCCGTCACCGGCGAAGTCGCCCAGGTCAACGAAGCCATCAAGGCCGACCCCTCCCTCGTCAACCAGGACCCCTACGGCAAAGGCTGGCTCGTGAAAATCAACGCCCCCGCCGCGGACCTCTCCGCCCTCATGGACGGCCCCGCCTACACCGCCCGCCACGGCGAATGATCGCCCGCCCGTGTCCCCCCTTCCTTCGCGCGCGCCGTTCGCACCACCGACAGCACCGCCAGAAATCCCCCCAGCACCACCACCCACGACACCCGCGACTGATACCGCGGAAAATCCCCCGACAGCGCATACACCGTCGCCGCATGCAGAACGTCAAACGACAGAATAAACGCGCCCAGCGGCGTCCCCACCCGCTTCCACGCCTCCCGATACCGAATCGACGACAGCAGCGCCCCCGCCGCCGCGATGCTGAAAATCCAATAAGTCGGCGTGATCAGCACATTCCACCCCGCCACGTGCAGCGCCGCGTGATTCTGCCGGCTCTCCTCAAAACCGTGCGCATCATGCGCCAGGATCGGCATCGGCGGCGACGGATGCATCTGTTCCACAAACAGCGGAAAGCCCCCGGAACCCATCAGCCGCACCGTCCCCGCGATCACCGCCCGCACATTCTGCAGCGGCCGACGCTTCAGGTTCCGCACGATCATCTGCCCAAACGACGGCAGCCGCGGATCCGACGTCCACTCCACGAACGGCGATTGCGCATCATGCGAATACGCTCCCGTACGCGCCGATTGCGGCGACAGATATCCCAGCGGCACGTTCGCCGGCAGCGTCGAAAGACTGTGAAACCGGCCCAGTAAGTCCGCCCGCCGCTCCGGCGCGTTGGCCGTGAAATGCAGCATGTCCGTCTCATCCAGCAGCCCGTCCCCCGCCATGCGCGACAAAATGTATTTCGAGCTGCTGTCCGACGGCGCGAACGCGTGGCCGGTCAGCGCATTGAGCGCCGGATAACTGACGAATCCCAACGCCGCCACGCCCAGAATCCCCAGCGATGCGCCCGTCGGACGCCGCCGACGCACAAGCTGCAACAGCACCCATAGCCCCGCCAGCAGCAGCAACGGCGGCGGCAGCGCCACGTGCTCCTCCACCGAAATCACCAGTATCCCCCACAGCAGCACCCGGTCCGTGCGCGTCAGGTTCCCCGCGAACCCCAACAGACCGGCGCTCAAAACCGCCAATCCGAAAAAAATGTCCGGCATCAGCGACGACGTCCACCACGCCACCGTCGTCAGCAGCCCCAGGCCAAAAAGCACGCCCACCGCCCCCGCCCACCGCAAACCCGCCGCCCGCCGCAGCGCGATCTCCAACACCACCCCCGCAAGCAACGACTGAAATATGCACAGCGGCGTCACCGATTTGAACACCCCCGCCGCCGCCAGCAAATACGGATAACAGCTCGGACGAAACGCCATCGACAGACCCGTGAACGCCGTCAGCGAATACAGCAGCGAGTCGCCAAAAACGATGGGGAACCGGTTGTATACCAGCGGCCAGCACAACACCGCCGTCGCCAGCACAACGAAAAGCCCCCGCTGGGCGAAAGCCTTAGCAGGCCGGCGCATGAGGTGTGCCCTCCGGCGGCGAAGGGGAGGTCGGAGGATGCTCGCGCGCCCCATTGAGCGCAATGTGCCGCGCCAGCAGCGTGAGTTGCCGATTCAAAAGCGCGATCCGCAGGTGCAGCACGAAAATGCTGAACAACCCGAAGATGAACCCGAAGTAAAAAATCAGATCCGCGCCCCGGCCGATGCCCACAAGCCCCGCGACGTTATTCGCCGCCTGCGGATTCCACACGAAGAACACGCCCACAAGGCTCGCCGCGATGAACAGCAGCGCTATCGGCGCCAACGCCCCACGCATGTTCCGCGCCGCATACAGCGCCAGCGTCCCCAGAAGCAGCGTCAGTATGATCTTGATCGTCATTTCAGCATCCTTCCAACCGCCGAATCCACCAGGATATGAAACGCCGCGGTCAACGGCTGCCCCTTGCGGCGCGAATACTCCGTGTAGCGCACTTCCACCGGATACTCCGCATAACGCAGCTTCAATTGCGCAATCTGGCTCAGCAAATCCGACGCGTGCGACATCCGGTTCTGCCGCAGCTTGATCCGCTCCGCCGCCGACCGCGTCATCACCCGAAACCCGTTATGCGTGTCCGTCAGCTTCAGCCCCGTCGTCATCCGCGTGAACGCCACCGCCAGCCGCAGCACCACGCGCTTCGCCGCCGGCATGTCGATCGCCCGCCCCAGAAACCGCGATCCCAGCAGCACATCCACCTCGGCGCGCTGCAACGCCTCCAGCGCCCCGCCGATATCCGACGGCGCGTGCTGCCCGTCCGCGTCGAAAGTCACGATGTGCTCCGCCCCGTTCCGCAGCGCATACTCGATCCCCGTCTGCAGCGCCGCTCCCTGCCCCAGATTCAGCGGGTGCGAAAGCACCGTCGCCCCCGCCTCAAAGGCGCGCTGGGCCGATTCATCCCCGCTCCCGTCATCCACCACCACCACGCGCCCCGCCAGCGGAACCACCGAGCGCACCACCTGCCCGATCATCTCCTGCTCGTTATACGCCGCGATCACCACAAAGGTCCGGTCGCCCATCGTCAGACCTTTCTGCACGCCAGCGTCAGATATTTATTGGCAAAACCGTCCCGCAGCACCGACCACGCCCGCAAAAAAAATTTCGACGGATGCCCCAGATAAAACGCCGACAGGCTCCGCCGCGCATCCGCCATCCGCGCTTCCTTCCGCCGAAGGGCCGCCACCGGCCGATACGCCTGTATCTGCAGCAGCCGATCCACCACCTCCAAACCCGCGGACCGCATCAGCGCCTCGAAACGCCCCGGCGTGAAATCGTGCAGATGATACGGGTTGAAATCCATCGACGGCGTCACCGGAACCGACGCGATCAACACGCCCCCCGGCGACAACTGCTCCGCTATCCGACGAATGAACTTCTCCGGCTCCGGCAAATGCTCCACCGTCTCCAGCGACACAATCGTGTTCACCGCCTCCCCCGTGTACGTCATGCAGTCCCCCTGAACAAATCGAATGTTCGGCCGCGCGTAACGCTCCCGCGCCAGCTCCAATGCCTCTTCCGCCAGATCCACCCCCGTCACCTCCCGCACCTCCGGCAACGCCGCCAGCAGCGCCGATCCGTACCCCACTCCGCAGGCGATATCCAGCACCTTCCCCCGCGCAAACTGCGACGCGAACTCATACCGCGACAGGTGCAGTTGCAGCGTATCGTCGCCGGCTATATGGCGCTGGTCGGCGGCTTCGGGCACGATGCGTTCGAGCGTTTCCTTCATGCGACAAGTCAGCATGTCGGCAACCGCGGCGCCAGTCAAGCCGCACGAATCCCTCTGCTACCATCCGGCCCTTTCCGGGGTCCCGCGCCTCGCCCGCCACCCGCGCACCCAGCCCCCGCCCGCAAATCGCCAGGCCCGCCTTCCATCCCCTCCGCGCACCGCCGCGCGCCCTCCGGACGCGCGTGACAAGGTCACCCCTTTGCCCTATCTTCGGCTGACTTTGGCGGTAAGAAGGAAGATCGATGGCCGCCCCTTCCGCGTGCATACCGGAGTTGCGGTGCTCAACACCTCCAGCATTCTCACCTCGCTGATGCTGGTGCCTTGCCTCGGCGGACTCGCCATCCTCGCGCTGCCGCCCGGCCAGGCCCGACGCGCACGCCCCGTCGCACTCGCCGTCGCACTCCTCACCTTCCTCCTCTCCCTCCTCGCCGCCTCCTGGTTCGACTGGACCCGTGTCAGCTACGCCGCCACTGACGCCCACTCCATCCAGCTCGCCTTCCGCTTCCCCTGGATCCCTTCCCTCGGCGCCCAATACTTCGTCGGCGTCGACGGCATTTCCTTGCCCCTCGTGCTCCTCACCACCGCCGTCTCCCTCGTCGCCTGCTGGGCCTCTTACGGCGTCACCAAATCCCCAAAAGCCTATTTCGCACTGCTCCTCTTCCTCCTCGCCGGCATGATCGGCACCTTTATCTCTCTCGATCTGCTCCTCTTCTACGTCTTCTTCGAAGTCTCCCTCTTCCCCATGTACTTCCTCATCGGCATCTGGGGCGGCCCCAGAAAGGAATACGCCGCCATCAAGTTCTTCCTCTACACCCTCCTGGGCTCCATCGGTATCCTCATCGCCATCCTCGGCATCTATTTCTACACCCGCGGCATGGGCCCCGGTGGACCCAACGCCGGCGTCTTCGACGTCATCCGCCTCGCCACCGATCCCGCGCTCCACTCCCGCTTCATGGAGGGCGGACGCGCAGCCGCCTTCGGAAACGCCGCCTTCTGGCTCCTCTTCGTCGGTTTCGCCGTCAAAATCCCCGCCGTCCCCCTCCACACCTGGCTCCCCGACGCCCACGTCGAAGCGCCCACCCCCGTCTCCATGATCCTCGCCGCCGTCCTCCTCAAAATGGGCGCCTACGGCCTCCTCCGCATCTCCTATCCCATCTTTTCCGCACAGGCCGCCGACAACTGGTTCTGGGTCGGTCTTATCGGCGTCGTCTCCATCGTCTACGGCGCCTTCGTCGCCCTCGCACAGCGCGACTTCAAACGCCTCGTCGCCTATTCCTCCGTCAGCCACATGGGATACGTACTCCTCGGACTCGCCGTCATCAACTCCACCGCCACCGCCGGGGCGCTCTTCCAGATGCTCGCCCACGGCATCTCCTCCGCCATGATGTTCTTCATCGTCGGCGTCCTCTACGACCGCGCCCATCACCGCGACATCCCCAAACTCGGCGGCCTCTGGAGCTCCATGCCCACTTACACCGGTTGGGCCGCCGTCGGCTTCTTCGCCTCCATGGGCCTCCCCGGGCTCTGCGGCTTCGTCGGCGAACTCCTCGTCCTCCTCGGCGTCTTCTCCGCCGCCGATCCCCACGGTTTCCTCGCCCGCCACTCCTTCAGCGTCATCGGCGTCACCGGTCCGCTCCTCTGGTTCGGCGCGCTCGCCGCCGGCACCATCGTCATCACCGCCGCCTACCACCTCTGGACTCTTCAGCGCGTCTACATGGGCGCTCCCAAGCCCGAACACCAGAACTTCGCCCGGCTCACCGGCTCCGAAAAATGGATCCTCGCCATCCTCGGCCTCTCCGCTATCGCCCTCGGCGTCCTCCCGGCTCTCGTCCTCGAACCCCTCCGCCCCGCCGTCGAAGGACTCATGCGCCTGGTGACCGGGTGAGCCCCAGACCTGTCAGACTTACAGCAGCGTGGGATGAGTGTGCTTCCATCAGCTCATGACTTGTTCGCCCTCCTGCCCGAGGCCCTCCTCGCACTCGCCGCGATCGGCTCCCTCCTCGCGCCCCTCTTCCGACCGCGAAAGGACCTGCTCATCGCCGGCATCGGCGCCGCCGCAGGCGTTCTCGCCGCTTTCGTCGCACTCTTCCTCGTCCGCGCCCGCTGCGTCGATTCCCCCCAAACCCTCTTCGGCGGCATGCTCCTCCTCGACCCCTTCGGCTGGGCCCTCCGGCTCCTCCTCGTCCTCTTCGCCGGAATACTCCTCGCTCTCTGGTTCACTGATTCCCACGACAAATTCCTCGCCCGCGGACAAACCGGCGACTCCCCCGAATTCTTCCTGCTCCTCCTCCTCGCCCTCCTCGGCATGTGCCTCATGGTCCAGACCACCAACCTCCTGATCATCTTCGTCGCCCTCGAACTCGCCTCCCTCCCCAGCTACGTCCTCGCCGGCTTCCGCAAAACCCACCGCCTCGGCGCCGAAGCCGCCATGAAGTACGTCCTCTTCGGCGCCGCCGCCGCTGCCGTCATGGTCTACGGCATGTCTCTCCTCTATGGTCTCTTCAATACCCTCGATCTCCGCGACATCGCTCACGCCGCTCTCCCCGCCGCCGCCACCCCCGGCGCCGCACACGCCCGCGCCACCATCGCCGCCCTCGGCGTCACCGGCCTCCTCGTCGGCGTCGGCTTCAAAATCGCCATCTTCCCCCTCCACTTCTGGTGCCCCGACGTCTTCGAAGGCGCCCCCATCGACGTCGCCACCTTCCTCGCCGTCTGCTCCAAAACCGCCGGCCTCGGACTCCTCCTCCGCATCGTCCTGGCCCTTTCACCCCAGTTCACCTGGCTGCCCGCCGCAATCCTCGCCCTCGGCGCCCTCACCTGCTTCTGGGGCAACCTCGCCGCCTATCCCCAACGCAACATCAAACGACTCCTCGCCTGGTCCAGCGTCGCCCACGCCGGTTACATGCTCATGGCCCTCTCCGTCCTCCTCCGCTCCGCTTCCGGCGATCTCCAGTGGAGCGCCGCCGCAGAAACCCTCCTCTTCTACCTCGCCCTCTACCTCTTCATGAACGGCGGGGCCTTCATCGCCGCCGCCGCCATCGCTCAGCGACTCAGCGGTCCCACCGATGCCGGCATGTCCATCGGCATCCGTCGCATGATCCCCCCGCCCACCACCTCGCATCCCAACGGACTCCGCCCCACCGGCGAAGACCTCGCCGATTACGCCGGCCTCGCCACACGCGCGCCAGTCCTCGCCGCCTGCATGCTCGTCTTCCTCCTCTCCCTCACCGGCATCCCCCTCACCATCGGCTTCGCCGCCAAGCTCAAGCTCTTCACCCTCCTCCTCAACGCCGGCGCCCTCACAGGCTGGCTCGGCATCGCCACCCTCGGCATCAACACCGTCCTCGCCGCCTTCTACTACTTCCGCGTCATCCGCCAGATGTATCTGATCCCCCCCACTGCCGAAGCCGAGCAAACCCCCATCATCGAAATCGCCCCCGTCACCATCCTCGCACTCGTCCTCGCCGTCATCAACGTCGTCGCCTTCGCCGGTTACGGCCTCATCGACTGGGGCGCACGCCGCTATGCCCTCCTCCTCCCTCCCACGCCGGCCCGGGCCCTCCCCGCCATCCAGGCTACCTACTCTGTGCATCCGGCAAATCGCGAAGAAATTCCGCCAGCGCTCCTTGCCCCGGCGTCACCGCCGTCCGCACGTAATACCCGCTCGTCGCCGTCGCCATCGCCAACGATTCCCCCAGCGTCAAACCCAGCAGCCGCGCCGCCGCAAAACCCGCGTTGAAGTGATCGCCCGCACCCGTCGATATTTTCGGCGATTCCACAAACGGCCCCTCAAACCACTCCGCCTCACCGCTCCCCGTCGCCGCCGCCGCCCCCGACCGCGGATGAATCACCACCGTCCCCACCTGCAACTTCTCCCGCAACACCCCCGCCAGCGCCCCCAGCTCCCCCAATCCCGGATTCGCCCCGCACCCGCACCCCACCGCGGACGCCACCTGCAACGCCTCCGACTGGTTCAGCCCCAGCACCACCGGCACCTGCAGGTTCATCTCCGCCAGCACCCCCAGCGCCGCCCGCAAATCCGTCGCCAGACGCTTCTCCGGGTCCGCCAGATCCACAAACAGCAGCCGCCGCCTTTTCCCCAGCCGCGGAAAAACATCCCCCAGCAAATGCTGCCAGATCGACGTCAAATGCGGCAGCATCGTCCAGTTCACCGTCCCCAGCAGTTCCCCCCCGTCGAACAGCTTCACCAGCCCCTCGAACCCCACCTCCGACCTCAGCCGGTCCCACGTCACCTCCGACAGCGGCGCCAGATTCCCCAGCATGATCTTGCCATCCGAAAACTCCAGCGCCGACGTATGCGCCGGTTCCGCCAAAGGCAACAGCTTCGCCCGCTGCGAAAACTCCTTGAACACCGGATGTACCGTCGGATAACCCGTTGTCCCGATATAAGTTGTGGCGAATCCCAGCGCCGCCAATGCGTTCGCCATGATCGGCCCGTTCCCCCCCAGCTTCTGCTGCTTGATCACCAGTTCCATGTTCGACGACTGCCCCGCCGCCGAACCCACCTTCGCCGCGAACTGCGGGATCGTCAGCAGCCGGTCATACCGGTCAAACGCATGCCGCTTGTCCACCACATCGATAATGTCATCCACAAATCCGTCAAATCCCAGCACGGCTGTATGAGAAGCCGGGTCGGCGGCAACAAGCTTGGCGGCGGCGGAGCGGGCGATTTCGGTGCGGGTGGCCATCCCGCAATCCTACGCCCCCAGACCCCCATCGTAAACAATCGCCCCCCTCCGCCCTGGCCCAGGGGACGATAAAATCGCCCTTTGTTTGCCCTTTATTAGGGTTTTTGGCCTCCTCACGATTTTCGTTTGAGGCTGACCCCGCACTTTCTGTACCATGCCCGTAATTGATGCATGTCGATATGGGAGTAGAACATGGCGAGTATTCTGCCCCTGCCGCCCGCCGTCGTCGGCGAAACGGTCGGCCGGTCTCACGCCGATCTCGGGCGCGTCCGCGAACTGGTCACCCAGTATCCCACCGTCGTTAACGCCGCCTGGGACTGGGGCAACGGCGACTGGGAAACTCCCCTCGGCGCTGCCGCTCACACCGGCCGCCGCGACATCGCAGAGTTCCTCCTCTCCAAAGGCGCGCGCCTCGACCTCTTCTCCGCCGCCGCCCTTGGAAAACTCCCACTTCTCAAAGCCTTCCTCTCCGAGGACGCCTCTCTCGCCGACAGCAAAGGCCCCCACGGCATCTCCCTCCTCGACCACGCCAAAACCGGCGGCCACCGCGACGTGATCGCCTACCTCGAAGCACTCCTCTTCCCCGACCGAAAACCCCGCGCCCCACGCAAAACCGCCATCGCCGCCCGCGCCATCGCCACCAAAGGCGTCGCCAAAAAACTCAACGGCGCCAAACACCCCAAAAAAGTCCGCGCGCGGTAACCTGCCCCCCAACACCAGCCACGGGGCGATCGACCCGAATTTGTCCCCGCTTCATTCCTGCACGGAGGCGCTGTGGCCTGCTGGCTCCTCAAGACCGAACCCTCCGACTATTCCTTCGCCGACCTCCAGCGTGATGGACAAACCGCTTGGGAAGGCGTCACCAATGCACTGGCCGTCAAGCATCTCCAGGCGATGAAGAAAAGCGATGACGTCCTGCTCTATCACACCGGCAAGGAAAAGGCGGTCGTCGGCTTGGCCAAAGTGGTCAAGGCCGAACGGGGGCTGGTAACGATCAAGGCCGGCCTGCCGCTCAGGCGCGCCGTCACATTGGCCGAAATCAAAGCACAAAAGAATCTCGCCGACTGGACACTGGTGCGCATGGGAAGATTAAGCGTCGTCCCCGTGACAAACGCCCAGTGGGACGCGGTGCTGGCAATGGGCCGCCAGACAACACCAACAGCGTAAAACCGCTCCCCTGTTTTTCACCCGCGTCGCCCCTCCGCGCCCTCCGCGTTCTCCGCGCCCTCCACGCGAAAACCCGGGACCCTCGCCCAACCCCAACGCCTCCTCCTCGTTTGCACCATTCGCCGCCCGATCCGTGTCGTCGGCAAAACCAAGTCCAAAGCGGCCCGCCCCAGCTACTCAAGCCCTGTCATGCGAAACAGGCTGGCCAATCGATGCCGCCACAAATGCTCCCCTTCCGTCCGCCGCGCATACGCCTCCGCAATCTCCCCCCGCGCCGCTTCATTCCTCAGGTAAAATGCGGCCTTCTCCGCCGCCTCTTCCATCGTCTCGAACGGCACATATTCCTTCCCCGGTTCGTAATAACTGTCCAGCGCAGGAGCCCGATGCGCCAGCATCAGCGTCCGCGACAGACCCATGTCAAACACCCGCGACTTGATCTGCCGGCTTGTCCCGTCCGACGAATCCAGCGGCGTAAACGATACTTTGCTCCGGTTCCACACCCCGTTGATCGCCTCGAACGATAGCGTCGTCTGATACCTCGCCTCGCGCAGGTCCGCCGGCAGCCCCTCCGGCACGCCGAGCCGCAGGTCCTTCACTCCCATGCCAAACGCCGCCAAACCCGCCCGCCTGTGCAGCTCCTGCACCTGCTCCTTCCGGCTCCCGTAAATCATCCCCGCGAAACTAAAATCCACATCCTTCCGCGTCCCCGCCCCGTTCCAGAACCCCGTGCATCCCCACTGGCAATGCAGCAGATTCCCCACCCGCCCCTTGTTCTCCGCATACACCCCCGGCGAATTCGTCACCATGAACGAATACCACCCCGCACGCCCGCTCGAATAATTCCCCCACCGCCATTCATCGTCCGAATTAAATGCAAACGTCCGCGTGTACCGCTTCGCCTCCTCCAGCGTCTCCCGGTCAAACTCATCCTTGAACGTCGCGATAAACGCCGCATCGTAATTCCCCCCCTTCAGCAGCGACAAAAACACCCGCCGCATGTGCCCCACGCCCCCCATCTCCGCCTTCGCATGCGTGTGCCAGTCGAAAAAATCCACCTCATGCCCCATCGCCTCCGGCACTTTCGCCAGGTAATAAAACTGCGGCTCAATCCCGCGCGTGTCCCCATAGTAGTAAAACAGCGACGTCGTCAGGATGCGTAAGGCCCGGGGCATGTAGCACATTATCGGAATGCACCCGTTTGGACGATGAATAGACAACCCCAAATCGTCGCCTCATAAAACCTCACGACGTGACGATTGAACCACCCCACGACTTGACGAAAGGCCCCCCGTGCTCGTCTCCGTCCTCCTCCCCGTCTTCAACGCCCTCCCCTTTCTCGGCGAAGCCCTCCACAGCGTCCTCTCCCAGCAAGGCGTCCCCTTCGAACTCCTCGCCTGTGATGACGGCTCCACCGACGGCAGCGGCGAATCCCTCGAAAAAATCGCCCAGTCAGACCCCCGCGTCCGCCTCATCCGCCAGCCCAATGCCGGCGTCGTCCCAACCCTCAACCGCCTCGTCTCCCTCGCCCGTGGCCAGTACCTCGCCCGCATGGACGCCGACGATATCATGCTCCCCGGCCGACTCGCCCGCCAGGCCGCCTTCCTCGACGAACACCCCGCCATCGGCGTCGTCGGCGGCTGGCTCGAACAGATCGATGCCGCCGGCCAACGCCTCGGCGTCGTCCGCTACGCCACCGATCCCGGCGCCGTCGAAAGCGCACTCCTCTTCCGCAACACCCTCGCCCACCCCGCCGTCATGCTCCGCCGCGAACTCTTCTGCCCCCCCACCGCCCTCCATTACCAAGCCGCAGCCCGCCACGTCGAAGATTACGCCCTCTGGATCGACGCCAGCCCCCGCTGCGGTCTGGCCAACCTCCCCGAAATCCTCCTCAAATACCGCATGCACCCCGGCAGCGTCGGCGCACGCCACGCCGCGGATCAGCAACGCGCCGCCGTCGCTCTCCAACTCACCTTCCTCCACGATCGCCTCGCCATCCAGGCCTCCCCCGCCGAACGCCGCATCCACGCCGCCCTCGCCTTCGACCGCCTCCTACCCACCCCCGATTTCTGCGCCGACGCCCTCGCCTGGCTCCGAAAACTTGCCGCCGCCAACCGCCAGCGATATCCCGCAAAAGGCTTCCCCGCCGACCCCTTCCTCCGCGTCCTCACCGGCCGATACGTCGCCATCCTCAAAAACGCCCGCACCGCCGGCCTCCCCCTCGAAGAACGCGCCCACCCCTTCGCCCCCTACATGCACGCCGGCGTCTAAACCCCCCAACCAACCCCCGTAACACCATTTACCATTCATCATTGACCCTTCACCATTCCCCCCTACCCCGCCCGCATCGCCGCGTGATTCTTCGGCAAATGAACGATCTTCCGCGGCACCGGCAACCGGTATTCATCCACGTACGCATAACTCGGCGGCAGCGACAGCGCCGGCGGATGCTGCGCCAAATACCAGTTCAAATGCGATTCATCCCACCACTCCGCAATAATCTGCGGCTTCTGCGCCAGATCGGCATCAATGCGCTCTTTCAAGACAGCCGCCATCCCCAGGATGTGTTGCATGGGTCCGCCGAAGAAGCACCCCTGGTAGTAAGGCCCGCGATAGGAGCGGGGCAGGTGCGCCGTCGAGGCGGGGTTGCGTTCAAACGTGCCCCGTTTGTGCGGCCAGTAGCCCGGATGTTCCGTCGCCGACAGGCCCTCCGCCGAAAGAATGCCGTCGGTAATGGTGTCCGTGACCAGCATGTCCGCATCGATGTAGAAAAAATAATCGAAGTGCGCGTAAGCCGGAGCATGCCGGAGAATGAAGTGAAAGCGAAGCAGGGTCGAGAGCGGCCACGCTTCGTGGGCGATCGGCAGAAGTGTCGCATCGGGCGTGGGCGTGGTTTGATCCGTCAGGATGAAAGTTTGTCGGGGATTGTGCGGGAGAAAGTTCTTCTGAATGGACGGAATGAGACCGGGGATGAAGGCGTGGTAATAGCGCGCGGTGGCGATGGTGACAATGGCGACGCTCGGATCCCGGTCCTTGGGAAATGATGTGGTGGCGAGGGTCGGTCGAGCAGACAGCATGGGCATCTCCTGCGGGGTGCCGGCGCCGGGTGGGACCGCGGGCTTAATTGTTATCGGGCCGAAGTTGCGCGAGTCGATAGAAAACGCAGGCAAACCTGATGTGGGTTTCCCCGGTTTAGGGGAGGGGGGGAGGCGGGGGGGGGGGTAACAGGCGGTGCTGAATGCTGCGGGATGAACTGGCTGGCGAGATCGCTTGGGCAAGGTGCCATCCCCACGCCTATGCGCGGCCCTGCGAGGCGATCGTGCTGGGCGCGGGAAACGGCGGCCGCCAGTTCCTGCGACATCACGGATCGACACAGGGAGTGCGGTTTTTAGGCTTCGTCGACGACGATCCCACGAAGGCAGGATCGCGGCTCGAAGGATTGGAAGTGTGGCCCACGCAACGACTGCGGGGATTTGCCGGCACCGTCGTCGTGGCGGTGGCGGCGTGGGAGCAGGCCGAGCGGCGCCTGCGGGAATTGCGCGTCGAGCGCTGGATATATTCGCACGATTTCACCACCCATCTCGCCCCCCTGCCGGACCGGGAACCCCAGATGGGCCAGGATCACTTTGATGTGGAAATGCTGCTCGGAGCATGGGACCAGATTGAATGGCTCGATAGCGTGCTCGCGGACAAGCTGTCACGAGAAACATTGCGCGCAATTCTGCGCTACCGCCTCACCCGGCGAGTATCGTGCGTCCGGCCGGCGACCTATCGCGAGTATCGCCATCCGTTGGTCCGCGCCGAGGTCGGCAACGAGGTGATCGACGCGGGTGCCTTTGACGGCGACACCGCGGCACTGTTTCTCGAAACGATGGGCGGCGATGGAACTGTCCATGCGTTCGAGCCATCAGGAGAGAATCTCCGGCGACTGCGCGACCGCGTCGCGCGCGAGGGCTGGCAGGAGCGCGTCGTAGCGATCGAGGCAGGCGTCGGAGCTACCGACGGTGAGGCCGGCTTTATGGAGGATGCCGCATCGCCGGTGGGCAGCCGAGTCGCCGTGGCTGCAACGATGCGCGTCAAAATCCGCGCGCTCGATTCCTATTGTGCGGAGCGCCGCATCGCGCCGGGAATGATCAAAATGGACGTCGAGGGCTGCGAACGCGCAGCGCTCCGCGGAGCCGAGCGCGTCCTTCGGCAATTTGGCCCGAAACTCCAGATCTGCCTCTACCACCGCGCCGCCGATCTGTGGGAAATCCCGGCATGGCTGAAGGACGTTCGCCCGGGATACCGCTTTTACCTCGGCCACCACACGGCCGTGCATTGGAGCGATGTGGTGCTCTATGCACGGTGAGACGAGCGCCGGGAAAGCACATTATGAACCACGATGACGAGCAGGGCCCTGCCGCGGGAAGCGCTTCGGGGCAAGACGCTCCTTCAAGAATGAAACCTTCCGTGTCTTTTGTGTCTTTCGTGGCTAATTTACTGCTGTCTGAAACAGCGTCTAAGGGACTGTGATGGGCATTAAGTTTTACGATGTCGAGTTGCTGGCGGACACCCTGCGACGCGGAGAAGTCGATCGTGCGGGCGAAGTGCTGACGTTGGGGGTGCAGGATGTCTACTTTTCCTATGACGAATTGCGGGAATTCTTGAAGGAGAAGGGCATTGTCTCGCGGGAGCTTTCCCCGGTGGAGATTTTGCCGACGACCGGGTTCGGATGGGCCGGACCAAAGGAGCGGGCACGGGCGATTCATCAGAAGACGGTGTTTGCGGCGCTGGGGTTTGAGACGCGCAAGGTGATGGGCATGGATGGCTCGGATTACGAACGGCCTGAGTTCGTGCATGATCTGAACGTGCCGGTCATGAAGGAATTGGAAGGGCAATTCGCCGTCGTGTTCGATGGCGGCACCGTGGAACACGTCTTCTCGGTCAAGGACGCCTTCTTCAACATCACCCGCATGCTCAAACCCGGCGGCCTCGCCATCCACCACGCACCCGTCGACTGGCCCGACCACGGCTTCGTCAACTTCAACCCCACCCTCTTCCGAGACTTCTACCTCGCCAACGGCTTCACTGAAATCGACCTCCGCTTCACCGCCGTCCCCCTCGATACCCCCACCCCCGCCGCCGAACGCGACTACCGCTTCTACCCCGACTTCCCCGGCTACCTCCGCCCCTCCCACGGCCTCCTCCTCTGGGCCGCCTACAAAAAAATCCGCACCGTCCCCCCCACCATCCCCGTCCAAGGCCGCTACCGCCAAATCTGGTCCCCCACCCCCTGAAGTGGCACGGCCGTCCCGCCAACCGTGGCACGCACGTCCCGCCCGTGTCCCCTCTGCCCGCCAACGTGGCACGGCCGTCCCGCCCGTGTCGCGCCTCCGCCAAAAAATTCGCAAAAAATTCGGGAACCTTTCCCCCGCCCCATCCGTTCTCTCTCATGCGATGGCCGCGCCCGCGCACCCCAGGGAGAAGAACATGCTACCCACGCTTCACCAAACCAACCATTTTACCCATTTTAACAAGCGGTCCCCTGCCGCGCGCTCTCTCATTTTCATGCGCACCTTGGAGATTCTTCGGCAAAAAACGCGTTCCCATGCGCACCTGGCTGCGCACCTGGCCCCTCACTCAATTGAGCCAACCCCCAACCTCCCGCTACAATACCCGTTTCGAGTTTTTTCACCTTCGTGTCGGCTAGGAGCCACGATGATTCACCGCCGCAAGACCCGGCAGGTAAAAGTGGGCAACGTCCTCATCGGCGGCGACGCACCCGTCTCCGTTCAGACCATGACCTCCGGCTACACCCACGACATCGACAAGTGCGTCGCCGAAATCAACAAACTCCATAAGGCCGGTGCCGACATCGTCCGCGTCGCCGTCCCCGAACGCAAAGACACAGAAGCCCTCAAGGAAATCCTCAAGCAGGTCAAAGTCCCCATCGTCGCCGACGTCCACTTCCACTTCCAACGCGCCATGGAGGCCATCGACGCCGGCGTCGCCAAAATCCGCCTCAACCCAGGCAACATCCAGGACCGCGCGCAGGTCGAACAGGTCATCGACGCCTGCAAAGACCGCGGCATCCCCATCCGCGTCGGCGTCAACGAAGGCTCCATCGTCGAACGCAAGGACAAACAAAAACGCCTCAAAGAACTTGGCGGCGTCTTCTCCGACAACAAGCACGGCCACATGCTCGCCATCATGATCACCAAGCTCGAAGAATACCTCGACATCTTCTACGCCAAAAATTTCTACGATATCGTCATCTCCGCCAAATCCATCGACCCCCTCATGGTCATCGCCGCCTACACCGAAATCTCCAAACGCTTCGACCATCCCCTCCACCTCGGCGTCACACACGCCGGACCCAAGGAAACCGGCACCATCCGCTCCGTCGTCCCCCTCGGACATCTCCTCGCCTCCGGCATCGGCGACACCATCCGCATCTCCTACGCCAATGACCCCATCTACGAAGTCCAGGACGGCCTCGAACTCATGTACATCCTCGGACTCCGCGAACGCAAAGGCGCTGAACTCATCGGATGCCCCACCTGCGGCCGCATCCAGGTCGACCTCTTCACCCTCATCCAGGACGTCAACAAAGCCCTCAACGAGCACATCACCCTCCCCATCAAGGTCGCCGTCATGGGCTGCATCGTCAACGGCCCCGGCGAGTGCGAAGGCGCCGACGTCGCCATCTTCGCCGGCGACCGCCGCGGCATCATCTACGTCCAGGGCGAAAAGGTCGCCAACGTCCCCGAAGAACAAATCCTCTCCCGCCTCCTCGAAGAAACCCGCAAATTCCAGGACAAAGTCCTCCGGGGCGAAGCCAGGCTCGGCGAAAAACTCGTCGAAGTCGTCCCCCCCGACCCCATCGGCGAACTCGGCTCCGGCTACGCCAAAATCGAAGCCGAAAAAGCCGGCAAGGAAGTCGCCCTCCCCGTCATGAAAGGCTGAGGACCATCACGTGACAATCGCGCGATCCATGACAGCCGACGAACTCCTCGCCCTGCCCAAGGGCAAGGATCGTTACGAACTGGTCAAGGGAGAACTCATCACTCTGCCACCAGCCGGAGGTGAACACGGGTCGATCACGATGAAAATCACGATTCGACTGGCATTATTTATCGAGCAACACGGACTCGGAGAATGCTTCTCAGCGGAGACAGGCTTTATTGTCTCGCGCGATCCGGACACGGTGAGGGCGCCCGACTTCTCATTCATCTTGAAGGAGCGAATCCCAGCCGAGGGCATACCCAGGGCATTTTTGAGCGTTGTCCCGACTCTCGTGCTGGAAGTTTTGTCCCCGGGCGACAGCGTGATCGAGGTCGAGGAGAAAATCGAGGACTGGCTCGAGTTCGGCGTGGATGAGGTGTGGGTCATCAACCCCCGGCGCAAATCCGTCACGGTTTATGCGAAGGACCGCGATCCCCACACCGTCCGCAGCGGCGACATCATCCGCGGTTCCGGCGTGCTCGCCGCCTTTTCCCATCCGGTGGCCGACCTCTTCCCTCGCTGACGCGGGCGCGCCAAGACAACAACACGGGGAGAACGGGATGAAGGCGCAACGCCCGGCGACACCGCGAGACTTCAAGCGCTGCTTTCCCTACAATGCCCCTCCGGGCTACTGGCTACCTTTCACGGACGACGTTTATGTTTGAATCGCTCCAGGAACGCTTCGGCTCCCTCTTCCGCAACATCGCCGGACGCGGAAAAATTTCCGAATCCAACGTCCGCGACGCCATGAAGGAAGTCCGCACCGCCCTCCTCGAAGCCGACGTTCACTACGACGTTGTCAACCAGTTCGTCTCCGACGTCACCAAACGCTCCGTCGGCACCGAGGTCCTCTCCGCCGTCGAACCCGGCCAGCAGATGATCAAAATCGTCTACGATGAGCTCGTGAACCTGCTCGGCGGGGATGAGGAAGAAGAAGTCGAAGAAGGCCAGGAGCCCAGGCCCCCCGCGCCCAAAATCCTCTTCGTCGAGCCGCCCCCCACGATCCTCATGATGTGCGGACTGCAAGGCAGCGGCAAAACCACCACCTGCGGCAAGCTCGCCCTCTACCTCAAAGGCAAGGGCAAAAATCCGCTCCTCGTCGCCGCCGATTTGCAGCGCCCCGCGGCCATCGATCAGCTGCACACCCTCGGCGAGCAGGTCGGCGTTCCCGTCTACTCCGAGCGGGAAAACAAGAGCCCCGTCCAGGTCTGCCGCAACGCCGTCGAACAGGCGAAGAAAACCGGCCGTGATGTCGTCATCCTCGACACCGCCGGCCGGCTGCACATCGACCAGGCGCTGATGGCCGAGCTCAAGGCGATCAACATCCAGGTGAAGCCGCACCAGATTTTTCTCGTCGTCGATGCCATGGTCGGCCAGGATGCGGTGAATTCCGCCAAGGCCTTCAACGAGCAGTTGGAACTCGACGGCGTGATCCTGACGAAGTTCGATTCCGACACCCGCGGCGGAGCGGCGCTCTCGGTCAAGACGATCACCGGCAAACCGATTAAATTTATCGGCGTGGGCGAAAAGCTCGAGGCGCTCGAAGAGTTTCATCCGGAGCGCATCGCCCAGCGCATGCTGGGAATGGGCGACATCCTCACCCTCGTGGAAAAGGCGCAGGCGGAGTTTGACGAAAAGAAGGCCGCGAAACTCCAGGAGAAGATGGCCAAGGCTACCTTCACGCTGGATGACTTCCTCGATCAGATGAAGAGCGTGCGGAAGATGGGGCCGCTGAAGCAGATCATGGGACTACTGCCGGGCATCGGCCAGGCGCTCAAGGGATTGGAGTTGCCGGAGGAGGAATTGAACAAGACCGAGGCGATCATTCAGTCAATGACGATGAAGGAGCGCGAGCATCCGGAGAATATGGACGGCAGTCGGCGGCGGCGCGTGGCGCGCGGCAGCGGCGTGAAGCCCGATGATGTATCGCACCTGATCAAGGGCTTCATGGCGGCGCGCGACATGGCCAAAAAGATGAGCGGCCTGTCGATGGGGGCGCGGGTGAAGATGGCGCAATCAATGGGGCAGTTTGACCTGACGAAACTGGCCCCCGGCGGCCACATGCCCAAGCTCGCCGCCGCGCAGCAGCAGAAGTCACGCCTGACCCCGGAGCAGAAGCGAAAGCTCCGGGAGAAGCGGCTGCGCGGGAAGTGATTCGCTTGAAAATCAGGGGCTGACGTGGGATAGTGGGGGTTTTCCCCGAAAGGGGAAGTGATTCACTGCCCGGGCTTTCCGGGCGACCAGCAATTGCACGGAGATATTGCACGTGGCACATTCGTTGTCGGCCAAGAAGCGGGTTCGTCAGAACGCCAAGCGTCGGTTGCAGAACCGTGATCGCAAACGCGAGATCCGGCTGGAATTGAAAAAAATGACCTCAGCCATCGCCGGCGGCGACAAGGGCGCCGCCACCGAAGAACTCAAGAAGGCGCAGCAGACGCTCGACCGCATCGCCACGCGCGGAACCATCCACAAGAACACCGCCGCCCGGCGCAAGAGCAAGCTGGCCAAAAAGATCAACGCGATGGCCGCCGCCGCGAAGTAAACTTCCCGCCGGGGGCGGACTCGACGGTCGAACGGGGGATTCGCTGGACTGACACATGAGCGACCGCTTGGTGTTATCCCCCCCACCAATGGGTGACATGAAGCGGTCGTTTGTTTCGCGCGCCGGCCTGAAACTCGAAGCTGCCATGACCGTCTTCGGCGTCGAAGTGACCGGAAAAACCTGCGCGGATCTGGGGGCGAACGTGGGCGGCTTTACGGATTGCCTGTTGCAGCGCGGGGCGGCGAAAGTTTTTGCCGTGGATACCGGCTACGGCGTCCTCGCCTGGACGCTGCGGAAGGATGCGCGGGTCGTGGTCATGGAGCGGACCAACGCGTTGCACGTGAGTTTGCCGGAGAAGGTGGCGGTGGCGGCCATCGATGTGGGGTGGACGCGGCAAGCGAAGATTCTTCCGGTGGCGGCAACGTTGCTCGAACCGGGAGGAAGCGTGCTGGCGCTGATCAAGCCGCACTACGAAAGCGACGCCGCAAAAGTGCAGCGCGGCGTGCTGAGCGCCCAGCAGAGCGAGGCGGTGTTGTGGGACGTGATGGAGAGCCTCGAGGGCATGGGATGGCGCGTAGGTGGGGTGATGAAAAGTCCGCTTGAGGGGCAGAAGGGAAATGTGGAATACGTGGCGTGGCTGCGGCCGAAACCGTAAAGACAAAAGTCGTACAAGGGGATTTGAGTGAAGCCGGAGATTCGCGTGGCGGTGGTGGGCGTGGGAAATTGTGCGAGTACGCTGGTGCAGGGGGTGACGTTTTATCGGCGAAATCCCGACGAAACGGTGGGGCTGATGCATGCGGAACTGGGGGGCCTGCCGGTGGGCGACATTCATTTTGCCTGCGCGTTTGATGTGGATGCGCGGAAGGTGGGGCGGCGGCTTGGCGAGGCGGCGTTTGCATCGCCGAACAATTCGCGGATTTTCGTGCCCGATCCGGAGGATGATGGAGCGAAAGTTTTTGCGGGGCCGCTGGGGGATGGCGTGGCGGGGCATCTGGAGAAATTTGCGGAGGGGCATCGGGCGGTGGTGGATGCGGGAGCGCGCGGCGCGGGGCGGGAAGCGGTGGTGCGGGTGCTGCGGGAGACGGGGGCGACGGTGCTGGTGAATTATTTGCCGGTGGGAAGTCAGCAGGCGACGGAAATGTACGCGGAGGCGTGTCTGGAGGCGGGGGTGGGGATGGTGAATTGCATTCCGGTGTTCATTGCGAGCGATGCGGGGTGGGGGCGGCGTTTTGCGGAGAAGGGTTTGCCGCTGATCGGGGATGATGTGAAATCGCAGTTTGGGGCGACGGTGACGCATCGGGTGCTGATGAAGCTGGCGCAGCAGCGCGGGATGGCGATTGATTCGTCGTATCAGTTGAACGTTGGAGGGAACGCGGATTTTTTGAACATGCTGGAACGCGGCAGGCTGGGGAGCAAGAAGACCTCGAAGACGGAGGCGGTGACGAGTCAGGTGCCGCTGGATGCGGAGCATATTCACATCGGACCGAGCGATTATGTGCCGTTTCTGGGGGACAACAAGGTGTGCTACGTGCGGATGAACATGCGCGGGTTTGGCGGGCTGCCGATGGAATTGGACATGAAGCTGAGCGTGGAGGATTCGCCGAACTCGGCGGGGGTGGTGGTGGATGCGGTGCGTTGCGCGGAGCTGGCGCGACGCGCGGGCGTGGGCGGCGTGCTGGAAGGCGTGAGCGCGGCACTGATGAAGCGCCCGCTCAAGCAGATGGAAGAAGGCGACGCGGCGGCGGCGATGGAGGCGTGGGTGGAACGGGTGGCACGGGTGGTATAATGCGTTGGAGGTGCTTGCATGACGACGGTCGCTGAGCAGGAAGTGGACCAGAAGAAGGCCGATTCGCGGATGACGGCCGCCCAGTTTTCGCGCATTCACAACCCGCACGGAATTCGAATGGAACTTGTCGAGGGAGAGTTGCACGTGTCGCCGAGTCCAAGGCCGAGGCACATTCGTGCCACGAAAGTATTGTTGATGCTGTTGGAGAATTACGTGCAGGAGAAGGGACTTGGGGAAATGTTCGTGGACTTGGATACCACCCTTGGGCCGTGGGATGTGCGTTGCCCGGATCTGCTTTTTGTGCCGCGCGAGCGCGTGGCCAGGATGAATCCCGATGCGTCGGCGACGCATGCGGATGCGCGCCTGGTGGTGGAGGTGGTGAGCCCGGGGTCGGTGAAGATCGATCGCGAAGACAAGTTCGCGGAATATGCGGCCGTCGGGATTCCGTACTATTGGATCGTCGATCCAGGCCAGCGCATTGCGGAAGGATACGAATTGGCGGGCGGCGTCTATCGGCTGGCGACTTCGGCGAGCGGCGCCGGGAATTTCTCGGCTTCGCCATTTCCGGAGTTGCAAATTGCATTGCAGCCGCTGTGGTGGGATTAACTCGATACTCGCTCAGTAAGATTGGGCGAAGATGACCTGGGTGGTGGTTTCCTGGCCGGTGTAGATGTCTTTGCCGGACGTTGCCTTGTCGCCGTTGTGGTCGAACGGGATGCAACGAACGGTGGCTTTAGTTTCTTCCTTGATTTTGGCTTCGATTTCCTTGCTCGGCGTGAAGTGGGCGCGGATGAAGCCGCCCTGTTCCGCAGTGAGTTTTTTGAGCTCTTCGTAACTGCCGGCGGTGCGGATGTTGGCGTCGCGGAATTGTTTGGCTTTTTCAAACATGGCGATCTGGATGGTGTCGAGCTGGGCGCGGAGCCATTGCGGGGTGATGGCATCGGTGAGCTGCACGGGTTCCTTGGAGCGGTCGAGGCGCTTTTTGAGGACGAAGGCGTTTTGATCGACGTCGCGCGGGCCGACTTCGATGCGGAAGGGGACGCCGCGCTGTTCCCAGTGGAATTGTTTGTCGCCGGGGCGGTTGTCGCGCCAGTCGACGATGATGGCTTGGTTGGTGACCTTGTCGAAGAAGTAGCGCGGGAGGGCGGGGTCTGTCTGGCGTGCTTTGGCGGCGGCGAGTTCTTCTTCGCCGACGAGTTGGACGAGGAGCTTGTCGATGAACGCGGCGACTTTCTGCTGTTCTTCGGGGCTCTTGAAGATGGGGACGATCGCGATGAGGTACGGCGCGACTTTTGGTGGGAGGACGAGGCCTTCGTCGTCGGAGTGGGCCATGATCATGGCGCCGATGAGGCGCGTGCTGACGCCCCAACTGGTGGTCCAGGCGTGCTGGAGTTTCTGGTCGCGGCCAAGGAATTTGATGTCGAAGGCTTTGGCGAAGTTCTGGCCGAGGTTGTGGGAAGTGCCGGCCTGGAGGGCTTTGCCGTCCTGCATGAGGGCTTCGATGCAGTAGGTGGTGACGGCGCCGGGGAATTTTTCGGCGTCGGTTTTGGCGCCTTTGATGACGGGGATGGCGAGAAAGCTTTCGGCGAAGGCGGCGTAGACGTCGAGCATCTTGAGGGTTTCAGTCTGGGCTTGCTCGGCGGTTTCGTGGGCGGTGTGGCCTTCCTGCCAGAGGAACTCGGCGGTGCGGAGGAAGAGGCGCGTGCGCATTTCCCACCGCATGACGTTGCACCACTGGTTGATGAGGATGGGGAGGTCGCGGTAGGACTGGAGCCACTCGTGGTACATGTGGCCGATGATGGTTTCGGAGGTGGGGCGGATGATGAGGGGTTCTTCGAGAGGCGCGGCGGGCGCGAGTTTGCCGTCGGCGCCTTTTTGCAATTTGGTGTGGGTGACGATGGCGCATTCCATGGCGAAGCCTTCGACGTGTTCGGCCTCTTTCGTGAGGAAGGATTGGGGGATGAGGAGTGGGAAGTAGGCGTTGACGTGGCCGGTGTCTTTGAAACGGCGGTCGAGGTCGCGTTGGATGGCTTCCCAGATGGCGAAGCCTTCGGGGCGGATGACCATGCATCCTTTGACGGGGGAGTAGTCGGCGAGTTGTGCGGCTTTGATGACGTCGAGGTACCACTGGGAGTAGTCATCGGCGCGGGGTTTGATGTTTTTGGCCATGAGGGTCCTGCGGGTGAGAGTAGTCAGAGGGAACGTTTTAAGCGGGAAGGGAGGGGGAAGCAAGGCGGACCAGTGGAACAAGGCAGACACTGCGGGCTCAGATTTTCGGCGTCTCGGCGAGCAACTTTTCAAAAAGTTCGCGGGTTTGGTGCTGATCGGTCCAATGGCGGATGTAGGGGAGGTCGAGGTTTTGTGTTGTTTGAACGGCAATCACGTTTCGAACATCTTCGATATCCTTTACCCGGCGAGGGTCCGTTTGGAACCAGCGCAGCTTGGTGATGATTACATCTTCCGGCCGGGGGAGGAAAGCTTTTGCGCCGAGGTAAGTTGTGGCGATGCGGCTTGAGAATCTGAGTTGGTCGTGCGGATCACCGCTCAGTTCAAAAAGTTCGATCGTAAACGGTAGCGGAGCATATTGAATGCGGTATCGAGTGGTAGAGGTGATCGTTTCGAAACCAATTTGAGATTCGACGACGAAACCGGGCGGGAGCTTTCCAAAAATTTGATGCAGCGCCCAATTACCCAACTGCAAGACGAGGTCCGCATCCTTTGTGGAACGCGGGATACCGTATGCATTGCTCGACAGAGACCCGACGAGCATGAAGGGAATGTTTGCAGCATTGAGCGCGTCGAGAATGGCAAGAACTACGGCATTGGCGTCCACGGTGCATTCTCCAACTGCCGGGCGCGTGCAAGCCTTCGACTGAGCATCTCCTCAACCTCGGCAGGATTTGCGTGGGGGTATTGGGCTCGGATGCCAGCCCGGCTAGCTTCACAGGCCATCTCAAAAAGGGCTGGCCCGGCGGCCAGCTTTCCTTCCAGGGGAGAACCCCTGGCGCGCAAGACTTTGTCCCGGTAGATGGATTCTGTAACTTCCAGTGTGGGTTCCATGGCAAAAGTGTACCACAAATCAGGGGCAATTCACCGCACGCCGATGAGGATGCCCATGAGGCCGGTGTCGCTGTCGGAGACGAGGGGGCCGGACCAGCTTGTGTTCGTGAGGTCGGTGGCGCGGTGGCGCAGGACGTTGACGCGCCAGGCGGGGGGGAGGTTGGGGTTGGCTTTGGGATCGTCGATCCAGCGGCGCGGGATGGCGGCTTCGACGGTGTAGGCGTGGACGCGGCCGTCGGAGCGTTCGACGGTGATGCCGTATTTGATGCCCACGACGGGCTGTGCGTCGGACCAATGGAGGGGCTTGCCGTCGCCGGTGGCTTCGGCGGTGCGGACGAGCATGATGCCGGCGGGTTTGAAAGCGACATCGAGGATGCGGCCGGGGGCGCCGTTTCCCGTGGCCAGAGAGGAAAGCTGAATTTGCAGGCCATCGGTGCCCCACCAGCGATCCCCTTCGGAGCTCTCGGGCCAGGCGGTGGTGCGTTCGTCGGAGACGGCATCCTGGGGGCAGCGGGCGAAAAAGTAGAGATTGTCGGCATCGTAGGCCCAGCGCACGGTGGCGGGCGAGAGGTCGTGGCGGATGGTGCCGGCGAGGAGCTCGGGGCGTGTCTGATAGCGCGTGGAGACCTGCATGTCGGCGAAGAGGGAGCCGGGCGTGGGGGCGGTGAGGGGATGCCAGTCTTCGCCGCGGCCGTCGATTTTCGGCGCGGATGCGAGGGGCGACGCACGATGCACGGGGAGCGTGGCAGGGAAGCGGAGCAGGGCGCCGCCGGTGTGTTCGGTGATGCTGACGACGGCAGGCGAGGGGCGTTCGGTGAGGGAATCGAGATGGCCGGCGGCATTGAGGGTGACGCGGCGGGCGCCGAAGGCGGGGATGAGGGCGATGGGGGAATCTTCGAGGGCGGTGCCCAGGGGCGAGCGCGTGGCGGAGAGATCGCCGGGGAGGGCTTCGAGGACGCTGTTGGTTTCGACGGGCGCGCCGATGGGATTTTCGGGTTCGAGGATCATGCCCATATCGAGGAGGGTGCCGTCGGGGCTGTTGGCGATGTTGAAACGGTAGCCGGAGATGCGGGCGACGGGACGATGGGCCTGGGCGAGCCAGAGCTTGGTGGCGAGGTAGAGAGGATCGTCCGGGGAGACCTGTTCGCGGCGGCCGGGGTCATTGGCGAGGATGAGCTTTTGCAGCATGGCGGGGACGCGGGCCCAGATGTCGCGATCAGTGGGCCAGCCGGCGTAGAGAAATCCGTGAGGCGGCGTGGGAAGGACGCCACCGATGGGAACGGGCGTGGTGATGCCGGTGCGGCCGACGAGGCCGCCGAGGAGTTCGTTCACGACCATCGGATCGGAGCGTTTTTCAAGCAGTCCGAGGAGAGCGGTGTCGGAGAGGCCATGACTGACGGCGGCCATACGAAGCGTCGGCAGGATCGCGTCGGGAGCGGGCGGCGGCGGATTTTTGGGCGGCTTTTCCTTGGGGTTGCGCGGGACGGGCAGGTTCATGGCGACCAGGAGCGGGCGGCGCGATTCGCCGTCGGGGCCGATGACTTCGGTGTTGTTGCGGATGTCGAGAGCGCCGGCGAGGGCGTTGCGCCAGACGAAACCGTGGATGCCGCGGGCGACGCACATCCAGGGCCACTCGCGGACGCTGTCTTCGGTGGCGTATTGGCCGGCGGGCGGGAGGCGGGGATCGGTGTCATCGACCAGCCAGAGGCGTGCGTGAGAGACGGTGGCGTCGGGCGTGGTGACGGCAAGCATGTCGCGGCTGAGATGGAGCTGCATGGCGTTGGCGATTTCTTTTTGCAGCGCCTGATCTTTGGCTTCATCGCCGGCGGGCTCGACCATCGCGGGGTGCATGAAGACGGGCGTGGCGACCCAGCCTTTTTCTGAGAAATGCTCGACGCAGGCGGCCATGTACTGGCGAAGCTGCGTGGGCGTGTCGCGCAGGCGGCGCGGGGGCACGGGGGCGAGCCAGACCGGGAGCGGCAGGCGGTCGGGAAAGGCGGTGCCGTCCATGTAGGGCTGCATGAGACGGTCGTAGGCGTCCCAGTCGATGGAGACGCGGCCGACGTCATCGACGCGCACGCGCGGGGTGATGTCCTCGACGAAAAGAGCGACGCCTTCCTGTTCGGCGGCTTTCATGAGGGTGTCGAACTGCGCGACGGCGGGGCGATTGTCGGCGTCGTCGCGGTTGAGATAGATGGCGTTGATGGTGCCGAAGCTGCTGGGAAAGATGCGGGCGAGGTCGGTGGTGGTGGTGGTGGCGACGGCGAGGACGCGAGGCTCGGTGGGCAGGGCGATATCGGCGATGGAGAGGCGCAGCACGGTGGTGGAGGGCGGGCCGAGTTTTCCCTTGCCGACGGGGGCGCGGACGGTGATTTGGAAATCGTAATCGCCGGGGTCCTGGGCGGGGGGTACGACGAGCTGGAGATAGACGGGCATAGGCTCGTTGAGGGTGAAGGTGCGAATGGATTTCGAGTCGGCGGTGGGGACGGGGACGAGGTAGGAGCCGGTGTCGGCCTGAAGGGCGGGGTTGCCGGTGAGCTGATCGACAAGGGGACCGGTGACGGCGCCGCGGGTGATGCGTGCGGAGAAGGCGGTGATGATGGTGGGGTCGAGGGGCGCGGGGCCGGCGGCGGGGGCGATGGAGATCTGCGTGCCGGGGGTGATGACCGGGAGGTTGAGGCGGGTGTAAAGCGATTGGCGGCGGGAGGCGTGGAGGGTGAGATCGGGGGCGGCTGCGGGGCGGGAGGCGGCGGCGGCTTTGCCGTGAGACTGCGGTCCGGCGCAGGCCTGGCAGAGGAGTGCGGCGAGGGCGAGCGGCAGCAGGGGAAAGGGGCCGATGCGATGTGGGCGGGGATGGCGGCGGGGGATGGTCATGGTCACCTGAAGGGGTAAAAAGGTGGCTGATGGTGCGCGGAACGTGAAAGGCAGCAGCAGGTGCTTGCTGACTAAGCAGGGAGTGGGGCGGGGGACGGGGGCTGATGATGAATTATGCAGCAGCGGGCGTCCGGGACGAGCGGTGATTGTGCCGCGCGGAAATTTTTTTAGCCACCGGTTGGGGTGGGGAATTCCTGAAAAAAGGGTGTTTTCAGCGTGGAGAAGGGCGGCGGGGGCGGGCGCGGGGGTGGGGCGGGAAAGTGCGGATGGGTCAGCGGAGCGATGTGGCACGATGGTTGCGAAAGAGGGAAGACATCACAAGTGAATACCCGAGAACGGAGCAAGAGCGGTTGCCCGTTTATGAAAGAAAAAAGTCACGTGACGGCGGTGATGGTTAGGCCGGTGGACGTGGGACCTTCGCCCGCCTCCTTGGGTGTGCCAAGGCGCCGCCGTCACGTGATCCAACTTACCCCCCTGCGATTCGCGGCGGCATGCCGCGGGCTGCGGGGCACAAGACTCGTTTCCTCCTCCGCCAGGCCGTGTGGGTCTGATACCCTCGATCCCACGGCTCTTACATGCAACCGGCGCGAAGCGTGAGCTTCGGCCGTTCAAGGAACTCGTTTCCTCCTCCGCCAGCCGTGAGGACGCCCTGTCCCACGGCTTTTGAAACCCATGCGGCGGCGTTCGGGCGTTCCGAATGCCGCCGTCCCAAGACTCGTTTCCTCCTCCGCCAAGCCGTGTGGAACTGCGTGTTCCACACGGCTTCTTTTATGGACGCGACGATCGGCGGCGACAGAGCGGTAGCGGCCGCGGAGGTTCGGTTTGAGGGTTGCGGCGGATACAATGGCGGTCTGTCATTGGTCGAGGAGCATGCATGCGAGTCGGAATCCGCGCCGTCGGGGCGTTTGTGATGGTGCTGGCGATTGGCGGAGGAATGGACACCGGGGGAGTGGTGCGGGATGCGCGCGCGGCGGACGTGGCGGCGGAGACGACGCTGCAGCGGACGCTCGATCAGCCCTTCAACCTCACGCTGACGAAGGTGCAGCTTTCCGAGGCGTTCAAGCAAATCGCATCGACGGCGAAGATTTCGCTGCAGGTGGATCCAGCGTGTTATGACCTGTTGCCGTATGGGGCGACCACGATCGTCTCGGCGGATTTTCGGCAATCGAAGCTGCGGGACGCGATCGAGGAAGTGCTGGTGCCGCTGGGATTGCAGCAGGAAGTTTCGGGGACGACGGTGATGATTCGGCCGTCGGCGCCGCTGGCGCACATCGGGCGGCGCGCGTATTGGGAGGAGCTGAAGCTGTTGCAGGATCTGCGTAACTCGGAGATCAAGCCGGCGGCGGACGGCAGCTTTGACTGGAAGACGGCGCTTCGCACGGCGCTGGACCGGCCGGAACTGGTGACGGTGATTGCGGACGAAGGGGTGTCGGCGCCGGTGCGCGAGAAGGCGATCGAGCAGGTGAAGGGGCAGTTGCCGCTGTCGGCGTTTCGGGCGCTGCAGATTTACGCGCAGCTGACCAACCAGATATGGTTTGTGGAGTGCGCGCCGGGGCCGGGCGGCGCGGGGGGCGGCGGGGGCGCGCCGGGGGCGGGCGGAACGATTCGCGTGATGAACATGAAGGCGTGGATGCAGCGGCAACTGGAGCGGCCGATCCAGGTGGATTTCACCAACGCGCCGCTGTCGGAGGTGGTGGGGGAATTGACGCATTTGTCGGGCATACGCTTCGTGCCGGAGCCGGGGCTGTACCAGATGGTGCCGGTGGTGAGTTTGAAATCGAACAATGGGAGCGTGCTGCAGACGCTGGAGGCGCTGGCGGGCGGGACGCGGATTGCGTTTGAGGTGCGCGAGGATTCGATCCTGCTGCATCTGGGGGGAGAAACGGCGGGGGGCGCGGCGGAACCGGTGAAGAGTTCCGGGGGCGCGTCGGGCGGGGGCGACGCGATCGTTGCGCGGATCAGCGTGCCGGTGGGCAACGGTGCGGACAAGTCGATGATGGAGGTGTTCATACACGAATCGGATTTGCCGCCGGAATTGAACGAGGTGCGGAAGCGGAAGATACAGGAGGCGATTGACGGGATGGAGCGGTCGTGGGAGGGCGGCGAAGCGAAGGGGGGGTCGCCCGCGCCGGCGGTACCGGCGACAGCGCCGGCGGCGACGCAGCCTGGAACGCAGACGGGCGGACATGCGGGATGAGGGCCCGGTGACGGTGACGAGGACATTGAGAACAGTCATGACGGTGATGGATCGAAACATTCTGGGGATGACGCTGGAGGAGTATGCGCGGCATAGGGGGCGGCATGTGCAGGCGGTGCGCGGGGCCTATCGCGCGGTGATGCGGGCGGGCGCCGTGGAGGAAAGCGACGGGGACGTGTTGATTCCCGCGGCGTCCCGGCTCACGCGGGATGGGGCGGATGGCACGGTGAAATTCTGCCTGCCGGTGGGCGCGGCGGGCGGCAGCGGCGCAGCGCTGGAGTCGGAATCGGTGATCATCCCGATGACCAGCTTCGGCGGGACGCGGTGGTACACGCTGTGCGTATCGTCGCAGGTCGGATGCCGGATGGGTTGCACGTTTTGCGAGACGGGGCGCATGGGGCTGGTGAAGAACCTGACGGCGGCGGAGATCGTGCAGCAGCGGCTGGCGGCGCGGCGGCTGCGCATGGCGGACATGCCGGCGGCGGGCGCGGCGGGGAAGCACAGCGGGGAACGGGGCGTCGGCGGGCAGCGCTATTTTGCGGATGGCATTCAGAACATCGTGTTCATGGGCATGGGAGAGCCGCTGGATAATTTTGAGAACGTGCTGCAGGCGATCCGGGTGCTGGCGGAGCCGGCGGGTTGCAATTTTCCGATGGGGCAGATCACGGTTTCGACGGTGGGGCGGATCGACGGGCTGCGACGTCTGGGGGAGCTGGTTCGCGCGGAACCGGCGTGGCGGAATCTGCGGATCGCGGTGAGCCTGAATGCGGCGCGGGAAGCGGTGCGCGATGAGCTGATGCCGATCAATCGGGCGATGCCGCTGGAGCAGTTGCAGCGGGCGCTGGTGGAATATCCGCTGCCGCCGAAGGGAAGGTTTCTGATCGAATATGTGCTGATCAAGGGGGTGAACGATTCGCCGGCGGATGTGGACGCGGTGGCGGCGTTTTGCGCGCCGCTGCGATGCATCGTGAACGTCATTCCGTACAATCCGCAGCGGTTCGCGCCCTATGAAACGCCCGAGGAGGAGACGGTGCTGGGGTTCATGCGGGGGCTGAAAGAGCGCGGGCTTTTTGTGAAGCGGCGCACCACGCACGGGCGGGAAATGATGGGGGCGTGCGGGCAGCTGGGGAACCCGGAAGTGCGGCGCGTGGGGATTCGGCGGTGAAGGGGAGGCGGCCGTGCCCGATGGGGGGGCGGGCGCACCGAGGCGCAGGCGTGCGAGCCGATGAGTGGCTGGTTATTCGTCCAGGTCGTCGTGGGGCGATTCGACTTTGAAGGTGAAGTTGCCGCCATCGTTGTAGGCGGTGATTTTGAAAGTGGTGTCGAGCAGGACGAGGCGATCGGAGGGGCTGTGGCCGGCGAGTTGCTTGACGGTGTTGTTCAGCCAGGCGTCGGGATCGCGGAAGGCGGGGGCGAAGGTGTGCAGAAAGAGCTGGACAAGCCGGGTGTTTTCGACGAGCCGATCGTGCGGGCCATCGGCGGCGAGGGAGACGGTGAGCGCCGCATCGTAGACGCGCTGCCGCGGAGCGTCCGACGTGAAACGGAAGAGGGCGGCATTGGAGGCGCGCGTGGCGGAGGTGCGGCGCAGGTTCTGATGGCCGGTCGGGGCGTCGTGAATCGATTCGCGATCGAAGCAGAGCGAGGCGAATCCTTTGGCGGTGTCGAAGGAGATGCCCAGCGCCCAGCGGATTTCGGCGGCGCTGGCGGGTGCCGGATCGGAGGGACTGGATGCGGCGTCGCTGTCGTCGGTCGACTGGGCGGCGGCGATGAGGAGCTGATCCTTAAGCGCTTGCTCCTGTGTTTGCAGCGCTGCGAGCTGCTCTCGCAGGGAATCGCAGGCGGATTGCAGCGACTTTTGCCGCACATCGGAGGCGGCAAGAGCGGCTTTGAGATCCGGGATAACGGCAGCTTCAGACTGCGACTTGTGCAACGTTTCGGTGAGGCGGGTGCTTTCGGAAACAGCGGCGGCAAGGGCGTTCTGGGCCTGCTCGACCTGATGTTGAAGCGCTGCATCGGCGGCAGCGGAGTTGTCGGGGGATGCCGAGGGGGCTTCCGCTTGGCGTTGCTGCAGTTGCTTTCGCAGGTCGGCGATGAGGGCGCTGGTCTGCCGCGTCTGAAGTTCCGCATCCGTCCGCAGATGGGCCAGAGTTCCGGCGAGGCGCGTCACCTCTCCGGCGGCTTCGTGATGTTGAATCGATTCGCAGGAATACAGGATGGCCATGCCCAGGGCGATCGTGCTGGCGCCGGCGGCGATCGCCATGCAGCACATGCGGCTGATCGAGTAGCGCCTGCGGCGCACGCGCGGACCGATCGCCAGCGGCAGGGTGTTCAGCTCGGTCAGCATGGTCATCGCGGGTCTCGCTCTCGGCGGCATGATCGCACGTTATGGGTCATCGGCAGAAAGGAGCGGCGGCTTGACGGCTTTTTTCGGACGGACCGCGAGGGCGATGAGTCGACATTTCGCTATCCTGCAACGTCGCGCGCGTGCTGCGCCGTTTGGCGGGCGCGGCGAAGGGGCGCATAATGGCGGCCTCGCTGCTGCTGAGGAGTTTCTATGAGCGTCGTGGATGTGTCTTCGTGCGGAATACCCGGGAACGGGGGGAAGGGCGCGGAAAGTGCCGGCCGTTGCCAGGGCGGCGGCGGCTCGCCGGGCTCGGCGGATTTTGCCTATGAGCCGACGGTGCAGCTTGCGCACGATGACACGCAGTATCGCCTGCTGTCGAGCGACCATGTCTCCACCGTCGCCCTTGCCGGGAGGGACTATCTTCAGGTGGAGGCCGAGGGACTGCGGCTGCTGGCGCGCGCGGCGTTCAACGACATTTCGTTTTATCTGCGATCCGCGCATCTTCGGCGCTTGCGTGAGGAATTGGAAGATCCGGAAGCTTCGGATAACGACCGGTTTGTCATATACACGCACCTGCAGAACGCGGTGACGGCTTCCGCCGGATTGCTGCCCACCTGCCAGGACACCGGGACGGCGATCGTCATGGGCAAAAAGGGGCGGCGTGTGTTGACGGAGACGGACGATGCGCAGGCTCTGTCGCATGGCGTGTACGACACGTATCACGAGAAGAACCTGCGTTACTCGCAGATCGCCCCGCTCGAGATGTTCAGGGAAAAGAACACCGGGACCAACCTGCCCGCGCAGATCGACCTGATGGCGGACAGTTCGGCGGAACATGCGGAGGAATATGGCTTTTTGTTCATCGCCAAGGGCGGCGGCAGCGCCAACAAATCGTATCTGTATCAGCAGACGCCCGCGGTGCTCAATGAAGAATCCCTCGCCACTTTCATCCGCAGCAAGCTCAAGGAGATCGGAACCTCGGCATGTCCCCCCTACCACGTGGCGGTGGTGATCGGCGGAACGAGCGCTGAAGCGACGCTCAAGGCGGTGAAGCTGGCCAGCACCGGCTATTGCGATGGCCTGCCGACCAGCGGCTCACCCGGAGGACGGGCCTTTCGCGACAAGGTATGGGAGGAGCGAATCTATGCAATGTGCACGGCGAGCGGCATCGGCGCGCAGTTCGGCGGTAAATACTTTGCGCATGATGTGCGGGTGGTGCGGATGCCCCGCCATGCGGCCTCCTGCCCCATCGGAATTGGGGTTTCCTGTTCGGCGGATCGCAACGTTAAGGGGAAGATCACGCGGGACGGCATTTTCCTTGAGCAACTGGAGTTCCATCCGGAGCAATACCTGCCGGCGCGGCAGCCGGAGCTGGCGCCGCCGGTGAATGTGAATCTCGACATCGGCATGGACAAGGTGCGGGCCATTCTCACGAAATTCCCGGTCAAGACGCGATTGAGCCTGACGGGCACGCTGATCGTCGCGCGTGACGCCGCCCACGCGCGCATCAAGACCCTGCTCGATGCAGGCAAGCCGATGCCGGAGTACTTCAAGCAGTATCCGATTTATTACGCGGGCCCCGCGAAGACGCCGCCGGGCATGCCTTCGGGCAGCTTCGGCCCGACCACTGCGGGGCGGATGGATTCGTTCGTGGACCTTTTCCAGTCGCACGGCGGATCGATGGTGATGATCGCCAAGGGAAATCGCTCGAAGGCCGTCACCGACGCGTGCAAAAAGCATGGCGGCTTTTACCTGGGGAGCATCGGCGGGCCTGCGGCGATCCTCGCGCAGAACAACATCAAGAAAGTCGAGCTTGTCGATTTCGAGGAGCTCGGCATGGAGGCCGTGCGCAAGATCGAGGTGCAAAACTTCCCCGCCTTCATCGTGGTCGACGACAAGGGCAACGACTTTTTCGTCGGCCTCACCTAATCCTACAACGCTAAGAACTGCATTTTCCCCGCACTTTGTGCGTTAAGAATGGATCAGGCAAGGAACTGCCTGGAAGCGAGGTCTGGAATGACCAAGGCACAGATTCAGGCGTTGGGTCCGGCGTTGTCGCGTTATTT